>NZ_CP157483.1:3004372-3605246 GCF_045348425.1 Pedococcus sp. KACC 23699
AGACACGGCATGGCCGTCGTTACCATGCGCCAGCTCCTCGAGAGCGGCGTCCACTTCGGGCACCAGACCCGTCGCTGGAACCCCAAGATGAAGCGATTCATCATGACCGAGCGCAACGGCATCTACATCATCGACCTGCAGCAGTCGCTGACGTACATCAACAACGCGTACGAGTTCGTTCGCGAGACCGTCGCCCACGGCGGCTCCATCCTCTTCGTCGGCACGAAGAAGCAGGCCCAGGAGCCCATCGCCGAGCAGGCGACCCGCGTCGGCATGCCGTACGTCAACCACCGCTGGCTCGGTGGCATGCTCACCAACTTCAACACGATCTCCAAGCGGCTCACCCGCCTCAAGGAGCTCGAGGAGCTCGACTACGACAACGTCGCAGCCTCCGGCTTCACCAAGAAGGAGCTCCTGATCTTCAAGCGGGAGCAGATCAAGCTCCAGCGCACCCTCGGCGGCATCCGCAACATGTCCAAGGTCCCCTCGGCCGTGTGGATCGTGGACACCAAGAAGGAGCACCTCGCCGTTGACGAGGCTCGCAAGCTCGGCCTGCCGGTCATCGCGATCCTCGACACCAACTGCGACCCCGACGAGGTCGACTACAAGATCCCCGGCAACGACGACGCGATCCGCTCCGTCACCCTGCTGACCCGCGTCATCGCCGACGCCGTGGCCGATGGCCTCATGTCCCGCTCCGCCGGCAAGTCCGGTGAGCAGGCCGAGGGTGTCGTCGCGACCGACGAGCCGCTGGCCGAGTGGGAGCGCGAGCTCCTCGGTGGCGACGCCGCCAAGGCTGCCGACGCCGTTGCCCCCGAGGCCGGCGAGACCGCTGCTGCGGACGCCCCCGAGGCTGCTGCTGCCGAGACGACCGAGGCTGCTGCTGCCGAGACGACCGAGGCGCCTGCCGCCGAGGCCACCGAGGCACCTGCCGAGGCTCCGGCCGACGCCGACGCCGACGCCGACGCCGACGCCGACGCCGCCAAGGCCTGAGCGCACCTCGTCCACCGCACCCTCTGACAGAGAAGAGCTGAGAAACATTCATGGCGAACTACACCGCCGCTGACATCAAGGCGCTGCGTGAGTCCACCGGCGCCGGCATGCTCGACGTCAAGAAGGCCCTCGACGAGGCCGACGGCGACCGTGCCAAGGCCACCGAGATCCTTCGCGTGAAGGGCCTCAAGGGCGTCACCAAGCGCGAGGGTCGCACCGCCTCCAACGGCCTGGTCACCGCCAGGGCCGAGGGCGGCACGGGCACCCTCGTCGAGGTCCTCTGCGAGACCGACTTCGTCGCCAAGGGTGAGAAGTTCATCGCCCTGGCCGACCAGGTCCTTGCCCAGGCCGTCGCCTCGGGCGTGTCCGACGCCGAGGGGCTGCTCGCGAGCAGCCTCGAGGACGGTCGCACGGTCAAGGAGCTCCTCGACGACGCCAACGCGACCATCGGCGAGAAGATCGAGGTCAAGCGCGTTGCCCGCGTCGAGGCCCCGGTCGTCGTGTCCTACCTGCACAAGACCAGCCCCGACCTGCCCGCACAGATCGGTGTCCTCGTCGGCGCCGAGGGTGGCGACGAGCAGATCGTCCGCGACGTCGCGATGCACGTCGCCGCGTTCAGCCCGACCGTGCTCAGCCGCGACGAGGTCGACCCGACCACCGTCGAGAACGAGCGTCGCGTGGCCGAGGCCACCGCGAAGGAGGAGGGCAAGCCCGAGGCCGCCCTCCCGAAGATCATCGAGGGTCGCGTCAACGGCTTCTTCAAGGAGAACGTGCTGCTCGAGCAGCCGTTCGCCAAGGACGCCAAGAAGTCCGTGGCCAAGGTGCTCGAGGAGGCTGGCACGACCGCGACGTCGTTCGCCCGCTTCCGCGTCGGCAGCTGATCCCCGCTCCACCCGGAGCCCACAAGGCTCCACCGCAGTTCACGAGGCCCGTCCCCTTCGGGGGGCGGGCCTCGCGCGCGTCCCCGGTATGGCGCGTGCGCAGGGTGCGTCCGTTGCATACTCAGAGCATGGGGAGAGCACGCAAGACGGCAGCGAAGGCGCCACGCACCCGCGAGCCGCGGGACTTCACCCACCTGCCCGAACGTGTCCCGCCCGAGGAGCTCAGGACGGTCCAGGACGTCGACCCCGGGCCTGACCCGCGGGGCGGGCGCGACACCGAGACCGAGTTCCTGCTCAGGAACGCCGGGTTCTGACCAGCCAGGGATGGAGCAGCCGCGTGACCTGGGGCAGCACGAGGTAGGTCATCAGCGGCGTGAGCAGCAGTGTCATCGACAGCACTCGCAGCACCAGGGGCCAGTCACGGGTCACCGGCAGCAGCAGCCAGGTGCACAGCAGGTTGGTCGGGAAGAAGGCCAGCCAGATCGTCACGGCCTGCTTCCACCGTGGGGGAGCAGGCGGCACGGGTTCGGGCGCCCCGGACTCGTCCACCGGCCGCGGCTGCGGCTCGTCGAACCAGCCCTCGATGCCGGTGCGGTGCTCGACCCGCGTGTGCTGCACGAGGTCCTGGGCCGAGCGCAGCCACATGGTGCGCTCGCGCGACTCCTCCCACAGCAGCAGGCTGGCCCGGGAGTCGAACCGGTAGAGCATGTGCCACTCGCGCGACCCCGGCCCGGGCCGCAGCCAGCCGGTGCCGAGGAAGCCCGGGAAGTTCTGGGCCAGCGAGGTGCCGGCCTCCACCCAGGCCTGCATGAGCCGCTCGTCCTCGGGGCGGACCCGTCGGGTGATGGCGACGGTGACGGGTGGGTCGTCCCGCAGGGCTGTGCTCATCGTCGGTCCGCTCAGAAGATGCGTACGCGCTGCTCGGGTGCCAGCCACATGCCGTCACCCTCGCGGACGTCGAACGCCTCGTGGAACTCGTCGCAGTTGCGCACCGCGTTGGCCCGGATCTCCATGGGGGAGTGCGGGTCGATGGCGAGCAGCCGCTTGGCCTCCTCGGTGCGGGCCTTGCCGGACCACACCTGCGCCCAGCCGACGAAGAACCGCTGGGGTCCGGTGAGCCCCTCGAGCTCCGGGACGTCCTCGCCCTCGGTGGCGATGCGGTAGGCGGAGTAGCCGATGGCCAGGCCACCGAGGTCGCCGATGTTCTCCCCGACGGTCAGCGCGCCGTTGACCTTGTCGTCCGGCGCCGCGATGGGCGACAGCTCGCTGAACTGGGCGATGAGGGCCTGGGTGCGCTCGTCGAAGCGGGCGCGGTCCTCCTCGGTCCACCAGTCGCGCAGCGCGCCACGGGCGTCGTACCGTGACCCCTGGTCGTCGAAGCCGTGACCGACCTCGTGGCCGATGACCGCGCCGATGCCGCCGTAGTTGACCGCGTCGTCGGCATCCATGTCGAAGAACGGCGGCTGCAGGATGCCGGCCGGGAAGACGATCTCGTTGAGCATCGGGTGGTAGTAGGCGTTGACCGTCTGCGGGAGCATCATCCACTCGTCACGGTCGATCGGGCCACCGAGCTTGTCGAGCTGGCGCTGGAACTCGAACTCGTTGGCCCGGCGGACGTTGGCCATGAGGTCGTCGTCGACGGCCAGCGTCGAGTAGTCCCGCCACACGTCGGGGTAGCCGACCTTCGGGGTGAAGGACTCGAGCTTCGCCAGGGCCTGGGCACGCGTCTGCGGCCCCATCCACTCCAGGCCGTCGAAGGACCGGCGGAACGCCTCGACGAGGTTGCCGACGAGGGTGAGCATGCGCTCCTTGGCCTGCGGCGGGAAGTGCTCCGCGGCATACAGCTGGCCCACGGCCTCGCCGATGGCGCCCTCGACCAGCGAGACGCCCCGCTTCCAGCGGGCGCGGTTCTCGGGCAACCCACTGATGACGCGGCCGGAGAAGTCGAAGTCGGCGTCCACGAAGGCCCTGCTCAGCAGGGGTGCCGCCGAGCTGACGAGGTGGAAGGCCAGCCACGCCTTCCAGTCCTCGATGCCCACGTCGTCGAGCAGGGTGGACAGCCCCTCGAGGAAGCTGGGCTCGCCCACGACGACGTGCTCGAACGCTCCCTGCGCGTCCAGGCCACGGACGTACTCCGACCAGGGGATCGCGCGGCCGAGGCCCTCGAGCTCCTGGCGGTCGAACGGGTTGTAGGTCTTCACCGCGTCACGGGTGGCGACGTTGTCCCAGTGGTGGCGGGCCAGCGCCGTCTCGAGGGCCACGACCCGCGCCGCGGGGGAGTCCGCGTCGGTGGCGCCTGCGCCGATCCCCACCAGGTCGAGCATGCGGGCCACGTGCGGCAGGTATGCCGCGAGGACGGCTGCGTGCCGCTCGTCGCGGTAGTAGGACTCGTCGGGCAGCCCGAGACCGGCCTGGGAGAGGTAGAGGGTGTACTGCTCGGGGTTCTTGGCGTCGGGGGCGACGTAGAGGCCGAGCACGCCCGGGACCCCCTGGCGCTGCAGGCGACCCATGGTGTGGAAGAGCTGGTCGGCGCTGGTGATCGCGGCGATGGCGGCGAGGTCGTCGTCGATGGGTGCGTGGCCGAGGGACTCGACGCGCTCCTCGTCCATGAAGGAGCGGTAGAGGTCGCCGACCTTGCGGGTGGCCGAGCCCTCCTCGGCGTCGGTGTCCGCGGCCGCGCGCTCGATGATGACGCGAACGCGCTCGTCGGACTGCTCCCGCAGCACGTCGAAGGTGCCGTAACGACCTCGGTCGGCCGGGATCTCGGTCTCCCGGACCCAGCTGCCGTTGGCGTAGCCGAACAGGTCGTCCTGGGGGCGGACCGTGTCGTCGCGGTGCCCGGGGAGGATGCCTGAACCCATGTGCTTCTCCTTCGCTGCGTGCAGAGCCGTGGGTGGGGTCGAGCTCGGCTCGTCACCCCACCGGCGCCAACCCTGCCACGCGCGGCCCCCGCGACCCAACCGTGCGCAGACCACAGGGCCGGTGTCGGTCGGGGGACAGTCCGGACGCTCGGGACGCTCGGGACGGCGGTGCGCGCCGAGTGTGGAAGTATTCGGTGACCGCCCGTACAGCCACAGGAGGATCTGTCGTGACTTCTGCCCCCGAGCAGACCGCCCCAACCGGATCGTCCACCGACGGGTCGCCCGCGTCACGGCGCCGCGTCCTGCTCAAGCTCTCCGGTGAGGTGTTCGGCGGGGGCAAGGTGGGCCTGGCCCCCGACGTCGTGCGGGGCATCGCCCGCCAGATCGCCGCTTCCGTCCGCAGTGGCATCGAGGTCGCCGTCGTCATCGGTGGCGGCAACTTCTTCCGCGGGGCCGAGCTGCAGCAGCAGGGCATGGACCGCACCCGCGCCGACTACATGGGCATGCTCGGCACGGTGATGAACTGTCTCGCGCTGCAGGACTTCCTCGAGAAGGAGGGCATCGAGACCCGCGTCCAGACCGCGATCACGATGGGCCAGGTCGCCGAGCCGTACATCCCGCGACGGGCCATCCGCCACCTCGAGAAGGGCCGGGTCGTCATCTTCGGCGCCGGCGCCGGTATGCCGTTCTTCTCCACCGACACCGTCTCGGCCCAGCGCGCGCTGGAGATCAAGTGCGACGCCGTGCTGATGAGCAAGAACGGCGTGGACGGGGTCTACGACTCCGACCCCCGCACCAACCCCGAGGCGACCAAGTACGACGAGATCACCTACGCCGAGGCCATGCAGCGTGGCCTGCGGGTCGTCGACACCGCCGCCTTCAGCCTCTGCATGGACAACAAGCTGCCCATGGTCGTGTTCGGCATGGAGGGCGAGGGCAACGTCGACAAGGCCCTGCGTGGTGAGAGGATCGGGACGCTGGTCACCCCTGGGTGAGTCGGCGCTGCGCCGCGACCTGCCCCGACCCACCCCACCGACTGACCACACACGACCGGCGGACCCCGAGCGGGACCGCCCGACAAGGAGCCGGACATGATTGAAGAGACCCTCCTCGAGGCCGAGGAGAAGATGGACAAGGCCGTCGAGGTCGCCAAGGAGGACTTCGCCGGCATCCGTACCGGTCGTGCGACCCCGGGCATGTTCAACAAGCTCACGGTCAGCTACTACGGAGCTCCCACCCCCCTGCAGCAGCTCGCGTCCTTCCAGACGCCCGAGGCGCGCACCATCCTCATCTCCCCGTTCGACAAGTCGGCGATGAGCGAGATCGAGAAGACCCTGCGCGACTCCGACCTCGGCGTGAACCCCAGCAACGACGGCAACGTCATCCGCTGCGTGCTCCCGATGCTGACCGAGGAGCGTCGCAAGGACTACATCAAGCTCGCCCGCACCAAGGGCGAGGACGCCAAGGTGTCGATCCGCAACATCCGCCGCAAGGCCAAGGACGAGATCGACAAGCTCGTCAAGGACGGCGACATCGGCGAGGACGACGGCGCCCGAGGCGAGAAGGAGCTCGACGCCACGACGAAGAAGTACGTCGACAGCGTGGACGAGCTGCTCAAGGGCAAGGAGGCCGAGCTCCTCGAGGTGTGAGGCGCTCGCCGACCAGCTCCCAGGACCTCCGCCATGTCCGTTCCCTCGTCCCGCAGTGCTCGCCGCCGAGGCCATGAAGGCCCGGCGGGCGACGCCGTCCCCGGCGCGCCCGTGACGAGGACCTCCAAGGCCGGCCGCAACCTCCCGGCGGCCATCGCCGTGGGGGTCGGTCTGGGGGTGCTGATCATCGTCTCGCTGCTGCTGCGCAAGGAGCTGATGCTCGTCATCGTCGTCGCGGCGGTGGCGGTCGGCGTCTGGGAGCTGCGCCGGGCCCTGCTGCAGGTCTCCATCGCGGTGCCCCTGGTGCCCAGCATCGTCGGCAGCATCAGCATGATCCTGTCGGCCTACGTCGGCGGTGGTGAGGCGCTGATCGTGACGCTCGGCCTGACCTGCGTCGGCATCCTGTTGTGGCGCATCGCCGACGGTGTCCTCGACGCCGTGCGCGACATCGCGGGCGGCTTCTTCGTCGCGGTCTACCCGTCGTTCCTCGCCGGGTTCGCCGCGCTCATGCTCGCGGCCGACGACGGAGCACGCCGGATCGTCCTGTTCATCCTCGTGACAGTGCTCAGCGACGTTGGCGGCTACGCGTTCGGCGTGCTCTTCGGCAAGCACCCCATGGCCCCGTCGGTGAGTCCGAAGAAGTCCTGGGAGGGCTTCGCCGGTTCTGTGCTGACCTGCGTCGTCGGCGGTGCGGTGGCGGTGGTCCTGCTGCTCGACGGCCCGTGGTGGGGCGGCGCGGTCCTCGGCGCGTGCGTCGCGGTTGCCGCCACGGTGGGCGACCTCACCGAGTCGACCATCAAGCGGGACCTCGGCATCAAGGACATGAGCACGATCCTGCCCGGCCACGGCGGCATCATGGACCGTCTCGACTCCCTCGTGCTCGTCGCCCCGATCGCGTGGGCCCTGCTCGCCTGGGTCGTCCCCGTCTGACCGGTGAGCAGCCGAGCGCTATGAGCGGGCTGCGGAACGGACAGCTGGTGTGGCCGCCTCCTCGTCGACCGGCGTTCTCGTGCGTAGGCTCCCAGGAGGGCGGCCGCCGCACACAGGTAGAACGCTGCGGCGAGCCCGAGCGCCTCGACGGTGATCCCGACGACGAGGGCGCCCACCGCTTGTCCGAGGGCGATGAGCAGGAACGATGCCCCGACACCCACCTCGGCCCGGTGACGGTACCGGCGAGTGGCCCAGAGGAGCGCCACACCTGTGAGCGCGATGTAGGTGGCGCCGAAGACGGCCGCCGCGATGACGACGGACGTGAGGCGAGAAGGGGCTGCGGCGATCGTCGCGGTGGCCGCAGCGAGCAGGAGCATCAGGCTCGACCATGATCTCGTGACGCCGACACGCTGCACGAGGGGACCACTCAGGGCGCCTGCGACCCCTGCGGCTCCGATCACGGTCCACATGATGGCCCCGGACGCCCCGTTGCCGTGAGCGCCGTCCTCGACGATCCGGCGCCCGAAGGTCCAGACCGCGACGCTGCTCAGCCCCAGCACGAACGAAGCCGCCAGCAGCGCAGGGTCGTGTCCGTCGTGGGCCGATGCGGGCGACTTCGCGGCCGCTGCGGCGCCTCGGATGGCTCCGGCACCGGCCGGGATCGTCGCCCCGATCCACCAGGTGACCAGAGCCGCGGCCGCGGCGTAGGCCGCCCACGCCAACCGCCACTGTGCAAGCAGGGACAAGGCGATCGGCCCCGAAACGAGGACCCCGACCCCGGTGCCGGCGTTCACCAGGGTCTGTGCGCGGTCCTGGCCGGACTGCCGCACCCAGTGCGTGACCGCTGCGGCCAGGGGTGGTGACGCGATGCCGGTGCTGGAGCCGGCGACCAGCAGGGCGGCAGCGAGCACGCCGGCGGACGGGGCGACCGCCACCGCGGCCATCCCGGCGGTGGCGACCACGCCGGCCAGGATCGCGACGCGACGTGGACCCCACCGTGGGGTCAGCACGGTGCTGCCCACGATGGCGACGCAGTATCCGAGGTAGCTGCCCGCGCCGATCACTGCGGACCAGGTGTCGCTGAGGTCGAATGCCGTCTGGAACTCGGGCGAGAACAGACCGTAGGCGAAACGCGCGAACCCGTAGCAGACACCCACGAGCGCCACGCCGGCGGCGACCATGGCGACGCCCGCCCCGGTCTCTGGCGTGGCGCCGGAGGTCTTGACCGAGGTCACGAGCGACCAGGTAGAACGATCGTTCTATTCATCTGGGTAGACTAGCCAGATGGACACCGAACGCCAACTTCGTCGTTCTGCGCGAGCTCGCCTCCTCGACGCAGCCGACGAGCTCTTCTACGCCCACGGGATCGCCGCGACCGGTGTCGACGCGATCATCGAGCGGGCGGAAGTGGCGACGGCGTCGTTGTACAAGAACTTCCGGGGCAAGGACGACCTCGTGGCGGCCTACCTCGTTGCGCGGGACGAACGCTGGCGTCAGCACTGGGAGGCGTGCATCGCCCGGGAGCAGGATCCGCTGGACCGGTCCCTGGCCCTCTTCGCGGCCATGGACGACTGGAACGACGGCGACGCCAGCCGCGGCTGTGCCCACGTGACGGCGAGCCTGCAGCTCCCCGCAGACCATCCCGGCCGGTCGGTCGCTCATCAGCACAAGGAGCACATCAGTGAGCGCCTCGGGCAGCTCGTGCGCGAGGCCGGCGTCCCCGACCACCACGAGGCCACCCAGGACCTGCTGCTCATTTACGAGGGCATGTTCACCTTGCTGGCCCTGGAGCTCGATCCTGATCCGGTCGGTCGCGCGCGCGACCTCGCGTCGTGGCGTCTGTCCAGCACACGAGAGGTGGGTGCAGGCACGGACCGCCCGAGCTCGGCACGGCCCTGACGCACAGCGACGACGAACCTCGCCGGCCGGTGCGGTCCGAGGATCGCCTCAGTCCTCGTCAGTCCTCGTCGCGTTGGGTCATACCCAGCAGGGCCTCGAGCTCGGGCCCCGGCGTCACCGAGAGCGTCCGCTCCGGTGAGAGGGTCGAGACCTGGCGGACCTGTCCCTCGTGCCACCAGAAGACGCTGGGGCTCACCGGCCCGCTGCCCTCGAGGAAGCCGGCGGCGGCGAACTGCGGCAGCACCATCAGTGCCTCGAGGGCTGCCCGGGGCTCGTCGATGACGTGGAACGCGAGCTGGTGGCGGTAGGGGATCGCGAACAGGACACCCTTCTCGGAGGCCGGCTGCGCGACATACCGGCGCACCACCTCGGGCAAAAGCAGGGCCAGGCTGGCGGTGTACACGCTGTCACCGAGCAGGCACGAGAACGAGGCGTCCTGGTGCGTGATCTCCTCGAGCTCGAACTCCTCGAGATCGAGCTGGGCCCGCAGGTTGACCAACCCGCGGTCGAACCACGGCCCGAGCGGCGCGAACTCCTCGAGCGCTGCGGGAGGGACTACCTGGACGGTCTGCGGCGTGTCGACGACGACCACCTGGCGCACCCCGGGTGCCCACTCCAGGCCGCGGTCGATCCAGTCGGGGGTCTGCCGCAGGCCGTCCTCCTCCATCAGCCGGGCGACCACGTGCTGCTCGAGGTATGCCGCGGTGAGCGGCTCGTCGTCGCCGGCGGCCATGATCGTGGTGAAGTGCTCCCGGATGGTGCTCGGCCAGTCCTGCGGGTCGGTGCCCGCGCAGCCGGCCGCGAGGTTCCACAGGCCCCACTGGCGGTCGTCGTCGGTGGTCACGTGGTCGGACCGGACGACGACCTCGTACCCCATCTCGGCGAGCGTCGACCGGACCGTGGCACGGAAGGTGGCGGCATCGGGCTCGGTGAACATCGTCAGTGCGGCGTCGACGTGGCGCGGCACCCGCTGGTCCGCGGGCGTGGGCCTCGGCCGACCCTCGTCGTCCGAGGACCGGCTCCTGCGCGAGAACAACCCCACGACGCACTTCCTCCCCTGTCGATGGACCCAGCCTAGGACCGCACACCCGGCGATTGGGCAGTTGCGGCCCGTGGCTGCGAAACTGGGGGAGCCATGACGACCTCCCTGCCCGAGCCCACGACGCAGCGCCCCGCCCCGGGTGCCCTGACGTTCACCGCGCCGCGACGGGGCAAGCCCCCGCGCCACCTCGCCGACCTCTCACCGGCCGAACGCAAGGAAGCGGTGGAGGCGCTCGGACACAAGGGATTTCGCGCCAAGCAGTTGTCCACGCACTACTTCGAGCGGCTGGTCGGGTCGCCGGACGAGATGACCGACCTGCCCAAGGCCATCCGTGACGACCTCGTGGCGGACCTGCTGCCCACCCTGCTGAGCCCGCACGTGCAGCGCACCGCCGACGACGGGATGACCATCAAGTCGGCCTGGAAGCTGCACGACGGCGCGATCGTCGAGTCCGTCCTGATGCGCTACCCCAAGCGGGTCACCATCTGCATCTCGAGCCAGGCCGGCTGCGGCATGAACTGTCCGTTCTGCGCCACCGGCCAGGCGGGGCTGACCCGCAACATGTCGGCCGGCGAGATCGTCGAGCAGGTCGTCCAGGCCGCCCGGATGCTGCGCAGCGGCGAGCTGGCGGCCACGGCCGCCGGCGGGGTCGACGACGAGCGTGACGAGGCTGCGGAGCTCGGCGACGAGGACGGGGCGCCCGAGCTGAGCGGCCCCAACCGCATCTCCAACGTCGTGTTCATGGGGATGGGCGAGGCGCTGGCCAACTACAAGGCCGCCATCGGCGCCATCCGGCGGATGACCGACCCGGCTCCCGACGGGCTCGGCATGTCGGCCCGCGGCATCACCATGTCGACGGTCGGCCTCGTGCCGGCGATCGACAAGCTCGCCGCCGAGGGCATCCCGGTGACCCTCGCGCTGTCGCTGCACGCCCCCGACGACGAGCTGCGCAACGAGCTCGTGCCGATCAACACCCGCTGGAGCGTCGACGAGGCGCTCGACGCGGCACACCGCTACTACGAGGCGACGGGCCGCCGGGTGAGCATCGAGTACGCGCTCATCAAGGACATCAACGACCACGCATGGCGCGCCGACCTCCTCGGGAAGAAGCTCAACGCCCGCGGGCGCGGCTGGGTGCACGTCAACCCGATCCCGCTCAACCCGACCCCGGGGTCGAAGTGGACCGCGTCACGCCCCGGCGTGGAGCAGCAGTTCGTCGAGCGGCTGCGTGCCCACGGCATCCCGACGACGATCCGGGACACCCGCGGGCAGGACATCGACGGGGCCTGCGGCCAGCTCGCTGCCTCCACCGCCTGACGCAACCCCTGCCTGCGGGGGTAGCTGCTGCCTACACTCGTGACGTGAAGCTGCGCAGCACCGGAGCCCGTCGCTCCCTGCATGTCGTGGCAGCGGCTGTCGCCGGTGCCCTCGCCCTCGCGAGCTGCGGCACGGGTGGGGCGGACGACCCGGCCTCGGGACGCCGGGTGACCGCTGAAGCCTCCACCACTTCGACCACATCGTCCGGACATGCGGACGGGCACGGCTCCGCCTCCCCGGCGGCCAAGCCCCAGGCGCCGCTGCGCAAGGGCGAGCGCTTCGTCACGCTCCGGATGCCCGCGGCATACACACCGAAGGCGCCGGCCGCTCCGGGGACCGATGACTACCGCTGCTTCCTGCTCGACCCGCACCTGACTGCGAAGTCCGTGGTGACCGGCGTCAACGTCCTGCCCGGCAACCCCTCGGTCGTCCACCACGTCATCCTCTTCCGCATCCCGCCGGCGCAGGTGGCGCGCGCCCAGGCGCAGGACGACCAGTCGCCGGGTCAGGGCTGGACATGCTTCGGTGGCACCGGCGTCGAGAGCCAGGGCGGCACGCTCGACGACGCGCCCTGGCTGGGGGCCTGGGCGCCCGGCGGTGGCGAGAGCCTCCTCGCCAAGGACCTCGGCATGCCGCTCGAGCCGGGCTCGCGGATCGTCATGCAGGTCCACTACAACCTGCTGGCGGGTGATGCTCCGGACACCTCTGCCGCGAAATTGCGAGTGGCGGCCGACGACGGCACGCGCAAGACCCTCGACACCGTGCTGCTCCCCGCGCCCGTCGAGCTGCCCTGCCGGCCCGGCCGCTCCGGAGCCCTGTGCGCCCGCGAGGCGGCGGTGGCCGACGTGCAGCGGCGTTTCGGAGCGGGAGCGGGGTCGACGGCCAACCTCCTGCACCTGCTGTGCGGCCCGATCAAGGCCGGCACCGCGCAGTCCTGCACCCGGCCGGTGACGCAGGCGGGCACCATTCGAGCGGTAGCGGGGCACATGCACCTGCTCGGGCGCAGCATCTCCGTCGTGGTGAACCAGGGCAGGAAGGGCGAACGGACGGTGCTCGACCTCCCGATCTGGGACTTCGACAACCAGGGCAGCAAGCCCGTCACACCTGCGGTCGCGGTCAAGCCCGGCGACACCCTCACGGTCACCTGCCGTCACGACCAGAGCCTGCGTGACCAGCTGCCGGCGCTGGCCGGGGTGCCCGAGCGGTACGTCGTGTGGGGGGAGGGGACGACCGACGAGATGTGCCTGGGGATCGTCCTGATGACCCGCCCCTAGGCTGTCCGGGTGCACCAGTCCACCCCTGCGCCCGCGGAGAGCGGTCGCGAGTTCGTCCTCACCGTCTCCTGTCCCGACCGCCGCGGCATCGTCCACGCCGTCTCCGGCGTCATGCTCGACCTGGCGATGACCATCCTCGACAGCCAGCAGTTCGCCGATGCCACCTCGGGGGAGTTCCACCTGCGGATGCACCTCGTGCGCGAGGGCGCCGCCCTGCCCGTCGCCGACGTCGACACCGCCCTGGCGCCCGTGGCTGCGCAGTTCGCGATGGAGTATGCCGTGCACGACCTGTCCCAGCGCCGCCGCGTGCTGGTCATGGTGAGCCAGCAGGGGCACTGCCTCAACGACCTGCTGTTCCGGGTCGAGAGCGGGTCGCTGCCGATCGAGGTGCCGGCGATCGTGTCCAACCACGAGGACTTCCGCGGCCTCGCGCAGTGGCACGGCGTGCCGTTCCACCACGTGCCCGTCACCCGGGACACCAAGGCCGCCGCCGAGCAGCAGCTGCGCGACCTCGTCGCCGATCACCGGGCCGACACCATCGTGCTGGCGCGCTACATGCAGATCCTCTCGGCAGACCTGTGCGCCGATCTGCCGGGTCGCATCATCAACATCCACCACTCGCTGCTGCCGAGCTTCAAGGGCGCCAAGCCCTACACCCAGGCGCACGACCGGGGCGTCAAGGTCATCGGGGCCACCGCGCACTACGTCACGGCCGACCTCGACGAGGGCCCGATCATCGAGCAGGACTTCCGCCGCGTCGACCACCGGATGAGCCCGGCGCAGCTGGCCTCGGTCGGGCAGGAGCTCGAGGCGATGGCGCTGGCCAGGGCCGTCCGCTGGCACGCCGAGCACCGCGTCGTGCTGCGAGGGCGTCGCACCATCGTCTTCGACTAGCCCGGCACAGTCGCACACCCCTGGCGACCGCCCTGTCTTCCGGCGCAACGCTGGTTGCGCGGCAAAGGTCGGGACAACAACCCGCGGTATGCCGCGCAACCAGCGTTTTGCGCAGGTCGGGGTGGCTGGCGGACGAGGGTCAGCGGGGCTGGCTCAGGGGGCCATCGTGCCGTCCGCGGCACGCTGCAGCGCGCGCAGGTACCCCAGCGCGGCGAGCTTCTGCAGCCGCCAGCTGACGGGACCGCCCAGGCGGGCGAGGAGGGTCGCTGCCTGCGCGTAGGCGCGGATCACGGCATACACCTCGTCTCCGCGTCGCTCGACGAGGAAGCCTTCCTCACCGCTCTCGATGTGGCCGCGCAGCGTGCCGTAGCCGAACCCGGTGCGGTCCGGTCCCTCGACCGTCCACACGACGCGGCAGGGGACGGGCAGCACGGCCAGGTGGCTGAGGATGTCGACGCCCTCCCCCGCGCGGGGCGCCGTCGCGACCGGCCGGAGGCCGATGCCGCGTTGCGGAGCCCACCGCATCACCGCTTCCGACGCCCGCGCGTATGCCGCGTCGCCGTCTCCCAGCCGCCGCTCCACCTCGAGGTGGTGGAAGCCGGGCGGCATCGGGCCGTCGAGGGTCAGCCCGCGGGGTTCGTAGGTGAGAGGCAGGTGGGCGAGGTCAGGCAGCTTCACGGGCAGTTCTCCGAGTCGTTCGTGAAAACGCCACGAGGGCGCACAGGGCGAAGCCGACGGCGTTCGCCAGTCCATGGGTCCACGCCATCCAGACGAGGGGGAGGTGCGGCACGGCGTCGACCACGTGGCCGAGCGCCCAGTCGAGGGCGAGCACCATCGTCAGGACGAGGGTCGCGGCGCTGGTGCCGAGCAGCAGCCGCGTGCGGGGGTCGCGGGTCTGCGCCCGGGCGCCCGTCCACAGCGTCCAGCCCACCAGCCACATCCCGGCGGTGAGGATGACGGCACCGAGCAGCTCGACCTCGTCGTTCACGAAGTAGCCCAGCAGGACCACCATCGTGCCTGCTGGGACCGACCAGGCTGCCGTCGTCGTCGCCGCGCTCGGGTGGGCGGTCGCCACCAGGTGGGCGACCAGTGCGGCAGCGAAACCGGCGTAGTGGAAGTGCGGAACCGTCAGGGCCAGGATCGTCAGGCTGAACCCGAAGACCTCGGTCGACGCGCGTTCGCTGACGAGGGCGAAGGCGGCGATGGCGGGGCAGACGAGTGCGGTGATGGCTGCTGCGTCTGAAGCGCGAAAAACCTTGTGCCGCAGGCAGTTCGAGACATGACGGGCCGCGAGGGCCACGAGCAGCAGCGTGCCGACGGCATACGAGGCGGCCAAGGTCGTTGACAGGGCACCTCGGGGCAGCCACAGGCAGACGGCCCCGGGGACGGCGAAGGCCGGGTAGAGCCGGGCCAGTCGGCTGCCGCCGGCCACGGGGAGCAGGCGCAGCCCGAGCGGCACGATGACGAGCATGCCGAGGGCGACGACGACGTTGACGACTGCCGTCACGGGCCGACCTCCCGGCCCAGCCGTGCGGTGACGACGGCTGTCGCCTCCTCGACGGTGTCGACCAGGTGCAACGAGTCCCCGAGCGGACGTCCTTCGCCGAGGGCCCGCGCCGCCGCCCAGATCGGGACGGTGTCCGTCCAGTACTCCTGGCCGACGAGGACGACCGGTGGCAGGGCGCGGGCGGGTTGGTCGGGTCCCGTGCCCGCGTAGAACAGGGGCGTGAGGGCCTGGAAGATCTCCTGAACCGTGCCTGCGGCGCCCTCGAGGACGACCAGCCCCGCCGTGGCCCGAGACAGCAGGCCGTCCTCACGGATGGCGTTGGAGAAGTACTTGCCGATGGCGTCGCAGAAAACGTTGGGCGGCTCGTGACCGTAGAACCACGTCGGGATGCCCAGGCTGCGGTCGGCGCGGTGCGTCACGGTGCCGACCGGGACGAGGTCGCGGCGGACCTCGAGCGCCAGCTGTGCCCACGCGCCGATGTCCGGGCGGAACGACGGCACGGCTGCCAGACGTGCGAGCGCGGCGTGCAGGCGAGAGTCGTCGGGGGCGAGGGCGCCGAGGTTGGCGGCCTCCATGGCGCCCGGGCCGCCTCCCGTCGCCACCACGAGCCCGTGAGCGGCGAGCCGGTGTCCGAGCCGGGCGGCGTCGGCGTATGCCGTGCGGCCGCGTTCGAGCGCGTGGCCACCCATGACCCCGACGACCGGACGGCCGTCGACGAACTCGTCGAGGGCATCGGTGATGGAGTCGTCGTGGATCGCTCGGAGCAGCGTCGCGAAGGCGTCGCGGTGGGTGCTGGCGTCGCGGGTCCACCGGTAGGCGCGGGCGTCGGGGGTGGCGGCGTACCCCCGGGACGACAGGTCGGCGTAGAGCTCGTCGGGGGAGTACAGGGTGGCCCGGTAGGGGTCGACCGGGGCGTGCGGATCGGTGGGGAAGACCAGCGCGTGGTGCGCTCGCAGGTGGGCGTCGAGGGCGGGGGACAGCCGGCCGCCGAGGACGACCAGCCCGCCGAGGTCGGTACGGGCGAGGAGCTCGGCCTCGTGGTGCCGCAGGTCGAGGTCCTGCAGGCGCAGGCCGGTCAGGGGCTGGCCTGAGGCGAGCAGGGCGTCGAGCGCCGGGAGGGACTCCACCTCGCGCCCGGCCATGGCCCGAACTCTAGACACCACGGGTCAGACGTTGCCGAGGACCCGGTCCACGGCGATCTCGATGACCACCCGCTCGGGGTTCTCGCGAGGCACGCGGTAGCGGGCCGCATACCGCTGCTCTGCGTCGCCCACGGACTCGCGGTCGGTGAGGACGCGCGCCTGCCCCTCGAACGACAGCCAGTGCCGCCCGTCGACCTGGCACACCACCGCCCGGCACCCGGCGGCCGCGTTGCGGGCCTTGAGGCTCGTCCCGCTCGTGATGACGCGCGCCACGAGCGCCTCGGGGTCCCACGTGAAGCCCACGGGCACGACGTGCGGGCTCCCGTCCCGGCGCAGCGTGGTGAGGGTCGCCAGGTGGCGGACGGTGACGAACTCGAGGGCAGCGGCGGACAGCTCGGCGGGTGGCGTGGACACGCTCGGAGTCTGCCAGCCGGTGCGGGCCGCCGCCTTCCAGCGGCCGGGCAGTGCCGGCTCAGTGTCCGGTCAGCGCCTCCAGGAGGCGGCCGATGCGGGCGGGCCGTCCGGTGCGGGCCTCCTCGCGGTCGGCCGTGTGGGCCAGGCGCAGACCGGCGTTGATCCCCAGCCAGCGGGCCGGCTCGGGCTCCCAGCGTCGGCTGCGGTGCCCCACCCAGGGCAGCTCGGTGATCGGCGTACGACGCCCCAGGACGAGGTCGGCGAGGGTGCGACCCGCGAGGTTGCTGGCGGCGACGCCGTCCCCGACGTAGCCACCCGCCCAGCCGAGACCCGTGGCCGGGTCGTGCCCCACCGAGGGGTGCCAGTCACGGGCGATGCCGAGCGCCCCACCCCAGGCGTGGGTGAACTCGACCCCGCCGATCTGCGGGAGCAGCTCGGTCAGCGTCGCCCGCAGGTCTGCGAAAACCCTTGCGTCGTGGTCGAACTCAGGGCTGACCCGCGACCCGAAGTGGTAGGGCGCACCGCGGCCGCCGAAGGCGAGGCGGTCGTCGACCGTGCGCTGGCCGTAGATGATGACGTGGCGGTGGTCGGCGAAGACCTCGCGCTCGGCGAGGCCGATCTGGTCCCAGACCTGCGCGGACAGGGGCTCGGTCGCGACCATGAGGGAGTAGACGGGGGCGACCGTGCGCCGGTGCCCCTCCAGCACGGGGGTGAAGCCCTCCGTGGCCCTGATGACGTGCCGGGCACCGATGCTGCCCCCCGACGACAGGCGCACGCGGCGCGGCTCGATGGCCGCTACCCGTACTCCTTCATGGATGCGGGCGCCCTGACCACGAACGGTCGCGGCGAGCCCGTCGACGAGCCGGCGGGGGTGGACCCGGGCGCAGTGCGGGTTGAAGGTGGCCCCCAGCACCCGGTCGGCGGCGAGTCGGGCCGTCGCCTCCTCGGGTCCCAGCCAGCGGGTGCCGATGCCCCACTCGTCGGCGTGCTCCACCTCGGCGCGGGCCCTGGCGACCTGGGCGGCCGAGCGCGCCAGCCCGATGGTCCCGCCCTTGCGGAATCCGCAGTCGATCCCTGCGGATTCCGTTGCCCTGCCGACCTCGTCGACCGTGTGACGCAGCTCGGCCACCATGGCCCGGGCCGCGTCGCGGCCGGATCGGCGCGCCAGCGTCTCAGGACCGACCGGCCACAGCGACGAGACCCAGCCGCCGTTGCGGCCGCTGGCCCCGAAGCCCGCGTGCCGGGCCTCGAGAACCACGACGTCGAGCGACGGCTGCGCCTGCAGGAGGTAGTGGGCGGTCCACAGGCCGGTGAACCCGGCGCCGACGATGACGACGTCGGCGGTGGCGGGCAAGGACGGTCCGGACAGGGGAGGTTCGGGCAGGGAAGGTTCGGGCAGGGAGGATCCGGGCACGGACGCCGAGGAGGGCTCGTGCGCCGCCGAAGCGGCATACGAGCCCTCCCTGTCCGCAGCCTCGGACCAGAGTGGGCGGGTCACGAGGGCGGCCGGCTCAGAGGTGCTTCTCGGCGTCCTTGAGGACCGACCGGAGCCGGCTCTCGATGTCGTCGAACTCGGTCTGGCCGATGATCAACGGCGGCGCGAGCTGGATGACCGGGTCCCCACGGTCGTCGGCGCGGCAGTAGATGCCGGCGTCGAACAGGGCCTTGGACAGGTAGCCGCGCAGCAGGCGCTCCGACTCGTCGTCGTTGAACGTCTCGCGGGTCTCCTTGTCCTTGACGAGCTCGATGCCGTAGAAGTAGCCGGCTCCGCGGACGTCGCCGACGATCGGCAGGTCGAGCAGCTTCTCGAGGGTCGCCCGGAAGTTCGGGGCGTTCTCCTTGACGTGGTCGTTGAGCCCCTCGCGGTCGAAGATGTCGAGGTTGGCCATCGCCACCGCCGCGCTGACCGGGTGGCCACCGAAGGTGTACCCGTGCGGGAAGGAGGTCGTGCCCTTCTTGAACGGCTCGAACAGGCGGTCGCTGGCGATCATCGCGCCGATGGGGGAGTACCCGGAGGTCATGCCCTTCGCGCAGGTGATGATGTCGGGAACGTAGTTGAAGTCGTCGCACGCGAACATCGAGCCGATGCGGCCGAACGAGCAGATGACCTCGTCGGAGACCAGGAGCACGTCGTACTCGTCGCAGATCTCGCGCACCCGCTCGAAGTACCCGGGCGGCGGCGGGAAGCAGCCACCCGAGTTCTGCACCGGCTCGAGGAACACGGCGGCGACGGTGTCGGGACCCTCGAACTCGATGGCCTCGGCGATGCGGTCGGCGGCCCAGCGGCCGAACGCCTTCTCGTCGTCACGCAGGTGCTCGGGCGCGCGGTAGTGGTTGGTGTTGGGGACCTTGAACGCGCCCGGGACCAGGGGCTCGAACATCTCCTTGGCGGCCGGGATGCCGGTGATGGACAGCGCGCCCTGCGGGGTGCCGTGGTAGGCCACCGCGCGGCTGATCACCTTGTGCTTGGTGGGCTTGCCGGTGAGCTTGAAGTACTGCTTGGCGAGCTTCCAGGCGCTCTCGACGGCCTCACCACCACCGGTGGTGAAGAAGACGCGGTTGAGGTCGCCGGGCGCACCTGCGGCGAGGCGCTCGGCGAGCTCGACGGCCCTGGGGTGGGCGTAGGACCACAGCGGGAAGAAGGCGAGGTCCTTGGCCTGCCGGGCCGCCGCGTCGGCGAGCTCCTGTCGGCCGTGGCCGACCTGCACGACGAACAGGCCGGCGAGCCCGTCGATGTACTCCTTGCCGCGGTCGTCCCAGATCTTGTGTCCCTCACCGCGCACGATGATGGGAACCTGTCCCCCCTCCTCGTAGGTGGAGTGGCGGGTGAAGTGCATCCACAGGTGGTCGCGGGCGGCGTCGGAGTATGCCGTGCCGGCGGGAGTCGTGGCGGGCGTGGGTGAAGTGGTCATCGGGTACCCCAGTTGTAGTGCTGCTTGTTGAGTTTCAGGTAGACGAAGGTCTCGGTGGTCTGCACCCCGGGAAGGGTGCGGATCCGCTTGGTGAGGAGCTCGAGGAGCTCGTTGTCGTCCTCGCAGACGACCTCGGCCAGGATGTCGAAGGACCCCGCCGTGGTGACGACGTAGTCGACCTCGGCCATGGCCGACAGGGCGTCACCGACGGAGGTCAGGTCCCCGTCGACGCGGATGCCGATCATCGCCTGGCGTCGGAACCCCACCTGGAGGGGATCGGTGACGGCGACGATCTGCATGACCTCCTGGTCGAGGAGGCGCTGCACCCGCTGGCGCACCGCCGCCTCCGACAGCCCGACGCGCTTGGCGATCGTGGCGTAGGACTGCCGCCCGTCCTCCTGCAGCTGCTCGATGATCGCCTTCGACACGTCGTCGAGGCGCACATCGGTGCCGTTGCTCGGAGTGCGGGTCACGCGGCAATGGTGTCGCTCGCGGCGGTTCGGCGCAAGTCCCATGGCGACGGAATCGGTTGCGTGAATGTAAATTCGATGTTGATTTCCGCATTCGAGGGCTCAGAACCTAGTGAAATCCGTGGGCCTGGGGTTAGAGTTCCCACCACTGGAATCCGTTCCCGAACTTCCTTGGAGTTGTCTGTGACCGCCACGTCAGCCGGGTTCGCCACGTCGGCCCCGTCCGTCACCTCGTCCGGGGCCGCGACCGGCTCGCCCGGTCCCGCCGCGGGCCCGCGCGTCCTGCGCAACTTCGTCGGCGGCGCCTACATCGAGGCCACGACGGACGCCCGGGCCGACATCGTCAGCCCGGTGACCGCACAGGTCGTCGCGACCGCGCCGGTCTCCACGGCCCAGGACGTCGACGCGGCCTATGCCTGCGCCAGCAAGGCCTTCGAGGAGTGGGGCCAGACCACCCCGAGCGAGCGCCAGGCCGCGCTGCTGAAGTTCGCCGACGCCATCGAACGGCGGGCTGACGAGTTCGTCCGGCTCGAGTCCGAGAACACGGGAAAGCCGCACGCCCTCACCGCCAGCGAGGAGGTGCCGCCGATGGTGGACCAGATCCGCTTCTTCGCCGGCGCCGCTCGGGTCCTCGAGGGACGTTCGGCCGGGGAGTACATGAGGGGTCACACGAGCTGGATCCGGCGCGAGCCGATCGGGGTCGTCGGCCAGGTCACCCCGTGGAACTACCCGATGATGATGGCGACCTGGAAGATCGCCCCGGCGCTGGCCGCCGGCAACACCGTCGTGCTCAAGCCGTCGGACACCACCCCCGAGACGACGCTGCTCATGGCGGAGATCGCTTCGGAGTTCCTGCCGGCGGGCACGTTCAACGTCGTCACCGGCGACCGGGACACCGGCCGGGCCGTGGTCGAGCACCGCACCCCGGCCCTGGTGGCCATCACGGGTTCGGTGCGAGCAGGGGTGCAGGTGGCCGAGAGCGCAGCCCGCGACCTCAAGCGCGTGCACCTCGAGCTCGGCGGCAAGGCCCCGGTCATCGTGTTCGACGACGCCGACCTCGAGGCCGCCGTCGAGGGCATCGGCACCGCCGGGTACTTCAACGCCGGTCAGGACTGCACGGCGGCCACCCGGGTGCTGGTCGCCCCGCGCATCCACGACGACTTCGTCGCGGCCCTGGCGGAGTACGCCAGGAGCTCGGCGAAGGTGGGACTGCCGGACGACCCGGACGCCCACCTCGGACCGGTCAACAACCGCAACCAGCTCGAGCGGGTCGAGGGGTTCCTCTCCCGGCTCCCGGACCATGCCACCGTGTCGGCCGGCGGACACCGCCTCACCACCCTGGGCGACGGGTTCTTCCTCGAGCCGACCGTCCTGTCCGGGCTCGAGCAGGACGACGAGGCCATCCAGGACGAGATCTTCGGCCCGGTGATCACGGTGCAGCGGTTCACCGACGAGCAGGAGGCCATCCGCTGGGCCAACGACGTCGACTACGGTCTCGCCTCGAGCGTCTGGACCAAGGACTTCGGCCGGGCGATGCGCGTCTCCAGGGCGCTGGACTTCGGCTGCGTCTGGATCAACACCCACATTCCTGTCGTCGCGGAGATGCCGCACGGCGGTTTCAAGAAGTCCGGCTACGGCAAGGACCTGTCCATGTACGGCTTCGAGGACTACACGCGCATCAAGCACGTGATGGCCAACATCGACAGCTGACCGCCGCGTCGCGACGACGACACCGGCGTCACCAGCACCAGGCCCAAGAGCTCAGCACCAGCAGAGAGAAGATCAGATGACCCAGCCGACCGAGCACCTCGCCTTCAAGGCGGCGCTCGCCCGTGGACTCGTCAGCCGTCGCGGCTTCATGGCAGGGATGGGTGGCCTCGGCGTCGCCGGTGCCCTGGCCGGGTGCGGGGTCAAGGGCCGCAACCCCGGCGCCCGCGGGGCGGCGGCAACGACCCCGACCGCCAAGGCCGCCGAGGACCTCTCGGCCTCGGAGAAGGTCATCAACTGGTCCAACTGGCCCGAGTACATCGACGTGGACGACAAGACGCAGAAGCGGCCGACGCTCGACGCGTTCACCAAGAAGTTCGGCATCAAGGTCAACTACACCGAGGACTACAACGACAACGACGAGTTCTACGCCAAGGTCCGGCCGCTGCTGGCCGACAGCAAGGACACCGGTCGTGACGTGTGGTGCAGCACCGACTGGATGGTCGCGCGCCTGATCCGTCAGGGGTATGCCCAGCGGCTGGACCTCACGAACATCCCCAACCACAAGAACATCGAGGACAGCCTGGTCACGGTCGAGTTCGACCCGGGTCGTCTCTACTCGATGCCGTGGCAGAGCGGGTTCGCGGGAATCGCCTACAACCCCAAGGCGACCGGCGGAAAGAAGGTCGAGAGCATCGACCAGCTCCTCACCGACCCGGCGCTCAAGGGCAGGGTCACCCTGCTGACCGAGATGCGCGACACCGTCGGGCTGGTGATGCTCGCGATGGGCAAGAAGCTCGAGACCTTCACCGAGGCCGACTACATGGCGGCGATCGACGAGCTCAAGAAGGCCAAGGACTCGGGCCAGATCAAGGGCTGGACCGGCAACGAGTACACCAAGCCGCTGGCGTCCGGTGACACGGCTGCCTGCGTCGCGTGGACCGGCGACGTCGTCCAGCTGCAGGCAGACAACCCCGCCCTCGGCTACGTCCTGCCGAGCACGGGCTGCACGCTGTGGTCCGACAACTTCGTCATCCCGGCCATGGCCAAGCACAAGAAGAACGCCGAGGTCCTCATCAACTACTACTACGACCCGGAGGTCATGGCGCAGGTCGTCGACTACGTCAACTACATCTCGCCGGTCCGCGACACCAAGCAGATCCTCGAGAAGGCCGACCCCGCGGTCGCCCAGAACCCCCTCATCTTCCCCGACGACAAGACCTTGTCCCGAGCCCACGTCTTCCGTGGGCTCACGTCCGCCGAGGAGACCAAGTTCAACGCGGCCTTCTCCGACCTGACGGCGAGCTGACCATGACCACCACCCCTGCCGAGCGCACGGCAACGAGCACCGAACGTCGCACCGGCGTCACCGAGGACCTGCACCTCGTCGACCTGGGCAAGGAGTTCGAGGCCTTCACGGCCGTGCACCCGCTCAACCTCACCGTGCCGGGCGGCACGTTCTTCGCCCTCCTCGGTCCCTCCGGCTGCGGCAAGACCACGACGCTGCGGATGGTGGCAGGCCTGGAGGAGCCCACCACGGGCCACATCCGGATCGGTGACAAGGACATCACCGCAGCGAAGGCCTACCAGCGCAACGTCAACACGGTCTTCCAGTCCTACGCGCTCTTCCCCCACATGAACGTCCTCGACAACGTCATGTTCGGGCTGAAGCGCCGGGGCGACAAGGACGCCAAGCGCAAGGCGCAGGAGGTGCTGAGCCTGGTCGAGCTCGCCGAGGTCGCCCGCAAGAAGCCGACGCAGCTGTCCGGCGGCATGCAGCAGCGTGTCGCCCTGGCCCGTGCCATCGTCAACCGACCGGACGTGCTGCTGCTCGACGAGCCGCTCGGGGCCCTCGACCTCAAGCTGCGCCGCCAGATGCAGATCGAGCTCAAGCGCATCCAGTCCGACGTCGGCCTGACCTTCATCCACGTCACCCACGACCAGGAGGAGGCCATGACCATGGCCGACACCATCGCGGTGATGAACGCCGGCCGCGTCGAACAGCTCGGTGACCCCGCCGCCCTCTATGAACGTCCCGCGACGACCTTCGTGGCCAACTTCCTCGGCCAGTCCAACCTGCTCGAGGGCACGCTCACCGGCACCCGCCCCGACGGTCTCGTCACGGCCCAGGTGCACGGCCACGAGGTGCTCGTGGACGCCAGCCGGGTGCCGGAGGACATCAAGGACGTCTGGATCGGCGTCCGGCCCGAGAAGCTGCGCCTGGGTGACCAGGGCCAGAACGTGCTGCGCGGCTCGGTCACCGACGCCTCGTTCACCGGTGTGGCGACGCACTACCTCGTGCGGATGCCGTGGGGACACGAGATCACCCTCGTCCAGCAGAATGACGGGTCGCCGCGTCGGTCGGTGGGAGAGAACGTCGACGTCTCGTGGGACGCCGGCTACGAGTTCGTGCTCGACCAGCAGCAGGACGAGGACGCGGGCATCGGGCGGGACGATGAGTAGCGCTCCGGCGAGCCTGGGTCCCGCAGCGGCGGTGGAAGAGGCGCCGAAGATCTCCAAGCCTCCCCGTCGCCGGGGGCGCCGCAACTGGGTGCCCTACCTGCTCCTCGCTCCGGGCCTGCTGTGGCTCATCGTCTTCTACGTCGCGCCGATGGTCACCCTGGCATCGCAGTCGATGCAGGAGGGCAACGTCGACGACGGCTACGTCTTCACCGGCAACATCAGCATCTTCGCCGACGCCTTGTCCACGTACTGGCCGCAGCTCCTGCGCTCCCTCGGGTACTCGGCGAGCGCGACCGTGCTGGCCCTGGCCCTGGGCTACCCGCTGGCCTACTACATCGCCGGGCGCAAGGGCCGCAGCAAGTACGTCCTGCTGGTGCTGGTCATCGCCCCGTTCTTCACGAGCTTCCTGATCCGCACCATGGCCTGGCAGACGCTGCTGTCCGACAACTTCGTGGTCGCCAGGTTCGCCCGCGCCATCCACTTCACCGACCTGTTGCAGCTGCTCAACCTGTCCAACAACGACTCGCTGCTCTACAGCAAGTTCTCGGTGATCTGGGGCCTGACCTACAACTTCCTGCCGTTCATGATCCTGCCGCTCTACACCTCCCTGGACCGGCTCGACGGACGGCTCCTGGAGGCGGCCCGTGACCTGTACGCCACACCGCGGATGACCTTCCGGTACGTCACGTGGCCGCTGTCCCTGCCGGGTGTGGTGTCGGGGACCCTGCTCACCTTCATCCCCGCGGCTGGTGACTACATCAACTCCCGACTGCTCGGGAACACCCAGACGGTGATGATCGGGCAGGTCATCGACAGCCAGTTCCTGCGGGTCCTGGACTACCCGATGGCGGCCGCCCTGTCCTTCGTCCTGCTCGTGATGATCCTCGCCCTCGTGGCGTTCTACGTCCGCCGGGCGGGCACCGAGGAGCTGGTGTGACATGAACTGGGTACGCAAGCACCTGCTGGCCTTCGTCGCGATGGTGACCCTGGCGATCTTGTTGATCCCCAACGTCATCGTCATCATCTTCTCGTTCAACAAGCCCAACGGCCGCTACAACATCGACTGGGTCCGGTTCTCGACCGACGCCTGGACCAACCCGTGCGGGGCCGCCGGCATCTGCGACTCCCTCGGACTGAGCCTGCGCATCGGCATCACCGCCTCGCTGGTGGCCACGCTGCTCGGCACGATGGTCGCGTTCGCCCTCGGACGACACCGCTTCCAGGGCCGGGCGACGACCAACCTGCTGATCTTCATGCCGATGGCGACGCCGGAGGTCGTGCTCGGCTCGAGCCTGCTCGCGCTGTTCCTCAACATCGGTCTGCAGACCGGCGCCACGGCGATCCTCATCGCCCACATCATGTTCTGCGTCTCGTTCGTCGTGGTGGCGGTCAAGGCGCGGGTGGCGACGTTGGACCCCCGCCTCGAGGAGGCGGCGGCCGACCTCGGCTCTTCACCGGTGTCGACGTTCATGAGGGTCACGCTGCCGCTGGCAGCACCGGGCATCGCGGCCGGTGCCCTGCTGTCGTTCTCCCTGTCGTTCGACGACTTCATCATCACCAACTTCAACGCCAGCCCCAGCTCGGTGACCTTCCCCATGTACGTGTGGGGTGCGGCCCAGCGCGGGACACCGGTGCAGATCAACGTCATCGGGACGGTGATGTTCCTCGCCTCCGTCGCGATCGTGCTGGGAGCACAGGCCGTCTCAGCGCGCCGCGCGCAACGCGTGGCCTAGCACCAGAAGGAAGACCATCCCCATGCGGATCCTCATGATCGGCGCCGGTGGCGTCGGTGACGCCGCCGCGCGCATCGCCGTCGAGCGAGACTTCTTCGAGCTGCTCGTGGTCGCCGACTACGACCTTGCCAGGGCCGAGGCGACCGTCGCCAACGCGACGGCCAGACGGGCGGGGGAGGACCGCCTCGTCGCCGCGGTGGTGGATGCCTCGGACGGAGGGGCGGTGGCCGCCCTCGCCCTGAAGTACGCCGCCACCCACGTGTTCAACGCAGTCGACCCGCGGTTCGTGATGCCGATCTTCCGTGGCGCCCACGCCGCCGGTGCGAGCTACCTCGACATGGCGATGAGCCTGTCGCAGCGCCACCCGGAGGAGCCGTACTCCAAGGCCCACGTCAAGCTCGGCGACGAGCAGTTCGCCCTGGCAGGCGAGTGGGAGGCGACCGGCCAGCTGGCCCTCGTCGGCATGGGGGTCGAGCCCGGGCTCTCCGACGTGTTCGCGCGGTACGCCTCGGACCACCTCTTCTCCCACATCGAGGAGCTGGGCACCCGCGACGGCGCCAACCTCGCGGTGTACGACGAGGAGGGCAACGAGACGTTCGCTCCCGGGTTCTCGATGTGGACGATCATCGAGGAGTGCCTCAACCCACCGGTGGTGTGGGAGCGGGCTCGGGCCGAGGCCGCCGGTGGCGACGTGGAAGCGGGCTTCACCACCCTGCCGGCCTTCGCCGAGCCGGAGGTGTTCGACTTCCCCGAGGGCATCGGCCCCGTCGAGTGCGTGCACGTCGAGCACGAGGAGGTGCTCCTCATGCCGCGGTGGATCGACGCCGACCGTGTCACCTTCAAGTACGGCCTCGGCGAGGAGCTCATCACCATCCTCAAGACCCTGCGGACGCTGGGTCTGGACCGCACCGACCCGGTGACCGTCAAGGGCGTACAGGTCTCGCCGCGTGACGTGGTCGCAGCGGTGCTGCCCGACCCCGCGACGATCGGCCCGCAGATGAAGGGGAAGACCTGTGCCGGGCTCTGGGTCACCGGCACCGGCAAGGACGGGCAGCCGCGGCGCACCTACCTCTACCACGTGTCCGACAACGAGGACACGATGAACGAGTACGGCGCCCAGTGCGTCGTGTGGCAGACCGCGGTCAACCCCGTGGTGGCCCTCGAGCTGCTCGCCAACGGGACGTGGAGCGGCAGCGGGGTGCTCGGCCCGGAGGCCTTCGACGCCGTGCCGTTCCTCGACCTGCTCAAGGCACCCAAGCCCGAGGGTTACGGCTCACCGTGGGGCATGGAGGACCGCTGAGGCCGGTGGCCGCCGGCGCGGCTAGGGTCGGGTCATGACGCGATACGGGCAGCAGTACGGTCCCGACTTCACCTTCCTCGGCGTGGACCGCTGCGACCTCGACGACGAGAGCACGTATGCCGACGCCGACGTCGTGATCCTGGGTGCGCCCTTCGACGGCGGCACCTCCCACCGACCGGGAACACGGTTCGGGCCGCAGGCGATCCGTATGACGGACTACCTGCCGCACGACGGCTCACGACCGTCCCTGGCGCTGCGCACCGACGGCCTCGTCGACCTGCGGGTCGTCGATGCAGGCGACGTCGAGATGTACTCCGGTGACATCGAGCGGTCGCTGCCCAAGCTCGAGGCCGCGGTCGAGAAGGTGACCCGCGCCGGCGCCATACCGGTGGTCCTCGGAGGTGACCACTCGATCGCGTTCCCTGACGCCAAGGGCGTGGCCAACGCCCTCGGCCACGGGCGGGTCTCGATGATCCACTTCGACGCCCACGCCGACACCGGTGACATCGAGTTCGGCTCGCTGTGGGGGCACGGCCAGCCGATGCGCCGACTCATCGAGTCCGGTGCGCTGCGCGGTGACAGGTTCCTCCAGGTGGGCCTGCGCGGCTACTGGCCACCGCCGGAGACGCTCGACTGGATGGCCGGTCAGCAGATGCGGTCGTTCGAGATGACCGAGATCGTCCATCGTGGGCTGCAGGAGTGCCTGACCGACGCCTTCGCCATCGCGACGGACGAGTGCGAGGGGGTCTTCCTCTCCGTCGACATCGACGTCTGCGACCCCGGCCACGCCCCGGGAACGGGCACCCCGGAGCCCGGCGGCCTCTCGGCCCGCGAGCTGCTGGACTCGGTGCGCCGGATCTGCCTCGAGCTCCCCGTGGTCGGCGTCGACGTCGTCGAGGTCAGCCCGCCCTACGACCACGCCGACATCACCGCCGCCCTGGCGAACCGCGTCGTCCTGGAAGCGCTCTCGGCCATCGCCCGCCGTCGCCAGGACGCCCGTGAGGGCACCCGCTGGGACCCCGCGCAGCCGCTGCTCGCGGGCCGCGCCGGCGCCATACCGCAGGGGCACATCCCCTCGCACCACCACACGCACCAGACCCACGACAGCCACGACCACGCACCCACGGAGGAACAGTCCTGATGGCCACCACCCAGAAGTCCCTCATCGAGTCCGTCCCCAAGGGCCTGCTCATCGCCGGCACGTGGCGTGAGGGCAGTGACGGGCAGACCATCGCCGTCGAAGACCCCTCGAGCGGTGCCACCCTCGCCCACGTGGCCGACGCGACGGTTGCCGACGGCAAGGCCGCCCTCGATGCAGCCGTTGCGGCGCAAGGGGACTGGGCCAAGACGCCCCCGCGCGACCGCGGCGAGATCCTGCGCTCGGCGTTCGAGAAGATCACCGAGCGCGCCGAGGACTTCGCCACCCTCATGACGCTCGAGATGGGCAAGACCCTGGCCGAGTCCCGCGGTGAGGTGACCTACGGCGCCGAGTTCTTCCGCTGGTTCTCCGAGGAGGCCGTGCGGATCAGCGGTCGCTGGTCGACCGCCCCCAACGGCGCCACCCGCCTGCTGACCATGAAGAAGCCGGTCGGCCCGACGCTGATGATCACGCCGTGGAACTTCCCCCTGGCCATGGGCACCCGCAAGATCGGTCCGGCGATCGCTGCGGGCTGCACGATGGTGGTCAAGCCCGCCAGCCAGACGCCGCTGACGATGCTCGCCCTGGCCGAGCTCCTGCGCGAATGCGGGCTGCCGGACGGTGTCCTCAACGTGGTGACCACGTCGCGGACCGGTGACGTCATGGAGCCGCTCATCCGGGACCCGCGCCTGCGCAAGCTCACCTTCACCGGCTCGACCAACATCGGTCGCCGCCTGGTCGAGCAGTCGGCCGAGCAGCTGCTTCGGGTCTCGATGGAGCTCGGAGGGAACGCGCCCTTCCTCGTCTTCGAGGACGCCGACCTCGACCGCGCGGTCGACGGCGCCATGCTCGCCAAGATGCGCAACATCGGTGAGGCGTGCACCGCCGCCAACCGGTTCTACGTCCACGAGAGCGTCGTGGAGGAGTTCTCGGCCAAGCTCGCGAAGCGGATGTCGGCGCTGACCCTCGGCAAGGGCACCAAGAAGGGCGTCGACGTCGGCCCGCTCATCGACGGCAAGGCCCGCGACGGCGTGGCCGAGCTCGTCGAGCACGCCCGCTCCCAGGGGGCGACGGTCGTCACCGGAGGCAAGGCGGCACCCGGCCGCGGCTACTTCTACGAGCCCACGGTCATCACCGGGGTGCGCAAGGACGCCCGGATGATGCGGGAGGAGATCTTCGGGCCGGTGGCGCCGATCGCGTCGTTCAGCACCGAGCAGGAGGCCATCGACCTGGCCAACGGCACGGAGTACGGCCTGGCCTCCTACGTCTTCACGAACGACCTCGGCCGGGTCATCCGGGTGAGCGAGGCGCTGGAGTACGGGATGATCGGGATCAACCAGGGCATCATCTCCAACCCCGCCGCACCGTTCGGCGGCGTCAAGGCCTCGGGCTTCGGACGCGAGGGTGGCTTCGAGGGCATCGAGGAGTACCTCGAGACGACGTACGTCGGCATCGCCCCCTGACCCACCGCTGACGAGTGGGCCGTCGGGAGCACCGACGGCCCACTCGCAGCCGCGACACCGATCGCCCGAACTGTCCGATGGTGTCCGGTCTGTCCGCCGTACGATGGTCGGGCTGTCGAGACGACAGGGTGAAGTTGGCGGAAGTGCCCCCCAACGGGGACCAGTGGGAGTTCAATCGCTCCCATGACCAGCGTCGAGTCCCCCGAGGCCTCGGCGGAGCTTGCCCCGCCGCCGCCCTTCTCCCGCACCGCTCCGCGCCTGCGCTCCCTCACCGAGGTGCTCGCCGAGACCGACGAGAAGATGCGCACCGGGCGGGCGGCCGGCGCCCGCGTCTGGCCGACCGGCTTCGACACCCTCGACGTCGCCCTGACGGGCGGGTTCCGCTCCGGCGAGCTCGTCCTGCTCGGGGGCCCGCAGGGGCTGGGCAAGACGGCCATGGCTCTGCAGATGCTGCGCAACGCCGTCTCCGCGAGCCGGTCCGCCGTGTTCTTCTCCTACGAGCACGACGCCCACAGCGTCCTCGAGCGGCTGCTGGCCATCGAGGCCGGTGCCATCGCGGGCTCTGACGGCATCAGCCTGACCAAGATCCGCCAGCGCTTCGAGGCGCGCCACAGCAACGCCCACTCGATGCTCGAGCGCTTCTCGAACGCCACGGGTGGGGCCGAGGCCATCGAAGCGCTCGAGCGCTACGGCGACCACCTCCACGTGCACACCTCGAGCGGCCTGCACACCACGCTCGACGAGATTCGTGCGACCGTCGAGGGGGTCGTGCGCCAGGAGAGCCAGCCGCCGCTCGTCCTGGTCGACTACCTGCAGAAGGTGCCGGTCGCGGACTTCTCGGGCAGCGAGGAGGAGCGCGTCGCAGTCGTCGTCGAGGGACTCAAGGACCTCGCCCTGGAGTACCAGGTGCCCGTCCTCGCGATCGTCGCGGCCGAGAAGGGCAGCCTCGTCGCCGGGAAGCGCATGCGAGTCAACGACCTGCGCGGCTCGTCGGCGCTGGCCTACGAGTCCGACGTCATCCTCATCCTCAACGACAAGTACGACGTCGTGGCCAAGCACCACCTCGTCTACCACCTGGAGAACGCCGAGCGCTTCCGCCAGTGGGTCGTCATGACGATCGAGAAGAACCGCAGCGGTGTCGACCACGTCTCCCTGGAGTTCAGGAAGCGCTTCGAGCAGGGCCGGTTCGAGCCCGAGGGGCGCCTCGTCGAGGAGCAGCTGATCGAGGAGCGCGTCTTCCGCGAGTGACGAGCCGGGCGGCCGGGTCGGCGCAAGCGTGGTCGGGGTGACCCAGGCCTCCCGCCGCACCGTCCACGGCGTCGTCGCCGTCGTCACGGTCGCGGCGGTCCTCTGGCAGCTCTCCCTCGTCGTTGCGGGCGAGTCGGTCCTCGCAGAGTCCGCGCAGCCAGGGCTGGCCACGCGCCTGGCCCGGTTCATCTCCTACTTCACGATCCTGTCCAACCTGCTCGTCGCCCTCGTCGGCCTCGCCTTCGTGGGTGCCGACCGGGCCCTCGAGCGACGTCGCCGCACGTCGCTCGCCTGACCGCCCCGTCGCCCGGGCGACGTGTGCCGGGTGGGGCGACCACCGTGGGCTGCGACAATGGGGACGTGACCTCACCCCGCACCGTCGCCATCCTCGGCTCCACGGGCTCCATCGGGACCCAGGCGCTCGACGTGGTCTCGCGCAACCCCGACCGCTTCCGCGTCACCGCCCTGTCCGCAGGGTCCAACCTGGACCTCGTCGCCGAGCAGGCCGTGGCCTTCGAGGTGGACCTCATCGCGGTGGCCACCGGCACCTGCGAGCGGGTCGCCGAGGCGATCGGCGCGTATGCCGTCCGGGCCGGCCGGGGGGCATATCGGCCCCAGGTCGTGGTCGGGGACGATGCGGCGGTGACCGCAGCCGGGTCCGGCGCGGACGTCGTGCTCAACGGCATCACCGGCTCGATCGGACTCCGACCCACCCTGGCGGCCCTGGCCGAGGGCTCGGTGCTGGCGCTGGCCAACAAGGAGTCGCTCATCGTCGGCGGACCCCTGGTGAAGGCCGCTGCGCGAGCCGGCCAGATCGTCCCGGTGGACTCCGAGCACTCCGCCATCGCGCAGAGCCTGCGCGGAGGACGCGCCGAGGAGGTCCGCCGACTCGTCGTCACCGCCAGCGGAGGACCGTTCCGGGGCCGGTCCAGGGACTCCCTGCGCGAGGTCACCCCCGAGCAGGCGCTGGCCCACCCGAACTTCTCCATGGGCAGGGTCATCACGACCAACTCGGCGACCCTGGTCAACAAGGGGCTGGAGGTCATCGAGGCGCACCTGCTCTTCGACATCCCCTTCGACCGGATCGATGTCGTGGTCCACCCGCAGCAGATGATCCACTCGATGGTGGAGTTCGTCGACGGCTCGACGATCGCGCAGGCGGGTCCGCCGCGGATGCTCGTGCCGATCGCCCTGGGGCTGTCGTGGCCGGAGCGCCTCGCCGACGTGGACGTGCCGGTGGACTGGACCCGCGCACAGTCGTGGGAGTTCGAGCCGCTGGACGACGAGGCGTTCCCCGCCGTGCGGCTGGCCCGGGAGGTGGGCGAGGCGTCCGGCACCTACCCCGCCGTCTACAACGCAGCCAACGAGGTGGCGGTCGACGCGTTCCACGACGGCCGGATCGGGTTCCTCGACATCGTCGACACGATCGACAGGGTGGTCCAGGACCACGCGACCTCCGGCGGCGAGGGGATCGAATCAGCGACACTGTCCGTTGAGGACGTGTTGCGTGCCGACTCGTGGGCACGCCACCGGGCCCGCACCGTGTTGGGGCTGACCGATGGACGACCGACCGAACCACTCTCCGACGCCGAGGGGGCGCTCCGCTGATGACCGTGCTGCTGTTCGTGCTCGGGGTGCTCTTCGTGGTGCTCGGGGTGGGTCTGTCCATCGGGCTGCACGAGATCGGCCACCTCGTCCCCGCCAAGAAGTTCGGGGTCAAGGTGACTCAGTACATGGTGGGGTTCGGACCCACCCTGTGGTCGCGCAAGCGGGGCGAGACCGAGTACGGGATCAAGGCGATCCCGCTCGGCGGCTACATCCGGATGATCGGGATGTTCCCGCCGCGGCCGGGTGACAAGCCGGGGACCCTGCGGGTGTCGAGCACGGGACGGTTCTCCCAGCTGGCCGACGAGGCCCGCCAGCTCAGCCTCGAGGAGGTCAAGCCCGGCGACGAGGACCGCGTGTTCTACAAGCTCCCCGTGCACCAGAAGGTCGTCGTCATGCTGGGCGGCCCGATGATGAACTTCCTCATCGCCGTGGTGCTGCTGACCGGGGTGCTCACGACGTATGGCGTCGCGACGCTCCAGGACGGCGCGCGCGTCGCGAGCGTGTCCGAGTGCGTCGTGCCCGCCAAGGACGCGACGACCAAGACCACGTGCGCCGCGGCGGACCCGAAGACCCCGGCCTACACCGCCGGGATCCGCCCGGGCGACGAGATCGTGTCCGTCGCCGGTCAGCCCATCAAGACCACCGCCGATGTCGGCAAGCTCATCCGCCCCCGCGTGGGGCAGCAGGTACCGATCGTCGTCAAGCGCGGGGGAGTCGAGCAGACCCTCACCGCCACGCCGATCCGCAACTCCGTGCAACAGGTCGGACCCGACGGCGCCCCGCTCGTCGACGCCGACGGGAGGCCGATCGTCCAGGAGACCGGCTTCCTCGGAGTCTCCTCCGGCGCGATCATCGGCTACGAACGGCAGCCGGTCACGGCCGTCCCCGGGGTCGTGGGGGAGCAGCTGCTCGCCACCGCCGGGGTCGTCCTGAAGATCCCGCAGAAGATGGTCGGCGTGGTGCAGGCCGCCTTCGGCTCCGGGGCCCGCGACCCCAACGGCCCGGTCTCCGTCGTGGGTGTCGGCCGGATGGCCGGCGAGGCGACGTCGGGCAAGATCCCGTGGATCGGGGGACAGGACGGGATGAACCCGTTCGTCTTCCTGCTCATGCTCATGGCGTCGCTCAACCTCGCCCTCTTCGTCTTCAACCTCATCCCGCTGCTGCCCCTCGACGGCGGTCACGTCGCCGGCGCGCTGTGGGAGGGCGCCAAGCGCCGCATCGCCAAGGCGCGCAACCGCCCCGACCCCGGTCACGTCGACGTCGCCAAGGCACTGCCGGTCGCCTACGCCGTGTCCTCGGTGCTCATCGTCATGTCGGTCCTGCTCATCTACGCCGACGTGGTGAAGCCGATCAGCCTCGGCGGCTGAGCACTGCCCGTCGCCGTCTCCGGGCGGCGTCGTCGTCGCCGTCTCCGGGCGGCGGGGCAGCCCGGGGACGCCCTCCAAACCCCACTGGGAGATACTTCAGCCATGACTGTTGGACTCGGTATGCCGGCCCTGCCCCCGCCCGTCCTCGCGCCCCGGCGCAAGACGCGCAAGATCAAGGTCGGCAAGGTCGAGGTCGGCGGTGACGCCCCCATCTCCGTGCAGTCCATGTGCACGACCCCGACGACGGACATCAACGCGACGCTGCAGCAGATCGCCGAGCTCACCGCCTCCGGCTGCGACATCGTGCGGGTGGCCTGCCCGAGCCAGGACGACGCCGACGCGCTGCCCGCGATCGCGCGCAAGTCGCAGATCCCCGTGATCGCCGACATCCACTTCCAGCCGAAGTACGTGTTCGCCGCGATCGACGCCGGGTGCGCCGCGGTGCGCGTCAACCCCGGGAACATCCGCAAGTTCGACGACCAGGTCAAGCAGATCGCGGCTGCGGCCAAGGACGCGGGCGTCTCGATCCGCATCGGCGTCAACGCCGGCTCGCTCGACCCGCGACTGCTCGAGAAGTACGGGAAGGCCACCGCCGAGGCGCTCGTGGAGTCGGCCGTGTGGGAAGCCTCGCTGTTCGAGGAGCACGACTTCCACGACTTCAAGATCTCGGTCAAGCACAACGATCCCGTCGTCATGGTCAAGGCCTACGAGATGCTGTCCGAGCGGGGCGACTGGCCGCTGCACCTCGGCGTCACCGAGGCGGGCCCGGCGTTCCAGGGCACCATCAAGTCCGCGACCGCGTTCGGTGCCCTGCTGTCCAAGGGCATCGGCGACACCATCCGGGTCTCCCTGTCGGCCCCTCCTGTCGAGGAGGTCAAGGTCGGCAACCAGATCCTGCAGTCGCTCAACCTCAAGCCCCGCAAGCTCGAGATCGTCTCGTGCCCCTCGTGCGGTCGCGCGCAGGTCGACGTCTACAAGCTCGCCGACGAGGTCACCGCCGGGCTCGAGGGCATGACCGTGCCGCTGCGCGTCGCCGTCATGGGGTGCGTCGTCAACGGTCCCGGCGAGGCCCGCGAGGCGGACCTCGGTGTGGCGTCCGGCAACGGCAAGGGGCAGATCTTCGTCAAGGGCGAGGTCGTCAAGACGGTGCCCGAGAGCCAGATCGTCGAGACCCTCATCGAAGAGGCCATGCGCATCGCCGAGGAGATGGGCGAGCCCATCGACGAGGCCAGCGCGGGCGCGCCGTCCGTCACCGTCGGCTGAGGCGTCCCCTCCCGGTCGCCGCTGCTGTCCAGAGGTCGTCCACATGGTGGGCGAAGCCCGACCCCGGTTATCACTCCTAGTTATGGGTGGGATAACTTCGTGATGTGTTCACGATGAGCGGCCGCGAGGCCACCGCACCGGCTCCGGCCGTTCGACGGGCCTGTCCCCAGCCGCACGCGTAGGGCGCCCTCGGGCAGCCCGCGTGCGGCACGCCGTACCCGCCTGATCTGACACGCACCATCCCGCCGGGCTCCTGCCTGCCCGCCGCCGGGGTCGCCGTCGACCCCTCCCGACCGAAGGAACCGATCACCCATGTCCGTGCGCCGTCGCGCCCTCGTCCTCGCCACCTCCGCCGCTCTCGCCCTGTCGCTCGCCGCGTGCGGCGGGAGCAACAGCTCTGCCGAGTCCAACCCCTACAAGCTCCAGCAGCCGGGCACCCTGCGGGTCGGCACGCTGACCGACGCCCCGCCGAACGTCTTCCTCAAGGACGGCAAGTTCACCGGCTTCGACAACGACCTGCTCACCGCCGTGGCCGCCAAGCTCGGCCTCAAGGTCCAGTTCGTGGGCACGGAGTTCAGCTCGCTGCTCGCCCAGGTGAAGACGGGCAAGTACGACCTCGGCTCGTCCTCGATCAGCATCACCGAGGCGCGCAAGAAGACGGTGGCCTTCTCCAACAAGTACGACTTCGGGTTCCTCGGCCTCGATGTCCCGAAGGGCTCGCCCATCACGTCGTTCGCCCAGCTTTCGGGCAAGCGCGTGGTCGTCGTGCAGGGCACCGTCCAGGACGACTTCGCCAGCCGCGAGAACCTCAACCCGGTGCGGGTGCCCGACTACAACGCCGCCCTCAACCAGCTCAAGGCCGGGACGGCCGACGCGTGGATCACCCCGGCCGAGATCGGCGAGAAGACCGCGACCGACTCCGGCGGCAAGGTGCTCGCGGTGGCCAAGCAGCTCGACCCCGGCGGCACGGCCTTCGCGGTCAACCAGGGCAACCCCGCCCTGCGCGACGGGGTGAACAAGGCGCTCGACGAGGTCATCAAGGACGGCACCTGGGCGAAGCTGCAGAAGCAGTACTACCCGAGCCGTGAGATCCCCGCCGACTTCAAGCCGGGCAGCGGCACGGTCGCCATCGGCGCCGCGAAGTAACCAACCACCACCACCGAGAGGAGGGCCGGGGATGGATGTCCTGAACACCCTGTGGCAGACGTTCTTCGACGTCGACGCCATGCGCACCGCCCTGCCCGAGCTGCTTCGGGTCGGCTTGCCCAACACGCTGCTCCTGGCCCTCACCTCGGCGGTGATCGGCACCGTCGTCGGCATGCTCCTGGCGATCGCCGGCCTCTCCGGCAGCCGGTGGCTCCGGTGGCCGGCGCGGGTCTACACCGACGTCTTCCGCGGCCTCCCGGCGGCGGTGACGATCCTGCTCATCGGGGTCGGGCTGTCGCCGGTCGGGCTGCAGATCTGGGGACCAAACCCGTACCCGCTGGGCATCCTCGCCCTGTCGCTCATCGCGAGCGCCTACATCGGCGAGATCTTCCGTTCGGGGATCCAGAGCGTCGAGGCCGGACAGCTCGAAGCCGCGCGGGCGCTGGGCTTCTCGCGCCCCAGTGGCATGCGCCTGGTCGTCATCCCGCAGGGGATCCGGCGGGTGCTGCCGGCCCTGGTCAACCAGTTCATCGCGCTGATCAAGGAGTCGTCCCTCGTCTACTTCCTCGGTCTGCTGGCCAGCCAGCGTGACCTGTTCCGGATCGGGCAGGACGCGGCGGCCAACACCGGCAACGAGTCGGCGCTGCTCCTCGCGGGGCTGTTCTACCTGGTCATCACCGTGCCGCTGACCCACGTGGTCAACGCCATCGACCGCAGGCTGCGGGACGGTCGCCGCGCCGACGGTGCCGAGGGCGCCGACGACGAGCCCACCGATCCCGCGGCGCCGTCCCTCGCCCTCGCCCAGGAGGCCCACCGATGAGCACCACCCCGACGACCGACGCCGCCGCCACCCCCGGTGTCGCCGCCACCCCCGGTGTCGACGTCGCCGCCCGCGACATCCACCTGTTCTTCGGCACCAACCACGTCCTGCGCGGGGTCACCTTCGACGTCCCGGCTGCCTCGACCACGTGCGTGATCGGGCCCTCGGGCTCGGGCAAGTCCACCTTGCTGCGCGTGGTCAACCGGTTGCTCGAGCCCGACTCCGGCGACGTCCTCCTCGAGGGCCGCAGCGTCCTCGCCGACGACCCCGACCTGCTGCGGCAGCGCGTGGGGATGGTGTTCCAGCACTTCAACCTGTTCCCGCACAAGACGGTCCGCGACAACATCACCCTCGGGCTCACCCGGCTCCGTGGCCTGTCCAGGGACGAGGCCGTCGAGCAGGCGCTCGCCCAGCTCGACCGCGTCGGTCTGCGCCACAAGGCCGACGTCCGCCCCGGGACGCTGTCCGGCGGGCAGCAGCAGCGGGTGGCGATCGCCCGCGCGCTCGCGATGCAGCCCCAGGTGATGCTGTTCGACGAGGCCACCTCGGCCCTGGACCCCGAGCTGGTCAAGGGTGTCCTGGCCACCATGGCCGACCTCGCGGCGGGTGGCATGACCATGCTCGTCGTCACCCACGAGATGGGCTTCGCCCGGTCGGTCGCCGACCAGGTGCTCTTCATGGACCGGGGCGTCGTCGTCGAGTCCGGTGCGCCCGGCACGGTGTTCGAGGACGCCCACAGCCAGCGGCTGCGGCGGTTCCTCTCGCAGGTGCTCTGACCGGTCGGCCCGTCGTCGCCGGTGCAAGGGGCGCGGACCTTGCGCGCACGCCCTAGGCTGACTGCGTGCTGCGCACCCGGAACCCGGTCCACGCCCTGACTGCGGCGGACCGCGACGATGCCCTGGAGGTGTGTGCGCGCAACCTTCCGGCCAACGTCTTCGTCGCCGCCCGCCTCCTCGAGGGCGTGCTCACCACCCAGCCGGGCACCGTCTTCGGGCACCGGGTGGACGGACACCTGCAGTCGTTGTGCTGGTCCAGTGCCAACCTCGTGCCCGTCGAGGCCGCGGACGCCGACATCGCCTTCTTCGCCGACCGCGTCCGACGGTGGCGCCGCCACTGCGCGTCCATCCTCGGGCCGGCCGACCAGGTGTCCGAGCTGTGGCGCCACCTCGCGCCGTCGTGGGGCCCGGCCCGCGCGATCCGGGCCGACCAGCCGCTCATGAGTGCCATGGACCTGCCGTCCTCCCTGGGTGTCGAGCTCGACGACCGGGTCCGTCCGGCCACCACCGACGAGGTCGACCTCGTGATGCCGGCTGCCGCGCACATGTTCGAGGGGGAGATCGGCTACCCGCCCTACTCCGGTTCCGGCGCGGCATACCGCACGGCGCTCCTGGCCCTCATCGACCGCGGGCACACGTTCGTCGTCGTCGAGGACGGCGCGGTGATCTTCAAGGCCGACGTGGGCTCGGTGGCCCTCGGCTGCGCCCAGCTGCAGGGGGTGTGGCTCGCTCCGCACCTGCGGGGGCAGGGGCTCGCCGTCCCGCTGATGGCATCCGTCGTCGAGCAGGTCATGACCACGCGCGCCAAGTGGGTCACGTTGTACGTCAACGACTTCAACACCAGTGCCCGGGCGACGTACGCGAAGGTCGGCTTCGAGGACGTGGGCTCGTTCTCGACCGTCCTGCTCTGATGCAGCAGGACGCTCCCCGCGAGGACGACCCGGCCGCCGGCAACGCTCTGCTGTGGCTGACCGGGTCCGTGCTCGCCTTCGGGGCGTTCGTCCTCCTGGTCCCGGGTATGCAGCCGCAGGGGCGCACGTGGCTCTGGGTCGGGATCGTGCTGCTCGCCGTCGGCGGGGTCACCTTCGCGCTCGCGCTGCGGGCCCGGCTGCGTTACCTCGCCGCGCACCGGGCGTCCGAGCGGGACACAATGGAGCGATGACGTCCTCGAGCCTGTCCCGTGTCACGACGCCGCCGCTCAGCACGGACATCGCCGGGCTGGCCGCGCTGTTCCTCACCTCCGGAGTGACGCACCTGGCCAAGCCTGAGGTGTTCGAGCCGCTCGTCCCGAACTCGCTGCCCCGCCGGCGCGAGCTGGTCTACGCCTCGGGCGTGGCCGAGCTCGTCTGCGCCGCCGGGCTGCTGCACCCGCGCACCCGTCGGCTGGCCGGCTGGGCGAGCGCGGTCCTGCTCGTCGCGATCCTGCCCGGCAACGTGCAGATGAGCGCCAACCACGGCAAGCGCGCCCAGCGCAAGCAGACGACCGGGGCGAAGGCGATGTTCGCCGGCACCCTCGCCAGGCTGCCGCTCCAGCTCCCGCTGATCCGCACCGCCCTCAAGGCCGCCGGGCGCTGAGGCGTCAGTAGAGGCCGGTGGAGTACTGCTCGCCGTAGTACTTCTCGAGCTCCTCCACCGAGTCCTCGGGCCGTTCGAGCGCCTTGGCGATCTCCGGGCGTGAACCGACGGCCATCGGGTCCCAGGTCGAGGGGTGCCAGAGCCTGCTGCGCATGAACGCCTTGGCGCAGTGGAAGAAGACCTCCTCGACGTCGACGACGAGGGCAAGGACCGGGCGATGACCCTTGACCTCCATCTCGTCGAACCACGGGGCGTCGGCGACCAGCCGGGCGCGGCCGTTGACGCGCAGGGTGTCCCCGCGGCCCGGCACGAGGAAGATCAGGCCGACGTGCGGGTTCTCCAGGACGTTGAGGTAGCCGTCGACCCGCTTGTTGCCCTTGCGCTCCGGGACCGCCAGCGTCGTGTCGTCGAGGACCTTGACGAACCCCGGCGGGTCGCCCTTCGGGGAGGAGTCGCACCGGCCCTCGGAGTCGGACGTCGACACGACGCAGAACGGTGACGCGGCGATCCAGTCGCGGTCGAGCTCGTGCAGGGTCGTCCGCACCTTGTCCCGCACCCGGGGGAGCGGCTCGCCGACGAGCACGCGCAGCTGCTCGGCGGTCTGGATGCGGTGGTCGTCGACGGAGTCGTGGGAGCCCATGGCGCCAGTGTGTCAGCGGCCGCTCACCGCCGACCGGAACCCGGTCGGACCCGGCCTCCGAACCCTTCTGGGTGTCCGCGAGTACAACTGGGGTGAGCCGGCGCCGTACGCCCCGATATCCTCTGGTGGTTGTCCACCACCTGAGGAGTCCGAAGTGGCACTGCGCATGTCGACCCTGTTCCTGCGAACCCTTCGCGAGGACCCGGCCGATGCCGAGGTGCCGAGCCACCGGCTGCTCGTGCGGGCCGGCTACATCCGTCGCGTCAGCCCCGGCATCTACACCTGGCTGCCGCTCGGCCTGAAGGTGCTGCGCAAGGTCGAGCGCATCGTCCGCGAGGAGATGGACGAGATCGGCGCCCAGGAGCTGCTGTTCCCGGCGCTGCTGCCCAAGGAGCCGTTCGAGGCGTCCGGGCGCTGGACCGAGTACGGCGACAACATCTTCCGCCTCCAGGACCGCAAGGGCGCCGACTACCTGCTCGGGCCCACGCACGAGGAGATGTTCACCTTGGCGGTGAAGGACCTCTTCTCGTCCTACAAGGACCTGCCGCTGTCGATCTACCAGATCCAGACCAAGTACCGCGACGAGGCGCGTCCGCGCGCTGGCATCCTGCGCGGGCGCGAGTTCGTCATGAAGGACTCCTACTCCTTCGACATCGACACCCCCGGGCTCGACAAGAGCTACCAGCTGCACCGCGACGCCTACATCCGGATCTTCAACCGCCTCGGCTTCCACTACGTGATCGTCCAGGCGATGGCCGGCGCCATGGGTGGGTCCAAGAGCGAGGAGTTCCTCGCCACGGCGGAGAACGGCGAGGACACCTACGTCCACTGCCCCAACTGTGGGTATGCCGCGAACGTCGAGGCCGTGCAGGTGCCCGTCCCCGACGCTGTGCCCTACGACGACGCGCCGGCCGCGCACGCCGAGGACACCCCCGACACCCCGACCATCGAGACCCTGGTCGACCACCTCAACGCGGCGTTCCCCCGCAAGGACCGTCCCTGGGCGGCCGGCGACACCCTGAAGAACGTCCTCGTCGTGCTCGTGCACCCGGACGGCACCCGCGAGCCGCTGGCCATCGGCGTGCCCGGGGACCGCGAGATCGACGAGAAGCGCCTCGGCGCCCAGGTCGAGCCGGCCGAGGTGGAGGCCTTCGAGGAGAAGGACTTCGCCGCCAACCCGGCCCTGGTCAAGGGCTACATCGGGCCCGGCGCCCTTGGCTCGGAGTCGGCCTCGAAGGTCCGCTACCTGCTCGACCCGCGCGTGGTCGAGGGCACCCGCTGGGTGACCGGCGCCGACGTGGCCGGCAAGCACGTCATCGACCTCGTCGCAGGTCGCGACTTCACCGCCGACGGCACCATCGAGGCCGCCGACGTCCGCCCCGGCGACGCCTGCCCCTCGTGCGGCCACGCGCTCGAGTCCGCCCGTGGCATCGAGATGGGCCACATCTTCCAGCTCGGCACGAAGTACGCCGAGGCGCTCGACCTCAAGGTGCTGGACCAGAACGGCAAGCTCCAGACGGTGATCATGGGTTCCTACGGTGTCGGGGTCTCCCGCGCCGTGGCCTGTGTCGCCGAGGGCAACCACGACGAGCTCGGGCTGCGCTGGCCGCGCGAGATCAGCCCCGCCGACGTCCACCTCGTCGCGGCGGGCAAGGACATGAACCGCGACCCGGAGGTCTTCACGAAGTCCGAGGAGCTCGTGCGCGAGCTCGAGGCTGCCGGGCTGACGGTGCTGTTCGACGACCGCCAGAAGGTCAGCCCCGGTGTGCGGTTCAAGGACTCCGAGCTCATCGGCATCCCCACCATCGTCGTCGTCGGCAAGTCGCTGGAGAACGGCATCGTCGAGATCAAGGACCGCGCGACCGGCGAGCGCACCGAGGTGCCCGTCGACGGCGTCGTCACCGCGGTCCTGGCCGCCGTCAACGGCACGACCGGCAGTGCGACCGACACCGTGGCCGACACTGCGACCGACGCAGCAGCCGGCTGATGGCGAACGCGCCGCTGCAGGCCGTCATCTTCGACTGGGGCGGAACGCTCACCCCGTGGCACACGGTCGACCTGCCCCAGCAGTGGCGGGTCTTCGCCCGCGAGGTGCACGGACTGCCGGTCGAGGACCCCGCCATGCCCGTCGAGGACCTCGCCGAGGCCGACTCCTTGGCGCTGCGGATCCACCAGGCCGAGGAGAAGGCCTGGTCCCGTGGACGGCAGACCCACGAGAGCGCATCGATCGAGGCGATCCTCGCCGAGGCCGGTGTCGACGCGGAGCACGACCGGCACCACCTGGCGCTCGCTGCATACCGTCGGTTCTGGGAGCCGCACACGCACACCGACCCGCAGGTCCGGCCCCTGTGGGAAGGCCTGCACGACCGCGGGCTCAAGGTGGGGGTGCTGTCCAACACGATCTGGACCCGCGCCTACCACCGCGAGGTGTTCCAGCGCGACGGCGTCCTGGACCTGCTCGACGGCGACGTCTACTCCTCGGAGATCCACGTCGTGAAGCCGCACCCCGAGGCGTTCCTCGCTGCCTGCGCTGCCGTCGGCGTCGAACCGGCCTCGGCCGCGTACGTCGGTGACCGGATGTTCGAGGACGTGCACGGGCCGCAGCAGGTCGGCATGCGCGCGATCTGGGTGCCGCACAGCGACATCCCGACCAGCCAGCAGGTGGCGGTCGACGTGACGCCGGACGCCGTGGCCCACGAGCTGCTCGACATCCTCGACGTCGTCGACGGCTGGCTCGGTCGCTAGGTGTTGGTCCTCGACTGTGCCTGACCTCGACCTGACGACGGTCCTGCTCATGGCCCTGGCCGGTTTCGGCGCAGGGTGGATCGATGCCGTGGTCGGGGGTGGTGGGCTGGTCCAGCTCCCGGCCCTGCTGCTCGGCTTCCCGTCCGCGGCGCCGGCGCAGCTGCTGGCGACCAACAAGATCGCCTCGATCTTCGGCACCGCGACGAGCTCGATCACCTACTGGCGCAGGGTCCGTCCGGATCTGCGCACCGCCCTGCCGATGGCTGCCGTCGCGTACGTCGGGGCGGTCGGCGGGGCACTCATCGGTCTGCACATCCCCAAGACGGCGTTCAACCCTGTCATCCTCGTCATGCTCGTCGTCGTCGGGGCCTACACCCTCGCCAAGCCGAGCCTGGGCCACGAGACGACGCTGCGGTTCAACGGCCACCGGCACACCGTCGTCGCGATGATCACGGGGTTCGTCATCGGGGTCTACGACGGGGCGCTCGGCCCGGGCACCGGCTCGTTCCTCGTCTTCGCCCTCGTCGGCCTGATGGGCTACGCCTTCCTCGAGGCCAGCGCCAAGGCCAAGATCGCCAACTTCGCGACCAACCTGGGGGCCCTGACCGTCTTCATCCCCGGCGGCCACGTGATGTGGAAGATCGGTGCGGTGATGGCCGTCGCCAACGTCTGCGGTGGCTACGTCGGTGCCCGGACGGCCGTGGCCCGGGGGAGCAGGTTCGTCCGCGTGGTCTTCGTCGTGGTCCTCGTCGCCTTCATCGTTCGCATCGGCGGCTCGGTGCTGGGGGCCTGGTCGTGACACCGCACGCCGACCCGCGCCTGCTCGACCGGTGTGCCGCCCTGGTCGAGGATGCGGTCGAGGGTGCCGCTACGGATCCGGTGACCGGGGGCCGCGGTCGGCGCCGGGTCCTGGGCATCAGCGGTGCACCCGGGGCGGGCAAGACCACCCTCGTCCTCGCGGTTCTCGCCGCCGCGGCGCAGGACCCGCGCCTCGCCGGGCGGATCGCGCACGTCCCCATGGACGGCTACCACCTGCCCAATGCCGAGCTCGACCGGCTTGGCCGCCGTGACCGCAAGGGCGCTCCGGACACCTTCGACGTCCAGGCGTATGCCGCGACGCTCGCCACCGCGCGGGCCCTGCCGCGCACCGCGCTGTGGGCGCCGAGCTTCGACCACGCGGTGGGGGAGCCGGAGCCCGAGTCGATCGAGGTGCCGCTGGACGCCGACCTCGTGCTGACCGAGGGCAACTACCTGCTGCTGCCCGACGGTGGCTGGCCGACGGTGCGGGACCAGCTCGACGAGGTGTGGTTCTGCGACCTCGGTGCCGAACAGCGCCGCTCGCGCCTGGTCGACAGGCACGTCCTCACCGGCCGCGAGGTGGACGACGCCGAGGCGTGGGTCGACCGGTCCGACGAGGCGAACGCGCGCCTGGTCGTCGGCGGGCGTGACGTCGCCGACGTGGTGGTCGTCGACGGTCAGATCGAGCGACCGGCGAAGGCCGCGAGGCGCTCGTAGGGACCCGCGTCCCCGGCGGGCTCCTGCTCGGGCTTGAACGCCGCTCCTCGCCGCTCGGGAGTCAGGGCCTGCGACATCGTCGCGTAGGCGACCTCGGCCACCTCCGGGTCCAGCTCTGCGGCGTCCTTGCCCAGTGCCGTGGCGAGATCCCACGAGTGCACGGCCAGCTCGGCGACCTGGAACCCGGGACCGCCCGGCGCGTCGGGGTTCTGGTCCCAGGCCGCGCGCAGGTCGTCCGCGTTCGAGCGGAAGGTGGCCGACCAGTCCTGGGGGAGCTCGGCCGCCGCCGACCAGTCGGGGCTCTCGCCACGGACCGAGGCCGCGAAGTTGGCCGGGCCCTGCACGACGTGGCCGAGCAGCTCGCGCACGGTCCAGTCCGTGCACGGCGTCTGACGCTCGAGGTCGGAGGGCTGCACCGCCTCCACCAGGGTCGAGAGCTGGGTCAGTCCGCGGTCGAGGGTCGCGAGGTCGTCTCGTGTGGTGTCCATCCCGTCACGCAACCACTCCGGCACCGCACGGACAAGACCTTTCGGGCATCCGGTGAACCCAAACCCACGTCATGGGCCGTCCACAGCAAACTCCTAGACTTCGGCCGCACAGTGTTCTCGTGACCACCACCAAAGTGCCGTCTGCCACGGCGCCCACGCAGCGCCCGCAGGCTCGGGCGGCATACCGGAGCCGTGCGGTCCGGACCGTCCCACGCTGGTGGCGCGACGCGTCGGTGTCCGCCTTCTGGCTCGTCCTGCTGTGGGTCACCGCGCTGTGGGTGGCCAACGGTGGCGTCCAGGACCTCGGGTCGGTCGCCGGCGCGCTCACCAGCACCGGGCGGCTCACCGGTCTGGTCGCCTCGGCCCTGCTGCTGGTGCAGGTGTTCCTCATGGCGCGGGTGCCGTGGTTCGAGCAGGCCTGGGGCCAGGACGAGCTCGCGCGGACGCACCGGCTCGTCGGGTTCACCTCGTTCAACCTCCTCTGGGCGCACATCGTCCTCATCACCCTGGGCTACGCGTCCGGTACGCCGAAGGGCCTGTGGGGGACGCTCGTCGACCTGGTCCTGCACTACCCGGGCATGCTGCTGGCGACGGCCGGCACCGTCGCGCTCTGCATGGTCGTGGTCACCTCGGTCCGCAAGGCGCGGCGCAGGCTGCGCTACGAGGCGTGGCACCTCATCCACCTGTACGGCTACCTCGGCGCCGGGCTCGCCCTTCCGCACCAGCTGTGGACGGGCCGGGAGTTCCTCGCCTCCACCGCCTCGACCGTCTTCTGGTGGGGACTGTATGCCGTGTGCGCCGCTGCCGTGCTCGTCTACCGGGTCGGTGTGCCGGCCTGGCGTTCGCTGCGCGCTCCGCTGCGCGTCGCCTCCGTGGTCGATGAAGGACCCGGCGTCACCTCCGTCGTCGTCGCGGGCCGCGGGGTCGAGAAGCTCGACGTCGCGGCCGGCCAGTTCCTCCAGTGGCGGTTCCTGGACGGCCCGGGCTGGAGCAGGGCCCACCCCTACTCCATCTCCGCGGCACCCGACGGCCAGAGCCTGCGCATCACCGCGGCCGAGGTCGGCGACGGCACCGCACGGCTAGCCACCATGAAGCCCGGCACCCGCGTCCTCGTCGAAGGCCCCTACGGGCGGATGCACCCCGGAGTGCGCACCCGGCGCGAGGTCCTGCTCATGGGGGCCGGCATCGGCATCACCCCCATCCGGGCGCTGCTCGAAGGGCTGGACCAGGACCCGGGCGACGTCGTCGTCGTGCACCGAGCCCACAGCCGCGACCAGTTCGTCTTCGCCGTCGAGATGTTCGAGCTGGCGCGGGAGAGGGGCGCCCGCTACGTCACCGTCGAGGGGCCTCGCGTCCCGGGCCGTGACTCGTGGCTGCCCGCCTCCGCCGCACACCTGACCGACGCGGCGGCGCTCGCCCAGCTCGTGCCCGACGTGGCCGAGCGCGACATCTTCCTGTGCGGGGCACCCAAGTGGATGGAGGCCGCCCGACGGGCCGCCCGCGAGTGCGGTGTCCCCTCCGACCACATCCACCTCGAGCTGTTCGAGTACTAGGAGCCTGCCTTGCGACGCATCACCCTGTGGAGCCTGTCCACCCTCACCACCCTGGTCCTGCTGTTCAGCTACCACACCTCCACGTCCAGCAGGAGCTCTTCGGTCGCGGCCCCCGTCATCGCCCAAGCGGCAACGCCGGGCGCCGTTGCGACGCCGAAGGCGACCAGCCCCTCAGGCACCTCGACCAGTGGCTCGTCCAGCTCCTCGACACCGAGCGGCGGTTCGTCGAGCTCCTCGTCCAGCCCCTCGCAGTCGTCCGCCGCCAAGACCTACGCCGGTGACGCCATCGGCACGCAGTACGGCGACGTCCAGGTCCAGATCACCGTCAAGGGCGGCAAGATCACCGCCTCGCAGGTGCTGCAGGTCCCGTGGAACGACAACCGCGACCAGGAGATCAACTCCTACGCCGTGCCGATCCTCAACCAGGAGGCCGTCTCGTCGCAGAGCGCGAACATCGACATGGTCTCGGGCGCGACCTTCACCTCCGACGGCTACATCCAGTCGCTGCAGTCCGCGATCGACCAGGCGCACCTGTGAGTGCCTCGACGGTGGAACGGCCGGGCCCGGGACAGTCGGGTCCCTCGGCGGGCGGACGTCAGTCGTCCGCCCTGCCGCGTCGCGCCTTCGTCACCCAGGTGATGGGTCTTCCGGTCTCCGCCCACGTCCGTGGGGCCGTCGACGCACCAGAGGTCGAGCAGGCCGTGACGCAGGTGTGGTCGTTCCTGCACAAGGTCGACGACCTGTTCAGCACCTGGCGGCCCGACAGCGAGCTCATGCGCCTGCGACGCGGTGAGCTCGACGGAGTGTCGGCGCACCCGTGGCACGAGGAGGTCGCCCTCCTGTGCGCCGAGGCCCAGCGACGCACCGGCGGCCTGTTCACCGCGTCCTACCCCGGTGCCGGTGGCTACGACCCCACCGGCCTCGTCAAGGGATGGGCGGTCGAGAAGGCCGCAGACCACCTCGCCAACGTGCCGGGAATCTCTTACTGCCTCAACGCCGGTGGTGATCTTGTCGCCGGCGCTGGCCGTGACACCGAGCCGACTGCTTGGCGCGTCGGCATCGAGGACCCGTTGCATGCCGGCGCCATCGCCGCCTCGCTCGACCTCGTGACCGGTGGCCTGGCAACCTCCGGCACGGCGGCCCGCGGGCAGCACATCGCCGACCCGCGGTCCGGCTCCACCGTGGATCGTTCGGGTTCGGTGACGGTCTGGGGGCCGAGCCTGCTGTGGGCCGACGTGTGGGCGACAGCACTGTTCGTCGACCCCGGTGCCGGGCGCTCGGCCCTCTCCGCGAACGACCCGCAGTACCGCTCGTTCGTGCTCTGAGACGTCGCGCGACGACTGGCGCGCGAAGGCCCTCCCGCCGAGCGGGAGGGCCTTCGCGCGGTCTTGTCAGGACGTGACGCGCACCTTGACGGGGTGGACGGTCGTGCCGATCTTCACACCCAGGTTCCAGTACCCGCTGCGCATCGGTCGGTCCATCGTGACGCCGAGCGCCCACTGGTTCCGGCCGATGCTCTTGAAGTACTTGTCGTGACCCCGGGGGGCCTTCGGGTAGACGGCCGCATCGACATACCGCGGACGGGTCGGGGAGCTGACCATCAGCGTGTAGGTGTGACCACGGCGCACCGTGTAGACGCCGTTCGCGAAAGGCGCGTCCTTGATCATGATGGTCGGCACGGTGACCGAGACCGTCGTGCGTGCCGCGTTGCCGGCCTTGTCCAGGGCCGTGGCGGTGATCGTCTCCCGCTCGCCCCGGCGCACCCTTGTCAGGGTGCACGAGGCGATCCCCGACAGGCCGTCGTTGACCGAGCATCGAGCGCCGGGAGTGCCCGCGAAGTACCGCCCACCGGAGCGGACCCCGGTCACGGCGACACGGGGAGCCACCCGGTCGAGGTTGATCCCCCCGACCGTCACCGTGGCGATGCCACCGTCCGCGGCGGTGACGGTCCGCGACACCGACTGGCCGCCCTTGCTGGCGGTGAGGGTGACCGGGGCCGGGCAGGCCGCCGTGAGCGAGGCTCCGTGCGTCGTGCAGGCGAACGTGACGGTGACCGGCGTGCGGTACCAGCCGTACCGGCTCTTTCCCTGCGCGCTCGTGACCCTCGCCGTGATCGCCGGGTTGCTGCGGGCGGTCGACGCCGAGGAGGCGAGGAACCGCGCGTCACCGGAGTACGCCGCGGAGACCCGGCGGTCCTTGTCCGCCGGCGTGGCGTAGGCAAGGCGCGCCACCCCGCCGACCACCGCGGCGGAGCCCACCGGCGCACCGTCGACGCTGAAGACCACGGCGCCGGTGGGCACACCCGACCCCGGGGCCGGGACCTGGAGCGTCGCGGTCAGCGCGGTAGGGCCGACATGCACCGAGGCGGTGGTCGCAGCCTTGTCGACGGTGATGGCCTGCGCGTTCGCCGTGGACCTCGCGTGGGTCGTCGGGTCGGCGGGAGTGAGGACGGCGGAGAGCTGGTGGGCGCCGACCGCCAGGAACCCATCGCGCGCCGGAGCCAGCGCTCCGGACGTCGCCGTGCCGTCGCTGCCGACCGGGACCGCAGACCCGACGGGAGAGCCGTCCAGGATGAACTGGACGGTGCCGCCCGTGGTGCCGGTGACGGTGGCCTTGGCGGTGACGGGCTGGCCGTACACCGACCTGGCGAGCCTCGGGGCCACGGAGAGTCCCGTGGCAGCTCGATCGACGGCGACGGTCTGGAGGACCGGTGGTGCCGCGGTCCAGTCGGCGTTGCCGGCCTGGTCCGCGGTCACGACGCAGTCACCGGCGTGGGTGAAGCTGAGCACGCCGTCGGCCAGGGTGCAGGCGTCGCCCGTCGTGGTCGGGTCGATGGCGAAGGTGACGGGGTTGCCGCTCCCACCGCCCGTGGCGGCGAGCCGCTGCACCGCACCGACGACCGCCGGGGTGGTCAGCGGGTCGAAGGTGATCGCCTGCGCGTCGGGGCCCACGGTGATCCGCTGCTCGGCCGTACCCGGAAGGTACTGCTCGGTCCCGGCCTGGCTGGCGACGAGGACGCAGTCGCTCGCGTGGGTGAAGGTGACCGTGCCGCCGTCGAGCGTGCAGTTGCCCGCGGTCGAGGGGTCGACCGTGATGGTGACCGGGTTGCCCGACGCGCCGCCGGCAGCGGCCACGTCGTAGCGGCCGCCGGTCAGTGGCGTGGTCGGCGAGGTGGTCGTGAAGGTGACCGACTGTGGGGACCGCACCGTCACGTCACGCCGTTCGCTGGCCGGGTTGCCATCGGTGGAGGACACCTTGGCGGAGATCGAGCCCCGGCCGAGGAAGTCGCTGCCAGGGGTCACGGGGATGGTGACGGACGGCAGCTGCGAGCCCGCGACGTACCCGGCGCCCGTGGTGGTGCACGCGACGACCTGGTCCTGGGTGGTGCAGGCGTAGCCGTCGACGGTGGGGTTGGTGGGCACGAGCCCGTCGGGCAGCGTCGTGGTGACCGTCGCGGGGCGCGTCTCGTCACCGGCCGTGGCCGAGAGTGACGGCGTCACCATGACGGAGGCCGGGCGGCCGGAGGTGAACGACCCCTCGGAGTCGTCCGTCACCGCGAGCTGGTAGACGGGCAGCTGGCCGGTCAGGGTGGTGGCCCGCATGTTGGCGACCTCGTGCACCTCCTGCCACGCCCCGGTGGAGCCAGCCACGCCGAACGTCAGCTGGTACGGGACACCGGTCTGCGGGTCGTACCAGGACTGCGGGAGGGCGGCCGCAGCCAGATCGGCCTGGGACGGCAGGAGACCCGACATCGACTGGCGCTGGGCGGTGTCGTAGGGGGTCCACGCGACCATCCAGCTCTGGGCGGGCACGCTGACCCCGCCCCGCGAGGTCACCTCGGTGGTGGAGGGGTTGAGCACGACCTCGACCGGGACGGGCGCAGACGGGCGCGTCCGGTTGTACGGCTGGTCCAAGGGCCCGTTGCTGCTCTGCACGCCCAGGACGCAGTAGCCCTGGCTGCCGTTGCCGGGGCCGCGGACGGCCACGCTCGGACTCGCGGGGCTGGTGGAGGGGCAGCCGCCCGTGTAGGCGCCGTCGCCGAAGCCGCCGACGGTGTCGAGGCCAAATCCGAGGTAGCCGTGCGGGAGCCCTGGGGCGTTCTGGTCGCCCGTGTAACCCAGGGCGCCTCCGGGCGGTCCGGTCGTCGCCGGGGCCGAGGGGTTGGAGGGGTCGGTCGCGGCGAGGACGAAGCTGATCCCGTCGCCGGGGTGGCCGCCGTTCATGCCCCACTGGTAGCTGTCGAAGGTCACGTCGATGCCCTGAGCAGAGGGCATCGCCGCGTCGTAGAACACCGAGCCGACGGCCGAGTACTGCGACGGGGTGAGCCGCAACGCGCCGCCTCCGGAGGGATCGATCGCGGGAACGTTGCAGCTCGGGATCGGCGTGGTGGTCGTGCCCGCGGTGAGGCAGGACCGGTTGCCACCGGGCGCAGGCGGCAGGGTCCAGGTCGGCTGGGAGGTGCTCGTTGCGGTGAAGGACTCCTCGAACAAGGTCGTGGTGAGCGGCGCGGCTGATGCCGCACCAGCCGTCACCGCCACCGTCGTCGTGAGCGCCGTCGCGACCACCGCCAGGGTGGCCGTGGAGCGGTGCACCATGGCGCGGGCGCGAGACCCGGGCAGAAGAGCAGGGGGGGTCGAACGGGGCATCGAGGGCCTTTCGGTGCAAGGTGGTCCGAACGGATCTGTCCGGCCGAACCTAACCGTGCGTCACCGCAGGTCAGCAGGGGTGACGGGTTCCCGTCCGAACAGACTAGGCGCGACCACCGTCCGGTTGATCGCGGCCGGTCCGGGCGCGGTCTGACAGGGTGGACCGGTGCAGATCTGGTACGCGAGCTACGGGAGCAACCTCGCCCGCGACCGCTTCCTCTGCTACGTCCGGGGAGGGCGCCCGGCGGGGGCGAGCCGGACCTACCCAGGCGCGCGGGACACGACGCCGCCCGCGGACGACCGCGCGCTCACCCTGCCGGGGGAGATGTTCTTCGCCTGGGAGTCACCCACGTGGGGTGGCGGCATCGCGTTCTACGACCCCACCGCGTCGGGGAGGACCCTGGCGCGGGCGTACCTCCTGACAGACGGGCAGTTCGCCGACGTGGCCGCCCAGGAGATGCACCGCGAGCCCGGGGAGGACCTCGACCTCACGACCGTCCTGGACGAGTCGCGACACGACCTCGGCCCGGGCCGCTACGAGTCGCTGCACCTCGTCGGTGAGCTGGAGGGCCGTCCGGTGCTGACCTTCACAGCGCCCGATTCGGCTGGGCTGCAACGCAACGCGCCCACGCGGGGCTACGTCGAGATGATCGCCCGCGGCCTGTCCGACACCCACGGGTTGGGCGTCGACGAGATCACGGCCTACGTCGCCGAGCGGCCGGGAGCGAGCCTCGGCTGGGACGCCGACAGCCTGCTCCCCGTGGTCAGCGCAGCGCTGCGCTGAGGGAATCGACGTCGGTCACCGGGGCGTCGCAGACGAATCCCCGGCACACGTATGCCGCCGCGTGGCCGGCGACGAGGGGGCGCTGGGCGAGCAGGGGGATGCCCTTGGCGTCCGGGTCGCCCGTCACGGTGACCAGCCCCGGTGAGGTCGAACGACGCACGACGGCCGTCATGGCCCGCGCGTCGGTTCCGGTCCCCACCACGGCGACCTGCAGCGGTCCGGCGAGCGCGGCCTCGGCCACGGCCAGCGCCCAGCCCCCGAACCGTGGGTCCCGCGACGCGAGCTGACCCGAGGCCCCCAGCGCGGCCTCGGCCCGCTCCCGCATCTGCGGGTCCCCGGTCAGGGCGGAGCACGTCAGCAGCGCACCTGCGAGGGCGGACTGTCCCGAGGGCTCGGCGTTGTCGGCGGCGCTGCGTGGCCGGGTGAACAACGGCTCCGCGTCGTCGCTCGTGTCGTGGAAGCCGCCGTCCTGCGCCGTGAAGCGCTCGGTCGCCGTCTCCAGGAGGCGCGTGGCGACCTCGAGCCACCGGGCCCGGCCGGTCGCCTGGTGCAGGGCGAGCAGCCCCTCTGCGAGGTTGCCGTAGTCGTCCGCGACACCGGCGGCCGCGCCGACCACGCCGTCGCGTGACGCACGGCGCAGCCGACCGTCGACCAGGTGGGCGTCCACGACGAACTCGGCGCAGGCCTCCGCAGCCGCCACGAGCGACGGCTCGTCTAACAGCGCCCCGGCGTCGGACAGGGCCGCGATGGCCAGGCCGTTCCACGAGGTGACGACCTTGTCGTCGCGGGCCGGCTGGGGTCGGTCGTTGCGGGACTCGAGCAGGCGTGCTCGAGTCCTCGACCACCAGGCGTCGTCGTCGGGATCGGCGAGCAGCTGCAGAGTCGACGAGCCGTGCTCGAACGTGCCCGTGTCGGTCACCGAGAGCAGCGCCGCGGCCCGGGCGCCGTCCTCGGCACCGAGCACCTCGTCCAGCTGCGCGGGCGTCCAGGCGTAGGTCAGGCCCTCCACGCCCTCGGTGTCGGCGTCGAGCGCGGATGCGAAACCACCCTGCTCCGTGCGCAGGTCGCGCAGCAGGAACTCGGCCGTCTCCAGGGCGACGCGGCGGGGGAGGGACTCGCCCGTGGTCCGGTGGAGGTGCGTGTAGACGCGCAGCAGCTGGGCGTTGTCATAGAGCATCTTCTCGAAGTGGGGGACCACCCAGCGGGCGTCCACGGCATACCGCGCGAAGCCGCCACCGAGCTGGTCGTACATCCCGCCCCGGGCCATCGCCGCGCACGTCCTTGCGGCCATGGCAAGGGCGTCGCCTGACCCGGTGCGCGCATGGTTGCGCAGGAGGAACTCCAGGACCATGGACGGCGGGAACTTCGGTGCGCCGCCGAATCCCGCTGCGCCGTGGTCGAACTGGCCACGCAACGTGTCGACCGCAGCGTCGAGGACGTCGGCGTCGAGGGGGTGTCCGCTCACCGGCGCAGAGAGCCCCCGCAGCGTCTCGGCGATGTGCGACCCGCTCTCCAGGACGCGGTCGCGCTGGTCGGTCCACGCACTCGTCACCCCCGACAGGAGCTGCAGGAACTGGCCCTTCGGGAAGTACGTCCCAGCGAAGAAGGGGTCGCCGTCGGGAGTGAGGAAACAGGTCATCGGCCAGCCACCGTGACCGGTCAGGGCGGTCGTCGCAGCCATGTACACCGCATCGATGTCGGGTCGTTCCTCGCGGTCCACCTTGATCGCGACGAAGCCGGCGTTGACCACCTGCGCCACACCGTCGTCCTCGAACGACTCGTGGGCCATGACGTGGCACCAGTGGCACGCTGCATACCCGACCGAGAGCAGGACCGGCACGTCGCGGCGTCGCGCCTCCGCGAAGGCGTCGGGTCCCCACTCCTGCCAGTCGACGGGGTTGTCCTTGTGCTGCAACAGGTACGGGGAGGTCGAGTCGGCGAGACGGTTGGGCATGCCTCCCACTCTCCCTCACCGGTCGACGAGAGGGCGAATGCCGAGCCATAGGCTGAGGGCCTCGGAAGGATGGACAGCCATGTCGACAGGACCCGAACGCCCCTGGCTCAAGCACTACGCGGAGGGTGTGGCCGCTGAAGTCGACCTGCCCCGAGGTTCACTGGTCGACCTCCTCGAGACGGCGGTGGCCCGGTTCGGTGACAAGGCGGCGCTGGAGTTCTTCGGCTCCGAGGTGACCTACGCCGAGCTCGGGCGGCAGGTGGGCCTCGCTGCCGAGGGCCTGCGCCGGATCGGGGTCGCCGCGGGTGACCGGGTCGCCCTGGTGCTGCCCAACTGTCCCGAGCACATCGTCGCGTTCTACGCGGTGCTGCGGCTCGGAGCGGTGGTCGTCGAGCACAACCCGCTCTACACCCGGTCCGAGCTGGCGCACCAGTTCGGTGACCACGGGGCGACCGTGGCCGTGGTGTGGGACAAGGTGGCCCCGCTGGTCCAGGCGCTGCCCGCCGTGCAGCACGTCATCGCCGTGGACATCACCGCCTCCATGCCGGTGTCCAGACGGCTTGCCCTGCGGCTGCCGCTGCGCAAGGCGCGGACAGCGCGAGAGGGCCTGACCGGCGCCGCCCCGGGAGCGATGCGGTGGTCCCAGGTGCTGCGTCAGGGAACGCTCGACGACCGGTACCCACGGCCGGTGACCACCGATCTGGCCGTGATCCAGTACACGAGCGGCACGACCGGCCGCCCCAAGGGGGCCATGCTGACGCACCTCAACCTGGGGGCCAACGCGGCCCAGGGTCGCGCCTGGGTGCCGGGCCTCGTGGACGGTGAGGAGGTCGTGTATGCCGTGCTGCCGATGTTCCATGCCTACGGCCTGACCCTGTGCCTCACCTTCGCCATGAGCATCGGGGCGCGACTCGTCCTCTTCCCGAAGTTCGACGTCGACCTCGTCCTCGCAGCGGCGAGAAAGCACCCACCGACCTTCCTGCCCGCCGTCCCGCCGATCTACGACCGTCTTGCGCGGGTCGCTCGGGAGCGGGGGGTCGACCTGTCCTCGATCCGCTTCGCGATCTCCGGGGCCATGCCGCTCACCGCGCAGACCCTCGAGCTGTGGGAGTCCACGACCGGTGGTCTCCTCGTCGAGGGCTACGGGATGACCGAGTCGTCGCCGATCGCCATCGGCAACCCCATCGGGCTGGCCCGGCGCCCCGGAGCTGTCGGAGTTCCCTTCCCCAACACCGAGATCCGCGTCGTGGACCCCGACCACCCGACGACGGACCGGCCGGCCGGGGAGCGCGGTGAGCTGCTCATCCGCGGCCCTCAGGTGTTCGGCGGCTACTGGGGCAAGCCTGAGGAGACGGCTACGACCCTGCTCGAGGGCGGGTGGCTTCGCACCGGTGACATCGTCGAGGTCGACGAGGACGGCTTCGTCTCGATCGTCGACCGGATCAAGGAGGTCATCATCACCGGCGGCTTCAACGTCATGCCGTCGGAGGTCGAGGCCGCGCTCAAGGCGTTTCCGGGGGTGAGCGATGCGGCGGTCGTCGGGGTGCCGCGTGAGGACGGCAGCGAGGAGGTCGTCGCCGCGGTCACGGTCGACGTGCCGCAGTTCGACACCGACGCGGCGCGCACCCACTGCCGGTCCGCGCTCGCCGCCTACAAGGTCCCGCGGCGGGTCGTCGTGGTCGACGACCTGCCGCGGTCCCTGATCGGCAAGGTGCTGCGCCGACAGGTCCGGGACCAGCTCATGGCTGCAGGGAGTGGCCCATCCGCTGCGCCCGGGTGATCCGGTAGAGGACGTGGCGGCGGGTCGGGTCGCCGACCGTGATGAGGGGGTGGTCGAAGTCCGCGGACTCGTCACGCGCCATACCGATCTTGCGCATCACCGACTGGGAACGGTCGTTGGCGGGGATCGTCATGGCGACCACCTCGTCGAGGCCCAGCCGGCCGAAGGCGTGCGCGAGCGCGGCGCGGGCACCCTCGGGTGCGTAGCCGCGGCCCCACGACGAGCGGGCCAGGCGCCAGCCGATCTCGACGCACGGCGTGAAGTGCTCCTCGAACCGCGGGATCGACAACCCCACGAACCCGATGAACTCACCCGTCTCGAGCACCTCGGTCGCCCACAGGCCCCAGCCGAGCCGGGACAGGGCGGACTCGATCCGGTCGGCCATCGCGTCACTGGCCTCGCGGGTGAGGTGCTCCGGGAAGTGCTCCATGACGGCTGGGTCGTCGTTGAGTGCGGCGAACGGCTCGCGGTCCTCGGGTCGCCACTGCCGCAGCAGGAGACGTTCGGTGCGCAGCTCGGTCGGCACCGTCGTCGTGTCAGCCATGAGCCCACCGTATGGCGCCGCGGAACCCCCGAGTGGGCGCCACGCCTCCCGCGTGGGCACGACGTGCCCGCCCGTGACACGGTGAGTCCATGCATGACGTGGTGGTGGTGGGCGCAGGGCTGGCCGGACTGACCTGTGCGGTGGCCCTGGAGGCGCGTGGCCTCGACGTCCTCGTCCTCGAGGCGGCCGCCGAGGTCGGTGGGCGGGTGCGGACCGAGGTGGTCGACGGCCACCTGTGCGACGTGGGTTTCCAGCTGCTCAACCCCGCGTATCCCGCCGTGCGTCGCCTCGTGGACGTGGACGCGCTAAGGCTGCAGACGTTCGGGGCCGGGGTGGAGGTGCGGCGTGGGGGCAGGGGAGTGACCGCCCTGCTCGCCGACCCGCGCCGCGAGCCGACGGCGCTCCTGCGCACCCTGGCGAGCGGGCTCCTGGCTCCCGGCGAGCTGGCCGCCCTCGCTCGGTGGGCCGCGCCCTCGCTCGGGCCGGTGCGACGCCTGCTCGACGGCCCCGACACCTCCCTCGCAGAGTCCCTGGACAGGACCGGGGTCCAGGGGCCCTTGCGGCGTGAGGTCCTCGAGCCGTTCCTCGCAGGGGTGCTGGCCGACGACCGCGGGGAGACCTCGGCGGCGTTCGTGCGGCTGCTGCTGCGGTCGTTCCTGCTCGGCACCCCGGGGCTTCCCGCCGAGGGGATGCGCGCCCTCCCGGCCCAGCTGGCGGCCCGGCTGAGCCGTCCGGTGCAGGTCGACTCGAGGGCCACGCTCGGGGCCGGGACCACGGTCCGGACCCCGGACGGCGAGGTCGCCGCCCGCGCCGTGGTGGTGGCCACCGATGTCGCGGCCGCCGCCTCGCTCGACGTCCTCCGGCCGGCCGCCACCAACGGTCTGCGGACCTGGTGGTTCTCCACGACCGACCCTGCGCCGACCAGCCGCTGGCTGCGGGTCGACGGCGCCCGCGGACCCGTGGTCAACACCGCGGTCGTCTCCGATGCCGCGCCGACCTACGCCCCACCCGGGCGCAGGCTCGTCCAGGCCACGACGCTCACCACCGCACCGGACGACGAGGGCCTGGTCCGCCGCGAGGTGGGGAGGCTGTGGTCGACGTCGACCGAGCGCTGGGACCTGCTGGTGCGGCACGACGTCGGCGCCGCGCTGCCCTTCGTCGCGCCGCCGCTGGTGGTGCGTCGACCCGTCGCCCTCGGTGGGGGACGGTTCGTGGCGGGGGACCACCGCGACACGTCCTCGATCCAGGGCGCGATGGTCTCGGGCCGTCGCGCCGCCCGGGCCGTGGCTGCGCACCTTGGTGTCACCGAGGGCGCGTCATGAGCAACCGACCTGTCAGCGGCACCGAGCGGTCGTCCGACCCGCGCCGGCCGCTCCTCGATCCGCAGGGGCCGCCGCTGCCGACAAGGCAGATCATGAGCCAGTGGTGGCGCGACATCGCGTTCCTGCACTGGCCGGTCGAGCCGGCGCTCCTCGCGCCGCTGCTGCCCCCGGGCGTGCGCCCGGACGAGTTCGACGGGGCGGCCTGGGTCGGTCTGATCCCGTTCAGGATGGTGGATGCCGGAGTGTTCCGCGGTGGCCCGGTGCCGTGGCTGGGGACGTTCCCCGAGACCAACGTCCGGGTGTACTCCGTCGACGACCGGGGCCGGCACGGCGTCACCTTCCTGTCCCTCGAGGCGTCGCGTCTCCTGGTCGTCCTCGGAGCCAGGCTGGGGTTCAACGTCCCCTACCAGTGGGCCTCGATGCGGATCCGCGACCACAGCGGTACCGGAGACAGTCCGGCACGGGTGCTGACCTACACGACCCGCCGCGCGACCCGGGCCCGGGCCGACGGTGTGGGCCGGCCACGCTCGCGGATCAGCGTCCGCGTCGGCGAGCTCGTGGCCGAGCCCTCGCCGTTGGACCTGTTCCTCACGGCGAGGTTCGGGTTGCACACCCAGGTCGCCGGTCGACCGCTGTGGGTGCCCAACACCCACGGCCCCTGGCCGCTGCGCTCCGCCGAGGTGCTCGAGCTCGACGACGACCTGGTCGAAGCAGCCGGGCTCGGCTCGTTCGCGCGGACGACCCCACCGGCGAGCGTTCTCTTCTCCGAAGGCGTGCGCACCACGTTCGGGTTCCCCCAGGCGCTCTGACCCGCTCCCGGCCCACCCGGCGCCACCACGACTGGCGGCAGGGCAGAAGTGGTGGACCCTGCGCGGGTGCTCACACGGACGAACGGGTGCCGCGCGACCTCGTCGGTCGCACGGCACCCGCGCTCTTGCTGGTGGGCGGCGCTAGCGGCCGGCGCCCACGGGCTCGGGGGCCGCGACCGGCGCCGGCTCCGCGTCGTCGACCATCGTGGCCTCGTCGAACGGCTCCTGCCCGGCCAGCACCCGGTCCAGCTTGGCGCGGTCCAGCTCGCCGACCCAGTGGCCGATGAGGACGGTCGCCACCGAGTTGCCGGCGAAGTTGGTCAGCGCGCGGGCCTCGCTCATGAGGCGGTCGATGCCGACGATGAAGCCGACGCCGTCCACCAGGTCGGGGCGGTGCGACTGCAGGCCGCCGGCGAGCGTCGCCAGACCTGCACCCGAGACCCCCGCGGCGCCCTTGGAGGCGATGATCATGAACACGAGCAACGAGATCTGCTCGCCGATGGAGAACGGCTTGTCCAGCGCCTCGGCGATGAACAGCGACGCCATCGTCAGGTAGATCGCGGTGCCGTCGAGGTTGAACGAGTAGCCGGTGGGGACGGTGATGCCGACGACCGGGCGAGAGACGCCGAGGTGCTCCATCTTGGCGATCAGGCGGGGCAGCGCCGACTCGGACGACGACGTCGACAGGATGAGGAGGAACTCGCGGGCGAGGTACTTCAGCAACGAGAAGATGTTGATGCCGGTGACGACCTTGAGGAGGGTGCCGAGGACCACGAACACGAACAGCGCACAGGTGATGTAGAACGCGACCATGAGCAGGCCCAGGCTCTTGAGCGCCTGGACTCCAGTGGCGCCGACGACGGCGGCCATCGCACCGAAGGCACCGATCGGCGCGACGTACATGATCATCGACATGAGGCGGAAGACGAGCCGCTCGAGGTGCTTGATGCCGATCAGGATGGGTTCACCGGCGCGACCCATCTTCTGCAGGGCGAACCCCACGAGCATGGCGACCAGCAGGGTCTGCAGCACCGAGCCGGACGTCAGCGACGAGACCAGGGTGTCGGGGATGAGGCCGAGGACGAACTCGGTCGTCGACTCGCTGCCCCCGGCGGCCTGCTTCTGGCCGGTCGCCGCGAGCTCCTTGGTGAGGTTGAGACCGGAACCCGGCTGGACGATGTTGCCGACGACGAGGCCGATGGCCAGCGCCACGGTCGACATGGCGAGGAAGTAGCCGAGGGCGAGACCGCCGACCTTGCCCACCTGCGCCGCGCGTCGGACGGAGCCGATGCCGAGGACGATGGTGCAGAAGATGATCGGGCTGATCATCATCTTGATGAGGTTGACGAACCCGGTGCCCAGCCACTTCAGGCTCACGCCGAGGTCGGGGAACAGCAGGCCCACGGCGATGCCGAGGGCCATCGCGATGATGACGGCGATGTAGAGGTAGTGCGTCCTGTCGCGGCGTGGTGCCGGACGGTCGACGGCCTGGTCGGCTCTGGTGCTCACGTGTACTCCAGTGGACTCGTGGTCGGGCGCCGTCCCGGAGGGGCCCGGGAGGGTGAACTCCGCACGAGTATGGAGGTGCCAGTGACTAGGGTCACTGTTGTGTTCTTTGAGTTCCGAGGCGTCGCCGGCTGCGGCCCTCGTGCCGGTCGAAGGTGCATCGCGGTATGGCGCTGAGCCACAGCCGGTGGGCCAGCTCACCGGCGCGCTGGAGCGTGGCGCGGCAGACGTTCGCCCTGCAGGTGCTCGTCGCCCTGCTGGTCGTCGGGATCGGGACGGGCGCCGCCTACACGCAGGCACGGCGAGCCGGCACCCAGGAGGCGACGGCGCGGGCCCTTGCCGTGGCGCGCACCGTGGCGAGCAGCCCGGATGTCGTGGCCGCCGTGCAGGACGGCAACCGCCGCGGGGTGCTGCAGCCGTTCGCCGAGGACGTGCGACGCCGGACGGCGACCGACTTCGTGGTCATCATGAGCCCCAGCGGTATTCGCTACTCCCACCCGGACACCACCCTCATCGGGAAGAAGTTCGTCGGGCACATCGAGAAGGCCCGGGCAGGGGGCACCGTCGTCGAGGACTACACCGGCTCACTGGGGCCCAGCCGGCGAGCAGTCGTCCCCGTGCGGGCGGGTGACGCTGCCGGCGCACCGGTCGTCGGCCTGGTGGCGGTCGGCATCCGCAACGCGGTGGTCAGCCAGCGTCTGGAGGGGCAGCTCGTCGCGCTCCTCGCTGCCGGGCTGGCCGCTGCCCTGCTCACCGGCCTGGGCACGGCGCTGGTGGCGCGACGCGTCCGTCGCCAGACCCATGGTCTCGGGGAGCAGCAGCTGCGCGAGATGGTCGAGTACTACGACGCGGTCCTGCACGCCGTCACCGAGGGCCTGCTCCTCATCGACCGGGACGGCAGGTTGCGGCTGGCCAACGACGAGGCGGTGCGGTTGCTCGGTCTCGACAGGGAGGCCGGCGCGATCGGCCGCCGGATCGACGAGCTCGACCTCTCGGGCCCGCTGATCGCTGCGCTGACCGACGACACCCCGCGCAGCGATGAGCTGCACGTGACCTCTGCGCGGGTTCTGGTGCTCAACACGGCACCGGCCCGCTGGGAGGGTCGGGTCCTGGGCCTGGTCGCCACGCTGCGCGACCGCACCGACCTCGAGCACCTGACCGGTGAGCTGGACTCCGCGCGTGGGCTCACCGAGGCGCTGCGGTCCCAGGCCCACGAGTCCGCCAACCGGCTGCACACGATCGTCTCCCTCATCGAGCTCGGGCACCCCGACCGCGCCCTGGCGTTCGCGACCGAGGAGCTGGAGCTGTCGCAGCTGCTCACCGACCGCGTGGTCTCGGGCATCGAGGAGCCCGCGCTCTCTGCGCTGCTGCTGGGCAAGGCGGCCGAGGCTGGGGAGCGCGGCATCGACCTGCGCATCGACGAGGAAGCGGTCTGGCCGGTCGACGCCCTTCCCGTGCGCGACGTCGTGACGATCGTCGGCAACCTCCTCGACAACGCCTTCGACGCCGTGACCGGCCAGCCGGGGGAGCGCCAGGTCCGGGTCGACACCCACCTCGAGGACGGGGGTCCCGACGGCTCCGAGCTCGTGCTCACCGTCTCCGACACCGGGCCGGGACTGGCGCCGGGCGCGGTCGCCAGGGCGTTCGAGCGCGGTGTCTCGACCAAGGACCAGGGCGGTGAGGGCCGCCGTGGCATCGGCCTGGCCCTGGTGGCGCAGGTCGTCAGCCGCCTGGGTGGTGCGTTGTCCGTCGACGGTGGCCCCGGGGCGGTCTTCACCGTCCGCCTGCCGCTGCCCGCAGAGCCCACCGCAGCCTCCGACGTCCCGGCGACCGGACGCCGTCATGCCTGAGGTCCGCGTCCTGGGGGTCCTCGTCGTCGAGGACGAGCCGGTCGCGCTCGAGGCCCACGCCGCCTACGTCGGGCGGGTCGAGGGGTTCGAGGTCGTCGCGACGGCAGGCACCGCCAAGGCCGCGCTCCAGGCCCTGCAGACGGTCCGGGTCGACATCGTCCTGCTGGACATGAACCTGCCTGACGGACACGGCCTCGACATCATCCGGGCGATGCGCGCCGCAGGTCACCGCGCCGACGTCATCGCCGTGACCTCGGCCCGCGACCTCGCCATCGTCCGCGGCGCGGTCTCGCTCGGGGTCGTCCAGTACCTCCTCAAGCCGTTCGTCTTCGCCACCCTGCGCGACCGGCTCGAGGCGTATGCCGCGTACCGCCGCCAGCTGCCGTCCAGCGAGCAGGTCGACAGCCAGGCACAGGTCGACGACGTCCTCGCCGGAGTGCGCCCGTCCACCCGGACCTCGCTGCCCAAGGGCATGAGCGAGGACCTCCTCAGCAGGGTGACACGGATGCTGCAGGACACCGCGGCGACCACGGGGATGTCGGCGAGCGAGCTGGGCGAACGGGTTGGCGTGAGCCGTGTCACGGCGCGCCGATACGCCGAGTTCCTTTGCGAGACAAGGGTGGTCGTTCGGCGCTCCCGCTATGCGGGCCAGGGGCGACCCGAGGTCGAGTACCGCTGGGTCGGGTGAGCTCGGTCATGCCCCCGGCCGGCGGCGGGTCCGTCGACCACCGACGGACCCGCCTGTCGTTGTTGCCGGGTCAGCCGATCTCGAGCAGTCGCGGGGCAACGCGCTCACCGAACTCCGTCACCGTGGCTTCCGGGTCCGGGGCCATGGCGCGCAGGTGGATGTGCTCGACACCGAGGTCGGCGTAGGACTGGGCGAGCTGCAGGAAAGTGTCGACGTCGGCGAGCGGGTCGGCCTGCGGCCCCATCACGGTCTTCTCGATGGAGTCGTAGTCGCGGCCCAGGTCGTCGCAGTGCCGGCGCAGCACCTCGAGCTTGTGGGCCAGCTCGTCCACGTCGGCGACGATGAGGTTGGTGGCATCGGCGTACTGCGCCACCATCCGCAGCGTCTTCTTCTCGCCGCTGCCGCCGATGACGATCGGCGGGTGGGGCCTGGTCAGCGTCGGCGGGACGTTGATCGTCTCGGCGAGCTGGTAGTGCTTGCCCTCGAAGGGTCCTTCGTCGTCGCTCCACATCTGCAGGATGATCTGCAGCGTCTCCTCGAGCCGCTCGAACCGTTCGGCCACGGGCGGGTAGGGGACACCGAGGGCCTTGTGCTCCCGCTCGTACCACGCGGCGCCGATGCCTAGGAAGGACCGGCCCCCGCTGAGGACGTCCAGGGTGGTGCCGATCTTGGCGAGCAGCCCCGGGTGGCGGTAGGTCACGCCGGTGACGACGGTGCCGAGCTTGACCCGTTCGGTCACCCCCGCGAGGAAGCCCAGGGTCGTGTAGGCCTCGAGCATCGGGTCGTGGGCGGTGCGGAAGAACTCCATCTGGAAGTAGTGGTCCATCACGGTGAACCACGAGGCGCCCGTCGCGTCGGCGGCGACCGCGGTGGAGCGAAGGGCCGGGGCGTAGGACGCCGGGCCTTCGGGGAGGGAGAAGTCGAGGAAGTGGAATCCGAAGCGCATGCCTGCAGTCTGCAACGCTCGCAGGCGATGCGCGCGCCGGGTACCCGGCCCCGCGCAATACCGGCGTGGCGGGCTGGGCGGGGCCGGGGCCGCCAGGGGCCGGGCAGACCGTGCGCGGGCTCAGCCGTCCAGGGCCTTGAGCAGGGCGATGTTGAACGTGACCTCGTCGGCGTCGCCGTCGTTGGCCGCCCAACCCGCCTGGATCGCGGTGTGGACGTAGGACCAGGCGAGCGCGACGTCCTCGTCGATTCCGGCGGCGTCGCAGGTGAGCTCGACCCGGCGACGGACGAGGTAGCGGAACGCCGAACCCGTGCCCAGCTCGTCGCGACGGTTGCGCAGCAGGGGTTGGATCTCGAACCCCGGGTGCCCGGCGAGCGCGTGCGGGTCGATCGCGAGCCAGTCGGGACGTCCGGACCCGGCGTGGGTGTGCAGGACGTTGCGGTTGTGCAGGTCGCCGTGGAGCAGGGTCGCGTCGCAGCCGGGGTCGGTGAGCAGGTCCTGGACGAGCCCCGACGCGCGTTCGACCATGCGTCGCGGCAGGACCGAGTCGGCGGCGAGGACCGACACCGTGTGCCGGTGGACGAAGGACGAGAGCCGTTCCAGCTGCGGCGGAGCGGGCACGTGGAGCTGGCGCAGGAGGTCGCCGGTGACCTCGCAGGCGCTGTCGACGTCGAGGTCCTGCAAGGAGCGGGCGGGGTCGAGCTGCTCGAGCAGCAGGGCACTGCGGTGCGGGTCGGCGGACACGAGGTGTGCGGCTCCGCGGCCCTCCCACAGGCGCATCACGAGGGCCTCGTCCCTGGCCTCGACGTGCGGCCACCCGACCTTGAGCGCCAACGGCACCCCGTCGCGCTCGACGGGCAGGACGACGGCGGTCCAGCCCGTGCTGGCCGGGCCGGTGACCGCCAGGTCCCACGCGTCGAGGAGCTCGGCGAGCAGTCGCGGCAGTCCGGCGGCCCAGTCCGTCCCCGACGGGCCGCCGACCGCGCCGGCCTCGGACGAGAACCGTTGGACGAAGGTCGTGAACTCCTGCGGCACCAGCGCCGCCGCGTCCTCCGTGCGGATCGGGTGGGACCGGGTCACGTCAGGCCGGGGAAGGGTGCCAGCGCGACACCCCAACGGGAGGCGAGCACCTCGGTCTCGGCCAGCCACTGCACGACAGCGCCGAGGGGTCCGCGGTCCCCGCCGGTCGAGCCGAGCTCGCGGGCCACGGCGGCGCGCAGGTCGGTGAGCACCTTCACCGCGAGGGTTCGGGCCGCCGCCGGGTTCGTCACGGCGAAGGGCAGCGGGTACCCCAGCGCGGGCGGCGTGGCGGACGCCCCCGCGAGCACTTCCTGCTCGCTCTGCCTGGCCTGCAGGGCGGCGAGGGTGCTCGCGGCCAGGGTCCGTTGGGCCCCCGTCGGGGACTGCGCGGCGACGACCTCGAAGGCGTATGCGGCGGCGCGAGTGGCTTCGAGGTAGGAGGCCGCGAGCGAGGGTTCGGACCAGCTCGGGTCCGGCCAGGTGGCGGGAGCGCCGAGGAGGGTCGCCGCGGCGGCGCGCTGGGCGAGCAGCGAGCCCGCCAGCGCGATGGTGTCCGGGCCGACCCCGGCGAGGGCGGCCACCGCTGCCGGACCCAGGTCGCCGGACTCCGACGCAGCCAGCGCCGCCAGACCTTTGGGTCCGGCCGCAGTCGTCGTCCCGCTGCCCGAGCTGCCGGTCGGGGTCGCCGTCGTACTCGTCGTCGCCCCCGGGGTCGGCGACGCCACGGGGGCGTCGATCACCGTCTGGGGCACCCCCAGGTGGACGAGCTCGGCCTCGAGCACCGCTGCCTGACGGGCGTGCAGCACCGAGAGTCGCGCGGGCACCGTCTTCGTCGATCCTCCGAGGCCCTTGGCCTGCGCGGCGAGGTCGGTGCTGTGCCGGCGCAGGGTGAGGAGGAACGTCTCCCCGGGCACGGGTTTGCGCGTGGGCAGTCCGGGGACCCGCGGCGCGTCGTCCTCGAGCCGGATGCCGCATCCCGCGAGCGAGGCCACCACGGCAGCTGCCCCCCCGAGCCGCAGGCCCAGGGCTAGCACCGTGCGCCGGGTCGGGAGCGGCGGCACACCGGTGCGGTCCTCGAGCATGGGCCGATCCTGCCATGCGCCCCGACGCTGGCATGCGTCCCGCTCTTGCCGTGGATAGACTCGGGGGTCGCACGACCACCAAACTTCAGAGAGGACGAGTCAGTTGAGCGTCAAGGACCAGATTCGTCCCGCAGTAGACGGCCCCCTCGCGGCCCTGGGACTGCTGGTGGAGGACGTCGCCGTGACGCCGGCCGGCAAGCGCCGGCTCGTCCGCATCTGGATCGACCGGGTCCTGCCCGAGTCGCCCGACGCCACGACGTCCGCCACCGAACCCCTCACCCTCGACGAGGTCGCCGACGCCACCCGCGCGGTCAGCGACGCCCTCGACGACAGCGGTGCGATGGGAGAGCAGCCCTACACCCTCGAGGTCACCTCACCGGGCCTGGACCGCCCGCTGACCGAGCCGCGCCACTTCCGTCGCAACGTCACCCGGCTCGTCACCCTCACCCCGCTCGAGGGGCCCAGCGTGACCGGGCGCGTCGTGGCCGCAGGTCCCGACGCGCTCACCGTCGAGGTGCCGGCCGAGAAGAAGACCCCCGCGAGGACCGTCGAGCTCGCGTATGCCGCCCTGTCCAGGGCCGTGGTCGAGGTGGAGTTCTCGCGGCCGTCGGCCGGAGCGACGGCCGGCGACGACCTGCACGACGACGACCTGCACGATGACGACCTGCACGATGACGAGCACGGCGGCGACGCCGACACCGAGGAGAACTGACCATGGACATCGACCTTGCAGCCCTCAGGGGGCTGGAGCGCGAGCGCGACATCTCCCTCGACATCCTCATCCCGGCGATCGAGCAGGCCCTGCTGGTGGCCTACCACCGCACCGACGACTCCTACCGCACCGCGCGGGTCGAGCTGGACCGCAAGACCGGTCACGTCATCGTGTGGGCCAAGGAGGAGCTGGAGGCCCCCGAGCCCGAAGAGGGTGCCGAGCGTCCTCCGCGCGAGTACGGCCCCGAGTTCGACGACACCCCGACCGGCTTCGGCCGCATCGCGGCGGCGACTGCGCGCCAGGTGATCGTCCAGCGGCTGCGCGACCTCGAGGACGACGCGATCATGGGTGACTTCAAGGGTCGTGAGGGCGACGTCGTCGCCGGCGTGATCCAGCAGAGCCCCGACCCGCGCCACGTCACCGTCGACTTCGGCGCGGTCGAGGGCATCCTGCCCCTGGCCGAGCAGGTGCCGGGGGAGAAGTACGTGCACGGGGAGCGGCTGCGCTGCTTCGTCGTGTCCGTGCGCCGCGGCCCCAAGGGCCCGCAGATCGGCCTGTCCCGCACCCACCCCAACCTCGTGCGCAAGCTGTTCGCCCTCGAGGTGCCCGAGATCGCCGACGGCTCGGTCGAGATCGCGGCGCTGGCACGCGAGGCCGGCCACCGCACCAAGGTCGCGGTGCACTCCAAGATCCCGGGCCTCAACGCCAAGGGCGCCTGCATCGGTCCGATGGGCGCCCGGGTGCGCGCCGTGATGACCGAGCTGCACGGCGAGAAGATCGACATCGTCGACTACTCCGAGGACGCGCGGACCTTCGTCGCGGCGGCCCTGTCGCCCTCGCGCGTCGAGTCCGTCGAGATCGTCGACCCCCAGCTGCGCTCGGCCCGGGTCATCGTCCCCGACTACCAGCTCTCCCTCGCCATCGGCAAGGAGGGGCAGAACGCCCGCCTCGCCGCCAAGCTCACCGGCTGGCGCATCGACATCCGGCCCGACACCCAGGCCGCCGGTGACGCCGGTGACGCCGGAGGTGCCCGCGGCGACGGTGTGGCCGCCCGGAGCGGGCCGCGAGGGGGCGCTGGCGCGCCTCGACGCGGCACGGATGACGCACCCGGACGCCGGTAGGGGATAGACTGGTGGTGACCGACCGGACTGGACCCCAGCCCGCAGCACAGGACGACACCACCCGCACGACGACCCGGACCCCGGTCCGGACGTGTGTGGGGTGCCGCGGGACGGATAGCTGGTCGGCACTCCTGCGAGTGGTCGCGGAGAAGGACGAGGCCGGGGTGACCCGGTTGGTGCCCGATCCGTGGCGCCGCCTGCCGGGGCGTGGCGCATGGCTGCACCCCACGGGCGACTGCCTCGAGCAGGCCCTGCGCCGCCGGGCGTTCGGTCGAGCACTGCGTACCAGCGCCGCGACCGATCCGGAGGCCGTCGCACGACACGTCCGGGAGCTGGCCCCGCGCCACACCCCGGATGTCCTGTGAAACACCCGTCCATCGCTATGGGAACCGACCATGACTCTGAACAGAGAGTGGGTTTGACCGCTGATGAGCACCCGATGAGAACTCAGCAATGAGCTCCCCCCAGCAGTAACGACGGTCCGCGCCTGTCCTGGCACGGACCAGGAACAGGAGAAACGTGGCCAAGGTCCGTGTAAGCGCGCTCGCGAAAGAGCTCGGCACCGACAGCAAGACGCTGATCGCCCACCTCAACAGCATTGGCGAGTACGTCAAGACCGCCAGCTCGACCATTGAGGCACCTGTCGTCCGCAAGGCGACGGAAACCTTCCCCGAGGACCAGAAGAAGTCCCCGGCCCCCAAGCCCGCCCCGGCGAAGCCGGCTGATGCCGCGCCCGCCGCCCCGGCGGCACCCACTCCGCCGGCCCCGGCCAAGCAGGCCCCGGCCGAGCCGCAGGCTCCCGCGGCCACGGCAGCTCCCAGTGCTGCGGCTCCCGCTGCCCAGGCACCCTCCGCCCCGGCGGCTGCTGCCCCGGCTCCGGCCGCTCCGGCCCCCGCTGCCCCGGCAGCCAAGGCCACCCCGGCAGCCCCCGCCCCGGCCGCACCGGCAGCTCCCGCCGCCAAGGCAGACGTGCAGTCCGCCCGCGACGGTGGCAAGCAGACCTCCGGTGTCCCCGCCTCCCCGCGTCCCGGCTCCGCGCCGCGTCCGGGCGGCCAGTCCGCTCCCCGCCCCGGCGCCCCGCGTCCGGGCAACAACCCGTTCGCGCCCAGCCAGGGCATGCGCACGGGTCGTGACGGTGGTCGCGATGGTGGCCGTGAGGGCGCTCCCCGTGAGGGTGCTGCCCGCGAGGCCGGGCGTCCGGGCAACAACCCGTTCGCTCCCTCGCAGGGCATGCCGCGCCCGCAGAGCCGTCCCGGCGGTGCCGGTGCCGGTGCTGCAGGCCCGCGTCCCGGAGGAACTGCCGGCCCGGGTGGGCCTCGTCCCGGTGGTCCCCGCCCGAGCCCGGGCATGATGCCCGACCGCAGCGCGGTCGGCCGTCCCGGTGAGCGTCCCGCCCGTGGTGGCGCCCGTGGCCCCGGTGGTCCCGGTGGCGCTGGTCGTGGCCCCGGTGGACCCGGTGCCGGTGCAGGTGGCGGCGGCTTCGCCGGTCGCCCCGGTGGCGGTGGCTTCCGCGGTGGCGCCGGTCGTGGCTCGACCGCAGGTGCCTTCGGTCGCGGTGGCGGCCGTCCGGTCCGTGGTCGCAAGTCCAAGCGTGCGAAGCGCCAGGAGTTCGAGCAGATGCAGGCGCCGTCGCTCGGTGGCGTCAGCGTGCCCCGCGGCAACGGCACCAGCCTGATCCGCGTGCGTCGCGGCTCGTCGCTCAGCGACTTCGCCGACAAGATCAACGCCAACCCCGGTGCACTGGTGACGGTGCTCTTCCACCTCGGCGAGATGGCCACGGCCACGCAGTCGCTGGACGAGGACACCTTCAAGCTGCTCGGTGCCGAGCTCGGTTACAACATCGAGGTCGTCTCCCCCGAGGAGGAGGAGAAGGAGCTCTTCGACGCCTTCAACATCGACCTGGAGACGGGTATCGAGGGTGAGGACGACGAGGACCTCGAGGCTCGTCCGCCGGTCGTGACCGTCATGGGTCACGTCGACCACGGAAAGACCCGGCTGCTCGACGCCATCCGCAACGAGGACGTCGCCGGTGGCGAGTCCGGTGGCATCACCCAGCACATCGGTGCCTACCAGGTGCACAAGATGCACGAGGGCGTCGACCGTCCGATCACCTTCATCGACACCCCGGGTCACGAGGCGTTCACCGCCATGCGTGCCCGTGGTGCGAAGGTCACCGACATCGCGATCCTCGTGGTCGCGGCCGATGACGGCGTCATGCCGCAGACCATCGAGGCGCTCAACCACGCCCAGGCTGCGGACGTCCCGATCGTCGTCGCGGTCAACAAGATCGACGTCGAGGGTGCGAACCCGTCCAAGGTCCGCCAGCAGCTGACCGAGTACAACCTCGTCGCCGAGGAGTACGGCGGCGAGACCATGTTCGTCGACGTCTCCGCCAAGGCCGGCCAGAACATCGACGCCCTCCTCGAGGCCGTCCTGCTCACCGCCGACGCGGCGCTCGACCTGCGTGCCAACGCCGACCGCGACGCCCGCGGTGTCGCGATCGAGGCCAACCTCGACCGTGGCCGTGGCGCCACGGCCACGGTGCTGGTCCAGGCCGGCACGCTGCACATCGGTGACGCCATCGTCACGGGCTCGGCCTACGGCCGTGTCCGCGCGATGCTCGACGAGCACGGCAACAACCTCAAGGAGGCGGGCCCGTCCCGTCCCGTCCAGGTGCTCGGTCTGTCCTCGGTCCCGCGCGCCGGTGACACCTTTGTGGTGGCTCCGGACGACCGCACGGCCCGTCAGATCGCCGAGCGGCGCGAAGCCGCCGACCGCCAGGCCTCCCTGGCCAAGGCCCGCAAGCGCATCTCCCTCGAGGACCTCAACGAGGCGCTCGCGGCCGGCAAGGTCGACACGCTCAACCTCATCCTCAAGGGCGACGTGTCCGGTTCTGTCGAGGCGCTCGAGGACGCGCTCCTGCAGATCGACGTGGGCGACGAGGTCGACCTGCGGATCATCGACCGCGGCGTCGGTGCGATCACGATGAACAACATCAACCTCGCGATGGCGTCCGACGCCATCATCATCGGCTACAACGTCCGGGCCGAGGGCCAGAACGCTGACTACGCCGAGCGCGAGGGCGTCGAGATCCGCTACTACTCGGTGATCTACCAGGCCATCGAGGAGATCGAGGCAGCGCTCAAGGGCATGCTCAAGCCGGAGTACGAGGAGGTGGAGCTCGGTACCGCCGAGATCCGCGAGATCTTCCGCTCCAGCAAGTTCGGCAACATCGCCGGATCGATCGTCCGCAGTGGCGAGATCAAGCGCGGCACCCGTGCGCGGATCACCCGCAACGGCGTCGTCATCTCGGAGAACGTCGAGATCGCCGGTCTGCGCCGGTTCAAGGACGACGTCACCGAGGTCCGCGACGGCTTCGAGTGCGGTATCAACCTGGGGTCCTACAACGACCTCCAGCTCGGCGACCTCATCGCCACCTACGAGATGCGTGAGAAGCCCCGCGCCTGATCGTATGCAGCGTGAGCCGGGGGCGGCCGTAGGTCGCCCCCGGCTCCGCGGGGCGGCCGTAGGTCGCCCCCGGCTCCGCGGGGCGGCCGTAGGTCGCCCCCGGCTCCGCGGGCGACGGTGACGTCGCCCGCCGGCTCCGCCGGATGATGGCGCTTGCACCTCTCAAAAGCTCCTCCACGGTGCGGCGCGCCATCATCCAGCTTCGCCTCTGCCCCACACGAGTTCCCCAAGGAGACCACGCGCATGGCTGACACCGGACGCGCTCGCAAGATCGCCGACCGCATCAAGGTCCTCATCGCGGCCAACGTCGTGTCGATCGTCAAGGACCCCGACCTCGGTTTCATCACCATCACCGACGTCCGCGTGACAGGGGACCTCCAGCACGCCTCGGTGTTCTACACCGTCTTCGGCGACGAGGTGCAGCGCGCCAAGACCGCTGCCCTGCTCGAGAAGAACAAGGGACGGCTGCGCTCGTTCGTCGGGCAGCAGATCAAGATCCGGCTCACGCCCAGCCTCGACTTCTTCGCCGACGCCATCCCCGAGACGGCCTCGCACCTCGAGGACCTCCTGCGCGAGGCGAAGGAGCGCGACGCGGCCGTGGCCGCTGCTGCGGCCGGCGCGACGTACGCAGGAGAGGCCGACCCGTACCGCAAGGACGACGACCTCGACGACAACCTCGACGACGACCTGGACCAGGACCTCGACGACGACCTCGAGCAGGGTGCCGAGGCCGTGGACACGACCGAGGACGGTACGGCGCCGGATGCCCGCGCCTGACGGCCTCCTCGTCGTCGACAAGCCCGGCGGCTGGACCAGCCACGACGTCGTCGGCCGGGGTCGTCGCCTGTGCGGCACCCGCAAGGTCGGCCACGCGGGCACCCTCGACCCGATGGCCACGGGTGTCCTCGTGCTCGGCATCGGCCGCGCCACCAAGCTGCTGACCTTCCTCGTCGGCTGCGACAAGGACTACACCGCGACCATCCGCCTGGGCCAGGCGACGATCACCGACGACGCCGAGGGCGAGGTCACCAGCTCGGTCCCGGCCGACGGCGTGACCCCTGAGGCGCTGGACGCTGCGGTGGCCGGGCTGACCGGTGACATCCAGCAGGTCCCGAGCAGCGTCTCCGCCATCAAGGTCAACGGCCAGCGCTCCTACCACCGGGTCCGCGCGGGTGAGGACGTGCAGCTCCCTGCCCGGCCCGCGACCGTCAGCCGGTTCGCCGTGCTCGACACCCGGCCGGCCGACGTCGACGGCACCCCGGTGCTCGACGTCGACGTGGAGGTCACGGTCAGCTCGGGCACCTACGTGCGTGCCCTGGCCCGTGACCTCGGCGCGGCCCTCGGCATGGGCGGTCACCTCACCGTGCTGCGCCGGACGCGGGTCGGGGCGTTCACCCTCGACCAGGCGCACGACCTCGAGGACCTCGGTCGCCTCGAGCGCCCAGAGCTGGTGCCCGTCACCCCCCTCGCCGAGGCGGCCCGCGCCCAGTTCGCCGTGCGTGAGCTGAGCGAGGAGCAGGCCCGCACCATCGGCTTCGGCCAGCGGGTCGACTCCGCCGAGGCCGGGCGCACCGAGCCGGTGGCGGCCTTCGCGCCCGACGGCACCCTCGTGGCGATGCTCGATGAGTCCGGTCACAAAGCGAGGTCGCACGTCGTGTTCGCCCCCGCAGGTTCGTAGAGTGTCCTCCGTGCACCGCTGGACCGACCCCGCCCAGACCCCTGACTCGCTGCGACGCAGCGTGGCGACCTTCGGCAACTTCGACGGGGTCCACCTCGGGCACCGCGCCGTGCTGAGCCGGTTGCTCGAGGAGGGCGGACGCCGCGGCCTGCCGAGTGTCGCGGTCACCTTCGACCCCCACCCGTCGCGGATCTTCCACCCCGACGACGGTCTCGAGCTCATCGCTCCCGGCCGCCTGCGCGACGAGCTGCTCGCCGAGCTGGGCCTCGACGGGCTGCTCGTCCTCGACTTCACGCGCGAGTTCGCGGAGCAGACGGCGGAGGAGTTCATCGTCCGCACGTTCGTCGAGACGCTCGGCGTGGCCGCCCTCGTCGTGGGCGCCGACGCCCGGGGGTTCGGGCGCGGCTACACGGGCGACGTCGACACGCTGCGCGAGCTGGGTGCCGTCCACGGCTTCGACGTCGTCGTCCTGGAGGACCTCGGGGAGGGGGAGCGCTGGTCGTCCTCGGCGGTCCGCCGCCACCTGGCTGCCGGCGAGGTCGCCCCAGCCGCAGGGATCCTCGGTCGCCCGCACCGGATGAGCGGCACGGTCGTCCACGGCGCGCACCGCGGTCGCGAGCTCGGCTACCCGACCGCGAACCTCTCCGACGACGCCCTGGGCCTGGTCCCCGCTGACGGGGTCTACGCCGGCTGGCTCACCCGCACGGGTCTGGACGTCCAGGACCCCGAACGCACCCTGCCGTGCGCCATCTCGGTCGGCACCAACCCGACCTTCGACGGCACGGTGCGCACGGTCGAGGCCTACGTCCTCGACCGCACCGACCTCGACCTGTATGACGAGCAGGTCATCGTGGAGTTCGTGGAGCACATCCGCCCGACGCTGCGCTTCGAGTCCATCGAGGAGCTGCTGGAGGCCATGGCCGGGGACATCGAGAAGTGCCGACAGGTCCTGGCCTCGATCGTCCCGTCCTGACCGCACCCCGCCGAGGCGGGTTCTGGTCCAGGGCGAGCGGTGGAGCCACCCTCTGGGCGCGCAGCGACTGGGGACTGGTGATCGCCGCCCTCGGGTTGTCCGTGGTCGGTGCACTGCTCGTCTGGTCCGCGACGCGGCAGGAGGCCGGGACGGCATACCTCGTGCGGCACCTGTTCAACACCACGGTCGGCATGGTCATCGCGGCCATGGTGACGCGCATGGGCCACCAGCGGTTGCGGGCCGTCGCCCCGCTGCTCTACCTCCTGTCCGTCGGCGGGCTGCTGCTCGTGCTCACGCCCGTCGGGTCGACCGTGAACGGCTCGCACTCGTGGATCCTGCTGCCGGGCGGCTTCTCGGTGCAGCCGTCGGAGTTCGCCAAGGCGGCGCTGTGCCTCGGGCTCGCCCTCATCCTGGGCGAACGGCTGGACCGTGGCGCCGAGCCGACCGTGCGCGACCTCGCCCTCGCAGCGGCGGTGGCCGCCGTCCCCGTGGGGCTGGTGCTGCTGCAGCCCGACCTGGGCTCGGCGCTCGTCCTCGGCGCGTTGGCCCTGGGCGTGGTCTCTGTCGCCGGGACCCCCAAGCGGTGGCTGGCACTGGCCGTCGGGCTCGTGGCCACCGCGGTGGTGGTGGCGCTGACGACACCGGTGCTCAGTGCCTACCAGCGCGACCGGCTGACCGCGTTCATCGACCCGCAGGCCGACCCGCAGGGCATCGGCTACCAGACCCGCCAGGTCCGGATCGCCATCGGCTCGGGGGGCTGGCAGGGCCAGGGGCTGTTCGAGGGACGGCAGACCCAGGGCGGCTTCATCCCCTTCCAGCAGACCGACTTCGTCTTCTCGGTGGCGGGGGAGGAGCTGGGGTTCATGGGTGCTGCGGGTCTGCTCGTGCTGCTGGGGTTCGTCGTCCTGCGCGCGGTGCTCGTGGCTGCCCGCGCCCAGGACTCCTTCGGCCGGCTGATGGCGATCGGCGTCGCCACGTGGCTGCTGTTCCAGGTGTTCGAGAACGTCGGGATGAACCTCGGGCTCACGCCGGTCACCGGGCTGCCGCTGCCGTTCCTGTCCTACGGCGGGTCCTCCATGTTCGCGTGCTGGCTGGCGGTCGGGCTGGTCAACAACGTGCACCTGTCGGCACGTCGGACATGAGTCGCGGGCCCGGGTGGCCGTTCGGCCACAATCGCGGTTGATCCGCCCCACCGGGTGGGGCAGCGTGGCACCATCCCACGCAACCGCACCGCCGAGCCGAGGAAGGTCATGCCGACCACCACCCAGCACCGCAACACCGCCATCGACGAGACGGTGAACACCGCCGCCATCGAGGGACGAGCCCAGAGCGTCGCCCACCTGTTCCGCGACCGCGTCGCCAAGAGCCCGCAGGAGGAGGCGTTCCGCTTCGCCGAGGGCGGCCGGACCCAGACCTGGAGGTCGGTGACCTGGACCGAGGTGAGCGAGCGCGCGCACCGGCTCGCCGCCGGTCTCATCGCCCTCGGCGTCGACCCCGAGGACCGCGTCGCGATCGCCTCGTCCACCCGGTACGAGTGGGCCCTGGCCGACTTGGCCGTGATGTGCGCGGGCGGCGCGACGACGACGATCTACCCGACCACCATCGCGCCCGACGTGTCCTACATCGCGGCCAACTCCGGGAGCCTCGTCGTCTTCGCCGAGGATGACGAGCAGGTGGCCAAGCTGCGCGACCGCCGGGTCGACATGCCCGACGTGGCGCGGGTGGTCACCTTCACGGGGACCCCCGACGGTGACTGGGTGATCGGCCTCGACGAGCTCGAGGAGATGGGGGTCGAGCTGCTGGCGACCAACCCGACGGCCGTCGACGACCGGATCGATGCGCTGGCGCCCGACCGACTGGCGACGATCATCTACACCTCCGGCACCACGGGACGTCCCAAGGGCGTTCGGCTCACCCACGACGCGTGGGTGTACGAAGCGGCTGCGGTCGACGCGATCGGCATCCTGCGCCACGACGACCTGCAGTACCTCTGGCTGCCGTTGGCCCACGTCTTCGGCAAGGTCCTGCTGACCCTCCCGCTCCAGGTCGGCTTCCCGACCGCCATCGACGGCCGGGTCGACAAGATCGTCGACAACCTCGCCGTGGTCCAGCCCACCTTCATGGGTGCAGCACCGCGCATCTTCGAGAAGGCCTACGGCCGCATCACGACGATGATGGCCAAGGAGGGCGGCCTCAAGGAGAAGTTCTTCCTCTGGTCGGTCAGCGTGGGCCGCGACGTCGCCGCTATGCGTGCGCGCGGCGAGGAGCCCACGGGCATGCTCGCCAAGAAGCTGGCCCTGGCCGACAAGCTGGTCCTGCACAAGGTGCGTGGCCGGTTCGGCGGACGCATCCGGTTCTTCATCTCCGGTTCGGCCGCGCTCAACCACGACATCGCGAACTGGTTCGACTCGATCGGCCTGACCATCCTCGAGGGCTACGGCCTCACCGAGACCAGTGCGGCCTCGTTCGTGAACCGCCCGTCCTCCAACGAGATCGGCACCGTCGGCTGGGCGCTGCCGGGCACCGAGGCCAAGATCGCCGAGGACGGCGAGGTCCTGCTGCGCGGCCCCGGCATCATGCAGGGCTACCACAACAAGCCCGAGGAGACGGCCGAGACCAAGGATGCCGAGGGCTGGCTGCACACCGGTGACATCGGCGAGCTCGACGACCGTGGCTACCTCAAGATCACCGACCGCAAGAAGGACTTCTTCAAGACCTCCAGCGGCAAGTACGTCGCCCCGTCGATGATCGAGTCGAGCTTCAAGGGCATCTGCCCCTACGTCAGCCAGTTCATGGTCTACGGCGCCGACCACAACTTCGTCACCGCGCTGGTCACGCTCGACCCGGAGTCGATCCAGGACTGGGCCGCCAACCACGGCGTCTCGGGCTCCTACCGGGAGATCGTGACGTCGAAGGAGGCCCACGACATGGTGCAGGTCTACATCGACACCCTCAACGTCAACCTCAACCGTTGGGAGCAGATCAAGAAGTTCACGATCCTCGACCACGACCTGACCATCGAGGACGGCGACCTCACCCCCAGCCTCAAGCTGCGTCGCAAGGCCGTCAGCGAGAAGTACCAGACGATGCTCGACAGCCACTACGCGAGCTGATCGACCGACGCCGCCGTGGTCGCCGACGAGCGACCGCGGCGGCGTCGTCGTGCGGGCGCGTCGTCGTGTGGGCGGCCCGACTCGGTGTCAGCCGGGGTCCTCGCCCACCGGCGCCGGGTCCGACACGAGGGGGACGAACCGGTACCACCCCTGCTCCTGGACAGCCGGGCCATGCGGCATCGCCTGGACCCGGAGCATCCGGCCTGCCACGGGGATGACCATGACGCCGTCGGGCGCCAGCTGGGCCAGGAGCTCCTCGGGCAGCCGCTCGGGTGCGGCCGACACCAGGATGCGGTCGTACGGTGCCCCCGACGGCTTTCCCAGCACCCCGGGTTCGGCGGCCACCACGCGGGCCCACGGCATGCCTGCGGCCGCGACGTTCGCCGCACCGGCGGTCACCAGCTCCGGCACCCGCTCGACCCCCGTCACGCTCCCGCGCGGGCCGGTGAGCCAGCCGACCAGGGCGGTGGTCCAGCCCGACCCGGCACCCACGTCGAGCACCCGGTCACCCTCACGCACATCGAGCAGCTCAAGCATGCGGCGCACCGTCGTCGGCTGGCTGTTGGTCTGGCCGTGGCCGATCGGGAGCGGGGCGTCCCTGGACGCGTACGGCACCTGCGCCCGGGGCAGGAAGGAGGTGCGCGGTACCGCCTCCATCGCGGCCGCGACGCGGTCCTGCGCGCTCACCACCCCTTCAGTATGCGCGGCGCCCACCGCTGCAGATCACCGGTGGACGGCGGCGCGATGGCTCGTGGGGGCGGGGCCGTCGGGGCCCGGACCGATCGCGTGGGTCGCGACGGCGACCAGGAAGAGCAGGGCGAAGGCTGTCACCAGCCGGACCGTCGAGGCGTGCATGCCCTCGAGGACAGGAATGACGGCTGGGAGGATCCTGAAGCCGGTTCGGACGTTTTCGGCGGGGGAGCGATGCACCGTTACCCTTGACCCATCATGACCGACACCCCAGGCACCTCTGTCTTCGCCCGCCTCGAGCCGCTGCTCGAGCAGGTCAGCAAGCCCATCCAGTACGTCGGCGGTGAGCTCAACTCGACTGTCAAGGACTGGGACTGCGGCGGGTTCGGCCCCGGGGGCGAGGCCCTCACCACGCGCTGGGCGCTGATGTACCCCGACGCCTACGAGGTGGGCGTGCCCAACCAGGGCGTCATGATCCTCTACGAAGTGCTCAACGAGCGCGAGGACGCCCTGGCCGAGCGCACGTATGCCGTGTGGCCGGACCTCGAGGCCCTCATGCGTGAGTCGGGCGTGCCCCAGTTCACCGTCGACGCGCACCGCAGCATCCGTGACTTCGACGTCCTGGGCATGTCGTTCTCCACCGAGCTCGGCTACACCAACATGCTCACCGCGCTCGACCTCGCGGGCATCCCGTTGCACGCGGTCGACCGCAGCGACGAGGACCCGCTGGTGATCGCCGGCGGCCACGCGGCCTTCAACCCCGAGCCGATCGCCGACTTCGTCGACGCGGCCATCGTCGGTGACGGGGAGGAGGCCGTGCTCGCGGTCACCGACCTCATCGGCGCGTGGAAGGCGCAGGGCATGCCGGGCGGCCGCCGCGAGCTGCTGCTGCGGCTCGCCCGCACCGGCGGTGTCTACGTCCCGTCCCTCTACGACGTCTCGTACCTCTCGGACGGCCGCATCCAGCGCGTGGCCCCCAAGGCCGACGCCACCGGGGTGCCGTGGCGCGTCTCCAAGCACACCGTGATGGACCTCGACGCGTGGCCGTACCCCAAGCAGCCGCTGGTGCCGCTGGCGGAGTCGGTCCACGAGCGGATGTCCGTCGAGATCTTCCGGGGCTGCACCCGCGGCTGCCGTTTCTGCCAGGCCGGCATGATCACGCGACCCGTGCGGGAGCGAAGCATCACCGGCATCGGCGAGATGGTGGAACGCGGGCTCGCGGCGACGGGGTTCGAGGAGGTCGGCCTGCTGTCCCTGAGCTCGGCCGACCACTCCGAGATCGCCGACATCACCAAGGGCCTGGCCGACCGCTACGAGGGCACCCAGACGGGACTGTCGCTGCCGTCGACCCGGGTCGACGCGTTCAACATCGACCTCGCGAACGAGCTCACCCGCAACGGTCGGCGCTCCGGCCTGACGTTCGCCCCCGAGGGCGGCAGCGAGCGGATCCGCAAGGTCATCAACAAGATGGTGTCCGAGGAGGACCTCATCAGCACCGTCGCTGCTGCGTATGGTGCGGGCTGGCGCCAGGTGAAGCTCTACTTCATGTGCGGCCTGCCGACCGAGACCGACGAGGACGTCCTGCAGATCGCCGAGCTGGCCAAGAAGGTCATCGAGACCGGCCGGCAGGTCAGTGGTCGCCGCGACATCCGGTGCACCGTCTCCATCGGCGGGTTCGTGCCCAAGCCGCACACGCCGTTCCAGTGGTGCGGACAGCTCGGCGCGGAGGAGACCGACGCTCGCCTGGCCAAGCTGCGCGAGGCCATCCGGTCCGACCGCCGCTACGGTTCGTCGATCGGATTCCGTTACCACGACGGCAAACCCGGCATCGTTGAAGGACTCCTGTCCCGTGGCGACCGCCGCGTCGGACGGGTCATCGAGCAGGTCTGGCGCGACGGCGGCCGGTTCGACGGGTGGAGCGAGCACTTCTCCTACGAGCGGTGGATGTCCGCGGCCGACGCCGCGCTGGCCGACCTGCCCGTGGACGTGGCCTGGTACACCACGCGTGACCGCGCCGAGTCCGAGGTGCTTCCCTGGGACCACATCGACTCCGGTCTGGACAAGGAGTGGCTGTGGGCCGACTGGCAGGACGCGCTCGACGAGACCGAGGTCGACGACTGCCGCTGGACGCCCTGCTTCGACTGCGGCGTCTGCCCCCAGATGGGCACCGACATCGAGGTCGGGCCCACCGGCAAGACCTTGCTGCCCCTCACCGTCCTGGGCTCCGGCCGCGAGGCGATGCTGGAGGCACACACTCACTGAGTGCGGGCTGAGCGAGCGCTGGAGATCGGTGACATTTGTCATCGCAGGCGCATCTGCTCGCGGTGTCGAATGGGTACTGCCAGCAAGGGTCGCTCACATCGGCCCCCAATGGCAGGCGTGGTGCACGCGGTCGTCTCCTCCAGACCGCACACCCGTCGGTGGGACGGCCCCTTCACCGCCCCACCGGTGAGTGCCTCGGAACGCTCGTGCGGAGAGCTCTGAGGACAGCCGCCCGCTCGCCCCGGCTCTCGAGCCTGGGGTGAGCGGGCGGCATACCGCTGTCCGGGGCCGAAGCGGCACGATCTCGTGCGCATCGACCGCCGACCTCAGGCCATCGACTCCTTGCGCATGGCGCTCGCGAACCAGGGGGCGTGCAGGTCGAGGTAGCGCAGGTCGGACATGGCCGCCATCTGCTCCTCCCACGCCTGACGGGCGTCCTCGGGCATGGGCGTCACCTCACCGGCCCGGGCCTCGGCCTCGCTGCGGAACGCCACCGTCTCGGTGAACCAGCCGTCGGGCTCGATGGCGATCGTGCCGCCGATGATCTCGGGACGCTGCTCGTGCAGGGCGTCCATCGGCTGTTCCATGAAACTGCGGAACCTCCGGGGGTCAGCGACCCGGCCCTGCACGACCTGGACGAACCCGGCGTCGTCCGACCCGCCGTCGAGGAACATCATCGCGTCATCGCAGTCGTGGAAGGTCACCTCGCCGTCGAAGCAGGCCTTCATGCGTTGGAACCACGCGCCCTGCTCCGGCTTGGTGGAGTTCCTCGCCGCAGCCTCCCTGCTCTCGAACCGCACCACGCCGACGAACTCGCCGTCGTCGGTGATGCCGTAGGTCCCGCCGAGCCAACCCTCGGCCGTCGGGCCCATCGTCTCGCGCCACTCGTCGCTCAGCCGGTGCACCTGCTCGGCGTCCCGACACTTGCCTTGGATGATCTGGATGAACACCTCTCAACCCTCCGCTTCTCTGGCAGGGGCCGCTTCGTGCTGAAGTGGTCCACCTCCCGAAGTTACGCCGGGCCCATGCAGGCGTCACCGGACATAACGGGCCGTGCGCCGAGCGGCTCGGGCAGGCTCATGCGAAGAGGGCGCCGACCACCTCGCGGAAGACCTCGGTGTGCCGGTCGACGTCGGCGCGGGAGGTCTCCGGACACATGAGTGCCATGTTGTGGAACGGCGTCATCAGCACGCCGCGGTTGCACAGGGCGAGGTGCAGGTAGGCGTCGAGCTCGTCGTCGGCAGCGGCCGCGGACTCCTCACCGTTGCGTGGAGCCGGCCGGGTGAAGCGGTACTCGGCGCGGGCGCCCAGCTGCGCGACCGACCACGGGACGTCGAGCTCGTCGAAGGTCGCCTGGACCCCCGCCGTGAACGCGGTGGCCAGCTCGACCATGTGGGCGAACGCCTCCTGCGTCAGCACCTCACCCAGAGTCGCGCGCATCGCGGCGGTCGACAGCGCGTTGCCGGCCAGGGTGCCCCCCACGCCACCGACGTCGACGATGTCGGCCTCGCCCGCGTCGGTGTGGCGCGTCACGGCGGCCGCCACCTCCCGGCTGATCCCGTAGGCGCCGCAGGGGATCCCGCCGCCGATGGACTTGCCGATGACGAAGATGTCGGGCTCGAGGTCCCAGGCCCGGGTGGCCCCGCCCCAGCCCGCAGAGAAGGTGTGGGTCTCGTCGATGAGCAGCAGCGCACCGTGCTCGGTGGCGAGCTCACGAACCCGCTCGAGGAAGCCGTCCTCGGGTAGCACGATCCCGATGTTCGTCAGGGCCGGTTCGGTGAGGATGACCGCCACGTCGCCGTGGGCGAGCGCTGCCTCGACGGACTCGAGGTCGTTCCACGTCGCCACCCGCGTGGTGAGGTCGAGGTCGACCGGGGGTGCGACGTTGCCGGGACGGCTCTGCGCCTTGCCCTCGGGGCCGGGCAGCGCGAAGGCCTCGTCGACCGACCCGTGGTAGCAGTAGGCGAAGACCAGCACCTTGGGCTTGCCCGTCGCGAGGCGGGCCAGCCGGATGGCCCACCGGTTCGCGTCGGTGGCCGACAGGGTGAAGCTCCACAGCGGCATACCGAAGCGTCGCTCGAGCTCGGCGCCCACCCACTGGGCGTCGGCGGTCGGGAGCATCGTCGTGATGCCGCCCAGCTCACCCGCGCGCCGCTGCACCGCCTTGACGGTGGGTGCGGGGGAGTGGCCGGCCATCGCGGCGGTGTCGCCAAGGGCGAAGTCGATGTAGGAGTGGCCGTCGACGTCGGTCACCCGGTTGCCCGTCGCGTGGTCGAGGTAGAGCGGGAACCCGCCCGTCCACATGTTCATCCAGGTCATCGGCACCCGGCCGAAGAGGTTGTCCGCCTGCTCGAAGAGGGCTCGGCTGTGCGGGTGGTTCGTCGTGTATGCCGCCTGCTCGTCCGCGAGGAGGGAAGCCAGACGGGAGCGGTCCAGGGTTGCCATGGTCCAACGCTAGAGGTACGCGGGAGGTGCGGCAGGGGAGTGCGGATTCCGTAGGTGGTGGGCCTCGCCCCTAGGCTTGCCGACCATGGCTCGACAGCGCGTACCCGAAGGCCCGCCCCCCGCCCCGGCGGTGATGAAGCTGAGGATCAGGTATGCCAAGCGCGGCCGTCTGCGCTTCTCCTCCACCCGCGACTTCCAGCGGGCCCTCGAGCGGGCGCTGCGGCGGGCCGGGGTGCCGATGGCGTTCTCCGCCGGGTTCCACCCGCACCCCAAGGTCAGCTACGCGAACGCGGCACCGACGGGCACCGCCAGCGAGGCCGAGTACTTCGAGATCTCGGTGACCGAGCGGGTCGACACCGAGTCGCTGCGGGCCGCCCTCGACGAGGCGCTGCCCGAGGGGCTCGACGTCCTCGAGGTGGTCGAGGCCGCGCCGGGTTCGCTCGCCGACCGGCTGCAGGCCAGCGACTGGGTCATCGAGTTCCGCGGCGTCCCGATCGAGGAGGTCAGGGCCGCCGCGGATGAGCTGCTGGCCCGCGACCGCGTCGAGGTCAGCCGGACCTTCAAGACGGGCCCGCGGACCTTCGACGTGAGATCCGCCGTCGTGTCGTTGGACGTCAGCGCCTCTGAGGAGGCCGACTGTGCGATACTGCGAGTGGTCGTACGGCACACCACACCGGCCGTACGCCCCGACGACGTCCTGACCGCGCTGCGAGCAGTAACGGAGCTGGCGCCACCGACACCACCCCTGGTGACCCGACTGGCGCAAGGCCCCCTGCACTCCGCAACCGCTGGGGTGGCTGATCCACTGGCTGCCGACCAGAACGACGCCGGCGCCTGACCCGGTGCCGCGCGACCTGCGCGAGCCTCGTCGGACGTAAGCCAAACGACTTCCGTGTCGACAGCACCCGTTGCCGACACGACTGCACGCACCGCGCACCACGTGGCTGATCGGAAGGCCCTCCTGGGACCTTCGGGTGTGGCCCTCGCCTCGTGGGTGACGGAAGGGCGCCGAGATGGCCTCCACGGAAGACCAGTTCCCCACCACCGAAGGCACTGACGGCCCGGGCCACGCCCCGGCTGCTGCCGAGACCGCCGCACAGGGCAGCGGCTCACAGGGCACCGACGGGCAGACGTCTGACGGCGTCCCCGCCAAGGCGCCGGCCCGCAAGCGAGCCCCCCGCCGTGCCACGAAGAAGGCCTCCGCTCCCGCGCCGGTCGACGAGCACGCTCCCTCCGCCGTCGAGCCGGCGCCGATCGAAGCCGCAGCCATCGAGGTCGTGAGCGTCGGGACCGGCGACAGCAGCGAGGCGACCGGCATCCCCGCTGCCGCCACCGGCGACGACCCCGCTGGGGCTCCGGCCAAGAAGGCTGCCAAGAAGGCTGCCGTCAAGAAGACCGCCAAGAAGGCGGCTACCAAGCGCACCGCCAAGAAGGCGGCAGCCCCCGCCGAGACGGGCGCCGCCGTCATCGACGAGGGCGCGATGGACCTGCCGACCGATGCCGGCCTGACGGCGACGACCCAGCCCACCGAGTCCTCCACCAGCTCCTCGCTGGCCCCGGCGGAGCCGGTCCTTCCGGCCGTGTCCGAGGACGCGAGCGCCGAGGACACCGACGAGGAGGCCGAGGCGGCAGCTGCTGCCGAGGCCGCTGCCGCAGAGGCAGCCGCCGAAGCCACGGTCCCCAGCTTCGGGCTGCTCTTCCAGGCCCCGGACCCGGCCAAGGCGGCCCCGCGCCGTCGCCGGGCCAGCAGCGCAGCGGGCGCCCCTGCACCTGCCGCCGCCCCGCAGCCGACCCAGATCACCGAGCCCGACCCGGCGCAGTCGAGCGACCGGACCGAGGACGCCAAGGCGGACGGCGTCCAGGACGCGACCGAGGACGCCGGGCAGACAGACCAGCCGACCCCCTCGCGGCGCAGCCGTGGGCGCGGCCGTGGCCGTGGCTCGCGCGGTGCGTCCACCGAGGCCTCCGAGACCGCTCGTGACGACGAGCAGTCCGAGGACCAGGACAGCGCCTCGACCGACACCGACGCCGGTGACGACGAGTCGTCCTCGGAGGGTGGACGTCGCCGCCGCCGTCGTGGCGGCAAGGGCCGGGGCCGCGGCCGTGGCCCGGTCGACGCCGACAGCACCGACTCCTCCGACTCCGACACCTCTGACGACGACACCGACGAGCCGTCGTCCACCGGACCGGACACCGACGACGACCAGGGTGACGCCGAGAGCACCTCGAGCCGTCGCCGTCGTCGCCGCCGCCGCAGCGGTTCCTCCGCCGACAGCGAGGACCCGCCCGGCACGGTGACCAAGGTCCGCGAGGCCCGGCGCCAGAACGACGAGCCGCAGAGCGTCAAGGGCTCGACCCGCCTCGAGGCCAAGAAGCAGCGTCGTCGCGAGGGCCGCGAGGCCGGCCGTCGCCGCACGATCATCACCGAGGCGGAGTTCCTGGCCCGCCGCGAGAGCGTCGAGCGGGTCATGGTGGTCCGCGAGCGCGAGGGCCGCACCCAGATCGGTGTCCTCGAGGACGACGTGCTCGTCGAGCACTACGTCTCCCGCGAGACCAACGTGTCGATGGCCGGCAACATCTACCTCGGTCGCGTGCAGAATGTGCTCCCCTCGATGGAGGCCGCCTTCGTCGACATCGGCAAGGGCCGCAACGCGGTGCTGTACGCCGGTGAGGTCAACTGGGATGCCGCGGGCCTGGACAACAACGCGCCCAAGCGCATCGAGAACGCGCTCAAGTCGGGTGACTCCGTGCTCGTGCAGGTCACCAAGGACCCGATCGGCCACAAGGGCGCCCGCCTCACCAGCCAGATCTCGCTGCCGGGCCGCTACCTGGTCTACGTGCCCGAGGGCAGCATGACGGGCATCTCCCGCAAGCTCCCGGACACCGAGCGCGCCCGCCTCAAGGGCATCCTCAAGGAGGTCGTGCCGGACCGCGCGGGGGTCATCGTGCGTACCGCTGCCGAGGGGGCGAGCGAGGAGGAGCTGCGCGCCGACGTCGAGCGGCTGACCAAGACGTGGGAGAAGATCAAGGCCAAGGCCGACTCCAAGTCCGGCGGCAAGGGCAAGGGCGCTGCCCCGGTCCTCGTCCACGGCGAGCCCGACCTCACCGTCCGCGTCATCCGCGACGTCTTCAACGAGGACTTCACGTCGTTGGTGGTCGCTGGCGACCAGGCGTACGGCGAGGTCAGCGACTACCTCGGCGACGTCGCCCCCGACCTGGCCGAGCGGCTGCACAAGTGGACCTCCGAGGAGGACCTGTTCACCCACTACCGGGTGGACGAGCAGATCGCCAAGGCCATGGACCGCAAGGTCTGGCTGCCCTCCGGTGGCTCCCTGGTCATCGACCGCACCGAGGCGATGACGGTCGTCGACGTCAACACCGGCAAGTTCGTCGGCTCCGGGGGCAACCTCGAGGAGACGGTCACCAAGAACAACATCGAGGCGGCCGAGGAGATCGTGCGACAGCTCCGGCTGCGCGACATCGGCGGCATCATCGTCATCGACTTCATCGACATGGTCCTGGAGAGCAACCGCGACCTCGTGGTGCGGCGCCTCCTCGAGTGCCTGGGTCGGGACCGCACCAAGCACCAGGTCGCCGAGGTCACCTCGCTCGGCCTGGTCCAGATGACGCGCAAGCGCGTGGGCTCCGGCCTCATCGAGGTGTTCTCCGAGAACTGCGAGCACTGCGGCGGTCGCGGGATCATCGTGCACGCCGACCCGGTCGACAAGTCGTCGGGTGACCACGGTGGCTCGTCCTCCGGCGGTCCGGCCCAACGCAGCGGCTCGGCCGGCGCGGGCGACGGCAGCACGCGCAGCCGTCGTGGCGGGCGTTCCGGCGACGGTGACGGCGTGCGCAGTGGACAGGCACAGGCCGGTCAGGGTTCCTCGGGCTCCCAGGGCTCGGAGACCGGGACCCCGGTGCACTCCGGCCCCACCCCGGCCCAGATCGCCGCTGCCGCCCACGCCGCCGCGCTGAAGTCGGCGGGGGAGCACCATGACGAGGACGCCCTGCTGGCCGTGCCGGCGCAGGACGAGCCCGTGGTCGAGGTGCGCGAGGCCAACAACCAGGACGCCGGTGCCGCGATCGAGGCCACGCCTGAGGTGGCCGAGGCCGCGTCCGAGGCGACGCCGCAGGAGGCTGCACCCGTCGCGCAGGAGGCACCTGCTGCCGCGCCGGCGCAGGCACCTGCTGCTGCCGTGGAGCCGACGCCCGCTCCGGTCGTCGACGTGGCCGAACCGGCTGCCGCAGCCGCTCCCAAGCGTCGTCGCCGCGGGCGGGTCGTCGCTCCGGCGGGACCGCCACGGCCGGTCGGCGACGAGGCTCCCGCCGCAGCAGTCGCGTCCGACTCCTGATCGGGACCGGTCTGCCCTGCCGAGCCGGTTTGGTCGGCAGGGCAACCACCCGGTATTCTCAGGCCTTGGTGCGCCCACCGCTCTGATGTCCGTGTCTCGACCCAGGTCGAGCTCGGGTAGCTATCGGACGGTCCAGACAGAGAGCGCGTGCCTCCCGAAGTACGAAAGAGAGTTCCACGTGTACGCGATTGTTCGCGCTGGTGGTCGCCAGGAGAAGGTTTCCGTTGGCGATGTCCTCATCATCGACAAGGTCAAGGGCAACGCTGGCGACAGCATCGACCTGACCCCCCTCCTCCTCGTTGACGGCTCGACCGTGACCAGCGACGCTGCCAAGCTCGCCAAGGTCACCGTCAAGGCCGAGGTCGTGAAGCCCACCAAGGGCCCCAAGATCACGATCATGAAGTTCAAGAACAAGACGGGTTACCGCAAGCGTCAGGGCCACCGTCAGCACTCGACCCAGGTCAAGATCATCTCGATCGACGCCTGAGTCGGCACCCTTTTCGGATCCCAGAGACTTAGCAGAAGGCAGGCACTGACATGGCACACAAGAAGGGTGCGTCCTCGACCCGTAACGGTCGCGACAGCAACTCCCAGCGACTCGGCGTGAAGCGCTTCGGCGGCCAGCTCGTCAACGCGGGCGAGATCATCGTCCGCCAGCGCGGCACGCACTTCCACCCCGGTGAGGGCGTCGGCCGTGGCGGCGACGACACGCTGTTCGCGCTCGTCGCCGGCAACGTGGAGTTCGGCACCAAGCGTCGCCGCAAGGTCGTCAACATCGTCCCGCTCGAGACCGCGGACGCCAGCTGACTTTCGGTATGCCGCGTGGCCCGGCCGCGCTCCATACCTCCCAGAAGGGGGCGGGCCTGACCAGGGCCCGCCCCCTTCTGTTGTCCGCCACGGCGCACGACCCCCAGTACGTCCCCTCCTAGACTCGGGGACGGCCCGACCAGATCAGAGAGAAGAGCCCCATGACCAGCTTCGTCGACCGCGTCGTGCTGCACGTCGCCGCGGGCGACGGTGGCCACGGCGTTGCTTCCGTCAAGCGTGAGAAGTTCAAGCCCCTCGGTGGACCCGACGGCGGCAACGGTGGTCGCGGAGGCGACATCATCCTGCGGGTCGACCCCCAGGCGACGACGCTGCTCGACTACCACCACCACCCCCACCGCAAGGCGACCAACGGCAAGCCCGGCGCCGGTGACGAGCGCAACGGCGCCGACGGCGGCGACCTGGTCCTGCCCGTCCCGCCCGGCACCGTCGTCAAGGACGGCGACGGCAACGTCCTCGCCGACCTCGTCGGCCAGGACGCGGAGTTCGTCGCGGCCAAGGGTGGCCGTGGCGGCCTCGGCAACAAGGCCCTCTCGTCGGCCCGGCGCAAGGCCCCTGGTTTCGCGCTCCTCGGTGAGCCCGGCGACTCCGGCGACATCCTGCTCGAGCTCAAGTCGCTCGCGGACGTCGCCCTCATCGGCTTCCCCTCGGCCGGCAAGTCCTCGCTGGTGTCGGTGCTGTCGGCCGCCCGGCCCAAGATCGCCGACTACCCGTTCACGACCCTGGTGCCCAACCTCGGTGTGGTGCAGGCGGGCGAGTTCCGGTTCACCGTCGCCGACGTCCCCGGGCTGATCCCCGGAGCGAGCCAGGGCAAGGGCCTCGGCCTGGAGTTCCTGCGCCACGTCGAGCGCTGCTCGGTGCTCGTGCACGTCATCGACTGCGCGACCCTCGAGCCCGGCCGCGACCCGATGACCGACCTCGAGGTGATCGAGGAGGAGCTCGCGCAGTACGTCCCGGACGAGACCCTCGGTGGCCGCCCGCTGGCCGAGCGCACCCGCATCGTGGTCCTCAACAAGGCCGACGTCCCCGAGGCGCACGAGCTGGCCGAGATGGTCAAGCCCGACCTCGAGGCGCGTGGCATCGAGGTGTTCGTCGTGTCCGCGGTGGCCCACACCGGCCTGCGCGAGCTGATGTTCGCGATGTCCCGCCACGTCAGCGAGGCCCGCAAGGAGCTGGAGATCGCCACGGCGACCCCCAAGCGCGTCGTCATCCGGCCGAAGTCGGTCGACGACAGCGGCTTCAAGATCATCCGCGAGAACACCCCTGACGGCGAGGTCTTCCGCATCGACGGCGAGCGCCCGACCCGCTGGGTGCGCCAGACCGACTTCTCCAACGACGAGGCCGTCGGCTACCTCGCCGACCGTCTCGGCCGCCTCGGCGTCGAGGACGCGCTGTTCAAGGCGGGTGCGGTGGCCGGTGCCACGGTGCTCATCGGCCCCAAGGACAACGCGGTCGTCTTCGACTGGGAGCCCACCCTCATCGCCGGTGCCGAGCTGCTCGGTCAGCGCGGTACGGACCTGCGCCTCGAGGAGGCCACGCGTCCGACCCGTGAGGACAAGCGCGCCGACTACGCCGACCGCCGGGCTGCCCGCACGGCCGCCCGTGCGGAGCTGGCCGAGGAGCGCAAGGCCGGCCACTGGGCCACGGCCAAGAGCGAGGACGTCGAGGACTCCGAGGACTCCGAGGACTCCCGGGAATGAGCGTGGCCGACCGCCGGCGCGACGTGGCTCGCGCCCGCCGCCTGGTGGTCAAGGTCGGTTCATCGTCGCTCACCACCCCCGGTGGTGGGTCCCTCGACGAGGTCCGGCTCGTCGAGGTGGTCGATGCGCTCGCGCAGCGACGCCTCGCCGGCCAACAGGTCGTCCTCGTGTCCTCGGGGGCCATCGCGGCAGGGATCGGTCCGCTCGGGCTGGTCCGCCGTCCCGGTGACCTCGCGACGCAGCAGGCCGCGGCCAGCGTGGGCCAGGGCGCCCTCGTGGCCGCCTACCAGCGTGCCTTCGGTGCGCACGGGCTCACCGTCGGCCAGGTGCTCCTCACGGCCGATGACGTGACCCGTCGCTCCCACTACACGAACGCCAAGCGCACCCTCGACCGCCTGCTCGAGCTCGGCATCGTGCCCATCGTCAACGAGAACGACACCGTGGCCACCCACGAGATCAGGTTCGGGGACAACGACCGCCTCGCCGCCCTCGTGGCCCACCTGGTCCACGCGGACGGCCTGCTGCTGCTCACCGACGTGGATGCCCTGTATGACGGGCCGCCGAGTCGCGCGGGCAGCCGGCGAGTGCCGTCGGTCGTCGGGGGAGCCGGGCTCGACCAGATGGTCATCGGTGGGACGGGGTCCAGCATCGGCAGCGGCGGCATGCTCACGAAGGTGGAGGCAGCGACCATCGCCAACGCTGCCGGCATCACCACGGTGCTCACGAGCGCCGACCGCATCGGCCCCGCGCTGGACGGCGACGACGTCGGCACGGTGTTCGTCCCCACCGGTTCGCGACGCACCTCCCGCAAGCTCTGGCTGGAGCACGCGACCACCCCGCGTGGCCGGCTGCTGCTCGACCCGGGTGCCGTGCGGGCGGTGACCGAGCGCCGTACCTCGCTGCTGCCCGCCGGGATCACCGCGGTGGAGGGCACCTTCGCCGACGGCGACGCCGTCGACCTGTGCGCCCCCGAGGGCACGGTCATCGCCCGGGGACTGGTCAACTACACCTCGGCCGAGCTGCCGGGCATGCTCGGGCGGTCCACCCGCGACCTGGCCAGGGAGCTGGGGCCCGAGTACGAGCGCGAGGTCGTCCACCGCGACGACCTGGTCCTGCTCTGACGACTTCTGCTCTGACGCCGGCTGCAGCGTGACCCGACGGGTCCCCGGAGACGCTCAGCGGACCGGGATGCCCACGACCTGCCCGGTCGTCCTGGGCACGACCGAGCCGCTCACGAGGTTGATGACCGTGCGGGCGACCAGGGGCGTGTCGAGCACCACGTCCACGATGCGCACCTGGGCGATCGCGGGGCACGCCTGGTCCTTGGCTGCCGCTTTCCGGGGGATCGGCACGACCGCGACGACGACGGCCGTGGCGGAGGCGTACTGCTCGGCGCGGTAGTCCGCGCCGCACGGCCCCGGCTGGTCGGGCGCTCCACTGAAGTGCAGGCGCAGGGTCCTCGCGTCGCCGCCGGCGCTGAAGGAGTCCACCACCGGTCCGTCGCCGGGCTCCGGAGAGGTGGTCGTGAGGGGAGCCGAGGGCACGAGGCCCGAGTCGGGGACGGCGACCCGCAGGACCGTCACGGCGGTGCCCGCGAACGAGAAGCGCCAGGCCGGCACGGTGGTCGTGCCCGAGGACGTGCGGACCTGCATCGTCGTGAGCCGAGCCCTGGTCACCTGCAGGTCGGTGCAGGCGTTGCAGTCCGTCCGGTGGCTCGTCATGGAGGCGAGCGCATCCCGCGCCGACATGATCGCTGTGGTCGTTCGGTGCCCCGTCCCGTCGACCACCGTCCCGGTGCGGTCGGCATCCGGAAGGGCCACCGCGGACGTCAGGTGACTGGCGAGGAGCGCCTGCTTGTCGTTGTCCCCGACGGCCGTCTCCCAGTCGCCGACCTGCCGCACGAGCTGGTCGGGCGCCAACGCGAGGGAGGGAGGGTCGGTGGTCTTCTTCGCGGCGGCGAAGCGGTCGAGCAGCTGCGCCGCCCTGGTGGCCCGGGCCCGGTCGGCGGGGGCGCCGGGTGACGGTGCCCCCGTGCCCGTACCGCTGCCGCAAGCGGTGAGGAGCGCAGCACTCAGGGCGGCGGCCGCCAGCACCTTCGGGCCCGGCAGGGTGCGGGGGTGCGGGCGCGCGTCAACGAAGGTCGGACTCATGTGGGTGGGACGTCGTCCGCGACCCGAAGGTTGCCCACCCAGCAAAGGTTGCTGCCCAGGCCCCAGGCAACAACCTGTCCCCACGGCAGGAACATCACCTAGCAGAGGTTGCTGCAGGGGGGGCGGGGACCAGTCGGGTGAGACGGGGAGGCCTTAGCGGACCTGGGTGACCTCGAACTGCATCCGCGGGTGGGCCAGGGCCTCCTGCGACTGCACCAGCTGCAGCTCGCGCTCACCCGAGTCCAGGGTCGTCCGCAGCAGGTCGAAGACGCTGCTGGACGTGCGCGCCAGGGCGACGGCCGGGTCGCCGGTCTCGAGCAGGTGGGCAGTGAACAGTGCGGCTGTGACGTCGCCAGAACCGTTGGCCTTCATGGGAAGTCGTGGCGTCTGCACGATCCACGCCCCGTCGCCGGTGACGGCCATCATCTCGATGGTGTCCTCCGGTGCATCCGGACGTTCGACGCTGGTCACGAGGACCGTCGAGGGGCCCATCGCCCGGGCCAGGTCGACCGACGCGAGCGTCTCCTCGATGGTCCGCGGCTCGGTGCCGGTGAGGAACCCGAGCTCGAACTGGTTCGGGGTGATGACGTCCGCGGCCGGCACGACGCGCTCGCGCAGCAGCACCGGGATGGCCGGGTGGACGAAGCAGCCGCTCTTGGCGTTGCCCATCACCGGGTCGCACGCGTAGATCGCGTCGGGGTTGGCGGCCTTGACCTTGGCCACCGCGTCGAGGATGACGTCTCCGATCTCCTCACCGCCCTGGTACCCGGACAGCACCGCCGCAACGTTCTGGAAGGCCCCGCGCTCCTCGACGCCCTGGATCACCGCTCGCACGTCGTCGGCGGGCATGAGCGGACCGCGCCACGCGCCGTACCCGGTGTGGTTGGAGAAGTGCACGGTGTGCACCGGCCAGACCTCGACGCCGAGACGCTGGAGGGGGAAGACGGCGGCGCTGTTGCCGACGTGGCCGTACGCGACGGAGGACTGGATCGACAGGATGCTCACCCGGCCATTCAACCAGTGGTCCGGGAGGTGGGCGTCGTGACCGCATGCCGGACGGTGCGGCCTACCCTTGGACCATGGCTGAGATCGATCCCGCCGCCGTCGCGCAGGTCGCCGAGGCGGCTCGCGCCGCCCGCACCGCGTCACGCCGGCTCGCGCTGCTGTCCCGCGCCGACAAGGACGCCGCTCTGCGCGCCCTCGCCGATGACCTCGACGCGGCCACCGACCGCATCGTCGCCGCCAACGCCGAGGACCTGGGGCGCGGCCGAGAGTCCGGTATGGCGCAGGGCCTGCTCGACCGTCTCGCCCTCACCCCCGAACGGGTGGCCGACGTCGCCCAGGCGTTGCGCGACGTCGCCGCCCTGCCCGACCCGGTGGGGGAGGTCGTGCGTGGCTCCACGCTCGCCAACGGCCTGCAGATCCGCCAGGTGCGCGTCCCGATGGGGGTCGTCGGCATGGTCTACGAAGCGCGCCCGAACGTGACGGTCGATGCCGCCGGCCTGGGCCTGAAGTCCGGCAACGCCGTCATCCTGCGCGGTGGCTCGGCTGCTGCCTCCACCAACCGCGCCCTGGTCGACGTCCTGCGCGAGGGTCTCGTCGCCCAGGGCCTGCCCGCGGAGTCGGTCACCCTGCTCGAGGGGGGACGGGACGCGGTGCGTGCCCTGCTCACCGCCCGCGGTCTGGTCGACCTGATCATCCCGCGCGGGGGCGCGGGGCTGATCCAGACCGTCGTCACCGAGTCGACCGTTCCCGTCATCGAGACCGGCGTGGGCAACTGCCACGTCTACGTCGACGCCGCGGCAGACCTCGACAAGGCGCTCGCGATCGCCGTCAACGCCAAGACCCACCGCCCCAGCGTCTGCAACGCCGCCGAGTCGCTGCTGGTCCACCAGTCCGTCGCCGCGGACTTCCTGCCCAAGGTGCTCGCGGAGCTGTCGCGGGCCGGGGTCGTCCTGCACACCGACGACGCCTCGGGCGCTGCCGCCGAGTCCGCCGGGGTGCCCCACGAGGCCGCGACAGACGAGGACTGGGGCACCGAGTACCTCGCGCTCGAGATGAGCGTGCGGGTCGTGCCGGACCTCGACACCGCCATGGAGCACATCCGCGTGTACGGCTCGGGGCACACCGAGGCCATCGTCACCGAGGACCGGGGCGCGGCCCGCCGGTTCACCAGCGAGGTCGACGCGGCCGTGGTCATGGTCAACGCCTCGACGAGGTTCACTGACGGCGGCGAGTTCGGCTTCGGCGCCGAGATCGGCATCTCCACGCAGAAGCTGCACGCGCGCGGGCCGATGGCGCTGCCGGAGCTGACGACGACCAAGTGGGTCGTCGAGGGTGACGGACAGGTCCGCGGCTGAGACGGCTGCACGCCAGCCCACGCGGCATACGGACCCGTCCCTGACGTGTGCGTCGCGCATGGCAGGATGAGCGCCCGTGGAAGGCACTGAGGTCCGAAAGCTGGCCGCGCTCGAGGACGCCCACTGGTGGTACCGGGAGCGCCGGCACCTGCTGTCCCGGATGGTCGCCGGGGTCACTCCCGGCACGGCCTTGGACATCGGTGCTGCCGGAGGTGGCAACACCCGTGTGCTGGAGGCAGCGGGGTGGTCGGTGGCCGCCCTGGAGTATGGCGCGGACGGCGCCGAGGTCGCCGCCGAGCGCGGACTGGCCGTCCTGCGGGCCGACGCCACGGCCCTTCCCGTCGCGGACGACTCGCTCGACCTCGTCGTGGCCTTCGACGTCCTCGAGCACATCCTCGAAGACGACGCCGCGGTGGCCGAGGTGGCTCGTGCGCTGCGCCCCGGTGGACGGTTCCTCGTCGCCGTGCCCGCCGACCCGCGCCTGTGGTCGGAGCACGACGTCGCCGTCGACCACGTCCGCCGCTACACGCGCACCACGCTGGGGGAGGTGCTGGAGCGGGGCGGGTTCGAGGTCACGTCGCTGACGTCCTGGAACGTCCTGCTGCGACCCGTCGTGGCGCTGCGCCGACGTTCGGCGAGCGGATCGGACCTCGACACCGTGCACCCGGTGGTCAACCTCGGCCTGCGCGCCATCGTCACGGTCGAGCGCTACCTGCCGGTGAAGGCTATGCCCGGCGTGACTCTGCTGGCAGAGGCGCGTCCGCGGGCGTGACCGGCCCGGTGAGGGAGTCGTAGGCCACGAAGTAGGTGGGCCGGGCCTGGAGGTGGGCGTACATTCGGCCGACGTACTCCCCGAGGATGCCCAGGCAGAGCAGCTGCACGGCGCCGACCCCGGCGACGGCGACGACGGTCGAGGTCCAGCCGGGCAGCGTGTGTCCCGACGCGCTGGCCACGAGAGCGTACGCGAGCAGCAGGAGCGCGGCTGCTCCGCCGAGCAGCCCCAGCCAGGTCGCCGCACGCAGGGGAGCGGTGGAGAACCCGGTCACGCTGTCCAGGGAGAGCCGGATCATCTTGGCGAGCGGGTACTTCGACTTGCCGGCCGCCCGCTCGTCACGGCGGTAGGTCACCGACGCCGACGGGAAGCCCAGCGCCGGCACGACGAACCGCAGCACCCGGTGGTGCTCGGGCAGGGCGTTGATCGCGTCGACCGTGGCACGTGACATCAGTCGGTAGTCGCCGGCGTCGACCTGGGCCCGGGTGCCCGAGAGCACCCGGATCAGGCGGTAGAAGGCGCGGGCGCTGAGGCGCTTGAACACCGAGTCGGTGGAGCGGTCCGAGCGCACGCCGTAGACGACGTCGGCTCCGTGCAGGCGGGCCTGCGCGAGCATCTCGGGGATGACCTCGGGCGGGTCCTGCAGGTCGGCGTCGAGGGTGACGACGTAGCCGCCGCGGGCGGTGGCCAGGCCCGCCGAGATCGCAGCCTGGTGCCCTGCGTTCGCACGTAGCCGGACGATCCGCAGCTGCGGCCACTCGCGCAGCATCCGCTGCAGGACCACCGGTGAGCCGTCGCTGCTGCCGTCGTCCACCGCGACCACCTCGTAGGTGGTGTCGAGGGCGTCTGCCACGGGCCGCAGCCGCGCCGCCAGCAGGGGAAGGACGTCCTCCTCGTTGTACACGGGGATGACGATGCTGAGCTCCGGCGACATGCACCAAGACTAGGACCTGCACCCGTGCCTCCTGGGCACGAAACAGCAGCGGGAACAGGTGAGGGCCCCTCGAAGTATGAGTTCGAGGGGCCCTCTGCGGTGACCTGCCTCCTCCGGCGGACCGGTGGCGGCTGGACATCGCGTGCGGGGCGTCGTGCCGCCGAGGCGGCCGTGCGTCCCACGGGTGGTGCAGCTCACGACCGGACGAACCGGCCAGGATCCTGCCCCTGGTCGACCGCGCACGCGCCCGGCGGACCGGGTCGTGCCCACTGCGACGGTGGCTTCCCGATGGGCCGGCAAGCCGGTGCACCGGGTCGGTGCGATCTGGTCGGCGGTCTCGGAGTTCCTTCGCGGCGTCGCCCGCGAACCCGTGGCCCGGAGGCCTCGGGACCCCGTCCGGGCGAGCCCGGTCGAGGCGGTCCACCGTTATCCGGCTGACCTGTGCCCCGGCTGTCGAGACGGTCCGGGTTCCCCCGTCCCGACCCTCCGACCGGAGCGCGTGAGAGATTTCTAGCGGCCGGTTCGGTTGCCCCGCAAGCGTTTCCGGCAACCCGTTTCTGTCCACGGGTTGCGCACACCGCTGTCCACACCTCGGCCTGCTCAGCACGGCTGTTGTGCACAGGGCTGTGCACAACATCGGTGGACAACGGGCGTGAGGCAGCTGGGCCCGCGACCGGTAGGCTGAGGCCCATGTCGTCGTCTCTGTCGAGCCTGTATGCCGCCACCGAAGCGCCCCTTCGCGACCTGCCCATGTCGCCGTACGCCTTCGGAGGGCTCGCGTTCATCGGCTTCCTCTCCCTCCTCGCGATCCTGTGGGGCTTCCGCGGCACGGCGCAGAAGCTGGCCAGTCCGGTGCACCACGGTGAGCACGACGGCCACGGCGCACCGCAGGGCGGCCACCACTGAGCATGCGTCTCGGGGTGATGGGCGGGACGTTCGACCCGATCCACCACGGCCACCTCGTGGCCGCCTCCGAGGTGCAGACCCGGTTCGGGCTCGACGAGGTCGTCTTCGTCCCCACCGGACAGCCTTGGCAGAAGGACGCCCGGGAGGTCAGCCCAGCGGAGCACCGCTACCTCATGACCGTCGTCGCGACGGCGTCCAACCCGCGGTTCACGGTGAGCCGGGTCGACATCGACAGGCCGGGGCCCACCTACACGATCGACACCCTGCGCGACCTGAAGACGCAGCGTCCGGACGACGAGCTGTTCTTCATCACCGGTGCCGATGCGCTGGCCCAGATCCTGTCGTGGAAGGACGCGGACGAGCTGTTCGACCTCGCCCACTTCGTCGGGGTCACCCGCCCGGGTTACGTCCTGTCGGAGTCCGGCCTGCCGGCCGACAGGGTCACCCTCCAGGAGGTCCCGGCCATGGCCATCAGCTCCACGGACTGCCGCACTCGCGTCGAGCGGTCCGAACCCGTCTGGTACCTCGTGCCTGACGGCGTCGTCCAGTACATCAACAAATACCGCCTGTATGCCGCCGGCTCACCTGTCGGCGCAGCGGCACGAACGTAGGAGTGCAGTGCCAGCCACCGACCGAGCCCTCGAGCTCGCCAAGACCGCCGCCGTCGCAGCCGACGACAAGCTCGCGACCACCATCGCCGGCATCGACGTCAGCGAGCAGCTCGCGCTGACCGATGTCTTCGTCATCGTCTCCGCCAGCACCGACCGACAGGTCGGCGCCATCGTCGACGCCGTCGAGGACACCCTCCGCGAGAAGGGCGCCAAGCCGATCCGCCGTGAGGGGGAGCGCGACGGTCGCTGGGTCCTGCTCGACTTCGGCGACATCGTCGTGCACGTCCAGCACGACGAGGAGCGCGAGTTCTACGAGCTCGAGCGCCTCTGGAAGGACTGCCCCGAGATCGACCTCGGCGTGCCCAAGCGCCGCGACGCGTGAGCGCTGCCCGCCGCGTGCTGCTGGTCCGCCACGGGCAGACCGAGCACAACGCGGGAGGCGTCTGGCAGGGCCAGCTCGACACCGCCCTGTCCGACGTGGGGCTCGAGCAGGCCCGCGCCGCAGGCCGGGCCATCGCGGCATACCGGCCCTCCCGGGTGGTCGCCTCCGACCTGGACCGCGCGGCCGTCACGGCCAAGCACGTGGCCGAGGCGGCGGGGGTCGAGCTGACCCTCGACCCACGGTGGCGCGAGATCCACGTGGGGCAGTGGCAGGGGCTGCACACCACGCAGGTGCGCGAGCAGTTCGGCGACCTCCTCGAGCAGATGGACCTCGCGGACATCCGTCGAGGCGTCGACGGCGAGACCCTCGCCGAGGTCGGCGCCCGGACCGGGGCCTCCCTGCGCGAGCTGCTCGACGGGCTCGACGAGGGGGAGTGCGTGGTCGTCGTGGCCCACGGGGTCTCGACCCGAGCGGGGGTCGCGGACCTGCTGGGACTCGACCAGCACCTGGCCACACACGCGCTGCGCACGCTGGGCAACTGCCACTGGGCCGAGCTCGCCCAGGGCCGGACCGGCTGGCAGCTGGTGTCGTGGAACGTTCACGCCTGACCCGATTTGGTGAAACGGGTGGGTCACTGGGTAAACTTCCGCAGTCGCCTCCGGGGGACACCCTCTCGGGGAAACTCGGGGCTGTGGCGCAGTTGGTAGCGCACTTCCATGGCATGGAAGGGGTCAGGGGTTCGAATCCCCTCAGCTCCACCGAACGACAGAAGGACCAGACACGCTCGTCGTCTGGTCCTTCTGTCGTTCCCGGACGGTGCCCGTCCTAGCGGTCGTTTCCGGGGCGGGCGGCTGACGTGGAGCGGGCCGCCACCAGGGTGTGCTCGTGCACCCCTTCGGACCCCAGCTCGGCGTCTGCGTGCTCGGCATGCGAGAGCGCCTCGGCCAACAGGGACTGCACGTGCGTGTTCGCCGCCGTGTAGTAGATGAACGTCCCCTCTCGACGGCCCCGTACCAGCCCGGCAAGGCGCAGCTTGGCCAGGTGCTGGCTCACCGACGTCGGGGTGGCTCCGGCCAGCTCGGCCAGGCAGCTCACCGAGGACTCGCCCTGCATGAGCGCCCACAGCAGCTTGACCCGGGTGGGGTCGGCCAGCATCCGAAACGTCTCGGCCGCCAGCTGTGCCTGGTCGTCGTGCGGCATGGACAGGTCGGGGAGGTCATCGTGCACAGGCAAAACCCTACCTGCTGCATACCTTCACACACACGCAGATATGGTGGGTCCATGCCTGCGCACCACGACCGGTCGACCGTGCCCCACGACGACGGCCACGATCACCCGGAGCACGACCACCATGAGCATGACCACGGCCACGGCGGTGGGTGGCTCGCACGCATCCGTCACGCGTTCGTCCCGCACTCCCACGAGGTCGCCGACTCGGTGGATGACGCGTTGGAGTCCAGCGCCCGCGGCATCCGTGCGGTGAAGGTCAGCCTCGTCGGACTCGCGGTGACAGCCGTCGTGCAGCTGTTGGTGTTCCTCGTGTCCGGATCGGTGGCGTTGCTCGCCGACACCATCCACAACTTCTCCGACGCGTTCACCGCCATCCCGTTGTGGGTCGCGTTCTGGCTCGGGCGCCGCCCACCGACCCGCCGGTACACGTACGGGCTCGGTCGGGCCGAAGACCTCGCTGGCCTGTTCGTCATCCTCATGATCGCCGCCTCGGCGGTCCTGGCCGGATGGGAAGCCGTCCGCCGACTGCTCGACCCGGCACCGGTGCACAACCTCGGCTGGGTCGCCCTGGCCGGACTCGTCGGGTTCGCCGGCAACGAAGCAGTCGCTGCGTACCGGATCCGCGAGGGCAACGCCATCGGGTCCGCGGCGCTGGTCGCTGACGGGCACCATGCCCGTACCGACGGCCTGACCTCCCTCGCTGTCCTGGTCGGCGCCGGTGGCGTCGCCATCGGCTGGACGTGGGCCGACCCCGTCGTCGGCCTGCTGATCACCGTGGCCATCGCCGCTGTGCTGCGCACCGCCGCCCGGGACGTGTTCCGGCGGCTGCTGGACGGGGTGGAGCCGGACAAGGTGCAGGCCGCGCAGGACGCCCTGACCGCGTTGCCGCACGTCGTGGCGGTCCGTGACCTGCGGATGCGATGGGTCGGCCACGTCCTGGAAGCGGACGTCACGCTCGACGTCGAACCCCACCTCAGTGCAGCGGCGGCCCATGAGCTGGCCCACGACGCACAACAGCGAATGGTCGCCGTCGTCCCCCGCCTGCGGCACGCAGTCGTCCACGCCTACCCGGACTCGGCCGGGACGACGCCGCTCGCCGGGACCGTCCCCGCCTGAGGCAGGACGGTCGCAGCCGCACCACGTCGGCGGTGGCGACCGGCACCGCCACCTGAGCCGGACTTGCCACCACCACGGCAGCTCCTCGACCGTTCGGTCAGGGTCCGGCCACCGCTCGTCCGGTATCGCCGGAAATGCTCATACGTCATTTGTCGTAGGGGAGACTGATCTCATGTTCGACGCCGGATCACCCGAGTTCTTCATCCTGATGGCCATGGCCGCAGCCATGCTGCTGACGTTCGTCGCAGTGGCCGTCCTCGTGCGCGTCGCGGCCGTGGCGCCGCGTGGGGTTGCGCCCGCCGCGCGCTTCGCCTCGCGGGCCGGTCGCTGACCTCGCAAGGGAAGCGTCTACGTGGTGTCGGCCCCTCTGCCGCAGCCCATCCCGACGCCCCTCTGAGCCAGCCGCGAGGCAACCGCCACGGTGAGCCGGCCGAGGCCCGCACCGACGGACGCACCGACGAGGACGTCGCCGGGGTAGTGCACTCCGGTGTACACCCGTGAGAGGGCCACGACGGCGGCCGCCACCCGCAACGCCCAGCGCAGGCCCGGCACGACGGCGCCCACCGCCACACAGAACGCGGCGGCCGACGCGGCGTGGCCGGAGGGGAACGAGGTGGACGACGGCATACCGACCCACCGCGTCTCGGGCACGCCCAGCAGCGCACGGTGCGGGCGCCGACGGTTCGCCAGCTTCATCGGCTGGTTGACCATGAAGGAGGTCACCCCGATCGCGGCCACGCCCGTGAGGGCAGCGCGTCGCCCCCGGTCGCCGCCGAGCGCAGCCAACGCACCCGCCATGATGAACCAGGGCTTGGAGAAGTTGGCGAAGTCAGAGATGCGGCGCAGCGAGTCGTCCAGCCAGGGCGTGGACAGGTCAGCCACGGCCCCAAAGACGGTGCGGTCGGCGGCGTCAAGCCTGCGCAGCAACGACACCACACCCGACAGCCGGGGGTCCTCACGAGCCGAGAGGCGCTTGGCGAGGCTGGCTCCGACAGGTTCGTGAGGGGTCGGACCGTTCATCGTGCCGCCAGTCTGCGGGCCGTCGCGATCTGCCAGAGCGCGACCACGGTGGACACCTGGCTGACTCGCGTGGGACGGGCTGCACGCTTCCTCGCGAGCGCGGCGGGGGGCAGGCGTACGGCGACCGCGCCCGGGCGGCTGACGAAGCGCAACGGCGGATCAAGGACCAGAGCCTCCCCGTCGACACCGACCTCCACGGGACCGCCCGAGCTCACGGTGAACTCGCGGGTCGTCCACTCGTTCCATCCCGCGAAGCGTTGGACCTGACCCGTCACCTCCAGGGCGGCCACCTTCTCTGCGTCCGCGGCCGAGGTGACGCGCAGCGACACCACTCCCAGCACGCCGGAGTCCAGGCGCTCGCGGGTGCCACCCCCGCGCAGGTGCGCCAGGTCGTACGGGTTGTTGGACACGAGGACCAGCTGGCCCGGCGCCGAGTCCTGGCCGGAGGGAAGGGTGTACCGCAGGTCCATGGGTACGGATCCGGGGCCGAGCATCTCCGGCAGCAGGTCTGCCGCGGTCCGCACCTTCGCATCCCGGTAGTCGGCCGACTGGACGATCTTCGCGTACACGCCCATCGACGCGTTGTTGACGAAGACCCGGCCGTTGAGCTCAGCCAGGTCCACGAGGGTGTCGACCCCCTCCTCGTACGCGGCGAGCGCACCGGGGACGTCGGCGCGGTCGATGCCGAGGTCGAGGGCAAAGTGGTTTCGAGTCCCCGCTGGGACCACGACGAAGGGCAGGCCGTGCTTGCTGGCCACGGTGGCGACGATCGCCAGCGAGCCGTCCCCGCCGGCCATGCCCAGCAGGTCCGCACCCCGAGCGACCGCGTCCTCGGCAACGGCGCGCAGGTCATCGTCAGGGCGCAGGACGTATGGCTCGATGCCCCGCTCCCGACACAGGTCGACGAGGCCGAACCGCTCGACCTTGCCACCTCCGGAGCGCGGGTTCATCAGGAGCACCGGGTGCCGCGCCCTGGGTGCAGTCACCGCGTCGACCTCCTGCTCGCCGGAGCCGAGCGCATAGCCCGCGGCGGCGACGGCCACGGCGGCGAGGGCAAGACCGACCACCAGCACGCGAATGCTCTCGCTCGCGACGAGCACCACCACGAACACGACGAGGGCGACGACCATGACCACCACCGCGGCGATGCGCACCATCCCCCGACGGGACACGGCGTACCACGCTGCCACGACCATCACCCCGAGTGAGACCACGCTCGCCAGCAGGACCCCGAACCGGTGGAGGCTGACGAGGACGAGGAAGGTGAGGTCCGCGGCCAGGACGATCAGGGCAAGTGCTGCTGCCGCCCTCCCGATCGGGCGGGGGCGGCCGGGGACGGCCGGCCGGGAGACCGGCTCGTCGCGGGAGAAGTCCGTGCCCACGGTCGCCACCTCCCCCCGTTCGGTCCTCGAAGAGAACTGATACCGATGGTCTCGCGTCGCAGACCGCGGCGGGAACCCCTCACCTGCACCTTTCGTGAAGGCCTTTCCCGACTTCGTGATCCATCACGGGACGTTCGTGGACCAAACCTCAGCCCTTGCGGGGAACTCCCGGCGAAGTGTCGTGCCTCATCTCCACCGGCGGGCGCCCCGCGACCGTCTTTGACACGATGACCTGGTGACGGCGGCCTTCGACTACGACAACACCAGTGGTCGTCCGACCGGACCGGTCATGACGGTGCTGCAGGCGCTGCTGCCGGGGGTGCGCACGGTGCGCAGGCAGATCGCCCCCTACGCGCAGCAGTGGGCCGCGTCGAACCTTGCCGCGCTCGGTGCCGAGGGCCCTCTGTGGGTCGCCCTGGGTGACTCGATGACCCAGGGCATCGGCGCGTCGTCCTTCGACCGTGGGTGGGTCGGACAGCTCTCCGAGCGCCTGCGCGAACAGGGCCGGCCCCACAGGGTGGTCAACCTCGCGGTCACCGGCGCCCGCGTCGATGACGCCCTCGAGCGGCAGGTGCCGGCCCTCGAGGCCCTCATCGCCGCGGGCCAGGTCCCGGACCTCGTCACCGTCGTCCTCGGCTCCAACGACGTGGTCACCCCGCGGCACCGTGCGGGCCTCACGGACCGGTTCGCGCACCTGCTCGACCGCCTGCCCGACGGCGCCGTCGTCCTCAACCTCCCCAACCCCCACAAGGAGGCCCGTCGGCTCGACGCGCTGCTGCGGGAGCGACAGGCGCAGGGACGCCTCGTGCTGGCGGACGTACGGCGCCACGGACCGCGGTCGTGGCGGGGTCGGCTGGCCCCGGACCGTTTCCACCCCAACGACCGGGGGTATGAAGACATGGCTCATGTCTTCGAGCTGGCCCTGGACAGCCGGGACCAGCGACGCGGCTGAGCCGACCCCACCCGACCGGCTACCGGGGGATCCCCCGTGCCACAGTGGACGGGACCAGCCCGAACCTCGACGAAGGAACCCATGTCGGTCAGCACAGCAGATGCAGTCGTCGTCGGCGCCGGACCCAACGGCCTGGTGGCCGCCAACGCGCTCGCCGACGCGGGCTGGGACGTCGTCCTCGTCGAGGCCAACGACGAGGTGGGCGGGGCGGTGCGCAGCGCCGAGGTGACCGCGCCGGGGTACACCACCGACCTGTTCAGCGCGTTCTACCCGCTGGCCGCCGCGAGCCCGATCATCCGCGACCTGCACCTCGAGGAGCACGGGCTCGTCTGGCGCGGGGCGCCGCACGTGCTCGCCCACGCCCTCGACGACGGCAGCGCGGCCCTGCTGTGCTCCGACGCCGAGGACACCGCGGCGGGCCTGGAGGCCGAGGCGGCCGGCGACGGCGACGCCTGGATGGAGCTGGTGGAGGGATGGGACCGCATCCGTGACCCCCTGCTGGACGCGCTGTTCACCCCGTTCCCGCCGGTCGCCTCGGCCATGCGCATGGTGCGGCGGATGGGTGCCGGGGGCACCCTGGACTTCGCGCGGCTGGCCGTGACCCCGGCGCGACGGCTGGGCCAGGAACGGTTCAGCGGGCAGGGTGCCGGGCTGCTGCTCACCGGCAACGCGCTGCACAGCGACGTGCCGCCGGATGCCGCGGGGAGCGGGATGTTCGGCTGGTTGCTGTGCATGCTCGGGCAGGACGTCGGGTTCCCCGTCCCCGAGGGTGGGGCGGGTGAGCTCGCCGGTGCACTGCGCCGCCGGGCGCAGAGCCGCGGGGTCCGCGTGCTGACCGGCACCCCGGTGACATCGGTCGTCACCTCCGGTGGTCGGGCCGCGGGCGTCAGGCTCGCCGACGGTGCCGTGGTCCGGGCCCGTCGAGGCGTGCTGGCCGACGTCCCTGCCACGACGCTCTACCGCGAGCTGCTCGCCGACCACCCCCTCCCGGCGAAGCTGCACCGGGACCTCGACCGGTTCCAGTGGGACAACGCGACGGTCAAGGTCAACTGGGCCCTCGACCGGCCCGTGCCGTGGACCGCCCCGCGTGCCCGCGGTGCCGGCACCGTGCACCTCGGCGTCGACACCGACGGGTTCGTCGACTTCGCCGCAGACCTGTCGGTGGGCCGGGTGCCGCGACGGCCGTTCCTGCTGTTCGGCCAGATGACCACCTCCGACCCGTCGCGGTCCCCGGCCGGCACTGAGTCGGCCTGGGCCTACACCCACGTGCCACACGACGAGTGGGGCGAGCAGCAGCTGGCAGACCACGTGCAACGCATGGAGGACGCCGTGGAGCGCGTCGCCCCCGGCTTCCGGGCGAGCCAGGTCGCCCGACACGTGCAGTCGCCCGCCGACCTCCAGCGCGAGGACGCGAGCCTCGTCGGCGGGGCGATCAACGCCGGCACGTCGGCGTTGCACCAGCAGCTGGTGTTCCGGCCCACCCCCGGCCTCGGCCGGCCCGAGACCCCGGTGCCGGGCCTCTACCTCGCCAGCGCCTCGGCCCACCCCGGCGGTGGCGTGCACGGGGCGTGCGGGTGGAACGCGGCCCGCGCGGCCCTGGGTGCCAACGGGCTCACCGGCGGCGTACGGCGTGCCCTCACCCGGACCGCGTGGGACCGCCTGCTCAGGACGTGACGCGCTCGCGGTGCCGGCCCTCGGCGAGGTAGGCCAGGCGCCGCAGGGCCTCGACGTTGCGCGGACCGATCGCCAGCTGCCGCAACGGCTTGGGGACCATCGTGCCGGGCCCCTTGATCGCGTCCTCGGCGATCGCGACCGTGGACGACTGGTCGCCGCGAGCGGTCACCGTGATGGCGACCTCGGCCTCCCCGGCGGGCCAGCCGCGGGCCACGAGGGTCAGGGTGGTCGGCTCGGTGGAGGCGGTCACGTGGGTGGTGTCGCTGATGAGCAGCGGCCACAGCCCGAACGAGTGGTGGATGCGCGCCCCCGGCGCGGGCCAGGTACGGTCTACGTCGCGCACGCGGGACGCACCGACCACCCAGGTGGCGTAGTCCCAGCCGTCGGCCAGGACGTCCCAGACGGCCTGGGCGGGGGCGTCGACGTCGCGGGTGACCGTGACCACGCCGTCGTGGAGGGTGTGCTGCTCGTTCATCGCTGGAGCCTCTTCCTGGTTGCCGTGGCTCGCGTGGTGATCCTGCGAGTTGTGCGGGTCCTGCTGGAGGTGCTGGCTGTCGCGCGGCGCGCGCCCTGGGTGGCGAGGACGGCGACCGTGGCGGTGGCGGCGGCTGCGACCGGCCGCATCCAGTGTCGTCCCCAGCGGCCGTGCAGCGCATCACCCGAGGGCTGCGGCGCCAGGACGTTGCCCGGCGAGTTGTCCGTCTCCGACCGGGAGATGCCCCCAGCCCGCATCAGCGGTGTGACCAGGCGGTCGAAGACGCCCGGCAGCAGGCGGAAGCCCGTCACGGCCAGGTGGTTCGCCGCTCCCACCGAGATCTCGCGCCGGGGCCGGGAGAGGGCCCGGACCGCCGCCCGGGCCACCTTCTCGGGTGGGTCGACCGGGGGCGGCGGACGTCCGTGCCGCCGCAGGTAGGTGCCGGCCTGCAGGTAGACGGGGGTGTCGACCCCGCCGGGGGAGACCAGGCTGACGTGGATGCCGGGGGTGCTGCGTGCCTCGATCTGCAGGGTCCGCACCAGCCCGTGGACCCCCCACTTCGCGGTGACGTACGAGCTCATCCACGGAGTGCTGATCTTGCCCAGCAGCGAGCCGAAGACGACGAGGTCGCCACCACCGGGCGAGCCGGCGAATGCGGACAACGCGGCCCGGGCGACGTTGGCCGTCCCGCCGAGCGTGGTCTGCAGGGTCCGGTCGAAGACGTCGACGGGGATGTCCTCGAACCGGCCGTAGGCGAGCACGGCCGCCGAGTGCACGACACCGTCGACGCGCCCGAACCGGCGCTGGGCCGCTCCGAACGCTGAGTCGACCGCATCGGCGTCACCGACGTCGGCGACGGCCACCAGGGCTCTCGCCCCGGCGGCCTCGCACTCTGCCCTCACCTGCTCCAGGGGAGCGACGGAGCGGGCCACGAGGACGAGGTCGGCGCCCTGCGCCGCGAGCTGCAGGGCGGTGGCTCGCCCGATGCCGCTCGAGGCGCCGGTGACCAGGACAGTCCTGCCGGCCACGGAGCTCACGGCTGCAGGACCACCTTCACGCAGCCGTCGTCCTTGGCCTGGAACAGCTCGTACCCCTTGGGCGCGTCGGCGAGCGGGAGCACGTGGGTCGCGAGCTGCTCGGTGCCGAGCGGGTCGGAGGAGTCGAGCACCAGCGGCATGATCTCGTCGATCCAGCGCTTGACGTGGCACTGGCCCATCCGCACGGTGATGCCGCGGTCGAACATCTCCATCAGCGGGAGGGGGTCGACCTCCCCGCCGTAGACGCCGCTGATCGACACGGTGCCGCCGCGCCGCACGGCCTTGAACGCGGTGAGCAGCGCGTCGAGCCGGTCGACCGCCATGCGGTCGATGAGAGGACGCGCCAGGGCGTCGGGCAGCAGGCCGACGGCGGCTTGCGCGGTCTTGGCGACCGGGTTGCCGTGCGCCTCCATGCCGACCGCCTCCAGGACGCCGTCCGGGCCGCGACCCCCGGTCATCTCGATCAGGGCTGCGGCCACGTCGTCCACCTCGCGCAGGTCGAGCGTCTCGATCCTGTGCTGCTGGGCGAGTGCGAGCCGCTCGGGCACCAGGTCCACCCCGATGACGCGGCCGGCGCCGAGCTGCTTGCCGATCCGGGTCGCGAGCTGTCCCACCGGCCCGAGGCCGATGACGGCCAGCGTGCCACCCTTCGGGACGTCGGCGTACTTCACGCCCTGCCACGCGGTCGGCAGGATGTCGGACAGGTAGAGGAACCGCTGGTCGTGGGGTCCCTCGGGCACGACGATCGGTCCGAACTGGGCCTGGGGCACGCGCAGGTACTCGGCCTGGCCGCCGGGCACCGCGCCATACAGGCTGGTGTAGCCGAACAAGGACGCGCCCTTGCCCTGGTCGCGGACCTGGGTCGTCTCGCACTGGGCGTAGAGGCCGCGCTCGCACATCCAGCAGTGGCCGCAGGAGATGTTGAACGGGATGACCACGCGGTCGCCCGGCTTGAGGTGGGTGACCTCGGGGCCCACCTCCTCGACGATGCCCATCGTCTCGTGGCCGAGGATGTCGCCGGGGGTGAGGTACGCGCCGAGCACCTCGTACAGGTGCAGGTCGGACCCGCAGATGGCGGTCGAGGTGACCTTGATGATCGCGTCGGTCGGCGTCTCGAGCTCGGGGTCGCGCACCTCCTCCACCCGCACGTCGCGCTTGCCCTGCCAAGTCAGTGCCTTCACCGGTGGTGTCCTCTCCTGGGTGACGCGACCGGAGCCGGTCGCGCGCCGTACGTGGTGCTCTGTGCCCTCAACCGAACGTGTGCAAACCCGCTCGATGCCGGGGAGCCGCCCGGCCCGCGCTGTTGGAGCCGGACGGCCCCACCTGTGCACTACCCCGCGGCCAACGGTCCGAAACGGACGTCAACCGCCCGGTCGCGCGTGCTCGACCCAGCGACCTGTCGCCGGGTCGAGCGCGGCGAGCCCGCGGTCCGCGAACGCGGTCAGCCAGCCCTCCATGGGGAACCAGCCCCAGCGCTCGCGAAAGACGTTGGCGTTGCGCACGATCGAGGTGAGGTGGCGCACCGGGGGAGCCTCCGTGGGGTGGTGCTGGTGGTATGCCGCCGCGCCGCCGACCCAGAGCATCGTCCCGTTCGCCGCGCCGAGCCGCTGCCCGAAGTCGGTGTCCTCGGCGCCGTACCCCACGTAGTCCTCGCTGAAGCCGCCGATTCGCTCCCAGTCCGCCGCGGTGAGGGCGAACGACAGCGACCAGAACAGCCGGAGGTCGTCGGCGACCTGCACCGTGCCGGCGGCGGGCGTCGGACGCCCGGGGTGGGGGTCGGCCAGCTCCGACAGCGTGGGGCTGCGGTAGTCCGCGGGATGTGCCGCCGGCGGCAGGTAGGCGACGGTGCCGGATGCCACGACCGGTCCGGGTCGGGCAGGGTCCTGCGCTGCGGAGTCGAGGACCGCGGTGTAGCGCTCGACGGTCCTCGCGTCCGGGATGCAGTCGACGTCCAGGAAGACGAGTCGGTCGGCGCCGGCGGCGATGGCTGCCCGAGCCCCGGCGTTGCGGGCGTGCGCCAGCGGCAGGTCGGTGCCTTCGACGTCGCACCTGACGGTCAGGATGGTCGAGGCCGGCTGCTCGTCCGGCTCCCCCTCGCGCTCGCGGGCGACGGCGGCGACCTCGGGGTCACCCATCGCCACGACGACGTGCAGGTCGGCGAGTGCCGTCTGCCGGGCCAGGCCCCACTGCTGTCCGCGCAGGTGCTCGTGGCGGCCGTGGGCGATGGTGACGACAGCCGTGCGGCGACGCCCGGTCGCGTCCGGCCCGGTCACGGCGAGACCAGGCACCTCGAGCCCGGTCACGGCGAGCCCGGTGTGATGTGCAGGGCGGCGAGGTGGTCGGCGACCCGCTGGGCTCCCGACCCGTCCGACCACCGGGACCACCCGTGGCCCCCGCGGGTGGAGGCCAGGTCGAGCAGCTCGGGCCAGGCCTCGGCGTCGGGCCACGCGGTGAGGCCCACCGCGATCCGCCAGTCGTCGATGCGGCGGGCGGTCGACTCCTGCTCGGCGTGGGGGCGCGGCTGGGCCACGATGACCGCGGGGCGGCGGGCCGCCGCGATCTCGGCGACGGCGTTCTGCCCGGCGTGGCTCACGACCACGTCGGCGCCCTGCAGGTCGTCCCAGAGGTCATCGGCGCCGTCCACGGAGGGCGAGCGCTCGACCCAGGTCCAGCCCGGGGTGGCGTCCTTGGCGGCCTGCACGTCCGTCGCGGTCGTCGAGCGACCGCCGGCACCCCAGAGGAGCAGCACGGTTGGCCCGGGGGAGCCGCCGTCGTCGGCCCCAGCCGCCGGCGTGGGCTCGCGACCATCGAACCGGGAGAGGCCACCGACGAACCACGCCTTGTCGGTCCAGCGGTCAGGCCAGTGCAGGTCGTGCGCGCCGCGGGGCCACGGTGCCAGCAGGGCGTCCGCGGTGTCGTAGGCCAGTCGGTGCGCGCGGTCCTCCCGACGTCCGGGCATCGCCACGACGACGGTCGGCACGCCGGACAGGCGACCGAGCATGGCGACCTCGACCGACACGTCGACGACCAGGGCCCGCGGCTGCTCGTCGGCCGCCCAGGCCGTCAGCTGCGCGGCCCGTCGGGCCAACCCGCCGTGGTGTCGCGGCACCCAGTGGAGCACCCCGTGCGCCGTCGGGTCGTGGTCTTCGACGTGCTCCGGCCATGGCTCGTCGTCGCGTGCCAGGTCGGTCCAGCCCCCGGTCCACCCGGCAGGGCGGGGAGCCGAGCTCAGGCCCCATACGGGCTCGTCGAGGACGGCGGCGATGCTCTGCATCCGGGTGAGGTGACCGGCCCCCTGGTGGTGGGCGTAGTAGCCGATCATGCCGCCGCCAGGTCGCCGCGGGTGAGGCCGAGGTAGGCGGCGTGATAGGCGTCGACCATCGCGTCGAGGGAGCAGTGCTCGACGGCGTGGGCCCGGCACGCGGCACGGCTCAGGGAGGCGACGGAGTCCACCTGCGCAGCGGCAGCCGCGACGTCACCCGGGTCGACGAGGACGCCGCACCCGGCCACCACGAACTCGGCGAGGCCGCCACGCCGGTACCCCAGAACCGGTGTCCCGCATGCCATTGCCTCGGCCGCGACCAAGCCGTAGGGCTCGTCCCACGCGGGCGTCACGAGCATCGCCGCGCTGGAGCCGACCAGGGTGCGCAGGGCCGGGACGTCGAGGTGGCCGAGGTACTCCGTCGTGGGTCCGAGCAGGGGCTCGAGCACCTCGCGGAAGTAGCGAGGGTCGCCGATGGGGCCAGCGAGCCGCAGGTGGCGCCCGCTCGCCGCCGCGATGTGGGCAGCCTCGTGCGGAGCCTTCTCCGGCACCACACGACCCACCCAGACGAGGTCGTCGCCGCCGGGACCGGGTGTCCAGACCGTGGTGTCGACCCCGTTGTGGACCACGTCGGCGTCGGCCACGTGGCCCCACTGGCGGGCGGTGTACCCGCTGACGGCGACGAACCTGGAACGGCGCTGGTCCATGAGGCGGATCGCCGGTTCGAGCCACGGCGTCGGCGGGGTGTGCAGCGTTGTCAGCATCGGCGCGGAGCAGGCCTGGGCCATCGCGACGGGCAGGTGGTGCAGGCTGTTGTTGTGGATGAGGTCGACGTCGGTGCGGCGCGCGAGCTCGAGCATCACCTGGAGGTAGGCATGGTGCTCCTGCAGCCACGAACCAGGCGGCATGGACACGTCGGCCCGGGCGGCAGCACTGAGCTCGAGCGGCAGGACGGTGATCTCCCGGGCATCGAGATCTGGGTCGCTGCCCGGTCCGGCGAAAAGCGTCACCTCGACGCCCCGGGCGCGCAGCCCCTTGACCAGGGCCCAGGTGAGCGACTCGAGTCCGCCGGCGAAGGGCTGGCGAAGCGGGTGGCGGGCGGAGGCGAGGATCACGACGTGCATGCGAGCCCCCGCATCCCGGGGTGGGTCAGGGCAGGGCTCATGACGACGTCCCTGGCGCCAGGGGTCGCGCGGGTGATCGCTCGGGCGTAGATCTCCTCGTGCGCCCGGGCCAGCCCCGCACGTTCGGTATGGCGCTCGCCGAGCGTCGCCCGCGGTGCCACCTCGCCGGCGAGCCAGCGGGTGTGGGCGTGGCGGACCGCCTCGACGAAGGTGCCCGTGCGCAGGTCCCCGGACGCGGCGTACGACAGGACGGGGCGCTGCTCCGCGTAGAAGCCGCAGTCCGGGGCCACCACCCAGGTGCCGAGGTCGTGGCAGGCCTCGAGCCACCCGGAGTGCGTGCCGAAGCGGTAGGCGAGGACCGAGACGTCGAGGCCGTGGAGGTAGGAGAACAGCTCGTCGTCGGTGAAGAAGTCGTGGACGGCGAGCTCGAGCCGCCCGGCGTCGGCGAGCGACTGCAGACGCGTGGAAAGAGCCTCGTCATGACGGGGGAACCCGGGGGTCATGACGTCGGTGTGCGCGTCGACCCGGAGCACGGCCCCGGGGAGGCTGGGCAGCGCGTCGAGGAGGGCGTCGACGAGGGGGACTGGGTCCATGTTGGCGCGCAGGCTCTTCGCGTGGACGCCGACGACGAACGTGCTGCGTGCGGTCCTCGGGCGTTCGATCCACTCGTCGGGGACGACGTGCGGGTGAGCGAGCACCGTGGCCGCGCGGCCCCAGCGGCGCAGGATGGTCGCGGCTGCACCCTGGGTCAGCGTGATGATTTCGTCGGCCTCGGCCACGAGGACCCCGAGCTGGGCCGCGTGCGTCCGCGGGTCCTCGTGGTGGGGGTTGCGCAGGTCGTGCACGGTGAGGACCAGCGGCTTGTCGTGGGCGCGCAGGGCGGCCACGACGGCCTCGAGCTGGTCGGGCGACACGGCGTCGAACCCGAAGTGCACGTGCATCACGTCGAACTCATCGAAGTGCTCGTGGATCCACTCGGGGGTGAGCATGCGCGGCGGCCACCACGGGGAGTCCGGTGAGGACCCCGACGGCGGATCGGGGAGCCGGACCACTGCCGAGCCGCCCGAAGGGGCGACCGGCGACAGGTGCCGGACGTAGACGTGACCAGACGGGACCGAGGCGACAGCCAGGCTCAAGACTTCCTCCACAAAGGGGAGTCGAGCCTGCGACAGCAGAACCCGACAGGGCAGCTGGCGCGTGGTTTGACCGGCTAGTGGTTACTGGTCCTCAACGTAACCCCCAGCACCGACAACGGCGACCTGCGAGCACGGAGCGGGGCCTGCTCGGGCTCGTCCGGCCCCACCCGTGCGGCGTCAGACGATCTCGCGTCCGTGGCTCTTGTTGATCTTCTCGGCGATGGCGGCGAGCTTGGTGTTGGTGCGGCTGGAGGCGCTGCGCAGGATGGCGAACGCCTCGGCGTCGTCGACGGAGTGGGCCGCCATGATCAGGCCCACGGCCTTGCCGATCTCGCGGTTGCTCTCCAGCCCGCGACGAAGGTTCTCGACGTCCGACTGCCGGTCTGCGGCGGTGAGGGCGACCGAGGTGAAGGCGGCCAGGACGGCACCGATGTCGGCGGACTCGTCGGTCAACGCGCGGGGGGTGTCGGAGAAGACGTTCAGGGCGGAACGGCCGTCCTCCCCCTGGAACAAGCGGTAACCCACCATGCCGCGCACCGGTGTCCGTCGAAGGGTCAGCTCCGCCAGGGCCGGCCAGGTGGACGACGTCGCGATGTCGTCGTCCCGCTGGAACGAGTTCTCCAGGATGCTGTCGAGGCACGGGCCCTCACCGGCCTCGGTCTCGAGGCGGTCCATCATGCTGGCCACGTCGTCGTTGCTGGCGCGGGAGATCAGGGAACGGTCGGAGGACAACGTCGCGATGGAGACGTGGTCGGCCCCGGGGATGATGTCGACGGCCACGCGGCAGATGCTGTCCAGGACTGACTGGGCGTCCGCGCCGGAGTAGACGAGTTCAGCCAGGGAGGCGAACGCCTCGGAGGCCTCGCGGGGGATGCTCGGTGACATGGGTGAAGTATCCCTGTCCGTCAGGGCTGCTGCACAGCTGGGCACGCTGCTCGTGTTGCGGCAGCTCTGCGCCGGTGGTTGTGTGGAGAACAGACACGTGGTCCAACAGCGGCGCCATGGTCCTCCTCGATGTGACAGGACCCTCATGGCCGCTCCTTCGTTCGCACCCCCCTCTGAAGCCACCTCGCCAGCCCCGGTGTCGCCCCCGGCGGTCGACGCGACGACGGCCCGGCACGAGCTGGCCAGTCGGCTCCTTGCCGAGGCCGAGCTGTGTGACGACGACGCCGCGTCGGGTCGCCTCCGCCAGGAGGCTGTGCTCCTCACCCTGGACCTGCCCGACCGGGTCGCCCGCCGCTACCGCGGCCGCGGCATCGACAGCGACGACCTCGTGCAGGTCGGCCGGATGGCGCTGGTCAAGGCCGCCAACGGGTATCGCGCGGGGCTGGGCCACGGCTTCGCCTCCTACGCGTTGCCCACCATCCTCGGCGAGGTCAAGCGCCACTTCCGGGACACCGCGTGGGCGGTCCGGCCCCCGCGGCGCCTGCAGGAGGTCCGCGCCCAGGTGAGCGCCGAGGAGGAGCGCCTCAGCCAGGACCTGCACCGGTGGCCGACGCCCAACGAGCTGGCGCAGGCGCTCGCGGTCGAGGTGGAGGAGGTCCACGGCGCTCGCCAGTCCGGCGCTGCATACACGGCGGTGTCCCTGGACCTCCCGACGGACGACGGCGGGGGGATCGACGTCGTGGCCGACGAGAGCGCCGACGTGGACCGCCTGCTGCGGCTGCGGGTGGTGTGCCAGGGGGTGAGCCGCCTCACCGAACGGGAACGGCTCATCGTCCACCTGAGGTTCGTCGAGGAGCGCACCCAGTCGGAGATCGGCACGGTGCTCGGGGTGAGCCAGATGCAGGTCTCCCGGCTGCTGGCGGGGATCATCGCCGGGTTGCGGCACGAGCTCGTGGACGTGGCCGCCGCCGCCTGAGGGCCCGGCTCCGGACCAACGGGAACATACTCCTAGGGGGTATGTGTTCAACCCGCCATGAGCACTCGTCACTCCTTCCACGTGTCCGGCGTCGCCGGCGGCGCCCTCTGGCAGCAGGCCGCCGCCGCGACCCTCCACTGCCTCACCGGGTGTGCGATCGGCGAGGTCCTCGGGATGGTGGTAGGGACGGCCCTGGGCCTGCACAACCTCGGCACCGTGGTGCTGTCGGTGGTCCTGGCGTTCGTGTTCGGCTACGGCCTGACCATGCGCTCGGTGCTGGGGTCGGGTCTGGGCCTCAAGGCTGCCCTCGGAGTCGCCCTGGCCGCGGACACCGTGTCGATCATCGTGATGGAGGTCGTCGACAACGGGTTCATCCTCGTCGTGCCGGGCGCCATGGATGCGGGCCTGGCCAGCTCACTCTTCTGGGGCTCGCTCGCTGCGTCCCTCGCGATCGCGTTCGTCGTCACCGTGCCGGTCAACCGATGGCTGATCTCGCGCGGCCTCGGGCACGCTGTGGTCCACGAGCTCCACCACTGACGGCGCTGGCAGGCGGGAGCGGCGTGCTCCTGCCCCGCCCCTGGTGCCCTGCGCTAACCTAGGCGCATGGCACGGCAGCTCCTTCTTCGATAGCCGCGTCGGCCCCCGGACCACCGAGGCCGCCGCGGCCAGCCCCTCCTCCGTGAGGGGCTTTGTCGTGAGTACCCCCTGTTCGGGGGAGTCACCTGCAGCGAGAACAGCACCCGTCCGCCAGACGCGACATGACACGAGGATGAGATGAGCGAGACGCCGCACCGCTACACCGCCGAGATGGCCCAGCAGATCGAGCTGGCCTGGCAGGACCGCTGGCAGGAGGAGGGCACCTTCCACGCGCCCAACCCGGCCGGTCCCTGGGCCGAGCCCGAGAAGGTGGCCGACCGCGAGAAGCTGCTCGTCCTCGACATGTTCCCCTACCCCAGCGGGGCCGGACTGCACGTCGGGCACCCCTTGGGCTACATCGCGACCGACGTGTTCGCGCGCTACCACCGGATGACGGGCAAGAACGTCCTGCACTGCCTGGGTTACGACGCGTTCGGCCTGCCCGCCGAGCAGTACGCCGTGCAGACCGGTCAGCACCCCCGCAAGACGACCGAGGACAACATGGTCGTCATGAAGCGCCAGCTGCGCCGGCTGGGCCTGGGCCACGACGACCGCCGCACGATCGCGACGATCGACCCGGGCTACTACAAGTGGACCCAGTGGATCTTCCTGCAGATCTTCAACTCCTGGTACGACCCCGAGGCCGTGCGCCCGGACGGGGGAGTGGGCCGGGCCCGCCCGATCGACGAGCTGGTGCAGGACTTCGTATCCGGCGTGCGCACCGTCCCCGGTGGCGCGGACTGGGCGTCGCTCACCCCTGCCGAGCGTTCCGCGGTGCTCGACGACCACCGTCTGGCCTACACCTCCGAGGCTCCAGTGAACTGGGCCCCCGGCCTGGGAACCGTGCTGTCCAACGAGGAGGTCACCAACGACGGCCGCTCCGAGCGCGGCAACTACCCCGTCTTCAAGACCAACCTGCGCCAGTGGATGATGCGCATCACGTCCTACTCCGACCGCCTGGCCGACGACCTCGACCGCGTGGACTGGCCGGAGAAGGTCAAGGCCATGCAGCGCAACTGGATCGGGCGCAGCCAGGGTGCCCGGGTCTCGTTCCCCGTCGTCGGTCACGACGCGGCGATCGAGGTCTTCACGACCCGGCCCGACACCTTGTTCGGTGCGACCTTCATGGTCCTGGCACCGGAGCACCCCCTAGTCGACAGCCTGGTCCCGTCCGGCGAGTGGGCTGCGGGAACGAACCCGGCCTGGACGTCCGGCGAGGCGTCCCCGGCCTCTGCCGTCGCGGCATACCGGCTCGCGGCCTCGCGCAAGAGCGACCTGGAGCGGCAGACGGAGGGCAAGGACAAGACCGGTGTCTTCACCGGCGCCTACGCGACCAATCCCGTGACGGGGCAACAGGTTCCGGTGTTCATCGCCGACTACGTCCTGATGGGCTACGGCACCGGAGCCATCATGGCGGTCCCAGCCCAGGACGAGCGCGACTGGGACTTCGCCGCGAAGTACGAGCTGCCGGTCATCCGCACGGTGCAGCCCTCCGAGGGACACCCGGAGGACCAGGCGTTCACCGGTGAGGGCGCCGCGATCAACTCCTCCAACGACGAGATCTCGCTTGACGGCCTGCCTGTCGCCGATGCCAAGGCGACCATCATCGAGTGGCTGTCCGCCAAGGGGTACGGCGAGGGCACGGTCAACTACAAGCTGCGTGACTGGCTGTTCAGCCGGCAGCGCTACTGGGGTGAGCCGTTCCCCATCGTGTTCGACGAGGACGGGGTGGCACACGCGGTGCCCGAGTCGATGTTGCCCGTCGAGCTGCCGGACGTGCCCGACTACTCTCCCAAGACCTTCGACCCCGAGGACTCCTCCTCCCAGCCCGAGCCGCCGCTGGGTCGGGTACAGGAGTGGGTCGACGTCGAGCTCGACCTGGGTGACGGTCGCGGCGTGCAGAAGTACCGGCGCGAGACCAACACCATGCCCAACTGGGCGGGATCCTGCTGGTACTACCTGCGCTACCTCGACCCGGCCAACGACGCCGCGTTCGTCGACCCGGAGAACGAGAAGTACTGGATGGGGCCGCACGCGACACCAGTGGACGGGGCACCCTCGGGGGCGACCGACCCCGGCGGCGTCGACCTCTACATCGGCGGTGTCGAGCACGCCGTGCTGCACCTGCTGTATGCCCGCTTCTGGCACAAGGTGCTCTACGACCTGGGTCACGTCAGCAGCGACGAGCCGTTCCGCAAGTACTTCTCGCAGGGCTACATCCAGGCTCCGGCGTACCGCGACGACCGGGGCCAGCCGGTAGAGGCGTCCGAGGTCGTCGAGGTGCCGGACCACCACGGTGGCGAGTCGACGTACACGTGGCGGGGCCAGCCGGTCACGCGCGAGTTCGGCAAGATCGGCAAGTCGCTGCGCAACGTCGTCAGCCCCGACGAGATGTGCGAGCAGTACGGCGCCGACACCCTGCGCGTCTACGAGATGTCGATGGGGCCGCTGGAGCTGAGCAAGCCCTGGGAGACGCGTGCCGTCGTCGGGGCACAGCGGTTCCTGCAACGCTTGTGGCGCAACGTGGTCGACGAGGAGACCGGCGAGGTGCGGGTCGTCGACGCACCCTTGGACGACGTGACGGCCCGGGCGCTGCACAAGGCCATCGACGCGGTGTCACGCGACTTCCCGACGCTGGGGTTCAACACCGCCATCGCCCGGTTGATCGAGCTGAACAACGCCCTGACCAAGCTGGACGCGGTGCCGCGCGAGGCCGCCGAGAAGCTCGTCGTCATGGTGGCCCCGCTGGCGCCGCACATCGCCGAGGAGCTGTGGGCGCGGCTGGGCCACAACGAGACGGTGACGTTCGAGCCGTTCCCGGTCGCCGACCCGGCACTGCTCGTCGAGGACACCGTGACCTGCGTCGTGCAGATCAAGGGCAAGGTCCGCGACCGCCTCGAGGTGCCTGCCGACATCAGTGAGGACGACCTGCGCGAGCAGGTGCTCGCTCTGCCCAAGGTCCAGGCCGCGACCGAGGGCGGGATCCGTACCGTCATCGTGCGTGCACCCAAGCTCGTCAACGTCGTTCCGGTCTAGCGAGTTCGGAAGGCGTGGGCCCTCGGGCCCGCGCTCGGCTCGGCGGTGCTGCTCGGAGCAGCTCCGCACCGGTAACCTTCGGACGTGTCCGTCGCCATCGTCACCGACTCCACGGCCTACCTGCCGCAGTCGCTCGTCGACGCCCACCACATCCAGGTGGTGCCGTTGCACGTCGTCATCGGGGGCACGGAGTTCAGCGAGGGTGTGGACGTGAGCACGGCGCAGGTGGCGACCGCGCTGCGGGCGTTCCGTCCGGTGTCGACGTCGCGCCCGTCGCCACAGGCCTTCCTCGAGGCGTACGAGAAGGCGGCCGCCGACGGAGCCGACGCCGTCGTCTCGGTGCACATCTCCGGCGACATGTCCTCCACCGTCGAGTCCGCCCACCTCGCAGCGAAACAGTCCCCGGTGCCCGTGCGGGTGGTGGACTCACGTTCGCTCGGCATGGCGATGGGGTATGGCGTCGTGTCGGCGGCGCTCCTCGCCGCGGACGGCGCCTCGATGGAAGACGTTGCGGCGCAAGCACTGTCGCGTGCTGCGGCGGCTCGCGTGGTGTTCTACGTCGACACGCTCGAGCACCTGCGCCGAGGCGGCCGGATCGGTTCGGCGTCGGCGTTCCTGGGCTCCGCCCTGGCGATCAAGCCGATCCTCGAGCTCGCTGACGGGCGTATCCGACCGTTGGAGAAGGTCCGCACGTCGTCGCGGGCGCTGGCCCGGCTGGAGGAGATCGCGGCGTCCGCGGCCCTGGACGCCGGGGGCGACGTGGACATCGCGGTGCACCACCTCGACTCGGCGGCTCGGGCGGAGGACCTGGCCGGACGGCTGCGCTCCCGGGTGGAGTCGGCGCGCGAGGTGTCGGTCCTCGAGCTGGGAGCCGTCGTGGGCGCGCACGTCGGACCGGGCACCTTGGCAGTAGTGGTCTCGGCCCGCCCCCAAGGTGCCCTCGCTGGCGGCGGGACCGGCGACCCCACCGGCACCGGCGCACCCGCAGGGCCCTGACCGGTGGTGGGTGCACTGGTCACGCTCGACCACGCGTCCTTCTGGGAGCTGGCGAAGGTGCCGCTCGCTGCAGCGGTGGCGTTCGTCATCGGTGCGGTGAACCCGGCCACGATCCTGGCGCGGATCCTCGGCAAGGACCTGCGGACGTCGGGCTCGGGCAACCCCGGGGCGACAAACGCCGGGCGGGTCCTCGGTCCCCGCTGGGGAGTGGTCGTGGGCATCCTCGACGTCCTCAAGGGACTGCTGCCGGTGCTGCTCGCCGAGCACTTCCTCGGCACCCTCACCGCCCTGGTCGTGGGGCTGGCGGTCGTCGTCGGCCACATCTGGTCGCCGTTCCTCAAGGGCCAGGGCGGCAAGGGGGTGGCGACGTCGCTCGGGGCGATCCTCGCCATCGCACCGTGGTTCGGGCTCCTGATGGTGCTGGTGTTCGTGCTCCTCGTGTGGCGGCTGCGCTGGGTGGCGGGAGCGTCGGTGTCGGCCTGCCTGGTGCTGCTCGCCCTCGGGCTCGTGTCGTGGCTGGGCTGGGTGCCGTTCGGGTCCAGGGACACGGGGGCGTGGTGTGTCGTGCTGGCCCTGCTCGTGATCTACCGCCATCGGCGCAACATCGAGCTCTGGATCTCCGCCCGGCGTGACTCCTCTGCCACGGGCGGCCCCTCGTCCACAGCCTGACCTCGCGCAGACCCTTGTCCACAAGGGCAGGTGCGTGGGATCGGTCCGCTACGGCCGCCTTCCTAGCGTGCCCGTATGCCGTTGCGTCGACCACCTCCTGAGCCCTCACCGCGCCTGCGCGCGCTGCTCGCCTCCACGGCCGTTGTCCCCAAGGCGGCAGAGTTCACAGAGGCTTCGCCGAAGAAGGCTGCGCCCGTGGAGGCTGCCACCAAGGTGGTTGCGCCAAAGGTTGCGCTCAAGGCGCCTGCGACGGTCCCGTGGCAACCGGATCGTGCCTGGATCGAGCGTGCCGCGCAGTCCGGTGACCCGGTCGGCGACGGCGACCGCCTTGGTCCTGGCCACGTGGGGCGTGGTCGGCATCGGCGGCCCGCCCCGCCGCGAGTCAAGCTCTTCACCGTGCCCGAGGCTCTGGTCGGCGCCCGACTGAGTGGTCCTCGGGCGGCCGTGGCCGGTCTCCTGGTCGTGGCCGTCGTTGCTGCCATCGGGTTCGGCGTGCGGGTGGCGTGGGCGCGGGCCGCCAGCACACCCGAGGTGGTGGCCCCGGCCCAGCCCGGATCTGCGGTGGGGGGACGGGCTTCGGGGGCAACGGGGTTCGCCTCGTCGAGCACGGCGTCGGGAGGCGGCGGGCCGCCCACGGCTGGACCATCGGCGACGGCATCGGGTGCGGGGTCGTCTGGGCCGACGCTGACCGTCCACGTGGTCGGACAGGTGCGCAAACCCGGCGTCATCAAGCTTCCGGCGGGGTCGCGGGTGGCCGACGCGGTGTCGAAGGCCGGTGGGGCCCTTCACGGCGCCGACCTCACCGCCGTGAACCTCGCCCGCCCGCTCGCGGACGGCGAGCAGGTCCGCATACCGAAGCCGGGGGAGACCGCGGCTCCGGTCGGTGGTGGCTCGGGTGGCCCGACCGGTGGCGGTGGCTCGGGCGCTCCGTCCGGGGCCACCGCTGGCGGTCCGGCGGGCGGGGCCGACGCCAAGCTCGATCTCAACCACGCGACCGCGGCTGAGCTCGAGGAGCTGCCCGGCGTCGGGCCGGTGCTGGCCCAGCGCATCGTCGACTGGCGCACCGAGCACGGCAGGTTCGCCAACGTCGACGAGCTCGGAGAGGTGAGTGGCATCGGCGAGAAGATCTTCGCCCGGCTCCAGCCCAAGGTGACCGTGTGAGCGACAAGCACGTCCTCGATCTGCGGCTCCTGGTCCCGGCGCTGGTCGGCTGGGCCTTCACGGCCTCGGTGCTGGCGTGGTCGCTCACCGCCCTCGTGGTGGTCGGAAGTGCTTGCGCGGCGCTCGCCACGCTCACCGTCGCCTGGCCCACCGCGCGTGCTCCCCGGGTCGGTCGCCTCGCCGGCACCGATGGCACAGATGTCACTGATGGTGCGGGCCGCCTTGGTTGGTTTGGCCGCCCTGGTTCGTCGCGGCGGACGGCCGTTGGACTCTCCTTGGCGGCGGTCGCCCTCGTCTCGGGGTCCACGGTCGGACACCTCGCCTCCCGCTCGGCCGGGCCGCTGACGATGTTGGCCCACGAACACGCCGTCGTGGCGGTGGAGGGTCTTGTCGCGACCGAGCCCACCGTGCGCGTGCTGCCCGGACGGGACACCGTCATGGTGCGCTTCCGGCTGACGGTCACCGAGGTCACCGCTCGGGGTACGCGTTCCGCCGTCCGCAGCCCGATCCTGGTGATGGCGGACGAACGCTGGCAGCACGTCCGGTGGCGTGAGGGCGTGCGGGTACGGGGCAAGCTCGTCCCGGCCGAGCCGGGTGACGACGTCATCGCGGTGATCCGGCCCAACGGGAACCCTGACTCGACGCACGCACCGGGTGTCGTCGAGGGAGGTGCCGAGCGACTACGGGCGGGGTTGCGGCAGGCGGCCGCACCCTTGCCGTCGGACGCCCGCGGGCTGCTCCCAGCCCTCGTGATCGGCGACACCAGCCGAACCCCACCGGACCTGACCGAAGCCATGCTCGTCACCGGCATGACCCACCTGTCGGCAGTCTCCGGGAGCAACGTTGCCATCGTGCTGACCTTCGCCCTGGGCGGAGCCGGCCTGCTCGGCGTCAGACGCCGCTGGCGCCCGGTGGTCGCGGCGCTGGCACTGGCCGGTTTCGTGGTCCTCGCCCGTCCCGAGCCCAGCGTCATCCGGGCGGCGACGATGGGTGCGATCGGACTGATCGGGCTGAGCCGGTCCCGTCGAGCAGCCGGCATACCGGTGCTGTCGGCGGCAGTGCTCGTCCTGCTCGTGATCGACCCCTGGTTGTCCCGGTCCTACGGTTTCGCCCTGTCGACCTTGGCCACCCTCGGGTTGCTGCTGTTCACACGGTCCTGGGGTGAAGCCATCGGTCGTCGGCTGCCGAGGCGGATCAGGTCGTGGGGTCCTGCCCTCGCCATCCCCGTTGCGGCGCAGGCGATGTGCGCACCTGTCGTCGTGCTCCTGCAAGGCAGCGTCTCGGTGGTCGGGGTGCTCGCCAACCTGCTCGCGGCCCCGTTCGTCGCCCCCGCCACAGTCTGCGGAGTCGCGGCAGCGCTGGTGGCGCCCCTCTGGCGGTGGGGAGCCACCAGCCTGTGCTGGCTGGGTGCCCTGCCCGCAGAGGGCATCGCCTGGGTGGCGCGCACCTGCGCGACCGTGCCGGGAGGCACGATGCCTTGGCCGGACGGTGCACCAGGTGCGGTCCTGCTCGCCGTGGTCACCGTGGCAGTGATCTGCTCAGGGCGCTGGTGGGCCCACACCGCGCGGACGAGACCGGTCGCGATGCTCTCCGTCGCGCTGATGGTCCTGGCCGCGGCAGCGCCCACCTCGACCGTGACGTGGCCGCCCCGCGGGTGGCGGTTCGTCGCCTGCGACGTTGGCCAGGGTGATGGGCTGGTCCTGGCGACCACGCCCGGGCACGCCGTGCTCGTCGACGCCGGCCCTGACCCGGCCGCGATCAACGCGTGCTTGAGACGTCTTCACATCCGGGTGCTCGACTCCGTGGTCCTCACGCACTTCCACGCCGACCACGTCGACGGGCTGCCCGGAGCCATCACGGGGCGGCAGGTGCGTGAGGTCCTGGCCACCCCGGTCCACGACCCCGACCACCAGTGGAAGGAGGTGGAGGCGTGGACCCGTCCCCGCGGCATACCGCTGCGGGAGGTGTTCGCCGGCGACCACCTCACCTGGCCCGGTGTCACTGCGGACGTGTGGTGGCCGCAGCGGCGGATCTCCAGCGGGTCGGTGCCCAACAACGCGAGTGTCGTCCTCGCCGTGCGATCCGGCCCGGTCGACCTCCTCCTGCTCGGTGACGTCGAGCGCGAGGCCGCGCATGCCGTCTTGCTGGCACTGCGACGCGACCCGGCGATGGTGGCCCGGGCGGGGGAGTTCGACGTCGTGAAAGTCGCCCACCACGGCTCCAGCAACCTCGACGAGGACCTCATGCACGTCGTCGCGGCGCCGCTCGCCGTGATCAGTGTCGGCAAGGACAACGACTACGGACACCCGTCGCCGAAGGCGTTGGAGGTGTTGCGGCGCAACGGATCTGCGGTGTTCCGGACCGACCAGCGGGGGGACGTCGCCGTGGTTGCCGAGGGAGGAGCGGTGGCGGTGACGTGGCGCAAGCGGTGACGTGCGAAGCCCTGTGGTTCAGGGCGCGAGTCAGTTGCTGGCGAGGACGCGCGGCTTCGCCTTGGCCGCCTCGCACAGGGCGTCGATGGTGGCCTGGACCGCGGGCACCCGCTGGAGGTCTGCGGTGGTGACGACGCTGACCGTACGGCGCGAGGACGGGGTGATCGGCAACGTCACCACGTCGTGGTGGTTGGCAGTCCGCAGGATCAGGTCGGGGATGAGGGCGACCCCGAGGCCCTCGGCCACCAGGCCCAGGACGGCGACGTAGTCCTCGGTCTCGAAGCCGACGTTTGGGGTGAAGCCCTCGTTGGCGCACATCTGGAGCAGGTGGCCACGGCAGCGGGGGCACCCGGCGATCCAGCTCTCGGTGGCCAGCGCTGACAGCTCGATGCCGTCCTGGTCGGCCAGTGGGTGGGTGCGCGGCAGGGCCAGGCGCACCTCGTCGTCGAGCAGCTTGTGCGTCACGAAGAGGTCCATGTCCTCCTCCCCGCGGCCCACATCGGTGCCCTCGTAGGCGAACGCCACCGCGAGGTCGCACTCGCCGGCCTTGAGCGCCGCCAGCGACTCGGGCGGCTCTGCCTCGGTGAAGGTGACCTGGACGTCGGGGAAGCGCTGCTTGACCAAGGCCAGGGCGCGGGGGACCAGGGTGGCAGAGCTCGACGGGAACGCCATGAGGCGCACGCGGCCGGCCCGCAGGCCGGCGATCGCGGCGACCTCCTCCTCGGCGGCGTCGAGCGCCGCCAAAACGGTCACGGCGTGACGGGCCAGCACCTGCCCGGCCTCGGTGAGCCGGACGTTGCGGCCGACGCGTTCGACCAGGACGGTGCCGGTGCGCTGCTCGAGCCGACGGACCATCTGCGAGATGGCGGGCTGGGAGTAGCCGAGGGACAGGGCAGCACCCGTGAAGCTTCCCTCGTCGGAGATGGCCTTCATGACCCGCAGGCCGGCAGCGTCGATCATGGATCGAGCATAACGCGTGGTTATCCAGTTCAGTAGTTGATGAGGCAATCGTGATGGGTGCTGTGCCCATCTGTCCCGGGGGCCTGTGGACAGAGGGGTAGCCGAAACGGACGAAATCCGTAGAATCCATGCGATCGGCCGCCTCATCCGTGGCCGTTCCGTGGACGGCAAGGGGGATTGACGTGCGCTCACGACCGCTCTGGTGCGTGATGGCGATGGTGCTCGGGGGAGCACTGGTCGCCGGTTGCAGCGACGGTGGCGACCCGCCATCAGGGCCGACGTCGTCGTCGCCCGGCTCGGTGAGCCCGACGACGAGCAGCCCCTCGAGCTCATCGACTTCGTCCTCGTCGTCGAGCAGCCCGTCGTCCGCGACCGTTGCCGTCCCGCGCGCCGCGACCAAGAAGACCCCAGAAGGCGCCGAAGCCTTCGCCCGGTTCTATTGGGAGAGCGTCGGACAGTCGACCGTGTCGTTGGACTCCTCGAAGGTGCGGTCTATGTCCACGATCGATTGCCCCGACTGCAAAGGGCTGTATGAAGTCGTCGACACCCTGCGGAGGAAGGGCCAAAAGGCCGAAAGCTCGTCCTTCGATATCCGTCTGGTTACTCAAACTGCGAAGTCAGACGAAGGCTTCGTAGTCGAGGTAGCTGGGAAGGAGAGGCCCATCCGGCTTCTGGACTCTTCGGGAAAGGTCCTCTCGACGTCGAAGGCAGGCGTCTTCACGTGGGCAACTCGGGTGGTTTGGAGGGGTGACCGATGGTTGGTCAACAGCTTCAAGGGCGTTTGATGAAGCGGGTGCTTGCTGCGGCAGCAATCTGCGCCCTGCTTGTCACTCCTTCAGCACTATCCGCCTCCGCGGAGGAAGCCTGCGGAGCTGGCTTCTTCGGAGGTCAGCTTTCTAACTCGAATGCCGCGGGCGCGGCGAAGACTTGCGCGGCTCCGAGCGGTCGGGATGGAGGTGAGGCGAGCGTCAAATCCGTTTCGGCCAAGCTGAGCAAGAACGTGTATCGGGTCGTGTTGGCCTGCAAGCCTGCTCGCAACTCCGACACCGTGGCCGGTGAGGCGACCAACTGCTCCTACGCCATGACCGCGTGCTCGTTCCGCAACCCACCCTCGGACGAGATCTTCTACTGGGTGCAGTCCCGGCCGCGTGCCGCCACGAATGCCCCGTGGACCACCGTGGACTCGCTCTGCGGTCTCGACGACGCCCCACCCGGTGTCCCCGCCCCGCCGGCGATCCCGACGATGGGGCAGATTCAGACAGCCTTCAAGCAGCTGCCGTTCTCCAAGCCTCGGGTCACGATCCAGCCGGCCGGCAACGTCACCTTGGTCAACCTGCCGACCTACTACCGCGCCACGTGGCCCGATGACGACGGTCTGCAGCCCGGGGAGGTGAGCACGCCGGTCAAGCTGCTCTCGTGGTCGGTGGAGTTCAAGATCGCTCCGCGCTCCTACCAGTTCCACTACGGCGACGGCAGCACCAGTGGCGCAGTCACCGACGCCGGTGGCGTCTACCCCGACGGCAAGATCCGCCACACCTACAGCAAGACCCACGAGGCGGCGAAGGTGACGGTCGACTCCAGGCTGACCGGTCAGTACCGCGTCAACGGCGGACCCTGGACCGACATCAACGCCGTCGCCGACCTCCAGAACGAACCGGTCACGACTGTGCAGGTGCGGGAGGCCGAGGCCCGTCTGGTCGACCACTGACGTCGAGTCGGTGTCCGCGGTCTCTGGTTACATCGACACCACGATGCATCCCGAACCCACCACCACCAGCCATGCCGCAGCCGAACGCCCCGAGGCACCCGATCAGCTGAGCAGCCCTCGGCTCGACGACGTCGCCGGTCCGTCCGGCCGCCGCCACGGCATGGCCCTGTGCCTGTCCGGCGGTGGCTACCGGGCAGCCCTGTTCCACCTCGGCGCGGCCCGACGGCTGGACGAGCTCGGCATCCTCGCCCAGCTCGACACCGTCAGTGGTGTGTCCGGTGGCTCCCTCGTCGCGAACCTGCTGGCGGACCCGCGACTGCAGTTCCCGGCAGACAAGCAGGCAGGCAGCCAGGTCGGGGGATTCGAGGACCTGGTCGCCGAGCCGCTGAGGCGTCTCACCTCACGCAACATCCGCACCCCGGCGTTGCTGAGCAAGATCACGCTTCGGCACTGGTTCAGCGACGACGCAGCGGTTCGGGCCCTCGCGGACGAGCTGGCCGAGGCCGTCGACTGGTGGTCGGTCCCGTTGCGCGACAACGCGATTGCCGGGCCGGCCATCATCACCGGCTCCACCGAGATCGCCTACGGAGTCAACTGGGTCTTCGAGGACCCGACCGCCCACCAGCCGCACGGGCGGGTGGGGGACTACCGCCTCGGGTATGCAGCGCCGCCGCCTTCGCTGCGCATCGCTGACATCGTGGCGGCGTCCTGCGCCTACCCGCCGTTCTTCGCCCCGATGGTCTTCGACGGTGAGGGGATGAAGCTGGTCGGCGGCCACCCCGGTCTGGAGTCGCCGAAGGAACGTCAGCGCATCCGCCGTCACATCCGCCTCACCGACGGCGGGGTCTACGACAACCTCGGCCTGGAACCGGTCTGGAAGTCGCACCACACCGTGCTCGTCAGCGACGGGGGAGGCGTGTTCCGCGCCCGAACCGAACGCACCATCCACGGCCGGATGCTGCGGATCCTCGGCATCGCCACGAGCGGCGGCCAGTCCGTGCGCAGCCGGTGGCTGCAGGCCGGCTACCACCGCGGCGTCCTCGACGGCACCTCGTGGGCGCTCGACACCGCGGCGCCGGGGTGCTACCCGCGGGAGGTCACCGAGCTGATCAACGCCGTCCGCACCGACCTCGACGCCTTCACGACGCAGGAGCAGCAGGTCCTCGAACGACACGGCTACTTGGTGGCCGAGGCCCAGGTCCGGGCCCACGCCCCGGAGCTGGTCACTCGCGACGTCCCGGCCGTGCCGCCGCATCCCGAGGTCGCCGACCCGGCCGTGGCCGCGACCGCACTGCGTGACTCGGCGGTCCGGACCCTTCTCGGGCGCAGGTGAGGGAGGTCCGAGCGCACTCGAAGCACGCCCCACGTAACCTGTGGTGGTGACCGAGGCGACCCGTGTGAGCGAGCTGTCCGACCTGGACGCCGTGGTCGACCTCCTCGCCCACGGCAACGTCCTCACCCTGACCGGAGCCGGCATCTCCACCGAGTCGGGCATCCCGGACTACCGCGGACCCGACGGCAACCGGCGGGTCACGCCGATGCAGTACTCCGAGTTCGTGGCGTCCTCGGCGGCGAGGCAGCGCTACTGGGCGCGCAGCTATGTCGGGTGGCAGCGCTTCAACCTGGCCCGCCCGAACGCCGGGCACGAGGCGGTCGCCCGGCTGCAGCGCAGCGGATACCTCGGCCCGGTCATCACCCAGAACGTCGACGGCCTCCACCAGCAGGCGGGCGCCCAGGAGGTGACCGAGCTGCACGGCGCGCTGGCCAGGGTCGTGTGTCTCACCTGCGGCGACCGCTCCAGCCGCTGGGACCTCGACGAGCGGATGCGGCTGGCCAACCCCTCCTTCGAGGTCACGAGCAACGAGATCCGTCCCGACGGCGACATCGCCCTCAACGACCTCGACGTCCTCGGGTTCACCGTGCCCCTGTGCTTGGTCTGCCGGCACGACACCCTCAAGCCGGACGTCGTGTTCTTCGGCGAGTCGGTGCCAAAACCGTTGGTGGAGCACTGTTTCCAACTCACCGAGGACGCCGACGTGCTCCTCGTCCTCGGATCAAGCCTGAAGGTGATGAGCGGCTACCGGTTCGTGCGCCGGGCGGCCGCACGCGGCATACCGGTCGTCATCATCACGCGCGGGGCGACCCGTGGTGACGGGGAGGCCACGGTGCAGGTCGACGCGCCGCTCGGGCCCACCCTCACCGAGCTGGTCAGCCGGTTGGGCGCCTAGCCACCAGCACGGCATCGATCGCGTCCCCGCCCTCGGTGGGGCGCACCACCTCCTCGCATCTCTCGACCTCCAGCTCGGCCGCAGCGGTCCGCAGCTCCTCGAGCGTGTGCAGCAGCGCCGCGTCCGACGGGCCGCCCACACCCTCGGTGAGGTTGCGCAGCGCGTGACCGACCACGACCAGGGCACCGCCGGGCGCGAGCCAGCGCGTGGCCCGCGACAGGACGTCCTCGGGCAGGTGCAGGTAGGCGACGAGGACGAGGTCGTACGACGTGCCCGCGGGCGGCTGCCAGGACCGCGCGTCGGCCACGACCCAGTCGACGTGCAGGCCGCGGCTGCTCGCCTCCGCCTCGCCCTTGCCGAGCCCCACGGCGGAGAAGTCGACCGCGGTGACCTGCCAGCCGAGCGAGGCCAGCCACAGCGCGTGGCGTCCCTCGCCGGCGCCGAGGTCGAGGGCGCGACCGCCGCGCCGGCCATGGGCGGCCTGGTCGGGTTTCCAGCCGCCGACGATCCGTTCGACCTCGGCGTTCGGGCTGGCGCTCCACACCCGGTCGCTCGCTGCATACCGCTCGTCCCACATGCGCTGCCGGTCGGTCATCCCCCTAGCATCGCCGATATGAGCGCAGCCGCCACCGTCCGCGACGCGACCCCCACGGACCTCCCCGCGATGGCGGCCATCTACGACGAGCAGGTGCGCACGTCGGTGGCGACGTTCGACACCGAGCCGCGCGGCACCTCCTACCTCGGCGACAAGCTGGCGAACGCCGGCGGCAGCGACCTCGTCCTCGTCGCCGACCGCGGCGGCGAGGTGCTCGGCTACGCCTTCTCCGGACCCTTCCGTCCCCGGCCGGCCTACGACGGCACCAAGGAGGTGTCGGTCTACCTCGCCACGCAGGCGCGCGGGCTCGGCCTCGGTTCCCTCCTGTATGGCGCGCTGCTCGCCCGCCTCGACGGTCTCCCGGAGGTGCACACCCAGGTGGCGGTGATCGCACTGCCCAACGACGCCAGCATCGCGCTGCACCGACGGCACGGTTTCGTCGAGGTCGGGGTGCTGCGCGAGGTCGGGCGCAAGTTCGACCGCTGGGTCGACACGGCGTGGTACCAGCGCCGAGGTGACTCTGCGACGTCCGGCTGAGCCCCGAATGGCCTGAACGACCACTGGCGTGTCGGACGGTTCTGTTGGCACGCTCGACGGGTCACGCGGTCGAGCCGCACGAAAGACCACGCAAGGAGGCCGGTATGGGAGCGACCGGGACAGGACCCTTCGAGAACGACGATGCGCTGGACTTCCTCGACGCACTGGAGGAGGCGGAGCCGCACGAGCGCCGAGCGAGGGTGGAGCACGCGATGGGACGAGTCGTCCGATCGAGCGCCTACATCGAGGCGCCCGAGATGGCCGAGGCGATCGCCGCCGCCGTCGTCGTGGCTGCGAGCGACGACTTCGAGAGCGCCATCCGCGAGCCCTACCTGCCGCGGTGGATCGAGGACGAGCCGATCGAGGTCGACGAAGGCCTGGAGGACCTCGCGACCCGGGCCCTGCACCGGGCCCTGCGTCCGGAGGACAACGAGTGGTGGGAGCTGTGGGACGAGGCCAGGGCCACCGACGACATCACCGAGCGGTTGGGCCGCTACCTCGAGACGCTCGGGGACTGACGGCGCCCCACCGCAGCGAGGGCCTGCCGGAGATCACGGTCGCCCACCGGGCCGGAACCCGGTGGGCGACCGCAGGTCACGACAGGTGCTGGGGCTCCGGGGTCTTCTTGTGGCCCCAGTCCGAACCGGTGGCGTCCTGAGAGGTTCCCGCGCCCTCCGCGGAGGAGCTGAGCGCCGCACCTGCACCCACGGCCGGGGTCAGGGAGACCACCACCGACTTGGAGGTCGGGGTGTTGCTCCCGATGGCGGTGGAGTCCAGCGGCACCAAGGGATTCGTCTCGGGGTAGTAGGCGGCGGCCGATCCCCGCGGGGTGTCGTAGGAGACCACCCGGAACCCGTGCACGCGTCGGACGACCTCGTCCTCGGTCCACCGGGTGGTGATGTCGACGAGCTGCCCGTCCTCGAGGCCGAACCCGGCGATGTCATCGGGGTGCAGGAAGATCACCTTCCGGCCGCCCTCGATGCCGCGGTAGCGGTCGCTGAGGCCGTAGATCGTGGTGTTGTACTGGTCGTGGCTGCGCAGGGTCTGCAGCAGCACGTGGCCCTCGGGGACGTGGACGACCTCGATGGGGGAGGCGACGAACTCGGCCTTCCCGGTCTTCGTGTCGAAGGTCCGGGTGTCGCGGGGCGGGTGCGGCATGAGCATGCCGCCGGGCTTGCGGACGTTGACCTCGTAGTCCTCGCACCCGGGGACGACCTTGGCGATGTGGTGACGGATGACGCGGTAGTCGTCACGCATCGCCTTCCACCGCAAGCCGAACCGGTCACCGAGCGTCGCCTCGGCGATGCTGGTGACGATGTCGACCTCGGACCTGAGCTGGGGGCTGGCCGGCTCGAGCGGGCCGCGCGACGCGTGCACGGAGCAGACGGAGTCCTCGACCGAGATCCACTGGGCACCACTGGCCTGGATGTCCTTCTCGGTGCGTCCCTTCGTCGGCAGGATCAGCGCGGTCTCGCCGCAGACGAGGTGCGAGCGGTTGATCTTGGTCGACACCTGGACGGTCATCCGGACCTTGCGCATCGCCGCGACCGCGGTGTCGGTGTCCGACACGGCCTGCACGAAGTTGCCACCGAGGCCCATGAAGAAGTGGACCTTGCCGTCGCGCATCCCCCGCAGGGAGTCCACGACGTCCAGGCCGTTCTCGCGCGGCGGGTTGAACCCGAACTCCTTCTGCAGGGCGTCGAGGAAGTGGGCCGGCGGACGCTCCCAGATGCCCATGGTGCGGTCGCCCTGGACGTTGGAGTGGCCGCGCACCGGCAGCAGGCCAGCGCCCTCACGGCCGATGTTGCCCTGTGCCAGGGCAATGTTGACGACCTCCTTGATGGTCGCGACCCCGTTGCGGTGCTGGGTCAGACCCATCGCCCAGCAGTAGACGGTGCGGGTCGAGCCGCGCAGCATCTGGGCCGCCTGGGTGATGAGCTCACGGGACAGCCCGGTCACCTCGACGACCTGGTCCCAGTCGACGGCGCGGACGTGGTCACGCCACTGCTCGAACCCCGTGGAGTGGGTGTCGATGAACTCGTGGTCGAGCGCGTCCCACTCGACGAGCAGCGAGCCGATGGCCTGGAACAGGGCCAGGTCGCCGTTCACCTTCACGGGGAGGTGCAGGTCGGCCATGGCCGTCCCGTGTCCGACGACACCCCGCGGCTTCTGGGGGTTCTTGAACCGCGTCAGCCCGGCCTCGCGCAGCGGGTTGATCGAGATGATCTTCGCGCCGTTCTGCTTGGCGATCTCGAGGGCCGAGAGCATGCGCGGGTGGTTGGTCCCTGGGTTCTGGCCGGCGATGACGATGACCGACGCGGTGTGGACGTCGTCGAGGGTGACGCTGGCCTTGCCGATGCCGATGGACTCCTGCAGCGCGATGCTCGTCGACTCGTGGCACATGTTCGAGCAGTCGGGCAGGTTGTTGGTGCCGAACGCGCGGACGAACAGCTGGTAGGCGAACGCCGACTCGTTGGAGGCGCGCCCGGACGTGTAGAAGGTCGCCTCGTCGGGACTGGCGAGCGAGCGCAGCTCGGTGCCGATGAGCTCGAAGGCCTCGTCCCACTCGATGGGCTCGTAGTGCGTGCCCCCGGGCCGCTTGACCATGGGGTGGGTGATCCGACCCTGCTGGCCGAGCCAGTGCTCCGTGTGGGCATCGAGCTCGGCGATGCTGTGCTGGGCGAAGAACTCGGGCGTGGCCCGGTCGCGGGTCGCCTCCTCCGCGACGGCCTTGGCGCCGTTCTCGCAGAACTCCGCCGTGTGGCGGTGGCCCGGGTCGGGGTCCGGCCACGCACAGCTCATGCAGTCGAAGCCCTCGGCCTGGTTGAGCTTGAGGAGGGTCTGCGCGGTCCGCTTCACCCCCATGTGGTCCAGGGACCGCTTCATCGACACAGCCACGGCGGTGGGGCCGGCTGCGTGCTCCTCCTGGCCCTTGACCTTGAGGTCTGCCTCGGAGTAGTCGCTTTCGTCGTGCTTGGCCGTCATTGATCCTCGTTCTCGCGTGCGTGGCCGCCCTGGCGAGAAGGACGTGCGCCTGACTTGGTGACCGTACCCACCGGTCGCCGAACCATGCGCACCGGGCGGTGCCCGGTCGACGAAGAACCCGAGGGCCGCCGGCGGGGGTCGGTCCGCCGGCGGCCCTCGGGGGGCTTCAGACGCGGCGCAGGACCGCGGTGACCTTGCCGAGGATCGTCGCGTGGTCGCCGTCGATCGGCTCGAACGCCTCGTTGTGCGGCATCAGCCAGACCTTGCCGTCCTTGCGCTTGAACGTCTTGACGGTCGCCTCGTTGTCGAGCATCGCCGCGACGATGTCGCCGTTGTCGGCGTTCGGCTGCTGGCGCACGACGACCCAGTCGCCGTCGCAGATGGCGGCGTCGATCATCGACTCTCCGACGACCTGGAGCAGGAACAGCTGCCCCTCGCCGACGATCTGGCGGGGGAGCGGGAAGACGTCCTCGATCGTCTCCTCGGCGAGGATCGGCACACCAGCGGCGATGCGGCCCAGGACGGGGACGTAGGAGGCCTCGGGGCGCCGGTCGTTGACGCCCGTCTCGTCGAAGACCGCGGTCTCGTCCTCGACGCTGGCGCCACCGCGGTAGCCCCGCATGTCGGCCGTCGCGTCGGGGGACACGACCTCGATGGCGCGGGGACGGTTGGGGTCGCGGCGCAGGAACCCCTTGCGCTCGAGCGTGGACAGCTGGTGCGCCACCGAGCTGGGGGAGGTGAGCCCCACGGCCTCACCGATCTCGCGCAGGCTCGGCGGATAGCCACGGCGGTCGACGGAGTTGCGGATGACCTCGAGGACCCGTCGCTGGCGGACGGTCAGCCCGTCGCCGCGATCACGGTCGGGCAGCTCCTTGACGTTGTCCTCGCTCATGCCGGCTCCTCGTTTGCGCAGGTCAGGTGGCGTATGCCGTGGTGCGTCGTTCGTGTGACAGGTGGGGCTGTCAGTGGCCTCTGATGTGCTTGAGGCATGAACACAGCGTATGGCGTTCGAACGCCAGTGCCAAACATGTGTTCGAGGCGTGTCTTGTCCAATTCGAACATGCGTGCTAGAAATCAGTCCAGAGAAGCTTCGCACATCCGTTCGAAGAGCCTCGGACACCTGACCACCACGGAGGACCAGATGAGTGCAGCAGTTGCTTGGGACGTCGCCACCGCACCCGTGCGGATGCCGGTTCGTCCGGTGCGCCCCCAGCTCGTCTCGGTGCCCACCGGCGAGGACGTCGTCATCCGCCCTGCCGCCCCCGTGCGGCTCACCCGTGCGGGCCGCCTCGCTGTCACGTCCACGGTCGCGCTGCTCGGGGTGGTGCTGGCGACCAGCCTGCTTTCCGGCGGTGCCGAGGCAGCCGTCATCGACCACTCCACCACGGTGCAGGCGGGGCAGACCCTGTCCGAGGTCGCCGCGGCGCAGCTGCCCCAGCTGCCGATCGCCGAGGGCGTCGCGCGCATCCAGCTCGCGAACGACCTGGCCGGCTCGGACGTGCACGCCGGTCAGAGCCTGCTCATCCCTGCGGTCGGCTGAGCTTTCGTCGTCGCCGAAGACGGCGTGACGCGTCGGCCGGTCGTCAGTTGGCGGTGAGCTTCGGCAGGGCCTTGACACCCTTGATGTGGCGGTACTTCACGGCCCCGGTCGTCGTGGCGTTGCGGATCGCCTCGTAGTCGACAAGGACTGGCGTGGTCGGCTGAGCCAGGGCGAGCGACGTGGAGTAGTAGGCGATTCCGGCCTTCATCCGGTATGTCACGCCCTTGGTCGTCTTCAGCATCGTGTCGTCCGCGGGCGTTGCGAGCATCCGGCTGTAGGCGCCGCCGGACCCCGCCTTGTCAATGGCGTTCTGGTCGACGTCGGTGAAGGCCTTCGCGCCGCCGACGTTGGCCCATGCGGAGACGAAGACCGGTGCCCCGCCGACGATCTTGTAGACCTCACCGCGCTGGGCCCCCCTGATGAAGGTGCCCTCGGCCAGACGGGTGGGCAGGGTCGCCAGGGCGGTCGACGAGACGTCCATGGTGGGCTTGGCCCCACCGAACGCGGTCCACGTGCTCACGTAGACGGGGGTGCGCCCGACGAGCCGGTACACCTGGCCGGTCTCACGCACCCGGATGAAGCTCCCGGACTTCGGCGGCTGGTAGCTCTGGTCCTTGAAGTGGATGAAGTTGCTGGGCCAGTTGCGGTCGCCGTTGTAGACCCGCCAGCGCGAGGAGTAGCCGCCGCCCCAGGACGAGTCGGAGATGACGAGGTAGGACGAGGTCACCTCCTCGACGTAGCCGACGTGGCCGTAGCTCGGCGCGTAGGCGCTGCCGTAGTTCCACTGCGCCACCGCGCCCGTCTTGGGGGTCCGGTCGACGCGGTACCCGCGAGCCCGGGCGCTCGAGGCCCACGCACCTCCGTTGCCCATGGTGCTCTGCTGCTTGACGCCGTTGCGAGCCAGCCGGTAGGCCACGTAGTTGACGCAGTTGTTCCCCGAGGAGTTGACCGGGTACCCCCAGACCGAGCGCCCGGCATAGCCGCTGAACGAGACGCACCCCGTCGAGTACTGCTTGCACTCCCGCACCATGCCGGCGGCCCGAGCCTGCTGAGGTGCGGCGACAGCGAGGACGCTCATCCCGAGGAGGGCGATGACGCCGGTGTGGGCGAGGCGGAGGAGGAGTCGGGAGCGCAGCATGACTTCCTGAAGGGGTCGGGAGCAGGGCGGCGCCCTGAGGCGCGAGCGGCGCGACCATCGGCGGACGTGGCTGCGCAACCGGTCCAGAGTGCCGGGTCGATGTCCGGATTGTCAGGCAGACCTCCGAAGTCCACCTTTGTAATTCGGTGCCTGCGTCCCGGGTGCCGAGCGGGCCCCGGTGTGGCATTGTCGAGTCAGGCTCGAGTGCACGGGAGTGGCGATGGATGCGAAGCGGATGTTCTTGTCCTGGCCGGTGGTGCGGCAGGTCCGTTCCGGCGACCTGTTGGGCCGTGGGCCTGCGGTCACCTCTGAGAAGACCCGCACCCTGGAGCCGCGGACCGTCACGGCCGACCGGGTGGTGCAGAGCGTGTGCCCCTACTGCGCCGTGGGCTGCGGCCAGCGCGTCTACGTCAAGGACGAACGCGTGGTGCAGATCGAGGGCGACCTGGACTCGCCCATCTCGCGGGGTCGCCTCTGCCCCAAGGGATCTGCCAGCGAACAGCTGGTCAACAGCCCCGGCCGCCAGACGAAGGTGCTCTACCGCCGGCCCCACGGCACCGAGTGGGAGCCGCTGGACCGCGACACCGCCATCGACATGATCGCCGACCGGTTCGTCGAGACCCGGCGCCGCACCTGGCAGGACGCGGACAAGCACGGCCGTCCGCTGCGACGCACCATGGGCATCGCCTCGCTCGGGGGAGCGACCCTCGACAACGAGGAGAACTACCTGATCAAGAAGCTCTTCACCGCTGCCGGCGCCATCCAGATCGAGAACCAGGCGCGTATTTGACACTCCTCCACGGTCCCCAGTCTGGGGTCCTCGTTCGGGCGCGGCGGCGCGACGCAGCAGGTGCAGGACCTGGCCAACGCCGACTGCATCATCATCCAGGGTTCGAACATGGCCGAGTGCCACCCGGTGGGCTACCAGTGGGTGACCGAGGCTCGGCTCAAGGGCGCCAAGGTCATCCACATCGACCCGCGCTTCACGCGCACGTCGGCGACGGCTGACAAGCACGTGCCGATCAGGGCGGGCAGCGACGTCGTGTTCCTCGGCGCGCTGATCAACCACATCCTCGCCAATGACCTGTACTTCAAGGAGTACGTCGTCGCGTACACGAACGCGGCCACCCTCGTCAGCGACGAGTTCAAGGACACCGAGGACCTCGACGGGCTCTTCTCCGGCTACGACGAGGAGCTCGGCAACTACGACCCGTCGAGCTGGGCGTACGCCACGGAGGGCGAAGGGCCCGACGACTCCACGGGCACCATCGGCGGACCTGCGGCCGGCCACGAGCACGGGCACAGCACGTCCGAGCGTTCCGCTGGCGACGAGCACGGTTCAGGGGGCCCGGCGCTGGAGCACGCGCGGGTCAAGCGCGACGAGACCCTGCAGGACCCCAACACGGTCTTCCAGATCCTCAAGCGGCACTACTCGCGCTACACCCCGGAGATGGTCGCCGACGTCTGCGGCGTCAGCGTGGACGACTTCGCCTACGTCGCCAAGGCGCTCACCGAGAACAGCGGCCGCGACCGTACGACGGCGTTCTGCTACGCCGTCGGCTGGACCCAGCACACCCTGGGCGCGCAGTTCATCCGGACGGCCGCCATCATCCAGCTGCTGCTGGGCAACATGGGACGTCCCGGCGGCGGCATCATGGCGCTGCGTGGCCACGCCAGCATCCAGGGCTCGACCGACATCCCCACGCTCTACAACATCCTTCCCGGCTACCTCGCCATGCCGATGGTCGGCAACCACGACACGTGGGACGACTACGTCGCCGCCATCGCCAACAAGGCGCAGAAGGGCTTCTGGGCCAACGCCGACGCGTATGCCGTGAGCCTGCTCAAGGCGTGGTGGGGCGACGCCGCGACGAAGGAGAACAACTGGGCGTACGACTACCTGCCCAGGCTCACCGGTGCCCACGGCACGTACCAGACGACCATGGCCATGAAGGACGGCGAGGTCGAGGGGTACTTCCTCCTGGGGCAGAACCCCGCCGTCGGGTCCGCCCACGGGCGGATGCAGCGTCTGGCCCTGGCCGAGCTGAAGTGGCTCGTGGTGCGCGACCTCAACATGATCGAGTCGGCGACGTTCTGGAAGGACGCGCCCGAGATCGCCACGGGGGAGCTGGAGACCGAGAAGATCGGTACCGAGGTCTTCTTCCTGCCACCTGCCTCGCACGTCGAGAAGGCAGGCTCGTTCACCCAGACCCAGCGGCTCCTGCAGTGGCGGCACAAGGCGGTCAACCCGCCGGGTGACTGCCAGAGCGAGCTGGAGTTCATCTTCGAGCTCGGCAAGCGGATCCGGGAGAGGCTCGCCGGCTCCGACGACCCGCGCGACCGGCCCCTGCTCGACCTCACCTGGGACTACCCGCTCGACGAGGACGGCGAGATCAGCGGCGAGGCGGTCCTCCAGGAGATCAACGGCCGCCACCTGTCCGGTGAGCGGGCCGGCGAGCTGGCCGACATGTACACCGACCTCAAGGCCGACGGGTCCACGAGCTCCGGGTGCTGGATCTACTCGGGTGTGTACGCCAAGGGCGTCAACCGCGCGGCCAACCGCAAGCCAGGTCGCGAGCAGAGCCCGGTCGCGCAGGAGTGGGGTTGGGCTTGGCCCGACAACCGCCGCATCCTCTACAACCGTGCCTCGGCCGACCCCGAGGGCAAGCCGTGGAGCGAGCGCAAGAAATACGTGTGGTGGGACGAGGAGAACCAGACCTGGACCGGGCTCGACACCCCGGACTTCGTCAAGACCAAGGCGCCGTCGTACCGGCCGGAACCGGGCACGGGCGGACCTGACGGCCTCGCCGGCGACGACCCGTTCGTCATGATGGCCGACGGGAAGGGCTGGCTGTTCGCGCCGAAGGGCATGCTCGACGGCCCTCTCCCGACGCACTACGAGCCACAGGAGTCCCCGGTCCAGAACCCGCTCTACGGCCAGCAGGGCAACCCGGCCAGACGCGTGTTCCCTCGCAAGGACAACCTGTGGAGCCCGTCCGGCACGACACCGGGTTCGGAGGTCTACCCCTTCGTCTTCACGACCTACCGGCTGACCGAGCACCACACGGCCGGTGGCATGAGCCGGTGGCTGCCCTACCTCGCCGAGCTGCAGCCCGAGTTCTTCTGCGAGGTCTCACCCGAGCTCGCGCAGGAGCGTGGACTGGTCAACGGCGGCTGGGCCACGCTGGTCTCGGCGCGGGCCGCGATTGAGGCACGGGTCCTGGTCACCGAGCGCATGACCCCGTTGGTCATCGGCGGCCGAGCCCTGCACCAGATCGGGCTGCCCTACCACTGGGGTGTCGGCAAGGAAGCCATCGTCTCGGGCGACAGCGCCAACGACCTGCTGGGCGTGGCACTCGACCCCAACGTGCAGATCCAGGAGTCCAAGGTGGGCTCGTGCGACATCCAACCCGGCCGCCGGCCCGAGGGCGAGGCGCTGCTGCGCCTGGTCCACGAGTACCAGTCCCGTGCAGGAGTGACCGTGGAGACCTCCAACCAGCTCAAGACGACCGAGGACGGCACCTGATGGGTTTCTGGCACAACCAGCTGACCGGCCCCACCGACCCTGCGCGCGACGCGGGGTGGGAGGACGAGCAGCCGCGCAAGGGGTTCTTCACCGACACCTCGATCTGCATCGGCTGCAAGGCCTGTGAGGTCGCATGCAAGGAGTGGAACGCGATCCCCGCTGACGGCGAGCTCGACCTCCTGGGCTCGTCCTACGACAACACGGGGTCTCTCGGCGCGAGCACCTGGCGCCACGTCGCGTTCATCGAGCAGTCCAGCGACCGCATCGAGCAGGCCAGGGAGTCTGGGCGCAAGCTCGTCGACCTGGGGATGCCCGCGGTGGGGGCACCTGCCGCCGTACGGGCCCCCGCTGTGGTCGGGGCGGCGTCGGGCGCCCCGGACGTCGACCAGGCCTTGGCGGCCCGCGAGCAGGGCACCGTGCCCGATTTCCGCTGGCTCATGTCGTCCGACGTGTGCAAGCACTGCACCCACGCCGCCTGCCTGGACGTGTGCCCCACCGGTGCCCTCTTCCGCACCGAGTTCGGCACCGTGGTCGTCCAGGACGACGTGTGCAACGGGTGCGGCTACTGCGTGGCGGCCTGCCCCTTCGGCGTGATCGAGCGACGCGACGGCGAGGACACCGTCAAGAACGTCGGCGTCGCCCAGAAGTGCACCCTCTGCTACGACCGCATCGGGCACGACCAGACTCCTGCGTGCGCGCAGGCCTGCCCGACCACATCGATCAAGTTCGGTGACCTGTCCGAGATGCAGGCCCAGGCGCAGGAACGCGTGGCGACGTTGCACGACAACGGATTCACCGAGGCGCGCGTCTACGGCGGCAACAGCCACGACGGGGTCGGCGGCACCGGTTCGGTCTTCCTCCTGCTCGACGAGCCCGAGGTCTACGGCCTGCCACCGGACCCCGTTGTCACCACGGCCGCCCTGCCGGACATGTACCGCAAGGCCGGCATGGCGGCGCTGGCGATGCTCGCGATGGCGGCGGGCGCGTTCGTGGGAGGCCGCAAGTGAGCGTCAACCCGTTCGACGCTGACCGTCCGCCAGAGCTTCCCCGTGGTGGTCGTCGACGCAAGGGCGGCGGTGGCGGGCGACGAGACGAGTCGCTCATGGTGCCGGACGTGAAGTTCGACAGCTACTACGGCCGGCAGGTCGTCAAGCCCGCCCCGTGGGAGGCCGACATCCCGGCCTACATCTTCCTCGGCGGTCTCGCCGCAGGCTCCGGTCTGCTCGGGGCCGGTGCCGCGGCGCGGGGACTGCCCACGCTGCGCCGCAACAGCCGGTATGCCGCGATCGCCGCCGTCGCTGCCGGCGGGCTCGCCCTGGTGCGTGACCTCGGCAAGCCCAGCCGGGCGCTGAACATGATGCGCACCGTCAAGCTCACCTCGCCGATGTCGGTCGGCTCGTGGATCCTGTCGGCGTTCGGGGCGTTCGCCGGGCTGGCGGTCGCCACCGAGGCAGGACGCCGCCTCGTCGACGACGACTCCACCCTCGGACGCGTGCGGCGGGTCGCCGATCCCGTTGCAGCAGTAGGCTCCGCGCTCTTCGCACCGCCGCTCGCGGCATACACCGCCGTCCTGCTGGCCGACACCGCGACCCCGACGTGGCACGAGTCCTATCGAGAGCTGCCCTTCGTCTTCGTGGGGTCGGCCAACGCGGCAGCCGCCGGGTTGGCGCTTCTCACCACTCCGTCCACCGAGACCGGCCCCGCCCGCAAGCTGGCCGTCGTCGGTGCCGCTGTCGAGTTCGCCGCGCTCGAGCGGATGGAGCGCACGATGGGCGAGCTCGTGGCAGAGCCGCTGCACCACGGCCAGGCCGGCACCCTGCTCAGGGCGAGCAAGATCCTCACCGTCGGAGGCGCCCTCGGCGCCGCCGTGTTCGGTGGCAACAGGGCTGGGGCCGCAGTGAGCGGGCTCGCGCTCATGGCCGGCTCGGTGTGCACACGTTTCGGAGTCTTCGAAGCGGGCATCCACTCGGCGAAGGACCCGCGCTACACGGTCACCCCGCAGCGCGAGCGACTCGAGCGTCGCAGGAACGAGGGAGTCACCCACGACTCCATCACCACGGGGCGTCCATGACGTCACAACTCCCAGGAGGCACCATGAGCCAGACCCGCAGCGGCGCGACCGAGGGAGTCACGGGCAACCGCTGGCTGATCCTCGTCGCAGGAGTGCTGGTGCAGCTGGCCATCGGGGCCGTGTACGCGTGGAGCGTGTTCTCCAAGGCGCTGCAGAGTGACCAGGCGTTCGGCTGGTCCAAGTCGCAGGCGACGGTCCCGTTCGAGGTCGCCATCGGCATGATCTTCATCGGCAGCTACATCGGTGGCCGGATCCAGGACCGGCGGGGGCCGAAGATCGTCGCGCTCACCGGTGGCGTCATCTACAGCGTCGGTGTCCTGCTGGCGTCGTTGGCCACCGGCAGCTCGTTCTGGCTGCTGGTGCTGGGCTACGGGATCATCGGTGGTTTCGGCCTGGGCATGGCCTACATCGTGCCGATCGCCATGCTGCAGAAGTGGTTCCCCGACAAGCCGGGCCTCATCACGGGCATCGCCGTGGCCGGCTTCGGTTTCGGTGCGGTGATCACCGCGCCGGTCGGGCAGAGACTGATCAGCGCCACCCCTGACATGCCGACCAAGGCGTTCCTGCCGCTCGGCATCGGCTACCTCGTGGCCATCCTCATCGGGGCAAGCCTGTTCCGGAACCCGCCGCAGGGCTACCTGCCCCCCGGCTTCCAGGCGCCGGTCGCGACGACCGACGGGCACGGTGCGGCTGAGGCGTCCGGCACGCGCGACTTCACCGCGAACGAGGCCTTGAGCACCCCGCAGTGGTACCTGCTCACCGCGATCCTGACCCTGAGCGTCGTCGCCGGCATCTCGCTGATCTCGGTGGCCGCCGGCAGCGCCACCGACATCTCCGGGCTCTCTGCAGCGGGCGCTGCGACCCTCGTGGGCGTCCTCGGACTGTTCAACGGGGCCGGTCGCGTGCTGTGGGGATGGCTGTCCGACCGGATCGGCAAGATGCCGGCGTTCATGGGCATCCTGGGCATCCAGGGCGTGTGCCTCCTGCTCATCCCGCACGCCTCGTCGGTGGCCATGTTCGCCATCCTCGCGGCGCTGATCTACACCTGCTACGGCGGAGCGTTCGGCACCATGCCCTCCACGGCAGGGCGCTTCTTCGGGGTGAAGAACGCCGGGGCCATCTACGGCCTGATGCTCATCGGGTGGAGCATCGGCGGCATCGTCGGACCGTTGCTCATCTCCAAGCTCATCGGTGAGGACAAGGCCTACACGTTGGGCTTCACCGTCGTCGGCATCATTGCGCTGGCGGGGCTCGTGGTGCCGATGATCACCAAGAAGCCTGCCGCAGACCGGGTTCTCGCCGAGCGCGTCTGACCGACGAGCAGCCGAGGGTGCCTGCACCGGCACCCTCGGCTACTCGCGGACGTCGGCGGGTCCGTCGTGCACCGGCAGGCCTGCCGCCACCCAGGCTTCGACGCCACCCTCGAGGTCGGTGGCCCCGTGCAGGCCGATCGAACGCAGTGACGCTGCGGCGAGGCTGGAGCTGAACCCCTGCCGGCAGACGACCACCACCACCCGGTCGGGGTCGTCCGCCTCGGGGATGCGCCACGGGCAGGTGGGATCCAGGCGCCACTCCAGCACGGTCCGGTCGATGACGATGGCCCCGGGCAGCTCGCCCTGCTGAGCGCGCTGGGTCGCGGTGCGGGTGTCGACGAGCAGGGCACCGTCCTGGAGCGCCGCCAGTACGGCTCGCGGATCCAGGCGGTGCGTCCCCTCGCGCGCGGCAGCGAGGTGCCGGTCGACCGCCGCAGCGGTCTGCGGCACCGTCACCGGACCTGCAGGACGAACTCGCCGCGGGGGACGAACTCGCCCACCACGGGGGCCCCGGGGATCTCGCCCGCCAGGAGCAGCCCACCGCTGGTCTGGGCGTCGGCCAGCAGGACGAGCTCGTCGTCGCTGACGTTGGCATCGAGGTGGGGGCGCACCCAGTCGAGGTTGCGTCGGCTCCCGCCTGGCACGAACCCGTCCGCCAGCGACTGACGGGCGCCGTCGAGGTAGGGGATGGCGGCGGCGTCGACCACGGCCGTGACCCCTGAGGCACGCGCCATCTTGTACAGGTGCCCGAGCAGGCCGAACCCGGTGACGTCCGTCGCTGCCTCGATGCCGGCGGCCAGGGCTGCGACGGAGGCCGCCTCGTTGAGGGCCGCCATCGACTCGACCGCGTGGGGGAAGGACTCCCCGGTCGTCTTGTGACGGTTGTTGAGGATGCCGACCCCCAGCGGCTTGGTCAGGGAGATGGGCGTCCCGGCGCGTGCGGCGTCGTTGCGCAGCAACCGGTCCGGGTCCCCGATTCCCGTGACGGCCATGCCGTACTTCGGCTCAGGGTCGTCGACGCTGTGACCACCCGCGACGGGGCACTGCGCCAGTCGACCGACGTCGAGACCGCCGCGGAGCACCTCGGCCGCGAGCTCGAGCGGCAGCACGTCGCGCGGCCAGCCCAGCAGGTTGACCGCCACGACGGGCCGTCCACCCATGGCGTAGATGTCGGACAGCGCATTGGCCGCCGCGATCCGTCCCCAGTCGTACGCGTCGTCGACGACCGGCGTGAAGAAGTCCGCGGTGGCGAGGACCGCCAGGTTGCCCTCGATCCGCACCGCTGCGGCATCGTCCCCGTCGTCGAGCCCGACGAGCAGGTCGGGGGAGGTCATGCCCGTGAGGCCGCGGACCATGTCCTCGAGCTCACCGGGCGGGATCTTGCAGGCGCAGCCGCCGCCGTGGGCGAACTGCGTGAGGCGTGGGGGCGCTGCGGTGGTGGTCATGCAGCGACTGTATGTCGGTGCCCAGACGCCCGCGCACGGCGTCGTGGCATTACGGTGGGCCGCGGAGGTGTCAGGGTTCCTGGTGGTCCCCCCGGTCTTCAAAACCGGTGAGACCGAGCATCTCGGTCTGGCGGGTTCGATTCCCGTCCACCTCCGCCAGTCCCACCCGTTGAGGAGGTCCGCCGCGTGCACGTGATCGCGACGGCCGGCCACGTCGACCACGGCAAGTCCGCTCTGGTCCGGGCGCTGACGGGCATCGAACCCGACCGCTGGGACGAGGAGCGTCGCCGGGGCCTGACGATCGACCTCGGGTACGCCTGGACGACCCTGCCGTCGGGGGACCGGGTGGCCTTCGTCGACGTGCCGGGCCACCAGCGGTTCATCGGCAACATGCTTGCAGGAGTAGGCCCTACCTCCGCGGTGCTCTTCGTGGTGGCTGCCGACGAGGGCTGGCGGCAGCAGTCGCAGGAGCACCTCGCCGCCGTCGACGCGCTGGGCATCCGGCACGGGCTCCTGGTGGTCACCCGCAGCGACCTCGCCGACCCCGAGCCGGCCCTGCTCGACGCCCGTGACCGGTTCGCGGCGACCAGCCTGGGCGAGGTCGACGCGGTGGCGGTCTCCGCGCGCACCGGTGAAGGGATGCCCGCGCTCACCGACGCGCTGGAGCGGCTGGTCACCGGCCTGCCGGCACCCGAGCAGGCCGGTCGCTTGCGGCTGTGGGTGGACAGGTCCTTCAGCATCCGCGGCAGCGGGACCGTCGTCACCGGGACCCTGGCGACGGGAAGCATCGCGGTCGGCGACGAGCTCCAGGTCGGTGACCAGCGGGTCCGGGTCCGCGGGCTCGAGTCCCTCGGCGAACCTCGCGACCGGGTCCTCCCGGTGGCGCGCGTGGCGGTGAACCTGCGGGGCGTCGCCGCGTCCGAAATAGCGCGTGGTGACCTGCTGCTCACCCCCGATGCCTGGCGTATGGCGTCGGTGCTGGACGTGCGGGTGGGTGGTCGGTCCGCCGGTGACCTGCCGACCCACCTCAGCCTGCACGCGGGCACCGCCGCGGTGCCCGTCCACGTGCGGCCGCTCGCCGAGGACACGGTGCGGCTGACGCTCTCGACGCCGCTGCCCCTGGTCGCAGGGGACCGCCTCATCCTGCGCGACCCTGGTGCGCAACAGATCGTTGGTGGCGCCCTGGTGCTCGACGCAGACCCGCCGGAGCTGCGGCGCCGAGGAGCCGCGGCTCGACGTGGGGCGGAGCTCGAGTCGGCCACCGGCGTCCCGGACCTGCAGAGGGAGGTCGAGCGTCGCGGCGCGATGCTCGTCGCGGACGCCGCCGCACTCGGCATCCCCAACGAGTCCGACGACGCGAAGGTCGTGAGGTGCGGCGCGTGGCGGGTGTCGGGGTCCGCGCTGCAGCGCTGGGCAGAGAGTCTCACCCGTTGCGTGCAGCAGCAGGCGGCCGACGAACCCCTCGAACCCAGCCTCACCATCGAGGCGGCGCGCCTCGCCGCCGGGGTCCCCGACCGGGCGCTGCTGCCGGAGGTCGTCGAGCGGGCCGGGCTGGAGCTCGACCAAGGACGCGTGTGGCTTCCCGGGGTGCGAGCGGCCATGGGCGCGGCCGAACGCGGCTTGCAGGAGCTGGAAGGACGACTGCGGCACTCGCCCTTCGCAGCGCCCGAGCAGCCGGACCTGGCCGCGGCCGGGATCGGCCCGCGCGAGGTCGCCGCGGCCGTGCGGGCGGGGCGCCTGCTGCGGTTGCCCGACGGCGTCCTGCTCGCCCCCGATGCGCCGGCCAGGGCGATGCGGGTGCTGGCGGGGTTGACCCAGCCCTTCACGCTCAGCGAAGCCCGGCAGGCGCTCGACACGACGCGGCGGGTGGCGGTGCCGTTGCTCGAGCACCTCGACGGGCGCGGCTGGACCCGGCGCGTCGACGGGACCCACCGAGTCGTGGTGCGCTGACTCAGGGGTTGCCTTCGGTGAGCTCGAGGTCTTTGTCGAGGAAGTCCGCCAGACGTCGTGCCGCCGCCCGCACGGCGAGGCGTCCGTCGCCGTCGACTCCGGGGGCGAGCCGGACGTCGACCTCGACGGCGTCATGCTTCACGGTGCGCTTCCACACCCCGACGTTCTGCTGGTCGAGGACCACCTGCGCCCAGAACGGGTCGGGGTGCCCGGCGTGGGGATGGCCCGGGGCTGCCGGGAACGTCACCGCCGGGTAGCTCAGGACCACCTCGTCATAGACCGGGAACAGGTATGCCGCCGGTGCGTTCGGGCTGCGCCGGGGGACCACCGCGGGGTCGAACCAGTGCGAGACACCGTCGACGTCGACCTGCTCGAGGCGGTCCCCGAGCTCGGCCAGCGCGGTCCTCGTGCCCGCGACGGTCAGCGAGGACCACCGGGTGAAGTCCTTGACGCTGGCCGGGCCGTGGCCGGCGAAGAACCTGCGGACCAGCTCGCGGTGCGCGGCCTGCGGGTCGCCACCCAGGGCCGTGTCCATGTCGCCGGGGGAGGCCGGGATGACCTCGTCGACCAGGGCGTAGGAGTGGTGGACGCCCTTGACCGGGCCGGAGCAGACCAGGCCACGCAGCTCGGCGACGATCAGCAGGTGCCCGAGCTGTTCACCCGGCGTGATGGGTGAGCCTCGCTCGACGAACGCCTCGCCCAGCTCGGGACGGGTGAGGAAGTGCCTGTCCTGCAACAGCTTTGCGAGCAGGGCCAGCCCGTCATCGAGCCGTTGCGGATCGTCGAGCCCGAGCTGACGGTGCCGCCCGGCCATGCCCGACAGCACCCGTGGCGAGGTCAGTGCCAGGATCCAGCGGAGGTCCTCCTTGGCGACGAAGTGCCACGTGGGACGCAGGATGTGGGTGCGCACGAAGGTGCCGTCGTCGAGCTCGCGGCGCACCGCGGCATACGTGCTGCGACGCGTCCTCAGGCCCAACGAGAAGAAGGCTTGGTCGCGCTCCTGGCTCTGGACGCAGGTGAGCAGGCGGACCGCGTCGCCGGCTTTGGGCAGCGGCGCCGACGAGAGGCGTTGCGTCGCGAGCCGCTGGGTCAGCACGCGCGCGGGATCCATGGCGTCATCCTCTCGAAGAGGGGCCGCGCTGGGGCGATGATGGGGAGATGGAGCAGAGCGCGACCATCGACATCACGGCCCCCGTGGAGCGGGTGTGGGCGGTCCTGTCCGACGTCGAGCGGTGGTCGGAGTGGACGGACACGGTGCGGTGGGTGCGCCGGCTCGACGACGGCCCGCTGCGCACCGGGTCCTGCGCCAAGATCAGCCAACCCAAGATCCCGACGGTCGACTACGTGGTCACCGAGCTGGAGCCCGGGACGTCGTTCACCTGGGTCAGTGGCGGGGCTGCCGCGCGGACCACGGCTCGACACGTCCTCGAACCCCTGCCGGGCGGAGGCACCCACGTCACGCTGTCCATCGAGCAGACGGGTTGGCTCGGGTCCCTGGTGGGACGGCTGTACCGCGGGATCACCGACCGCTACCTTGCGACCGAGGCTGCCGGGCTCAAGGCGCGGTCCGAGGGCCTCACGTCCTGAGCCTCACGTCCTGAGCCTCACGTCCTGAGCCTCACGTCCTGAGGCTCACGTCCTGAGGTCGCGGCGCATGACCAGCCGGGGCATCTTGCTCGCCACGGCGTCGGTCGTGCCGATGACCTCGAACCCGGCCTTCTCGAACATCCCGCGGGTCCCCACGAACGCCATCGTCAGGTCCATCCGACCCTCGGGGTCCACCGGGTGGGCCTCCACCGCAGGGGCTCCTCGCGACGCGGCATACGCCACCGCGCCCTCGATGAGCTGGTGGGTGACGCCACGCTTTCGGTAGCCGGAGCGGACCACGATGCAGATGATGCTCCAGACCGGGACGTCGTCGACGGGACGAATGAGCTTGGACGCCTCGAGACGGGGGATCTCCGAGCGTGGGCTGATGCTGCACCAGCCGACGGGGGTGCCGTCGAGGTAGGTGACGACCCCAGGCGGGTGCTCACGCTCGCAGAGGGCTCGCATCGCGCGCTGCCTGCTGCCGCCACCGAGCTCTCGGATCTGCGGCGCCGTCAGCCGGTGCGACAGGCACCAGCACTGGTTCTCACGACGGGTGGGGTTGACGATGTCGGCGAAGTCCTCGAACCGGTCGGGCGTGACCGCGTGGGTCTCCCAGCGCACGTCGTCGGAAGGTGTCGTGCCTGCCATGTGCCCACTCAACCACCGCGCGCCGACATCGTGGGTCGTCGGCGTGCGGTGGTCGGGTGACGAGGGCTGGGTGCCCTCACTTGGCGAGGTAGCCGCCGTCGATGGGGTAGTAGGTGCCGGTGGCGAAGGACGCGCCGTCGCTGGCGAGCCAGGCCACCAGCTCGGCGACCTCCTCGGGCTCACCGATCCGCTGCAGTGCGTGCTGCGACGCCAGGAACTCCAGCGCGGCGGCGTCGAGGTGCGTCTCGACCAGCGGGGTCCGGATGAACCCCGGCCCGACGGCGTTGACGCGGATCTTGTCGGCGGCGTGCTCCCACGCGGCGGCCTGGGTCATCCCCACGACGCCGTGCTTGGCGGCGGTGTAGGCGCTCGCCGTGGCGAACCCGACCGCGCCGAGGATCGAGGCCATGTTAACGATGGAGCCCCCGCGCCCACCGGCTTTCATGGCCCTGATCGCCGCACGCTGGGTGTAGAAGACGCCGTCGAGGTTGATGCCGATGACCTTGTGCCAGGCCTCGTCGGTGTAGTCGCCGCTGCTGAGCGCCTCGCCGCCGATGCCTGCGTTGCAGACGGCGATGCTGACGTGGCCGAGGTGTTCGACGACCGCGTCCATGGCGGTGTCGACGGCGCCCGAGTCACTGACGTCGACGACCGCGCCGTGCGCCCGGCACTCGAAGGCCTCGAGCTCCTTGAGCACCACGTCGATCGCGTCCTGGTCGAGGTCCCAGACGGAGATGTCGGCTCCGGATTGGGCCAGGGTGTGGGCGCAGGCGCGGCCGATGCCGGACGCCCCGCCCGTGATGACGGCGACCTTGCCGCCGAGTCCGTAGTGGTTCATCTGTTCCTGCCTTCGTGGCCCTGAGGGTTCCCCGGGTAGGTCCCGTGGTCGCGTCTCCACTCTCGGGGGGACACCCCCGAGCGGCTAGGGCCCAAGGGCCCGTCCCGGGGAACGTGGTCACCGGGCAGGTCAGGGGCGCAGGCGGGTCCCCGTGAAGGTGCCGGTGTTGCTGAACAGCCGGGCGCCCTTGGCGTCGTAGCCGGTCGCCGTGAAGGTGCCGACGAGCCTGTCGTGGTGGAGGCGCCCGCGCACCCTGATGCGGACACTGCCGGGAGGAACGCCGGGACCGAGGTCGGCGACGCCCCAGACTGTCGCCTTGAACCTCTCCTCCTCCATGGTCCAGGCGCCGTTGGCGTCGGTTCCAGCGGGCCGGATGTCGTTGCTGATGATGATGCCCCCGGCGCCGATGCTCACGACGGCGATGCCGGTGTTCGGGGGACCAGGGGGGTCATCGTTGTGCTCGACCCACCAGCCCCCGAGGACGCTGTGGTGCGAGTCCGACTCGTGGGCCGACGTGCTGGCAGACGCACTGGTGGCGCCTGCTCCGGCGACGAGGACACCGCCGGCGGCGACTCCTGCTGCCGTGCGGACGAGCTGCCGACGGCCGATCGTGGTGTTGCTCATGAGAACCTCCAAAGGGATTTCGGGTTCCCTGCGCACCCGATCGTCTCGCCGGCTCCGCGGTGCCGGGTCGGCCAGACGGCCTAGTCCGGCCACGGCTGGGTTCGCGCTCGCGCTCGGGGCCACGCTCGACGGCGCGTTCCTGCTCTCGGTGGCCTGAACCGGCCGTCATCGGGCGTACCCACCACATGTGGGGACGTCTGCTGCCCTTTGGCCCCAGATATGGGTGCCTCTCCAGTCCCAGAGGTCACACCTGCACCACTTCGGGCGTGTCGGTCCCGACCTCCGCAGGGCGCTGACCTGCACGGATGCACACTGCTCGGCGAGTCATCGACGACTTTCCCGGACCCGCTTGCGCTGTCGGCACATGGCGAGGCAGACTATCCCTACATCTAGTGGTTACACCGCTGTAGTTCGTCCACATGTAGTGCACAGGGCGAGGCTGGTTACCCACACGTTGTCCCCAGATCGTCCACAGTTCCGTCCCCAGCCCCACGTATGAGGCGGCGGGCCGGGAGCGCCTACGGTGCCACACGACATACCCAGAACATCCACGCCCAGCACCCTCGAGGAGGAGCGCCGCCATGCACTGTCCGTTCTGCCGGCACACCGACTCCCGGGTCATGGACTCGCGCACGACCGACGACGGCAGCTCCATCCGCCGGCGTCGCCAGTGCCCCGAGTGCGGGCGCCGCTTCACCACGATCGAGACGGCCAGCCTCACGGTGACCAAGCGCTCCGGCGCGAGCGAGCCGTTCAGCCGGGCCAAGGTCCTGGTCGGGGTCCGCAAGGCCTGCCAGGGTCGCCCGGTCACCGAGGACGACCTCGCCTTGCTCGCCCAGCGCGTCGAGGAGTGCATCCGCCAGCAGGGGCAGGCCGAGGTCGAGGCCCACGAGGTGGGTCTGGCGATCCTCGGACCGCTCCGCGAGCTCGACGAGGTCGCCTACCTGCGGTTCGCCAGCGTCTACCAGGCGTTCGAGAGCCTCGAGGACTTCGAGAGCGCGATCACCTTGCTGCGGGCCGAGCGCGACGCCACGGGCACCGAACCAGCACAGCACCAGCACTGAACCGCAGATCGACCCGGCACTGACCCGCTGTCAGTGCCACCACCGAGAATTGACACCAGAAGCATCACCAGGGGCTAGGGAGGCCACCAGACATGACTGAAACCGCAGGCGCACGCGCAGGTGCCCGCAAGGGATCCAACGGCAAGGGCGCAGCAGGTGTCACGGTCGAGCGGATCTACACCACCCCCGGTGTGCACCCGTACGACGAGGTGACCTGGGAGAAGCGCGACGTCGTCCAGCAGAACTGGAAGACCGGCGAGACGATCTTCGAGCAGCGCGGTGTCGAGTTCCCCGACTTCTGGTCGGTCAACGCCTCCACCATCGTCACCACCAAGTACTTCCGCGGCGCTGTAGGCACCGAGGCCCGGGAGACCGGCCTCAAGCAGCTCATCGACCGCGTCGTCCTCACGTACGTCAAGGCGGGCAAGGAGCACGGCTACTTCTCCTCCGCCGAGGACGCCGAGATCTTCGAGCACGAGCTGACCTACGCCCTGCTGCACCAGGTGTTCAGCTTCAACTCTCCCGTCTGGTTCAACGTCGGCACCAAGAGCCCGCAGCAGGTCTCCGCCTGCTTCATCCTCGCCGTCGACGACTCGATGGACTCGATCCTCAACTGGTACAAGGAGGAGGGGAAGATCTTCCAGGGCGGCTCCGGCGCCGGTCTGAACCTCTCCCGCATCCGCTCCTCCAAGGAGCTGCTGTCCTCCGGTGGCACCGCCTCCGGCCCGGTCTCCTTCATGCGTGGCGCCGACGCGTCCGCAGGCACCATCAAGTCGGGCGGCGCGACGCGTCGTGCGGCCAAGATGGTCGTCCTGGACGTCGACCACCCCGACATCATGGAGTTCGTCGAGACCAAGGCGCGCGAGGAGGACAAGATCCGCGCGCTGCGCGACGCCGGGTTCGACATGGACCTCGGTGGCAAGGACATCACCTCCGTCCAGTACCAGAACGCCAACAACTCGGTCCGCGTCTCGGACGAGTTCATGAAGGCCGTCGAGGGCGGCACCGACTTCGGGCTGCGCTCGCGCACCACCGGCGAGGTCATCGACACCGTCGACGCGCGCGAGCTGTTCACCAAGCTCGCCGAGGCTGCGTGGGAGTGCGCCGACCCGGGCCTGCAGTACGACGACGTCATCAACGACTGGCACACCAACCCCGAGACCGGCCGCATCACCGCGTCCAACCCGTGCTCGGAGTACATGTCGCTCGACAACTCCTCCTGCAACCTGGCTTCGCTGAACCTGCTCAAGTTCCTCAAGGACGACGACACGTTCGACGCGGTCACCTTCCAGAAGGTCGCCGAGCTCGTCATCACGGCGATGGACATCTCCATCTGCTTCGCCGACTTCCCGACCGAGGCCATCGGTGACACCACGCGTGACTACCGCCAGCTCGGCATCGGCTACGCCAACCTCGGCGCGCTGCTCATGGCCACGGGCCACGGGTACGACTCCAACGGTGGCCGCCAGCTCGCCGCCTCGATCACCTCGCTCCTCACCGGTGCCGCCTACAAGCGCTCCGCCGAGATGGCCGGTGTCGTCGGTGCGTATGCCGGGTACGCCCGCAACGCGGACGCCCACAAGCGCGTCATGCGCAAGCACCAGAGCGCGAACGACTCGATCCGCCCGCTCGACACGATGGACACCACGATCCACCGCGCGGCCACCAAGGTCTGGGACGACGTCGTCAAGCTCGGCGAGAAGAACGGCTACCGCAACGCGCAGGCCTCGGTGCTCGCGCCGACCGGCACCATCGGCTTCATGATGGACTGCGACACCACCGGCATCGAGCCCGACTTCTCCCTGGTGAAGTTCAAGAAGCTCGTCGGTGGCGGGTCGATGCAGATCGTCAACCTCACCATCCCGCGTGCGCTCAAGAAGCTCGGCTACACGGGCGAGACCATCGAGGCGATCGTCGAGTACATCGCCGACAAGGGTCACGTCATCGACGCCCCCGGCCTCAAGACCGAGCACTACGAGATCTTCGACACCGCCATGGGTGCGCGCTCGATCTCGGCCATGGGCCACGTGCGCATGATGGCCGCGGTCCAGCCGTTCCTGTCCGGTGCGATTTCCAAGACGGTCAACCTGCCGGAGAACGCCACGGTCGAGGAGATCGAGGACGTCCACATGCAGGGCTGGAAGCTCGGCCTCAAGGCGATCGCGGTCTACCGCGACAACTGCAAGGTCGGCCAGCCGCTGTCCGATGGTGGTTCCACCGCCAAGGACGCTGCTGCTGACAAGGCCACGGCTGCTGCCGAGGCCAAGGTCGAGAAGGTCATCGAGTACCGCCCGGTGCGCAAGCGCCTGCCGAAGCGTCGTACCTCGCAGACCACGTCGTTCGCCGTGGGTGGCGCCGAGGGTTACCTCACCGCCGGCACCTACGAGTCGGGCGACCTGGGCGAGATCTTCCTCAAGTTCGGCAAGCAGGGCTCGACCCTCGCGGGTGTGATGGACGCCTTCTCGATCGCCGTGTCGATCGGTCTGCAGTACGGCGTGCCGCTGGAGACCTTCGTGGAGAAGTTCACCAACCTGCGGTTCGAGCCTGCCGGCCTGACCGACGACCCCGACGTGCGGATGGCGCAGTCGATCATGGACTACGTGTTCCGCCGCCTGGCGCTGGACCACATGGACTTCGACACCCGTTCGTTCATGGGCATCCACACCGCCCAAGAGCGCGCTCGCCAGCTCGAGACCGGTTCGTACCAGGCCACCGAGACCGACAACGAGTCCGACGAGGAGCTCGAGGACGAGCTGGAGAACTTCAGCCAGTCCGCCCCGGTCTCCGTCGCCAAGCCGGCCGCGAAGTCCGAGCCCGCGGTCGAGGGCAAGGCGCTCAAGGCCGACACCGTGAAGTCCGGTGCTGGCGCCGCCTCAGCTCGCGAGGTCTCGGGTGAGGTGCACTCGTCCGCAGAGCTGCTGGAGAAGTTCCAGGGCATCTCCGCCGACGCGCCGATGTGCATGACCTGCGGGACCAAGATGCGCCCGGCTGGCTCCTGCTACGTCTGCGAAGGCTGCGGAAGCACCAGCGGCTGCAGCTGATCTTGTGTAGGACGACAAAAGCATTGCTTGGCGTCAGACGGATGCTCGGTCTCATGCTCGACCAGGTCATGCTCGAAAATCTGAGTCGGACTAGGCGGTAGCGGAACACAGCGATGGCCCCAAGGAGCGAAACTCCTTGGGGCCATTGGCTATGTGATGCGATGGCACCGGAACTGCCTTGACGCCGAGCCTGGTGGAGGGAACAGGCTGTGCGGGTAAGGGCGTCGCCTGTCGCGGAACCTTGGCCCACCGCCTTCCTAGATTGTCCCAATGACAGGGCGGCAAGCGTCGTGACGTCGACGCCACGGACGTGTTCGCTTCTCCGGAGGGCCTGGTCCACGAGGCGCACGTAATCGACCGCCCTCGCGCCTCGCGGCGGCTAGCCAGCACGTGAGCCACTTCTACCGAATGTCGCGAAAGTCCTGCAGCGGTCACCCTGGTCCGTCGATTATTTGACCGTGAACGATCAGGACCTCGTGGTGACCCGGTGGCGCCGATACGGCAAAGACCGCCTGTACGTGGCAGGCCAAGACGGACTGAAGATCGGGTTTTGGGACCTCGCCTCCGAGACATCCCACCCCGAGTCCCCTCAGCACGAGCCGTCGCTCCTAACCGCCGTCGCGCATTGGAAGTTGTCGGCAGGGCACTGCCAAACCGAATTCTCATCCGTCCCGATCGCGGGACAGGCGCCGTCTGCCGAGGGCGAGTGCACGCCCGCCGAGCAAATGGTGGTTGAAGCCGAGGCAACACTCACCCCCAACATCGACGGGGATGCGTCCGCCGCGGCGACTGTCTCGATGTCGCCTGCCGAAGAGGGGACAGAGGACCTCGACGATCCCACCCCAACGGTCTCCGACTCGGCGACGGGCGCTGCTGTTCTCGCGGTCCCGCAGGTCATGCCAGTCCGCCCGTGGGTGGATCTGGCGACCAACAGGGCTGGAGCCGAAGCCCGCGAACGTGCTCTGGCCGCACGAGGCGCGGCCCCCGTCAAGACCGTGTTTGCACGCGTCCTCGGAGTCCACACGAACGAGCGAGCCTGGCGCATCGGTGCGGACGGCGAAGAAAAGGTCGCTGCCCAGCTAGCCAAGGTCGCGAAGAAGGACCAACGATGGCGGTTCCTTCACGCTGTCCCTGTCGGCAACCGGGGCTCGGACATCGACCACATCATCGTCGGGCCGGGTGGCGTCTTCACCGCGAACGCTAAGCACCACCCTGGCGCCAAAATCTGGGTCGGCGGCAATACGTTCATGGTCAACGGCGCCAAGCAGCCGTACATCCGCAACGCCCGGCATGAAGCGCAGCGGGCCGCCAAGATCCTGGGCGACGCATGTGGCTTCCCCGTCTTCGTCGAGGGCCTCATCATCACGGTCAACGCCAGCGACGTTACGGTCAAGGCTCAACCCGATGGCGTCATCGTCGTGCCTCGAATGCAAGTCGCCAAGTGGCTTCCGCGGCTCGGTGACATCCTCACCATGGAGGACATCGACGCGATCTATGACGTCGCCCGACGCTCCACCACGTGGCGTTAGGGGTCCTTTGGTTCACGACGTTCGGGACAGTGTGGTGCTGGCCGCTCCGAAGACCTTCGCCCTGACATCGGAACCCTGGGGGAATCAGGGGTGGGTGAGGGTGGCGCCCTTCGGCGCTTCATCGGTGGAAGTGTTCGCGACTGGCTGCGTCCAGTCGAGAAGCGACTGGCGTCCTGGCCGGAACGGAGCAGGCACGTCTTCCGAGACGAGCGGCCTGGCATCTGTGGTCACCCGGGTTTGACCGAGAAGCTTCCCCCGGCTTGCCAGAAATACGCAGTGTCTCCGGCCTTGAGTCTGTGACTCTGCGTCATGTCCCAGAAACCATGCTCGACAGCGATCGCCCAGTGCAGCGGGTTCGCCTTGTCAATAGTGACGACCTAACTGGTCATGAGGGCACGCCCCTCCCGTGTTGTCACGGGTGGTGGCATGTCCTTCAGCGGAAGCCGGTCGGGCCGCGTGGTGCAGTGTCGGAAGCCGGATGGCATCGCGATATCTAGGTCATCAACGCCTGCAGGTGCTTCCTGGTCTGGGGGTCGGGCGAGTACAGCGTGACGCCGCGCATCCCTCGGGTCAGCAGGACCTTGTAAACGTTGCGGATAAGCCGGTCGAAGTCGGAGTCGCTGACCTTCGTACGGTTCTTGAAGTCGGGGTCCCTATTGGCGCTCCTGACTGTGAGCCAGCGTCCATCCCGCCACACGAAGTCGGGTCCTATCACCACGCCGGCGTAGTCGTACTCGAAGCCTTGAGCCGTGTAGACGCAGCCGACCTGACCAAACCCGGCCGGGTCGGACGCCCACAGCGCGGCGGCCGGGGCGCCCCCGACGGAGCGTTCACCCTTCAAGTTCCAAGGCTTTGACCAGTCGCCGATCTGCACATCTGGGACCAGCGAGCCGTCCTTGCGCGGGTCGCTCCACGGCCAGCAGTAACCCGCGGCGATGCGCGCTGAGTAACCGGCGTCGAGCTTGGTGGCCAAGTAGGCCTCCATCTCATATGGGCTGTCAGCCACGGAGACCTCGAAGTGTGAGTCGCCCTGCCACGGAATCGGTCCGTCGCCCTCCAGGCCGAGGAGGCGGCGGACCCAAAGGACGTACTCCTCAGACCCGCCGCAACGAAACTGAGCGTCGAGATCGATCTTCTCGACGTGGATTCCACGCGCCTGCGCATGCTGCTCGATGTCAGACACGGTGCCCTGCTCACCCGGTCGCACCACCTGGAACTCGTCGAGGAGGAACACGGGAACTCTTGCTGCGTCGAGTAGTTCCTCGATTTGGGGCCGGCCCGTCCGGTGCTCGGCTCGTGTCCAGCGAGACACGGAGGCACCTCTTCAGCCGCCAAAGCCAACAGTTGTTTCGAGGGCGCGATTCGGCTTCCTAGCAGCTGATCGGCGTAGCCAGCGCCGCTGATGCCCGGTGCGAAGCGGGACTTGAGGAACTCCTGAAACTCACCCCGGCGCTGGCCCGTGAAGACGCGCCCGTGGTCGTCGCCAGCCAGAAGGAAGAGGTCGCTCACGCCGTTGTCGGTGGCGTTGTGAAGGTATGCCGCTCCAGCGAGCGAGTCGGGATCCTCGGCAAGGACGCTAGTGAAGCCAAGAAGGTAGTCGCAGTAGTCACGAACCTGCAGGGCCGGGTGCGTCACCGGCCGGTGGCCATACTGCTCGATCTGGACGAGGGAGCTGCTGTCCTCAAACTGCTCTGCGTGACTCCATTGCTTCAGCTCCACGACGAGGTAGGAAGCCCTTCCCGTCGTGGGATGCCTCCCGGCGAGGACAACGTCTGCTCGCTTGCTGGTGAGGGGCAGCTGGTACTCGAGCAACATCTCAACATCAGACAGGCCAGCTGCGACCAAGTCTGCGCGCAGGGCGGGGATGCTGCGTTGCCAAGAGCGGCGTTCGCTCTCAGAGGGGCGTCGTCCAGTGCGAATGGTCATCTGCTCGGCGATGAGGTCGGCGAAATGATGCTCGATGGCGGAGAAGCCAGCGACCGACGTCCGGTAAAGCGTCACAGATCAGAACCCCAGGCAGCACGAAGTGAATCGTGCGGGTGGAGGCATGTCCTGTGGCGGAAGCCCGTCGGGCCGCAATTACGCTGGCGACTCTAATGGGGCGGCCGCCTCAAGTCCGGATGAAGCGGCATACTCGCGGTTGTGTCGGACCTCGAGGCGATCCGTGAAGCAGCCCGTCAGTTCCGCGAGGAGCGAGACTGGGAGCAGTTCCAAGACCCCAAGTCGGTCATGCTGGCCCTCGTGGGGGAGGTGGGGGAGCTAGCGGAGCTTTTGCAGTGGCTTCCAGCCGACAAAGCGCGCGAGCTCATCGCGCAAGAGCCATTGCACACGCGCGTGGCAGAAGAGATGGCTGATGTCCTGGTCTACCTCGTCGGTCTCGCCGAACAGTGTGGCGTTGAGCTAGGACCGGCCGCCCTCAACAAGATCGCGAAGTCCTCGACAAAGCATCCCATTGAGGCAAGCCGGGGCAGAGCGCCAGACAAGAGCAGCGATCGCGCTTAGGTTCTCTTGACTGACTGCCGTGACAAGGCAGGGGGCACTAGGCCACGACGCTGGCAGCAACGAAGTCAGCCGCTGGCATCGGAGTCCGGAGTCGCCAGGTGATGGCGATGGGCCGTTCACCGCGATGTTCGACAATGTCGGCCTCACCCAGGAAGAGGTAGGGCGCGCCTGAGCCAAATTCAGTGACCTTCTTCGGTCGCGCGAAGAGGAGGACGTGGGTGCCCTGTTCGCGGTGGTTCAGATAGCGCTTCCCTGTTGTTGACGTTGTCGTAGTGCTCGATTGGGACTCCCAGTGGAAGAGGTCCGGACTGATCGCGTAGTCCTGGTACATCGTCGTGGGGGAGTAGTCGGCTTCAGACTTGTGAAGGGTGACCAAGAACGCGTCACTACGGGCTTCGGATGCGAAGAGGACGCCCTCGCGGAAGCTGTTTGGCTTTCGGCCGTCGATGGACACGTAGTCCAGTGCCGCCACCAGCTCTTCCCGCGTGTAGCGCGCGTGAACACGGAGGGCGCGTGCGCTGAGCTCGCCCTGGAGGGGCGACGTGAGGCGTGCCGCACCATAAAGACCGACTCCGATGACTGAGCGGAGATCCTCACATGCCGCGGGCTCCGTGCGCAGAGCTGTCAGGCCTTCGTCGTACGACTCGAAGCCACCCCCGTCCGGCCAGATGGAGAAGAAGAGCATCCGACCGAAGGCCCGAAGGGGTGCGTCGGCCGAGTCAAAGGAAGGGGCGTCGTCGCTCAGCCACCGCAGGTATGCCGTGCCTCTATCCGGGTCGTCCACGTGGGCGAATGCCCGGATCCGCTTGAGGATTGCCGCTTCCCGCGGTCCGCCCCGGGCCACGTCGATGCCGGCATCGCGGCGAAGACGAGCCCAGGAACGGTCGCCCCGGACAACGTCCGCGAGTTCCACGCCCGAGGAGTCAAGAAACGCAGACAGATCCTGGGTCGGGTGAGATCGCAGCTCGGACGTGATGTGCGGCCACCGCTTCACGACCTGGCTGCGAATGTTCTCGAGAACCAGCTCTTGGCTCTGACGATCCAGGACAATCTGAGTACCCGCAGGCAGGAACGGAAAGCCTCGCTGGACATCTCGTTCGAGCTCGGCGCGGCTGCTGCCAGTCAAAGCGCGGAATCGTCTGTCGTACCGGAACTCCTTGCGGTGATGGCCGACGAAGTCCAGCGCGGTCAATACGGCCTTGTCAGTCGCGCGCCTTAGCCCTCGACCAAGCTGCTGGAGGAAGACGGTCGAACTCTCAGTCGGTCGAAGGAACAGGACGGTGTTAATCGCGGGAACATCGACTCCTTCGTTGAACACGTCAACGGTGAAGACGGCTTGAATCAACCCGCGCTTGAGGTCGGCGACTGCAGCCGCGCGATCAACTTGAGGGGTATCGCCCAGCACCGTCGTGGCCCTGATGCCCGCGTCGTTGAACACCTGCGACATGTACTGGGCGTGAGCCCGAGACACGCAGAAGCCCAACGCCTTCATGGTTGAGAGGTCGGCGATCTTGTCCTGGACTGCCTTCAACACAATCCGTGCGCGAACATCATTGCCAGTGACGAGGTTGGAGAGCTGGGACGCGTCATAGGCCCCTGCTCTCCAGTCCACATCAGTCATATCCACGCCGTCAGCAACCGCGAAGTAGTGGAAGGGAGTCAGCAGGTCTGCCTTCAGGGCATCCCAGAGCCGCAACTCGGCTGCAGTCCTGCCCTCGAAGAATCCGCGGACGTCAACGCCGTCGCCGCGTTCTGGGGTGGCAGTAAGTGCGAGCAGCTCGCGGGGGTTGAAGTGGTCGAGGATTCGTCGGTACGTCGGCGCCTCTGCGTGATGAAACTCGTCGATCACGAGAACTTGGAAGGATCCCGGTGGAATGTCGCTGACACCAAACGAAGCGAGTGACTGGACCGAGGCGAACACGTGGTCCCAGCGTTCCGGGCGAGCGCCCCCAACATAGAGCTCGCCGAAGTTCGCGTCGCCGAGGACCTCTCGGTAGGTGCGCATGGACTGCTCGAGGATCTCCCGTCGGTGGGCGACGAAGAGCAGCCGCGGGCGGGTCGGCGCTTGGTCCGCAAGGCGGCGATAGTCAAGGCCGGCAACAACGGTCTTGCCAGTCCCCGTGGCCGCGACCAGGAGGTTGCGGTGGCGTCCGTGGACCACACGCTCGACCTCTAGCTGATCGAGCATCTCCTGCTGGTACGGGTATGGGCGTACCTCGAGCCCCGAAAGGGTGAGCGTGACGCGATCGTGGGTTTTGCTACCACCGGCTTCTGCCAGCGCGTCGTCGAGGCGGTCTCGATCGATCTCTGGGTCATAGAGCTCGAACGTGGGGTCGTTCCAATAGCTGTCGAATGTCGCCCCAAACTTCTGAATCAAGGAGGGAGTCGCGACTGACGAGAGCCGGACGTTCCACTCGACGCCGTCGAGCATCGCGGCTCGGGAGAGGTTGCTGGAGCCAACGTAAGCGGTGTCGAATCCCGTAGCGCGGCGAAAGAGCCACGCCTTCGCATGGAGGCGAGTCCGTTGGTTGTCGTACTGGATGCGGACCTGGGCTCCGAAGTCCCGGATCAGTCTGTCAAGGGCTGTCCGCTCGGTGGCACCCATATATGTAGTGGTGATGACTCGAAGGGGGATGCCTCGCTCGCGAAGGAGGCGCAGTTGGTCTTCGAACAACCTCAACCCGTACCACTTGACGAAGGCCATGATCACGTCGACGCGGTCGGCGCTCGCCAGCTCGGCCTGGATCTCGTGCCCCATTCCCGGTTCACCAGGGGCATTGGTCAGCAGCGCGGCATCGGACAGCGGCGTTGAGGGCCTCTTCGAGAGATCGCGAACGGGCCGGCCTGGCCGACTCGTGGATGTGACGGACATGAGCTGCGCCGACGTCGCGAGGGTCTGGTCTGGCGAACCGAGCCCACGCACGAGGTCGTTGACCAGCCGCACCCGACGCGCCGGGTCGCGCTCCTCTCGAAGGGCGCGTACGAGAACGTCACGAACATGCCGAGCGAGGACTTCAGGCTCTTCGGCATTGTCCGTGCTGGCTCGGGTCGCCACGTGCAGATGAGGCTGGAGATCCCTGGCGAGCCTGTCTTCGAGCTCATTAGTGATCAGGCTCTCGTAGAGGCCTTCCAGAATGCCGTCATCGTTCCCCGCCACGGCCGCAGCTTGCCACGAAGACTGACGGGACAGTCGGTTATGACCCCTTTGGGTCAGCCAAACGGACCGCTTTCATGCGATTTCTGCAAGGTGCCGACACCAGGCCCGGCCGCGCACTAGCTTCCAACGGTTTGCTTATGAAGAAGGAGGGAATCCCAATGGCTCGAAACTCAGGGCGCTTCACCTTTGATGGCGGTGCCGCCACGTACGTGGGCACGGCACTGCTTGGTGCGCTCATCACCGGGTGCACCCTCGGCATCTGCTACCCGTTCGCGCTTGTCTTGGTGGAACGGTGGCGGGCCAGCACTCGTACATCGACGGGCAGCGCCTCGTCTTCACCGGTTCTGCCATGGGACTCTTCGGCAACTGGATTAAGTGGTTGCTCTTGACCTTCGTCACTCTAGGCGTCTATCTGCTGTGGGTCGGCCCCCGCATCGCCGCCTGGAAGTGGAAGCACACTGACTTTGAAGCAATGGGCGGCTACGGCATCCCCGGTCAAGGACAGATCACCCGGTAGCTCGCGATGGGGTCTCGCCTCTCGCACGTAGATGGCTGACACTCATTGACCGTCTTTGCATTGCGGAGGATGGTGAATCGAGGGGCTCGTTGCTGAGGCACCCCACCGAGTCTGGGGAGGACGCCATGTCAGGTTCGCTGAGTCCGTGGCCGCTCGTGCGCGAGGGGGATCAGGACCATCCGGTCCGGACCTTGCAGGACCTGCTGCGGCGAGCCGGGCACTCCGTGACCGACGACGGCATCTTCGGTCCGCTGACGGACCAGGCCGTTCGCGGGTTCCAGCGGCCAAGCACCTAACCGTGGACGGGATCGTGGGCCCGCAGACGTGGGGAGCGCTGATCGTGACCGTCCAGCGCGGGTCGACCGGCTACGCGGTGCGTGGAGTGCAGGAGGAGTTCCAGTTCCGCAACCTGTCCGGTGATCCCAGCAAGGGTCTGCAGGTCGACGGCATCTTCGGCCCGAAGACCGAGGAGGCCGTTCGAGGGTTCCAGCAGGCGATCCACGCCGACGTCTCGTCCGTCGTGGTGGACGGCATCGTCGGTCCGATGACGTGGCAGGCGCTGGTCAGCGGGATGCTCTCGCTCTAGTCGGCTACCCGTGAGTCACCGAGCCGGTGGCAAGGTGACACCGAAACCTGCCACCGCCAACCGCAGCAGCACCTGACCCGGTGCCAAGAGGTCGGCGATCCGGGCGGCGCTGAGCACTTCGAGCTCAGCCAGCCGCGCGGCATACGCATCCTCGTCGAGCACCCGAGATCGCTGGAGCTCGACCGTGTTGTGCCACACCTTCTGACGGGCCTCGCGCAGGAATCGCTTGGAGGCCAAGCGGTTCAGTGGTTGGAGCGCCCGATCGAGCAGTGACTGCACGGACACTGCCACCAGTTCGGAGTCCTCGGCCGCGACGCGTGCGGACAGAACGCCGTCGATGCGTTCGTGGTCACGAGCCCGGCGAGCGACGACGAAGGGATCATCGAACTCCGCGTCACTGATCACGGCCAGCAGGGCCTGCGGCAGGTCGTAGTTGATGTGCGCGTTGATCCCGAGCAGCACGTAGCGCAGGGCCGGGAGTGACGCAGGTGCGTCGAAGGCCAGCCGCCACGGACGAGGCACGTCGGGACTGCCGGCGAGGTCGAGGTCGAGCGCTGCCAGGTAGAGGTCGGCGAACACCACGTCCCACCGTTCGACCCAGTCCGGGTCCTCGAACTGCGCGTCCTCGATCGCCGCGCCGACGGCAAGGGTCGTCCTGCGGTAGGTCTCCAGGAACAGCCTCTGGGAAGCCCTTTCGGGAGGTATCCGGACGAGTCGATCGTCCATGGCAGCAACGACTGTGGCGATGTCGCGATCAGGCATCCGGCCCCCTTCCACGGTGGCCCTGCGCGACTAGTATCGAACGCAGGGTCGGTGGTTGTCAGCGGCTGTGCGACCGACACCTTCCGGCCAGGGAGTCAGGTGTGCCGTGCTGAGTCGCCACAGTCCTCGCGACTTCGATCCCGTGGCCCTGGGTCGCCTCGAGACCCAGGCCTGGGCGAGCTACTACCGGCGTGAGTGGCTCACCGCGATGAGGGCATTCCTCGGGATGGTGGGTCAGGGGTTCGGCCTGGGGCCGCGCTGGACCTTCGTGGCGGCTTGGCACGTCCTGCGCGCCAACCAGGCGTGGGCGCCGGTCCCCGACAACGACCCGGACGCGGCGCGGGCCGCGATGCTGCGGTTCTACCGACTCGTGCTCGCCCACTCCGACCTGACCTTCGAGCCGGTCCGCGCCTCGGAGCTGGAGGTCGAGTGGTGGCGGCTGCACCGGTCACGCCAGCGGGTCGCGGACGCAGCGGGGCCCGACGGGGCAGAAGGACGGCCGGCCACCACGTCCCTGAGCGAGCTCGAGGAGGCGCTGGTCGAGCTCTACTCCCACGTCTACTCAGCGCCCCGGGAGACGATGCACGAAGCAGCGCGGCGCCGGGCCGAGGCGATGGACCTCTCGGACGCGTGGGTGGCCGGGGGGTGCGACCTCGCCGACCCGCGACTGGCGGCCGAGCGCCGGGCCCTGGTCGCGTCATACGCCGCACTGCTCGACGCGGTCTCCAGGATCCCGGCACGAGAGACAACGACATGAGCGGTGCGGGCACGAAGCGCGAAGACCGGGTGCTCGGCACCACCCGGGCGCTTTCGGCCTTCATCGCGCCCTTCCTGCTCGTCGCTTTCGTCCTGCTCTACTTCTTCCCGGGGGAGACGAAACGCTTGTGGGCGTGGCCGATCCAGTCCCACCTGACCTCGATGCTCCTCGCGTCGGCCTACCTCGGCGGCTGCTACTTCTTCGTCCGGGTGCTGCTGGTCGAGCGACGCTGGGCCGCGGTCCGGGCTGGGTTCGTCTCGGTCGCGCTCTTCGCGAGCCTGCTTGGGGTCGCCACCGTCGTGCACTGGGACAAGTTCACCCACGACAACGTCGCCTTCTGGCTGTGGGCCGGCCTCTACTTCACCGCGCCGTTCCTCGTCATCGCGGCTTGGCTCGCCAACCAGCGGTATGCCGCGGAGCCAAGTCCCGACGAACCTCGCCTCGACCGGACGGCGCAGGTGGTCGTGGCCGGTGTGGGAGGACTGGCGGGGGCCACCGGACTGCTGATGTTCGTGGTGCCGGCTCGGGCGATCGCGGTCTGGCCGTGGCCGCTGACGCCACTGACCTGCCGGGTCGTGGGTGCCGTGTTCTGTCTGGGTGTGGCGGGCCTCGGCGTGCTGTTCGACGACCGGTGGGAGACGGTGCGGTTGATGCGCCAGGTCCAGCTCGTGATGTTCTCCCTCATCCTCGTGGCGGCCGTCCGAGCGAGGCAGGAGTTCCTCACCGACCGCCCGCTCACCTGGGTGATGGCTGCAGGGTTCCTCGGCCTGTTCGCCGCCTCCGCCGGCACGGCCGCTCGGGACTGGGCCCGAGAGAGCAGTCGCGGCCGCCACGCGTTGCGACCGCGGGCGCACTAGTCGCCCCGGCCCATCGTGGGTCATTAGTTGCGCCGGGCCATCAGACGTCAACTGCGGCGCCGTGACCCTGTCCGTGCGTGAGCGGCACTGAGGTCGAGAGCGACCGCCAGGATCAGGGTGCCCGCCCAGGCGTTCACCGGATCGAACCGCAGGGGCTCGTTCGAACCGACGATGTTCGCGATGAACCACACGATGAACCAGAGGAAGGTCATGGCGAGTCCCCTTCTTGGGCGCGACGCCGGCGTGACCTCGGCCGGAGCACGAGGGCGATCACCAGGGCGGCGACCACGGCGACGACCTGGCCGCCGATGGCGAGCCGGGTGACGTCCACGGCGGGCTGCCAGGAGACGTTGCCGTCCTTGACGACGAAGACGCCCAGCCCCTTGGCATCCATGCCACCGCCACCGCCGCTGCCTTCATCGCCGTCACGACCGCCGCTACCTCCGCCGGCGCCGCCGCGGACCCTGGCGACGGGGACGAGCATCACCCCGTCACGCTCGATGGGCTCACCGAAGACCTTGCGCGGGGTGAGGTCGTCAGTGATCTGGGACAACAGCTGGTCCACATCCATGGCTCGACGCTATGCAGGCTCCGGACCTCGACCCAGGGCCGAAGGGCCCGTCACCCACCGCCCGTCACCCACCGCCCACCGCCCGTCGCCCATCGCCCGGCAGCGCACCCCGCTGGTCCGGGAGAGCAGGCAGCCGGGCGACGCCGCGGCATACCCGGCAATTGGCACGAAGCACGTCAGGGTGAGCCCTGAGGCGCCCCTGACCACACCCTTGTCGTGGCCAAACTCGTTGTCCAGCAACGGGGGCCCGTCCTACGGTGGTCAGGAACGGCGCCGAGCAGGGTGCGACGCGGACAGGACTCGGGCTCAGTGAGGGGCGACGCAGACATGACACAGACACGTATGGGGGATGTGGGCCGATTCGCGCGGTTCCCGTCCTCACGGGTGGCCAAGTGGTTCGTCGTCGGGTTCTGGCTCATCGTGCTCGCCGCCGTGATGAGCCCGGCCGGCAAGCTGCAGGGTGTCCTCAACAACGAGGCGGTGGCGTGGCTGCCCACCAACGCCCAGTCGACCCAGGTCGTCAAGCAGATCACGGCGTTCCAGAGCAAGAACGAGTTCCCGGCGGTCGTCGTCTACGAGCGAGCTGGGGGCCTCACTCCCGCGGACACCCAAGCGGTCACCGCGCAGGTGGCGAAGTTCAACGCCTTGGCGCCGGTCCGCCACGACAGCGTCGGCCCGATCCCGTCGCAGGACGGCAAGGCGCTCCAGGTCATCGTCCCGGTCGACGCGGGCGACGCCGGATGGGACTCGCTGAGTGCGACCGCGACCGACCTGCGCTCCATCGCGAAGGATCGTCCTGCTGGGCTCTCGATGCAGGTGACCGGTCCCGTGGGGTTCTCGGCGGACTCGTCGGAGGCCTTCTCCGGCATCGACGGCAAGCTGCTCTACTCCGCCATGACCGTCGTGATCATCATCCTCCTGCTGACCTATCGCAGCCCGGTGCTGTGGCTCATCCCGGTCGTCTCGGCCGGCACGGCGCTGATCGTCGCCCAGGCCGTCATCTACTTCCTGGCCAAGGGCGACACCCTCACCGTCAATGCGCAGAGCTCGGGCATCCTCACGGTCATCGTCTTCGGCGCCGGCACCGACTACGCGCTGCTGCTCGTCGCCCGATATCGGGAGGAGCTGCGCCGTCACGAGGACCGGCACGAGGCGATGGCGTTCGCCCTGCACCGGGCCGGCCCCGCCATCCTCGCGTCCGGCGCCACCGTGATCGCCGGCATGCTCTGCCTGCTCGTCGCGACGATGAACTCCACCAAGGGCCTTGGTCCGGTGGCAGCCATCGGTGTCGGGGTCGGCCTCCTCGTCATGCTCACCCTGCTGCCCGCGCTCCTGGTCGTCTGCGGACGGTGGATCTTCTGGCCGGTGCGTCCGTCGTACGGCTCGGTGGACCACACCCGCGACGGCGTCTGGGCCCGGATCGGCACCCGGATCTCCCACGCCCCGCGGCGCATCTGGGTCATCACCACGCTGGTGCTCGCGATCGCGTCGCTCGGCGTCCTCCAGCTCAACGCGGTCGGCCTGCAGAACAAGGATGCGTTCTACGGGACACCGGAATCTGTTGTGGGAGAGCAGGTCCTGGCCAGGCATTTCCCAGCCGGTGCCGGCTCGCCCGTCCTGGTGCTCGCGAACGCGGACCAGGGTGCCGCGGTCAAGACGGCTCTGGCAGGGGTCCGTGGGGTCTCGGCCGTCGGCGATCCGGTGACGAAGGGCGGCCGGTCGCTGATCCAGGCGACGCTGGCCGCTGCGCCCGACTCCGACGCGGCGACCGGGACCGTCGACCGCATACGCACTGCCATCGCCGGTGTCCCTGGTGCCAAGGCCATCGCCGGCGGTGACACCGCGACCCGTGCTGACACGCTACGAGCCTCGTCCGACGACAACGTCCGGATCATCCCGCTGATCCTCGGGGTGGTGCTGCTGATCCTCGTGCTGCTCCTCCGGGCGATCACGGCGCCACTGATCCTCATGGGCACCGTGGTGCTGTCCTTCGGTGCGGCGCTTGGCCTTTCGTCGCTGATCTTCCGACACGTGCTGGGCTTCGCCGGGGCGGACTCGTCGTTGCCGTTGTTCGTCTTCGTGTTCCTCGTCGCGCTCGGGATCGACTACAACATCTTCCTCATGACCCGGGTCCGCGAAGAAGCCCAGGAGATCGGCACTCGTCGTGGCGCCCTCGTCGGGCTCGCGGCCACCGGTGGCGTGATCACGTCTGCGGGTCTCGTGCTGGCAGGGACGTTCGCGGTGCTCGGCACCCTGCCGGTGGTCTCCTTCGCCGAGATCGGGATAGCCGTCGCGCTCGGTGTCCTGCTCGACACGCTCGTGGTCCGGTCGGTGCTCGTCACCGCGATCAACCTCGACGTCCGGGGCCGGATGTGGTGGCCGAGCGCACTTGGCCGTCGTGACCACGAGCTCGACGCGGCGACACCTGCGACCTCGGAGGAGGCGGCGGAGGGCGGCTCGAAGCTGACTCCGGTTCGCTGACTCCGGTTCGCTGACTCGGTGCGCTGACCCGGTGCGCGTGCGGGCGGGGGAGCCAAGGCACAGAGGTATGGCGCGGGGTCGGCGCCGGGTGCGGCTGCGGTGTTGCTCGGGGTGCCTTGAGTTCTGGGTCGCCCACGCTTGGTCCGGAGGGGGCTGTTCCGTCAGGTTGTCCACAGGGGCTCGATCGCGACTTCTCCGTCCACAGGCTTTCCGGCTCCCGCTTGACACTTGAGAGTGATCCAGCGCCGAATTTGCTTGCGGGACAACGATATCGGTGACGCGTGGGGGCCGAGGGACTGTCAGTGGTCGCCGATACGGTTGTCGTATGGATGGAACCCCGGGGCTCGAGGAGCGACGACGCGGCATCGCTGCTGCCCGGGCGGCGTTGACGGGGATCGCGGGGTCGCTGTGGGAGGCACCCAGCGGTGGTGGACTCGGCGAGCTGCTCGGTGAGGTCGACGCGCTGGTCGCTTCGTGTGAGGCGGCTCGTGTTGCGATCGTGGGTGAGGCGATCGAGCGCGGCGACACCTGCGACGGGCCGCAGGCGCTGACTGTGACCCAGTGGGTCCGGCACCACGCCCCGTGCACGCGGGCTGGTGGGGCCGGTCAGGTGGTCGAGGTTGCGGTCGCGTTCGCGAAGCCGGTGAACGTCGTGGTCAAGGACGCGGTCGAGGCGGGGCGGTTGCCGGTGCGTTCGGCTGCGGTGGTGGTGGCGGAGGCGGATCGTCTGCGACCGCTGTTGGCGCCGGGTGCTGAGCCGCACGTGCTCGAGGGTCTGATCGACATGGCGGTGGCTCATGGGCCGCGGGGGTGTCGGATGGTGCGGCCGGCGTTGTTGGCGCGGTACGGGCGGGAGGGGCAGCTGCAGTGTGAGCAGGACGCGGCTCGGCGGTTCGTCGCGCTGTCGCAGCCGATGGAGGACGGTACGGGGATCGCGGAGTACCGCCTGGTCCTCGACATGGAGGGCAAGGCGGTGCTGGAGGCGGCGCTCGGTCCCTTGTCGGCACCCAAGCCGGTGGAGGGCGAGCGGGACCTGCGCGGCTCGGACCAGCGCCGGGGCGAGGCCCTCGTCAGCTTGGTGAAGCGGGCGGTCGAGGCAGGCCAGGCAGTGGGCCCGAACGCGAAGACGCAGCTCGTCGTGACCATGGACTGGGAGTCGCTGGCCAGTGGAGTGCGGGGCGCAGGGGTCACCCTCGGTGGTTCGGACACCGGGACGATGCTGGCGCCGGAGACGGTGCGCCGGTTGGCGTGCAACGCGTCGGTGCTGCCGGTGGTGCTGGGTTCGGCCGGTGAGGTGCTCGATCAGGGGCGGGCAGTGCGGTTCTTCACCACGGCCCAGACGCGGCGGTTGTGGCTGCGCGACGGTGGTTGCACGTATCCGGGTTGCTCGATGCCGCCGCACTGGGCGGATGCGCACCACTTGGTGCACTGGGCGGACTTCGGGCGCTCGGATCTGGACAACGCGGCGTTGTTGTGCGAACGGCACCACACGATTGTGCACCAGCGTCGGCTGGCCGGGAACGTCGTTCGGGATGCGGTCGGTGAGCGGGTGGAGTGGGACCTGAGGCGGGGTGGGTATGACCAGCTGCTGGCTCGTCGCGCCGCCCAGGAGCCAGCGTGACCCCGCCCCACACCCCGCCATGGACGGCGGGGCCACCACCGTGCCCCGAACCAGCGAGCCGGGCCCCAGGCAGCCCACCAGCCGGCGAGCCTGCCGAACTTGGGAGCCCACCAGCCAGGCAGCCCACTAGCCCGGAGCCTGCCAACCGGGGAGCCAGCCGGCCAGAGCGGTGCCGGGCGCGCGGGTGTCGGCCGCGCGGCATACGGTTGAAGCATGGAATTCCGATACCTCGGCAACAGCGGTCTCAAGATCTCCGAGATCACCTACGGCAACTGGCTCACCCACGGCTCACAGGTCGAGAACGACGTCGCCACACAGTGCGTGCGCGCGGCTCTCGACGCAGGCATCAGCACGTTCGACACCGCCGACGTCTACGCCAACACCAAGGCAGAGACCGTCCTCGGTGACGCCCTCAAGGGCGAGCGGCGCGAGAGCCTGGAGATCTTCACCAAGGTCTACTGGCCCACCGGCCCCGGCGGCAAGAACGACACCGGACTGTCTCGCAAGCACATCATGGAGTCGATCAACGGTTCGCTCGACCGACTCCAGACCGACTACGTCGACCTCTACCAGGCACACCGCTACGACACCGAGACGCCGCTCGAGGAGACGATGCAGGCGTTCGCCGACATCGTCCGCCAGGGCAAGGCGCTCTACATCGGCGTCAGCGAGTGGACCGCCGACCAGATCCGCGAGGGCGTCAAGCTGTCCAAGGAGCTCGGCTTCCAGCTCATCTCGAGCCAGCCGCAGTACTCCATGCTGTGGCGCGTCATCGAGGACGAGGTCGTCCCGACGTCCCAGGAGCTCGGCGTCAGCCAGATCGTCTGGAGCCCCATCGCCCAGGGCGTGCTCACCGGCAAGTACCAGCCCGGTCAGAAGCCGCCGGAGGGCTCGCGCGCCGCTGACGAGAAGGGCGGCGCCGACATGATCAAGCGCTTCATGAACGACGACGTCCTCACCCGCGTCCAGAAGCTCAAGCCCATTGCCGACGAGGCGGGCCTGTCGATGGCCCAGCTCGCCGTCGCCTGGGTCCTGCAGAACCCCAACGTCGCCGCCGCACTCGTCGGCGCCTCGCGCCCCGAGCAGGTGCACGAGAACGTCAAGGCCGCTGGTGTGAAGCTCGAGGCCGCACAGATGAAGGCGATCGACGATGCGCTGGGCGACATCGTCGAGCGCGACGCCGGCAAGACCAAGGAGACCGCGCCCCAGACGCGCGTCGCCTGAGTCCCAGCGAGGAACGGCTGAGGGGGGCACGTTCGGGATTGCCCGGACGTGCCCCTCGGCGCTGCGCACGCGGCTCGCATTCTCTTGTCGAGGGACTGGACGTGGACTCCTCCAAATGTTCTATGCCGAGCAATCGTTTCGGGTGTATTTCTGCGAAAGGAGCCTAATAGGGCGTATATCCGTTGTTTGATGCAGTTGCCGCCGTGGGACGCACCTCTCAGCGGCAGTGACGCTCGGGCTGAACTCCCTGCGGCACCTCTATCGACGCCAATGGGAGCACGAGCACATGACTACGTCACCGGCAGGTTGGTACCCCCAAGGAGACGGACGCCAGCGATACTGGGACGGATCCCAGTGGACTGAGCACTTCGCCCCTGCCGCGCCCGAGGGCCTGGCGGGGGCGTCACCTACCACCAAAGAAGACGGGGTCGTGGCAAGGAAGCCATGGTTCAAGAAGAAGCGCGTCCTCATTCCCGCGGGGGCCTTGGCTATTGCAATGGTCGGCGGGGCGCTAAGCCCGGACGATTCGACCACACCGGTCGCAGCCTCGTCGTCACCGCCCACCGCTACATCACCGGCGGGCTCAGCACCAGCGGTGACCTCGAAGCCCGTGGATGCGTCGGTTGCGAAGGCTTCCGCAGCCGCAAAGGCGAAGGCGGATGCAGCTGCGAAGGTCAAGGCGGCGGCTGACGCCAAGGAGAAGGCTGCCGCTGCTGCAAGGGCGAAGGCCGCGGCGGCCGTCGCTCCGTACAACGACACATACGGTTCCTTCGCCAACCTGAGCAGACGCGGCCGTGGAGATGCGATTGTCAAACTTCCTCGGGGTGCCGACGCGGGCATCGTGACGTTCTCGCACCAGGGGTCCTCCAATGTGGCCGCATCGGTCTTGGACTCCTCCAACCAGCCGACGGGCGACCTTTTGGTCAACGAGATCGGCAACTACTCAGGCGTTACAGCCTTCGGCTTGCACGACTTTGGCGGAGATCCAGTAAAGATCAAGATCACGGCCGATGGCACTTGGACAATGAAGATCTCTCCTATCGCTTTAGCGCCGGTCTTGAGTAAGTCGGCAAGTGCTAGCGGCGACAAGGTCTTCCGCTACGACGGTGAGGGCTCTGACTGGGCCATAGCGCACAAGGGGTCCTCGAATTTCGCGGTCATCCAGGTCGGCGGCCTCTTGCCAAACGTGGCCGTCAACGAGATCGGCAGCTACAAGGGCGTGGTGCCCTTTACCGAAGGCCCGTCTGTGGTGTCCGTTACCGCAGATGGCCACTGGACCATGGTTAGGAAGTAGTTCACGTGATCCTCAATGGACGCATGGGCAAGTCGGCGTTGCTCGTCGGCAGCGCTGTGGCATTTCCCCTCCTCCTGACGGGATGCGGGAGCGGCAAGACAGTGGCACGTTCGACAGTTACTCAGACCGTGATTCGAGAGACTGTGACGGTGAGTCCCACGGCGGCTGGGACCACGTCGACGCCATCGGAAACATCGAGCTCGAAGGCCCCGTCGCCCAGCGCAGAGCCCACGCCTGAAACATTCACAATGCCCAAACTCGTGGGGGAGAACCTGCAGCTTTCCCAGGACAAACTGCAGAGCCTCGGGTCCTTCCTGCTGGATCAAGACGATGCGTCGGGTTTAGAGCGGCTACAGATCAACGACTCGAATTGGAAGGTTTGCTCGCAGGAACCGAAAAGTGGCACGAAAGTTCCGGTGGCGACGGTGGTCAAGCTGAGTTCTGTGAAGTTGGCTGAGACTTGTCCATGAGTCTGTCCATGTGCGCGGAGTATCGGTCTTCCTGATGCTCGTAAGGAGGCAAGCCGCGGGGTGGCCGGACGTCGTCCGGTCGCCCCGCGATCGTGTCAGCGGGTGAAGCAGCGGCCCATGCCGAGCCTGCGCAGTCCTTCGAGGTCGCCCGCACCGAACTCGTGCTTGCCGACGTTGTCGTCGTACATCAGCTCGCTGCGCTTCTTCACGTGCGTCAGGCCGACCATGTGCGCCAGCTCGTGCATGACGATGGCGCGAGCGTCGGCCCAGCCTTCGGTGCGGTTCAGGATGGAGCGGAAAGTCGGCGCGTCGAGGAACACGATGCCGCTGACCCAGTGCTGGTCGACGCTCTGGGCGTAGGTGGCGGCCCGGGGACCGCCGACTCCTGCCACCCGGCCGTCGAGCTCCGGCACGACCCGTGGGTTGGTCCAGGCCACCAGTGCCGGCGACCACCTGTTGCCGTAGCGCTGCGGGTCCAACGGAGCCCGGTCGGCGTCGGGTACCTCATCGGTGGTGCCTTCGATGACGAACTTCAGCCCGGTGGCTCTGCTGACCTCGTTGGCTGCCTCGGTGAGCAGGCGGTCTGCGTTGGGCGGAGCCTCGGCCGTGTTGACGACGACATGGATCGGACGGCACGGGTCCCACGCCACCGGCGGGCTGTCCGCGTCGCTCATCCGCTGCATGAAGGCGTACTCCGTCGACGAGGACTAGCTAGGTGGAGGGTGCCCGAGCGGTTCCGTGCGGGCGTCGACCGGGACCGGCGGCCACATGGCTCGGACACCGTCGACCGCGCCGGGAATGGCTGCCGGGGGTGAGGCGAAGTCGATGCCGTGGGTGCCCCACGTGACTCCGGTGGCAGGCCCGGACTGCGCCTCGCTGCGCGTCAGTCGGGGTGCGGCCCACAGCGCGCCAACGACGATGGCGGCTGTGAGGAGCAAGGAGACCAGCGTGCGCGGCCGACCGCTACGCGTGCGATCTCCACGCGTCCGACTGCTCCGCGCTCGACCCCTGTGCAATCGACCTCTGTGGGCCCACCCTCTGCGGCCTCCCGCGACCACCTGCAGCCGCGGCTGGCGCGCGCTCCAAGCCGACTCCGGCGCCGGAGCGGTTTGGGCATAGGCGCCGGAGGGTCCGGGGGAGACCAGCGCGAGGGGTTCGGGCCACTCGGTCCTCGCGCGGCGGCGGCGTGGGCGGGGACGCCCGGCCTGGACGTCGGCGAGGCACCACAGGCATACCGGGGCACGGTCGGAGTCGAGCCGTCCGGCCCGTTCTCCCGCCCTCAGAGGCTCACCGCACGCACATTGCGTCGGCCGATCTACGCGGATCATCTCCATGGGCCCGTCGGTCCCCACTGCCCTACCCCACATCCCTGTCACATCTGCCGCCCGGATGCTAGATCCACATGCGCCGAACTCGTGGGGAAACCGGGACAGTCCGACCGAACGGGCGGCTCCTCGTTTGTCGCAGGGGGTGTGGGGATCAGATGTGGCGATGGCGGCTGCCGCCAACGGCTGAGCCACGTCGGCAGGCAGGCGAGGTAGGGCGCGGAGGTGGCCCCGCGGCATACCTCGGGTTGGGTTGGCGTCAGCGGGCGGAGCGGATGATGGCGGCGACGTCGCCGACCGGGCCGAGGTGGGCAAGCTTGTCGGGATTGACGATCGAGCGGACGCCGGTGATCTCGCAACCGTTGATCTCGAGCGACCAGACACCGAGGATGCGCTCCTCGTCATCGACGTAGATCGCGCCGGGGGCGCCGTTGACCTCGACCGCGCGCATCGACACCTGGGGGAACCGCGCGAGGGCGTGCAGCCAGTTCACGAGAGTGTGGGCGACCCGGCTGCGACCGTGCTGCGACCTGGCGAGGGCGGGCACCTTGCCGCCACCGTCGCCGGTGAGCTCGACGTCGTGGGCGAGCAGTGTCTCGAGTCCCGCGAGGTCGCCGTGTCGAGCGGCGGCGAAGAACCGGCCGGCCAGCTCGTTCTGCTGCTCCCGCGTCGTCTCGAACCGGGGTCGGCGCTCCTTGACGTGCCGTCGGGCGCGGGTCGCCAGCTGGCGGACGTTGTCCTCGGTCTTGCCGACGATGTCGGTGATCTCGGTGTACCCGTACCCGAAGACGTCGTGCAGCAGCAGCACCGCTCGTTGCTCGGGGGAGAGGCTCTCGAGGAGCACGAGCATCGCCAGGGACAGCGAGTCGGCCGTCTCCGCCGCCACCGCGGGGTCGTCACGCTCACCGCGTCCGTCGGTGATGATCGGCTCCGGCAGCCACTCGCCGACATAGCGTTCGCGCCGGGCCCTCGCCGAGCGCAGCTCGTTGATCGCGAGCCGGGTGGTAACGGTCGCTGCGTACGCGCGCGGCGACGTGATCACCTCACCCGCCTCGAGCGACTGGTGCACCCGCAGCAGCGCCTCCTGCACGACGTCCTCGGCCTCCGAGACGCTGCCCAGCATCCGGTAGGCGATGCCGAACGCGGTCGGTCGCAGCTGGTCGAGCAGCTCGTCCCGTGTCACGCCCGCAGCTCCGAAGACCTCGAAGGGTCCGAAGAGCTGGAAGTCTCCGAGGGCCCCGAAGCCTCCGAGGGCCCCGAAGCCTCCGGAGGCCCAGACGACTCTGCGAGCTCCGTGAACCCCTGACGCCAGCTCGGGTGCGCCGGGCTCCAGCCGAGCTCGCGCCTGGCCTTGGCGTTGGACGCACCCCGCAGCTCGGTCATCATCGCGATCCCGAGCTCACCGGTGAGCAGCTGGCCGACGAGGCGGGGCACGTGCATCGGCGGCCGGGCGCCGATCGAGTGGGCGAGAGCCGGCAGCCAGTCGGCGACCTTGGCGGGATCGTCGTCGACGATGTTGTAGACACCACGGCGGCCGCGGTCGACGGCTGCCACCGTTGCCTCGGCGGCGTCGGCGACGTGGATGAACGACCACACCCCGCCGCCGTCCCCGACGACCGGGAACTTGCGCTGGCGTACAGCGGCGGTCTGCTCACCGTCGGGTCCGAGCGACGTCCCGGGCCCGTAGAAACCGCCGTAGCGCAGCACGATCCCCTCCGTCCACGTCGCAGCCAGGACTGCCTCCTCGACGTGCCGGATCGCGGCGACGGTCTCGCGCATCTGCTTGGCGGCCCCCCGGCCAAACGAGTCCTCCTCCGTCTTCACCGGTCCGCCCGTGCGTTCGTATGCCGCGAAGAAGCTCTGCGCGACGAACCGCGTCACTCCCACGGCGTGGCCGGCCGAGAGCAGGTGGTCGGTGCCCTCGGTGCGCAGCCGGTTGGTCACCGCGAACGCCCGGTCGAAGTGGCGCAGGTCCATCGGCCCGATGGAGGTGAGCTGGTGGACGATCACGTCCGGCTGCACCCTGCCCACGGCGTCGGCAACCTGCTCCGCGTGGAGCGCGTCGGCGACCACCGGCACCGCACCCAGGTCGGCGACGAGCCCCTGCTTCAAGGCGCTCCGCGTCATGCCATGGACCTCGTGGCCTGCGGCGACCAGTCGCGGCACCAGCTGCCGTCCGATGGCCCCGGTTGCTCCTGCGACGAACACCTTCATGTCGACTCCCTCATCGATGGTCACGTGTACCCATCAAGACAAGGCAGCCTCTGCGGTTGTGACAGCCGCGCGCATCTTCTGGAGCCGGGCGTCATCCGGGCTCACCTGTGCGGCAGGGTCCGGGCGTACTCGATGCTGCGCTCGACCCACCCGCGCAGCTCCTCGTCGGTGGCGTACCCCGCCTCGCTGACGCGCAGCCACCCCCTCATCGGCTTGCCCCGCATCTCGAACGGCGTGACCCCCGCCTCGGCCAGCAGCGGCTCGGCGTCAACCGGGTCGAGCCGCACCATGAGGCCGCCGCTGCCGCTGGCCGCGACCGACATGTTGCCGTTGACGAGAAAGGCCAGTCCGCCGAACATCCTCTTCTCGGTCACGTCCAGGTCGCTCACGACCAGGTCGCGGATCCGCTGCGCCACCCCTTCGTCATACGCCATGTCGACATGGTCGCACGCACCTGTGGTCGGGTCGGTGCTCTTCGCGGCTCCTGCCCGTCACAGGGTGAGCGGTCACTGGGGCATGCCGGCGAGGTCGGGCTCTAGAACATGTGCGCCGGGGTTGTCCTCCATCGTTGGACGGAGGCGTTCTGCGGGGTCTCGGGGGAAGATCGCGTCATGGGTGACGTGGACCGGATCGATGCGACGCATACCTGGGTGATCTATGAGGGTGAGCCGTATGCCGACCCACTGGTCGGTCGCCACGGTTCCCTCGTCGAGGTGTGCGCCTCGTTCAGCGATGCCGAGCTGGTCGAGCTCTGCGGTCACTGGGAGTGGCGCGCCGAGCTCGCGACGAGCGACATCGACCGGTGGTGGTGCTGGACGGTCGTCCGGTTCGGGCAGCGGTTGCTTGCTGGTCGTCGGGCACAAGAGCACTCCCAGGGCGGATCGCGTTGAGCACCAGCACCAGCACCATCGCTGAGCACCAGCACCATCTAGAGCTGCATCGCGGCTGACACGACCTCGTCGACAGCGGCCGACCCACCGCCCAGCACCAGCGGGGACAGTCGCGCCACCACGTCCGCAGCTTCACGGTGGATGGCCCTGATCAGGTCGGTGCTGCTGTCGACCGCCGAGACCAGCACGACTCGGGAGTCGGCGACACCTTCCAGCGGCACGAATCGGTAGGCGCCCTGGCCGTAGAGCCGGGACACGGAGGCCGGCGCCACCGCCATACCGAACCCCGACTCGACCCGGTCACGCGTCTCCAGCGGGCCGTCGGCCGCGGGCCCCCGCCGCTCCACCTCCCAACCGTTGGTCAGCGACGTCAGGCTCCAGTGCGTCACGATCTCCCGGGGCACCGAGTCGGCCATGCGCACCATGGCCCGGGCCGCGACCTGTTGCAGCGACAGCACCGCGGCATCGCTCTCCTCGAAGGACGACGGCACCCCGACCCCGACGGGTTCCGAGAGCAGCACGGTCATCACGGTGTCCGCTGCGGGGTACGGCTCGCGCGTGATGAGGAGGTCGACCTCCTCGAGGATCCGGGGGTGCCACTGGTGCATGCCCAACGAACGATAGTGGAAGCCCACCCTGGGGAACCGTCGAGCGAGCTCGACCAGGAGTGGCCGAGTCATCTCCAGCGCCCCTCCGGGCATGATCGCCAGGGTCACGTCGCCGGAGGAGGCGGTCAGCTGGACCGACCGCCGCGCCGACCGAGCTGCGTCGAGCATGAGCTGCGCGGGACCCAGGAGCGACTCACCGGCCGCGGTGAGCACGACCGACTGGTGGCCGCGGTCGAACACCGGTGTCCCGAGGGTCAGCTCGAGCTCGCGGATCCTTGCCGAGACAGCAGGCTGACTCAGGTAGAGATGCTCGGCGGCGCGCCTGAAGCCCTTGTGCTCCACCACCGCGACAAAGGCCTCGAGGTGTCTCAGCTCCATGGTGTGCCCCCATAGGTCACCGGCGCACGTGATCGCGCGAAACCATGTTCATGCTGGTCAGCGGGGTGGTCAAGCCGTTTCGACAAGATGCCGCGTGAGACGGGGCCGATGCGACGTGGAGCCGGCGCGAGGGGCGCTGGAGGTGGTCCCGATGGCTGCCGCGCCCGCCCCCGATCGGGCTGCGACCCCTCTGACCGCCGTGGTGACCAGACCTTCGACCGCGCCCCTCGACGCCAGCCACGAACACCGTACGGCTCGGTGGGCGCTCGTGTCCCGGCTCGGCGGTACCGGGGTGATCAGCGTTCGTGATCACCCCGGTAACGGGGTGGCCGGGCGCCTCAGCTGCTCGTGACGACGAGGGTGTGGCTGCCCGCCTTGGTCGGGACCGTGACCTCGAGTCCGCGGTTGGTGGTGCGCGTCGTCCAGTCGGTCAGCTGGCGACCGTCGAGCTGCACACTCGCCACCCGTGAGCCGCCCGGCAGGGTGTGACCGATCCAGACCTTCGTCGCGCCAACGGACTGCGGCACGGCGAGGGTGGTGGTGTAGCGCTTGCCGGTCACGGAGGCGGTCACGTCCGCGAACCCGCCGCCGAGGCGCAGGTGCTTGACCGACGCGGAGGGCTGACCGCTCGGCACCTGGGGAACGACCACGAGCTGGCCGTTGCCGAGGTCGGGCTGGACTCCCAGCCACTGGTGGACGACCGCCCAGGCGGTGCCGTAGTTGCCCCAGGCCTGCATGAACATCGAGCGGCAGGTCCAGCAGCGGTCGATGTTGGCGCCCTGGTCGGGGGAGGGGAAGATCTCCGGCATCGCTCCGGGCTGCTCGTCCGGCGTGCCGCCTGTCGCCGGTTCGGCGAACATCGGGTCGGCCAGCGCGTGGATGTACCGCTGCTGCTGACCGGCGCCCAGGCGGCCGTAGTTGCCCTCTCCGATCGACTGGATCGAGGTGGTCAGCCCGAAGATGACCTTCTCGCCGAGGCCGTTCTGGCCACCACCGCACCCGGTGTGGAACAGCCCGGTCGACAGGGGAGCGGTGCCGCTGAAGCAGTCGTTCTCGCGCCCAGCCAGGGCGGCGTTGCCGTGGGCGTATGGCGCCAGCCCGGCCACCGTCCGGCCGTTCACCGTGAGCTCCGCCTCCATCGGGGTCTGGCCGATCCAGTGCTTCTGGAACGACTGCACGTCACCGGGGTCGATGAGCGAGTCGGCGTACTGGGACGCCGCGGCATACCACCACGTGGTGTCGAACCGGTCGTGGATCTTGCGGGCGAGGTTGTTGGCCCACGCGAAGGTCGTCCCGTCGTGCTTGGACTTCGCCAGGTCGGCGAGGTCGTACAGACCACGGATGTAGTAGACGGTGTTGTCGAGCTTCTCCGGCCCCATCCCGCCGCGCTCGACGTTGCCGAGACCTTCCGGCCAACCGTCGTGGTCGGCGTCGAGCTTGTTGGTGACGTAGCGCAGGTTGCGCACCGAGAAGTCGTACATCTCGTCGCGGAACGCGTTGTCGCCGGTCCAGCGCCACAACAGCGCCACCGTGCTCGGGAACTTCACCGTCTCGTCGGTGTTGAAGTTGTATGCGGTGGTGCCGTCGGGGTTCGTGGAGCGGGAGTCCTGGCCGAACCAGATCGACCCGTCGGACACCACCTCGTGGGTCACCACCCCCGACCGGTTGTTGAGGAGGTCCGAGACGTCACGCAGGGTGCGCAGGTGCCCCTTGATGGCCTCGAACTGACCCACCGAGACGGAGGCGAAGGCGGTGTACTCCGCGTCGGTGCCGAAGATCCACGGGTAGTCCGGGAACCCTGCGCCGATCCACGTCGCGCTGGGAACTGTGCCGGCAGGGGCGGGGAACTGCTTGCCCTGGTTGGTCCAGCGCACCTGGAGGTCGGTCGCGTTCTGGGTGAGGTCGGCGATGTTCTGCTTGCCCCACTCGACGGCGTTCTGCACCAGCGGGTCGCCGGGGAGCGAGAGCTGCGTCATCTGCGACAGGGCCGCCCGGCTCGCCTTCTTCTTCGCCAGCGCTGCGGCGGGGTCGGTGAGCGCCTTGGCCAGCTCGCCCCTGGCCGCGCCGAGGCCCTGGTCGGAGCCCGCCACCGCGAGCCAGACCGTGGTCGACCCGCCGGCGGGGAGGTCGAGGGAGTACGTCAGCCGGCCCCCGGTGCCGCGTCCAAACGGCCCGTCGTCGCAGGCTGAGGGCTTGGGGTCGGCGGGCGCACCGGGCTCGGTGCCGGTGCAGCGGTGGCCGGGCTGGGCGCCGTAGAACTGGTCGCCGATCTGCCCCGACGCCGGGGTGACGGCGGTGCCGACCAGCGCGGCGTAGTGGTGGGTGGGCGCGCCGGGCAGCGCGCCGTCGTCGGTGAAGACGAGGTTCTTGCCGTCGTAGGAGCCGTGATCGGGGAGGTTGTCGCTGGCGTTCGGCTTCACGCCGTCGAAGCCCCAGGGGTACTGGCCCATGAGCTCGGAGTGCGCGTCGACCGAGAGGGTGGTGCTGCGGGCCGCGCCGGGGTTGGTCACCGTGAGGCCGAAGAGGGCCCCACGGACGCCGTCGGGGACGAAGTCGGTGCGCGTGACCTGCAGGCCGGCGGTGTCGGGCAGCGCGTACCGCGTGTAGCCCTGGCCGCTGGTGAACGTCGTCGCCGGGCCGACCCACTGGCCGTCGAGACCGAACCACACCCCGTCGACCAGCTTCATCGGCGGGGTCCAGACACCACCCATCTCACCGGTGATGTGCCAGCCGTTGGCGTAGAAGCGACCGTCCTCGAAGCCGATCGAGTACGCCCGCGTGCCGGCAGAGACCTCGCGCCGGTCGGCCAGCCGTGAGCTCACGGAGAGCTCGTCCGGCGTGGTGGTCATGGTGACCGAACTCGCGGTGGTGCCGGCAAGCCGGGGTGCGGCGACGGCAGGCAGCTGTGCTGCCATGACGGTCGTTCCGAGGGCCACCGTGCAGGCAGCGGCCACGAGAGCTCGAGACATCTTCGTCCTCCGACCCAGCAGGGGGAGCGGCGCCGGTCGGCGTCCTCTGGGTGGTCAGGACCGCGTCGTCCTCGGGTTGCGCTGGAGAACTTCGGACGACTTTGTCCGGACCTGTCGGAACGTACACCCGCCCCACCGACGAGGCAACGGATGCGGCCGACCGGGTCCGGGCGTCAGCCTCGCGGCGTGACGCTGACCCGGGGCAGGCGAACGGAGATGGTCGACAGGCTCATCCGCAGAGACCCGAGGTGCGCCAGGTGGCGGCAGACCACGATGGTCACGAGCGCCGGGATCGCGCCGGACACGAGCAGGGCCGCGCGGGCGCCATACGTCTCGGCCATCCAGCCGACCACGGGGCCGCCCACGGCTCCGCTGCCGATGAAGACGAGCATGTAGAGCCCGACGACGCGGCCACGCAGGTGGGGCACCGTCGCGAGCTGCACCAGTGACTGGGCCTTGGTGAGGAACCCCAGGTTGGCGGCGCCGACGAGCACGAGCAGCAGGGTGAAGAGAAGCTGTTGGGGTGCCGCTGCGGCGAGGAGCATCGCGCAGGCCAGCCCCCAGGCGGCATACCCGACGGTGCGGAGCCGCAGCGGTCGCTGGCGACGGGCGGTCGCGAGGGCGCCGCCCATGGCGCCGAGGGCCACCATGGCGTTGAGCAGTCCCAGACCGCTCGCCCCGGTGTGGAACTCGTTCTTGGCAAAGGCGGCCAGCGTCACGGGCAGGCTGATCGTGAAGAACCCGAACGCCCCTGCCATGACGATCGGCCACAGGACGGTCGCGTTCTCCATCGCGTACTGGAGGCCGGCGCGGGCCTGCGGGGCGGCCGGCCGCGACTGCGCCTCATTGTCAGCGGCGCTGGGGGACAGGCGTGGACGGCGCAGCGGGGTGCCGCGCATCAGCGAGAGCGCCACGACCGGCGCGACGAAGGTCAGGGCGTTGACCGCGAACGCGTATCCCGCGCCCATGGTGCTCATCAGCACACCACCGATCACCGGACCGGTCATGGCCCCGATCTGGAAGGTGCACGACACCAGGCTGATCGCGTTGGGGAGCTGCGGTCCCTGGACCACCTCGGACACGAACGACTGCCGTGCGGGGTTGTCGACGGCCGCGATGATGCCGAGGACGAACGCCAGCGCGTACACGTGCCACACCTGCACGACCCCGGTCAGGGTGAGGACCGCCAGGGCCGCCGCGGTGAGCGACATCGACACCTGGGTGACGAGCAGGAGGGCCCGCTTCGGCAGGCGGTCGGCGAGCAACCCACCCTGCAGGCCGAGCAGGATGGTCGGCGCGAACTGGAAGGCGGTGACCACGCCGACCGCCGTCGGGCTGTCGGTGATCGTCAGGACCAGCCAGTCCTGGGCGATCCGCTGGATCCAGCCCCCGGTGCCCGAAACCAGCAGCCCAGAGAGCAGGAGGCGGAAGTTGCGGTTCTCCAGCGACGGGAAGGTGCGCGAGAGCCCTTGGGGGACAGTGAGTTTGGGGAAGTGGACTGGGGCGGAGGCGGCGGAGCTCATGTCGTCCTGGCGAGAGTTGCGTTCGGTGGGGTCGTCGGCGGTCGGTGTGACTGGTCAAGTGTGCTCCCTCGAGCGGCTCGCCGCGCTATTCTGGGATGAAATCAGTCCTATAAGTGCCATTGCGATTCGTGATGAATGCACGAAGGCCGACGAAGGAGTCTGCAGCGTGTACGAACCCGAGCAGCTGCGAACCTTCCTCGCGGTCGTCCAGACGCTGAGCTTCACCCGTGCAGCCGAGTCCCTCGGCATCCGGCAGCCGACGGTCAGCCAGCACGTCCGCCGCCTCGAGGAAGCGGTCGGACGGCCGCTGTTCCTGCGGGACACCCGCAGCGTCACACTGACCTCCGACGGGGAGGCGATGGCCGGGTTCGCCCGCGAGATCATCGCTGCGCAGCAACGGGCTGTGGGTTACTTCACCGGCTCGCACCTTGCCGGGCGTCTCCGCTTCGGCGTGACCGACGACCTGGCCCTCACGCCACTGCCGAGGATCCTGCGCGACTTCCGCCAGCTCTACCCGCGCATCGACCTCGAGCTCGCGGTGCTGCAGAACGACAGCCTGATCCGGCGCATCGAGTCGGGCCACCTCGACGTCGCCTTCGTCAAGCGCAGCGCCGGGACCCCGACCCCCACCCGAGGGCAGGTCGTCCGCCGCGACCACCTCGTGTGGGTGGGCACCGACGGCACCCGGCTCGACCCCGAGCAGCCGGTGCCGCTCGTCGTCTACCAGGCACCCAGCCTCTCGCGCGCGATCAGCGTCCAGGCCCTGGAGAAGGCCGGTCGCCGCAGCCGCATCACGTGCACCGTGCGCGGGGTCAACGGGGTCCTCGCTGCAGTCCGCGCCGGGCTCGGCATCGCGGTCATGGCCCGCACCCTGACCCCTCCCGACCTGGTCGAGCTGCCCCCGAGCCTGGGCCTGCCCAAGCTCCCGCACCTCGACCTCGTCCTGCTCACCACCAAGACCGCCCCGGCAGAACCCGCCAAGGCGCTGACCTCCGCGATCCTCGCGAGCGGGGCGCCGCTCGGACCGGTCACGGGCCGCTGACGTCGAGAGGCATCAGCGTCGCTGTGACTGCCAGGCCAGTCGGACGGCTTCGCGGATGGCGTCCGCGTCGCCGTCGAGCTCGGCCTGCACCTTGCGGTGGGTTTCCCACCGCGGTGGGACGCCGAACGTCTCCGGATGGGCCTCGACGAGCCGGTCGCGGTCGTCGCGGTCGACCCGCACGAGCACCGTCCCGAGCTCGTCCTGGCGCACCACGAGGCGGTCGTCGACGTACCACGCGACCCTGCCGGGGTGGCCCTTGCGCTTGCACCCCAGCAACGACGTCGCGAACTCGTCCAGCTCGTCCAGCTCGTCCAGCGTCATCCCGCCGACGCTAGCCGCGACCGGGGGAGCGAACCAGACCAAGGCGGCCGGACGCCGGCAGCGCACCCCGTCAGCGCACCCCGAACAGCTGCGTCGTGGGCGCCCACGAGGTGGTGAGCTTCCTGGGGGAGGTGACCCGGCCGCTGCCGTCGCCGGCGTAGACGTAGGTGATGTTGGTCTTGGTGCGCGCGAGCAGGTCCGCTCTGCCGTCGCCGGTGAGGTCGCCGGTGGAGAAGATCGACGCGAAGCTGCCCCAGCCGGTGCCGACGACGCGTCCCGACGTGAGTCCGGTGCCGGTCGTCCCCGCGCCGGTGCCGGCGTAGAGGTAGAGCAGACCGTTGGCCCCGCGAGCGAGCAGGTCCGGTCGCCCGTCGCCGGTGAGGTCGCCGGGGGTGGCGATGTCGACGAAGTTCTGCCAGCCCGTGCCGATCTTGCGAGCCGTGCCGACGAACCCGCCGGCGCCGTTCCCCGTGAGGAGCCACAGCTCGCCGTTGGCCTTGCGCGCCAACAGGTCTGGTTTGCCGTCGCCGGTCCAGTCGCCGGGGGCGAGCAGCAGCGTCGTGGTCGAGAACCCGGTGCCGACGAGCACGTTGCCCGGCTTGAAGCCTCCGCGCCCGTTGCCACGGTAGAGCCACACGGCACCGGTCCGGGTCAGGGCCAGGACGTCGGAGAACCGGTCGCCGTCGAAGTCGCCCGGGGACAGCACCTGGGCGAAGGCGCCCCAGCCGGTGCCGGCCTTCGCCGGGGCGCCGACGGCGGCGCCGATCACCGGGTACAGCAGGAGGTCACCAGACTGGGTCCGACCGAGCACGTCACCGCGGCCGTCGCTGTTGAAGCCACCGCGTGGAGCGGTGGTGAGGACCAGGGGTGGCTTGACCTTCGTGTAGGCCAGCCCGGACAGGGCCTTCCAGTCGTTGGCGGCGACCTTGCCCGTGACGGCGACCTGGGCCGCCTTCTGGAACGACGACACGGCCGTGGTGGTCTGGGCGCCGAAGTCGCCGTCGGCCGTGCCCACGGAGTAACCACGACGGCTCAGCTCGAGCTGGAGGTCGCGGACGGGCCACCCGGTGGCACCGGCGGCCAGCGTCAGTGACCCGTATGCCGCGTACAGCCCCGCGGTCGTGACCGGGGCGGGCGCGACCTTGGTGTACGCCAGCCCCGACAGGGCCTTCCAGTCGTTGGCGGCGACCTTGCCGGTCACGGTGAGCTGGGCGGCCTTCTGGAACGCCGACACCCCTGCGGTCGTCATGGCGCCGAAGTCGCCGTCGGCCGTGCCCACGGAGTAACCACGACGGTTGAGCTCGAGCTGCAGGTCGCGGACCGCGTAGCCCGTGGAACCGGCGGCCAGCGTGAGCGAGCCGTACGTGGCATACAGCTTGCTTCCGATGACGGGGGCAGGCGGTGGGGCGACGATGGGCGCGGCGGACAGGGCGTAGGTCGCGGCCTTGCTGCGGATCGTGCTCATCTGCGGGTAGAGGTACTTGCCGGGGCACAGGGTGTACGAGGTGTTCTGGTGCGCGTGCACCGTCGGCAGGGTGACCGTCGTGCCGGCCGCGAACTTTGCGCCGGTGCCGCCCTGCGACGTGAGCTGGGTCGTGGCGGTGGGGCTCACGCCGTACTGCGACAGCTTCCAGCCGGCGACCCGGGCGAGGGCGTCGACCATCACGGCGGGCGCGGCCGCGGTCTCGTAGTTGCCGATGGCCGCGATGCCCATGGTGTCGGTGTTGAAGCCCATCGAGTGTGCGCCGCGGACCGGCTCGGTGATGGACCCGGCACGCCCCTCGTAGACCCGTCCCCACTTGTCGACGAGGAAGTTGTAGGCGATGTCGGCCCAGCCGAGGCCCTGGGTGTCATACGCGTAGATGCCGCGGACCTGCGCCGCCGCGGTTTCCGGCGTGTAGTCGTTCGTCCCGGCCGTGTGGTGGATCGTGATGGCCTTGATGGTGCTGCTCAGCGTCTTGCTGCCGCGCAGGCTCTCGTCGGCACCCCACTGGGCACGGGTGATGATGGTCGGCTGCGCCGCGGCGGCCGAGGCCGAGGCCGCCGGTGTCCTGGCCGTGAGGTCCTTGTCAGCGGGGGAGGTGCCGGGGTCGATCGTCGTGACCTGGAGGTCAGGCAGGGTGCGCCCCTGCGGGGTGTCGACCCGCACCTGGATGCCGGTGCCGCCGTCGGTGACGATCGGCGTGGTGCCCAACCGGGCGCCGACGGACTCGGGCGTGCCGGCCTCGGGCCCGTCGTCGGGCACCGGGAGCAGCTCCCAGGCCGTCCAGCCCTTCGCCTCCTTGACGCGCACCTGCACGGTCACGTCGTCGGCGGACAGGCTGGTGGTGCTGGCCCAGGAGATGCCGGCGACCGTGAACCTGGGGCGTGGCTGCTCCCGGGTCAGGACCGAGGTGACCCGGGCGCTCTGCCGGGACGGGGCGACCGAGCGGGCCGCGTCGGAGGTGACCGTCGCGCCGGCGGATCCCTTGTCGGTGGCGCTCAGGGCGGCCGGAACCCTGACGAGGGCCTTGGCCGGGGCTGCGGCGGTGGCCAGGCTGCGGCCGGCCTTGGCCTCGAGGCTGGCGGCGACGGGGTCGATGCCGCCGATGGGGGTGCTCACGACCTTCGGTGCCACCGGTCGGGGGGTGTCGGCGGAAGCGAAGGAGACGGTCGGGAGGGCGACGAAGACGGGGGTCAGGGCAACGGCAAGAGCAGCAGAGATCAGTCGCATCAGTTATGTCCGGGAGGGTCAGCAGGGGCGGGTGGGACGACAGTGAAGGATTTCACCTGCAGTTGACGTAGTGGGCCTAGAACAAAAAGACGAGCCATTCGGACGATCTGGCCACGGCGTGTCGTGCCGTCCCGTCGGCGTGGCGGGTATGCCGTGGGTCTGGCGGAGATGAGCGGCTCCCCGGTACGGCGCCCCCTGGCCTTCCCGCCGGGGTGCGCGGCCAGGTGGCCCCACCTAGTGTCGAGGAGTGAGTGGCAGCGCGGCCCCGGCGACGCATCCGGCACGAGCGGTCCGCGAGGCCCTCGACGCGGTGCGATCCGCACCGACCATCCTGCAGGCGCTGCGTCTCGTGGCCGGGGTGGTGGCGGCAGCGGCCGACGACCATGCCGGGGCGAGCGTGGAGGACCTGCGGCTCGCGGCGGACGACCGCCGCGATGCCGTGGTGGCCCTCGCCGCCATGCACGCCCTGGGGGCGCTCCCGGTCGCCGATGCCGCGACCCTCGTGGGGCTCCTGGCGTCCGGTGACGCGTTCCGGGTCGAGCACGCCGCGTGGGCGCTGGCCCGCAGCGCGCCCGTCCCCGACGCGACGCCGCTGCTGGTCGACCTCGTGGCGGCCGGCGGGGTCACCGGCATGCTGGCGCAGCTCACCCTCGAACGCTGGGCGCCCCAAGCCCCCGAGGTCGTCCTCGCCGCCCTGTCGGTCGCTCTCGAACGACCGGACGCAACAGCCCCCCACGTGGACCACGTCGCGCGCACCAGACTGGTCGAGACTGCGGGGCTCGTGCCCGGGGCGGCAGCGACCGCGTTGCTCCTCGGTGTGGTCGACCGCGGCAGCGAGGGACCAGCCACAGGTGAGCTGTCCTCCGAGGCGCCGACCACCGTGGCAGCTGCCGCCGCGGCTCTCGGCGACTGGTTCGCCTCCCGACCTCGCGCGAGGGCGGGGCAGCGTGGACGCGACCACGCGCCATACCCGGGTGGTGCCGGGTCGGGCCTGACGGTGGCCCAGCTGTTCCTGCACGCCGACATCGACGGTGAGCTGAGCAGCGCCGGCAAGGGTGACACCGGCGGGATCGCCACGCTGCTCGTGCACCTCGGCAACGCCCTGCTGGAGTCCGCGGGTGGGGTCGACCGGGTCGTGACGATCTCTCGCGGCCGCCCCGGGGCGGACCACGGCCCGGAGCACGTGGGCGCGCCCGGCCACCACTACGCGCAGGTGCCGCTGGAAGGACCACCCCAGGGCATGGCCGATGCCTGGATGCACCGGGTCGCCGTCCGCCGGGGTGTGCGACGGATCCTGCGCGCGGCCGGGACCGTGGACGCGATCCACCTGCGGATGGCCGACGTGGGTTCGATGGCGGCTGCCGAGGCGGCGCGTGAGCTCGGGGTACCCGTCGTCTTCACGGTGGCGCCGGACCCGCACGCCCTGCTCGCTTCGCGGGAGGCGTCCGGGGCTCTGACCCGCGAGTCGTTCGCCACGGCAGATGCGTTGGAGCACCTGACCTTTCGTGACCACCTGGTCCGCGAGCTGGCACGCGACGCCGACCGGCTCGTGCTGTTCCCACGTCCCCAGCTGGACCGCGACAGCCTCGACCTCCTGGGCCTCGACCTCGCCACCGAAGGGTCCCGCGCCACCGTCGTCGCGGAGGGCATCGACTTCCGTGCCGTCGACCGCGCCGGCATCGCCCACAGGGCGACACTCAGGGGCGGTGTCGCGGACGACCCCACCACCGTGGCCCTGGCCGAGCTCGACGCCCTGCTGGCGACCCTGCCCACCGAACGGCGGCACCTGCCGCTGGCGATCACGGTCGGACGGCTCAACCCCGTCAAGGGCATGGCCACCCTCGTCGAGGCCTGGAGCCGGGACCCGGCCCTGCACGGCCGCTGCAACCTGCTCGTCGTGGGCGGCGACCTCGACGACCCGTCGGGTGACGAGGCCGCAGAGCTGGCCCGCATCCACGCCGCCGTCCCGCCATCGGCCTCGGGAGACCAGGGGCTCCTGCTGCCCGGCCACCGGCCGCACGCCACCGTGGCGGCGTGGTTGGCCGCCACCCGCCGCGGTCGCCCTGCCCTGACAGCACCGGACGGGATCTACGTGTCGGCCAGCCTCAAGGAGGAGTTCGGGCTCGCCATCCTTGAGGCGATGGCAGCCTCCCTCGTGGTCGTGGCACCGGACGGCGGGGGACCAGCCACGTATGTCGAGCCCGGCGTCACCGGGGTGCTCTGCGACACGTCGGTGCCGTCGACCCTCGTCGAGGCGATGCACCGTGCGCTGGACATGGCCGCCTCGCCCGAGACCGCCATGCACCAACGACGGGCGCTCGCGACGTTGCGCGACCGGTTCAGCATCACGACGATGGCGGGCGCCCTCGCGGGGGTCTACGCCTCGATCGCCGAACACGTCGACGACGCCGGTCACGCCGGTCGCGCCGGCCTGGCCGGTCGCGACGGCCCTGCCCGGGGTGCGACGCACGTGCCACCCGCCGGGGCGGCGTCGTGACGCTGCTCGTCATCAGCCCGGACTACGCCTCCCACCTCTACCCGCTGGCCACCCTCGCCACGGCCTGGGCCGAGCAGGGGGAGCGGGTCGTCGTCGCCACGGGCCCGGCGACGGACGCGATCGTCGAGGGGTTCGGGTTCGAACGAGCCCACCTGCAGCTCGGTCGAGGGTCGAACCCCGGAGTGATCCGGGCCGAGGAGCAGCCGACCGGCGAGGACGACGCCCTGCGCGGGTTCTTCGACGCCACGAGGCGAGGAGCGTTGGAGACGTTGGAGTTCCAGGCCCGCGCCCGAGGGGACGACCTGCTGTGGGCGCCGGTCGAGGTCGGTCGGGCGGTGCTCGACGTGGTCGACCGGGTCCGACCCGACACCGTCATCGTCGACCACCTGGCGTTCTCGGCCCGGCTCGCGCTGGGCAGTGCGGGGGTGCCGCACGGCGACGTCGTGCTCGGCCACCCGACCGCCCTGCCCGTCGGCGACGAGGTGTACGGCTGTCCGCCGGTGTTCCCGAACGCGTTCGACATCGACCCGCAGCGGCTGGCCGGGTTGCGACTGCTCTGCGAGGACGTCCGCGACACCTTCACCCACCAGTGGAACGCTGCTTCCCGCGCACTGTCCGGATCAGCTGCAGAGGTCGACGACGCGTTCGCCGTGACCGGCGACGTGCTGCTGCTCAACTACCCCGGCGAGCTGCACGACCCCGGCCGGACGCGCCTGCTGCCGCAGCACCGCTTCCTCGGGTCGGCGGTGCGCGCCGAGCCCGACGACGCCGCCGTCTCGCGGTGGTTGGCGGCCAGCGAGCAGCCGGTCGTCTACGTCAGCCTGGGCAGCTTCCTGTCCGTCCGGGGGGACGTCCTCACGCGGGTGGCTGACGCGTTGCGCGGGCTCGACGTCCGGGTCGCCCTGGCCCACGGTTCGACCCCGGCGTCGGAGCTGGGGGACCTGCCGGCCACCTGGCTCGTTCGCGAGGTCCTGCCCCAGGTCACGGTGCTCCGCTCGGCCTCCCTCGCCATCACCCATGGAGGCAACAACAGCGTCACCGAGGCGCTCACCGCCGGGGTGCCGATGCTCGTCCTCCCGCTCTCGACCGACCAGTTCGCCGGAGCTGCGGCTCTCGAATCAGCAGCCGTGGCAACAGTTCTCGCACCCAACACTGCGGCGCCGAGCGAGATCCGCCGGGCAGCTGCCGAGCTCTTGGCTGACTCCCGTGTGTCAGCAAGGCTCACCGAGCTCGCGGCCTCGCTGCGCACCTCGCCGGGGGCGCAACGTGCCCGGGAGGCCCTCACCGGGGTGCCCGCTGCAGCACCCTGAGCAGCCGTGGCAGGGTGGGGCGAGGTCACCGGTGAGGTGCCGGAGACGACGGCCCTGCCCCACCCCATACCAAGGAGGACCCTTGATCTTCATCACCGCGAAGTTCCCCGTGAAGCCCGAGCACGCCGACGCGTGGCCGGAGCTGAGTCGGGCGTTCACCCAGGCGTGCCGGGCCGAGGACGGGTGCCTGTGGTTCGACTGGGCGCGCAGTCTGGACGACCCGAACGAGTACGTCCTGGTCGAGGCGTTCCGCGACGACGAGGCCGGAGCGGCACACGTGCAGTCCGACCACTTCAAGGCCGCCACGAGCGAGCTGCCGCAGTACCTCTCGGCCACGCCCCGCATCGTCAACGCGAACGTCGAGGGGACCGGTTGGTCAGAGCTGGGGGAGATGGCCGTCCAGTCCTGACGGCCGGAGCCGGGGTGGAGCAGGCTCAGCTGGTGAGCCAGGTCTCCTCGGTGCCGAGACCCTGGAGCTCGGCGTCGAGCGCCCCGACGAGGCGGACGGCGAGCATGCGGTGCGACAGCAGGTCGGCCGAGGCGGCCACGAGGGCGGTGTGCTCGGCGGTGCCCACGCGGGCGCGGTCGGCCCGGGGCTCGGAGGTCGTGCGGTCGTTGTCCACGGGCAGGACGGTATTGAGCCGTGACCCGCGACCCCGAAGCAACGGCGATGTCCTAGGCCGAACGTATGAGGAACGTCCCCGAAAGGGACGAGGCGCCGTCGCCGGACACCCGCTCGTCGGGGCTGGGGATAACTCGGACACGACCTCGCCGGGTCGCGGCACGATGCCGTCATGAGCTACCACGACCTGCCCCACGACATCCGCACCCGCTCGCTGGGCGACCCGACGCTGCAGGGCGACGTGGTCGACCTCGTCCTCGGCATCGAGGAGCGCCGCAGCGGTGCGATGGCCCTCATGCTGTGCGACGAGGAGGACCGCGGGGTCCAGCCCGTCGTGCTGACCGACCTCCGGGAGGACGCCTCAGTCGCCGACCTCCGCCGGCTGCTCGACCTCCTGCTGCCCGTGGTGGGGGAGCAGGGCGGCGCCATCCTCGTGGGTCGAGGACGGCGCCGCGGCCTCCTGCCCAGCGACCTCGACCGGCAGTGGCACCAGGCCACCATCGAGGCCTGCGACCGGTATGGCGTCCGCCTCCTCGGCTTCCACCTCGCCTCGCCGGACGGTGTCGCCGCGCTGCCGCAGGTCCTGCGCGAGGCGTCCTGACGCCGCCCGAGCTGGCGCGCGCCCCTGCACGGACGACGCGCGCAACCCCTGCGCGACCGCCGCGCGCCCCTGCGAGAGCGTCGCGGAAACTCCCGTTGCCGGCAGGACGGGCCGAACTAGTCTGTCGCCATGTACGAGTACAAGGTGGTCCAGGTCCGTGAAGGTCTCATCGGCGGCAAGATGTCGGCCGACAAGCTGGAGAAGGTCCTCAACGACTGGGCCGCCAAGGGGTGGCAGCTGAAGTCGATCACGGCGGTCGACGTCAAGGGCCGGATCGGCCCGGGGTCGAGCGAGGGCGTGCTCGTGACGTTCGAGCGCCAGACCGCCTGACGGTGGCCACCACGTCCGGGGGGCGGTCGACGCCCCACGCAGCCGACACCCACGACGTCATCCGCGTGCAGGGAGCTCGGGAGAACAACCTCAAGGACGTCACCGTCGAGATCCCCAAGCGCCGGCTCACGGTGTTCACCGGGGTCTCGGGATCGGGCAAGAGCTCCCTGGTCTTCGGCACCATCGCCGCCGAGTCGCAGCGGATGATCAACGAGACCTACAGCACGTTCGTCCAGGGCTTCATGCCCAACCTCGCGCGCCCGGACGTCGACGTCCTCGACGGCCTGACGACGGCGATCATCGTCGACCAGGAGCGGATGGGGGCCAACCCGCGCTCCACCGTCGGCACCGCGACCGACGCCAACACGATGCTGCGAATCCTGTTCAGCCGCATCGGCGCTCCTCACATCGGGCCGCCGACCGCGTTCGCCTTCAACGTCCCGACGCGGGTCGCCAGCGGGGTGATGAGGACCGACAAGGGCGGCCGGGAGGAGAAGACCGTCGTCCGCGACGCGGTCTACCAGGGCGGCATGTGTCCCCGGTGCGAGGGCATGGGGTCGGTCAACGACTTCGACCTCACCGCGATCTACGACGAGACGAGGTCCTTGTCCGAGGGTGCCCTCCTCGTCCCGGGCTACAGCATGGACGGCTGGTACGGACGCATCTTCAGCGGCGCTGGCCTGCCGATGGACAAGCCGGTCGCGAAGTTCACCGCAAAGCAGCTCGACAAGCTCCTGTACGGCCCACCGGAGAAGATCAGGGTCGACGGGGTCAACCTCACCTACGAGGGCGTCCTCACCAAGGTGCAGAAGTCGATGCTGTCCAAGGACCTCGAGGCGATGCAGCCGCACGTGCGGCGCTTCGTCGAGCGGGCGGTCACCTTCACGACCTGCCCCGACTGCCAGGGCACCCGGCTGTCCAAGGAGGCGTTGTCCTCAAAGATCCGTGGCAAGAACATCGCCGAGCTCTGTGCGATGCAGATCAGCGACCTGGCTGCGTGGCTGCGCGACCTCGACGAGCCCCCGGTGGCGCCGCTGGTCGCGAACCTCCAGCACCTGCTCGACTCGTTCGCCGAGATCGGGCTGGGCTACCTCTCCCTCAACCGTCCGGCGGGCACGCTCTCCGGCGGAGAAGCCCAGCGCACCAAGATGATCCGTCACCTCGGCTCGTCCCTGACCGATGTCACGTACGTCTTCGACGAGCCGACGATCGGCCTGCACCCGCACGACATCGCCCGGATGAACCAGCTGCTCGTGCAGCTGCGCGACAAGGGCAACACCGTCCTCGTGGTCGAGCACAAGCCCGAGACGATCGCGATCGCCGACCACGTCGTCGACCTCGGTCCGGGCGCGGGCACCGGAGGGGGCTCCGTGTGCTTCGAGGGCACCGTCGAGGGGCTGCGCGCCAGCGACACCACGACCGGGCACCACCTCGACGACCGCGTCGCCCTCAAGGACTCGGTGCGCGCCGCCACCTCCGTGCTGGAGGTCCGCGGTGCCTCGACCCACAACTTGCGGGACGTCGACGTCGACATCCCGCTCGGGGTGCTGTGCGTCCTCACCGGGGTGGCAGGGTCCGGCAAGAGCTCGTTGGTCATGGGCTCGGTCGCCGGGCGCGAAGGCGTGGTGGTCGTCGACCAGGGTGCGATCCGTGGCTCGCGTCGTAGCAACCCCGCGACCTACACAGGACTCCTCGAGCCGATCCGCAAGGCGTTCGCGAAGGTCAACGGGGTCAAGCCGGCGTTGTTCAGCTCCAACTCCGAGGGCGCCTGCCCTGCCTGCAACGGCGCCGGGGTGATCTACACCGAGCTCGGCGTCATGGCGACCGTCGAGTCCGTGTGCGAGGAGTGCGAGGGTCGGCGCTTCCAGGCCTCGGTGCTCGAGTACGAGCTCGGCGGTCGCAACATCGCCGAGGTGCTGGCCATGCCCGTGGTCGAGGCGCTGGCCTTCTTCGGTGAGGGCGACGCCCGAACGCCCGCGGCGCACAAGGTCCTCGAGCGGCTCGACGACGTCGGTCTGGGCTACCTCACCCTCGGCCAACCCCTGACCACCCTGTCCGGGGGTGAGCGGCAGCGCCTCAAGCTCGCCACCCAGATGGCGGAGAAGGGCGACGTCTACGTCCTCGACGAACCCACCACCGGTCTCCACCTCGCCGACGTCGAGCAGCTGCTCGGCCTGCTCGACCGCCTCGTGGAGTCGGGGAGGTCGGTGGTCGTCATCGAGCACCACCAGGCCGTGATGGCTCACGCCGACTGGATCATCGACCTCGGACCGGGCGCAGGCCACGACGGTGGCCGGGTCGTCTTCGAGGGGACTCCGGCCGACCTCGTCGCCGGCAGGTCCACCCTCACCGGGGAGCACCTCGCCGCATACGTCCGGGGCTGACCTGGTCCACCGTGGATGCACGGCATCGATGGCGTCGTCCTCAGGGCGTCGCAACAGGCCGCACCCGGACGCCGTCGCCCGACACCCGGAGCCTCTGCAGGTGATCGGCGGCGTCCGGCTGTCGGTCTTGTCCACTCCCTACCAACCTGGTGCCGCGGGTGTCGGGGATCCGACCTGTTCCCAGCCGAACGGATGACCCCGGAGGTCGGCGGGGTGGCTGATACTGGTGCCGTGCTGGGGAGCGCGTTCACGACAACGCTGAGGGAAGCCCAAGCCGGGGACGAGCAGGCGTTCACCCGGCTCTGGCGCGACGCCAACCCCTTGGTGGTCCGCTACCTGCGGGTGATCGGTGCCGACGACGCGTATGAAGCGGCCTCCGAGGGCTGGGTGACCGCGGTTCGCGGACTGCCGGGGTTCACCGGCGACGAGTCCGCGTGGCGGGTCTGGCTGCTTGCCTGCGCCCGCCTGCGGGCGGAGCAGGGTACGCAGCGACAGCGCTGGGCCACGGTCATCCCGATCGACCGCCGGTCCGCCTCCACGTCGACGTCCGGCACCTCGACGTCCGGCACCTCGACGTCCGCAGCCTCTTCCTCCACCACGTCGAGCGGTGCCACCTCCGCCTCGGCCGTGGCCTCCGCCGCGGCTGCTGCGGCGGCTGCGGCCCTCGCGGCGACGGCAGCGACGATGACGGGCAGGGGTCGCGACGACGAGGCCGAGCTCACCGCCCTGCTCGGGTCCACCGGTGGCACCCGCCAAGAGCGGTGTGGGCTCAGCGACACCATCGCCGCCCTGCGCGCCCTCCCCCTGGGGCAGGGCGAGATCCTCATGCTCCGGCTCGGGGCCGGGCTCCCGGTCCGCGCGGTGTCCGACGTCGTGGGTTCCGACGACGAGACGGTCCGTCGGGCGCAGGCCCGCGCCCTCGAACGCCTCGAGGTCGAGGGCGACCTCGTCGCCTGGTCCCTGGGCGCCCCGCCCACTGCCGCCGAGCTGGCCGACGAGCGAGTCGCCCTCGCCGCATACCGCCACATCCCACGTCCGCCCGCGTGGGCGGTGCCGCGCACGCGGGTCATCACCGTCGGCCGTCCGCCGGCCGGCAGCCGTGCTGGTCGCCGCACTGCCCTGGGCATCGCCAACGCGGCCGGGCGCTCCCGCACCGCGCTCCTCGCGATCTCCGCCTTGTCGGCTGCAGTGATGTCGCTCGGTGGGCTGAGCGCGGCCGCCTACGTCGGCGCGCTCCCGAGCGGGGTCCAGCAGGTGATGCACGAAGCCATCGGCGCCCCGCCCCCGACCGTCGCGCCGTTGCGGGCGAAGCGGACGTCCCAGGCCACGCCCCGCCGTGCACCGGTGACGACGACCCCGCCACGCGGCCGACCCGCCGCGATCGCTCCTGCGTCCCCGGCTTCGTCGAGCGCGCCCGCGCTGCCCCTCACCCCGCGCTCGTCCGTGACGACCCTCTGCCGCCAGTGGTCGGCCCACCGGACGGCTGGCGCGGCCGGCACGTCCTCGACCGCCTTCCGCGACCTGTCTGCCGCAGCCGGTGGCGCCGACCGGGTCACGCTCTTCTGTGCCACCGCGACGGCGACCGCCACCCCGACGGTCACCACCAACCCGGTGACCCCGACGAGCGCGCCGCCCACGACGACCTCGTCCCAGCCGAGCCCGACCCAACCGAGCTCCCCGACGCAGTCGCCCAGTGCACCCTCGTCGCCCGACACGGGTGTGCCGGTCCCGGCCCCGACCACCCAGACGACCGCCCCGTCGCCCGCGCCGACGACCACAGCGGGCGGCGCCCCCCAGGGGCCCGCGTCGGATGCGGGTTCGTCTCCGACCGGTGCGCCACAGCCCGCCTCGACGACCGACATCACGCCCCCTCCCGGCTAGGGACACACCGACCCGAGACCCGGGTGGCCGTCGCCATCCTGCTGGGGCGCAGGCCTGCCTCCTGCTCGCGCCCGCCGCCGCCCGGTCGGTGACGTCCTCGCCCTCCTGACCGGGCGCGGCCGCGGTTCGGCGGACCCGCTGCTCGCGTAGGCTTCCCGCGTGCTCTTCCCCCTGACCGTGGTCGTCCTCGCCACCGCCGTGGTCCTGCTCGCGTCCTCCGGTGTGTATGCCGCCCGCGCGCGCCTGCTCGACGACCGCCTCCTGCTCGTGGCGGCCATCGTCGAGCTCGGGGTGCTGGTCCAGGCGGTCGTCGCGATCGCCCACCTCGGCAGCGTCCCCGGCGACGGCGCGGAGACGGCGACGTTCGCGGCCTACGCCATCACGCTGCCCTTCCTGCCCCCGGCGGGGGTCTACCTCACCCTCAAGGAGAAGACCCGCTGGTCGATGGGCGTCGTCGCGGTGGCCGCCTTCGCCGTCGCGGTGATGACCGCACGCCTCCAACAGATCTGGAACCTCCATGGCTGACGAGCCCCGCTCCACCCGTTCCGGACCGGGGATCGTCCTGGTCGCCGTGTACGGGCTCCTGGCGCTCGCCGCCACCGGCCGCTCGGTCCTGCAGATCACGGAGTACTTCTCCCGTGCGCCGCTGGCCTACGTGCTGTCGGCCCTCGCCGCCGTGATCTACCTCGTCGCCACGGTCGCCCTGGCTCGCGGCGACCGGACCTCGCGTCGCGTGGCGACCGCTGCGATCACCGTCGAGCTGGCCGGGGTCCTGGTGGTCGGGTTGGCGTCCTACCTCGCGAAGGACGCGTTCCCCGACAAGACCGTGTGGTCGCACTTCGGGTCGGGCTACGGCTACGTGCCGCTCGTGCTCCCGGTGCTCGGCCTGCTCTGGTTGCGCCGCACCGCGGTCAGTCCGAGTCGCTGACCGGCTCGAGCAGAAGGACGGGGATCAGGCGGTCGGTGTTGACCTGGTACTCCGCGTAGGGCGGGAAGGCGGCGACGCAGCGCTCCCACCACTCCTTGCGCTCGGCGCCCTCGATCTCGCGGGCCCGCACGGTCCAGGTGCGGTCGTCGTCCTGGAGGTCCAGGACGGGGTTCTTGCGCACGTTGGCGTACCACGCAGGGTGCTCGGGCGCGCCGCCCTTGCTGGCCACCGCGGCATACACGCCGTCGTGCTCGACGCGCATGAGCGGGACCTTGCGCACCTTCCCGGACACCCCGAGCATCGTCAGCATCACGACCTCGCGGTCCTGCACGCTCACCGAGCGCGTGGTGCCGGTCTCCTCGATCTTCTCGACCTGCTCGCGGACCCACGCGGTGGGGCTGGGGACGTACTCACCCTGAATCGTCATGACGCCATGCAAGCACGGCCCGCCGACGGTCGCACGCGCGGGCCTGTGGACAACGAGCCGACCCGACCCGGCGCCCGACCTAACCTCGATGCATGAGGACGGGGGCGACCACGACCAGGATCGAGGTGCAGGCGGCTGACGTCATCGCGCTGGGGGAGGCGATGACCACGGTGGCCGCCGACCTCCAGTGGAGCGCGCAGGCCGCAGCAGGGCAGGCCTGGGCGCTGGGACCCGGCCACAGCGCGGCCACGCTCGGGGACGTGCTGGGGGACTTCGAGCATCAGCGACTCCTGCTGGGGCGGGTGCTCGGGGACCTCGCCACGGGAGCCTGGCACGCCGGAGCCCTCTACGTCGAGGTCGAGGAGCAGGTCGGGGGGATGTTCGATACCGGAGGTGCTCCGTGACCTGGGTCGAGCCGCCTGCGGTCCTCGCGCCGGTCGCGGGCGATCCCGACGAGGTGCTCAGGATGGCGGCGGGGCTGGCCTCCGAGGCCGAGCTGCTCGCCGCGCTGTCCTGCACCCTGCGCGGCCTGGCCGATCCCGCGGTGGCCATCTGGGCGAGTCCGGCCGACGCGGCCTTCGGGCGTCGGGTGGGCGCCGTGCCGGGGGTGCTCGACCGGATCGGCAACCGGTACGGCGTCGCTGCTGCGGCGCTGCGACACTTCGCCGGTGCCCTGCGACAGGCCCAGGCGGAGGTGACCCGGTGCCAACGCCTGCACGAGCAGGAGTGGCCGGCCTTCCTGCGTGCCGGCGACCAGATGGCGCTCGCCGAGACGAGCGGCGACCCGGCCGGTCGGCTGCTCGCCGGCCGGTACCGGGCCGAGATGGTGGCGCACGGCGAGCGGGTGCAGCTGGCGGTGCGGCACCACGCTGCGGCACACGAGGCCTGCGCCGCGGCCGACCGGGCCTGCGCCGTGGTGCTGCGCGGCCTGCTGGACGACGGGCTCGCGGACAGCAGGCTCTACGACGCGCTGACCGGGACCGGTCGCGCCGCCGCCGCGGTGGCCGACGTCTCAGGCGTCATCGCCATGCTGCCCCCGGCCCGGCCACTGGGTGTGGTGGCGACCGGTGCGGAGGGTGCCTCACTGACCGCGGACGCCGCCGTGCTCGCCGTCTACGGCGACGGCGACCTGGCGAGCCTCGGCATGGGGGTGGTCGCGGCCGCCGCGGGCGCGGCGGGTCCTGTGCTCAAGGCGGGTGCCCGAGCGACGAACGCCACCGCGGTCTCGGCCGCGGGCACGCGCGCCGCTCGTCGCAGCCTGCGCCTCACCACGACGGACCGCCTGGGCGCGGGCCTCGCGGCGACCACGCCCGGGGTGAGGCCGGGTGTGCTCGGTCGCACCGAGGTGGCGATGGTCGGGCCCGCCACCCCGCGACCGGCGCCACGGTGGACCCGTCCGCCCCGAACGGCGGCAGCACTGCGCCCCTGGCTGCACGAGCAGACCACGGTGCGGACGACGACCTGGGCCAAGGCCCGTCCGGGTCGACGACCTCACGACCGTGCTGCGGGCCGAGGGGGCCTCGACGCGGTGGCACGTCGCGGGCCTGGCAGCCGACGGTGTGGCGCGTGGCCTGCGGCAGGGAGAGTCGGCGCGCGAACGCCAGCTCGACGAGCGCGAGCAGTCCGACCTGCGCAAGAGTGGGCTGCGGCACCGTTGACCTGTCCCGTATGCCGGAAATAGGCTCCATGGTGCAGAAGCCATCTTCCGCCATGTGGAAATCGCGAGGCATCCCTCCATGGACACCGACGTCCTTGCTCGACGGCTGCGCACCCTCGTGGGTGAGCACGCCGTCATCACCGACCGCCAGCAGCTGCGCACCTACGAGTGCGACGGCCTGACCCACCACAAGGTCGTCCCGGCCCTCGTGGTGCTGGCCGAGACCACGGCGCACGTCGCCGCAGCGGTCACCGAGTGCGCGCGTGCGGGCATCCCCTTCGTCGCCCGTGGCTCGGGGACGGGCCTGTCCGGTGGCGCACTGCCCCACGCCGACGGCGTCCTCATCGTGCTCAGCCGGATGCGCGAGATCCTCGAGGTCGACCGCGCCAACCAGCGCGCCGTCGTCGAGCCCGGGGTCATCAACCTCCAGCTCAGCGAGACCACCCGGCCCGAGGGCTACTACTTCGCGCCCGACCCCTCGAGCCAGCAGGTCTGCTCCATCGGCGGCAACGTCGCGGAGAACTCCGGGGGAGCGCACTGCCTCAAGTACGGGTTCACGACCAACCACGTCACGGGTCTGGAGTTCGTCACGCCGCAGGGTGAGGTGGTGGCGCTCGGCGGCAAGGCGCCCGACCCGACGGGATACGACCTGCTCGGCGCCGTCGTCGGCTCGGAAGGCACCCTCGGGGTCGCCACCCAGGTGACGGTGCGGCTGACGCGTTCGCCGCAGGACGTCAGCACCCTGCTCGCGGCGTTCCCCTCGACCGACCAGGCAGGGGCGGCGGTCTCGGCGATCATCGGCGCGGGGGTGATCCCGGCGGCCATCGAGATGATGGACGCGCTCGCGATCGAGGCGGCCGAGGCGGCCGTCCACTGCGACTATCCCCGGGGCGCGGGCGCCGTCCTCATCGTCGAGATCGACGGGCCGACCGCCGACGTGCGACACGTGTTCGCCGAGGTCGAGCGGCACTGCCAGGAGGCCGACGCCTTCGAGATCCGGATCGCGAAGGACGACGCCGAGCGCGCGCTGTTCTGGAAGGGCCGCAAGTCCGCGTTCGCCGCGGTGGGCAGGATCAGCCCCGACTACATCGTCCAGGACGGCGTCATCCCGCGGACCGCCCTGCCCGAGGTCCTGCGCCAGATCGCGGCGCTGTCAACGGATTCCGGCGTCCGCGTAGCCAACGTCTTCCACGCCGGCGACGGCAACCTGCACCCACTCGTGCTGTTCGACGAGTCCGTCCCGGGGGAGGGGGAGCGAGCCGAGGAGGTCTCCGGCTCCATCCTCGACCTGTGCATCGAGCACGGCGGCTCCATCACCGGTGAGCACGGCGTCGGCAGCGACAAGGCGAAGTTCATGCCGCGGATGTTCACCGAGGACGACCTCGACACCATGCAGCTGGTGCGGTGCGCGTTCGACCCCGACTCGATCTCCAACCCCGGCAAGATCTTCCCCACTCCTCGGCTGTGCGGCGAACGCCCCGGCCGCCACCAGGGGGCGCATCCGCTCGCGGAGTCCGGTGTGGCGGAGGTCTTCTGATGACGGCAGCCCACGAGGCCCTGCTGCGAGCGTGCGACGGACACGTCACCGAGGGCTCGGACGCCGACGCCGTCCACGGTATGGCGCCGCGCTGGGTCGCGTCGCCGGCCACCACCGCGGAGGTGTCGGCCGTCATGACTGCAGCGGCGGGCGACGGCCTGGCGGTGCTGACCCGGGGAACCGGCAGCAAGCTCCGGTGGGGCAACCCCCCGCACCGGCTCGATGTCGTGCTCGACACCACCCGCCTCGACACCCTCGTGGAGCACGCGGCAGGCGACCTCATCCTCGTCACCGGCGCAGGGCGGCTCCTGTCGACGCTGCAGGACGATGTCGCGGGCTCCGGTCAGCGGCTCGGCATCGACCCGACCCGCAGCGGCACCATCGGCGGCACCGTGGCCACCGGTACCAGTGGCCCGATGCGGTTGCGGCACGGGGCGGTTCGCGACCTCGTCATCGGGATGACGCTGGTGCGGGCGGACGGAGTGGTGGCCAAGAGCGGCGGCAAGGTCGTCAAGAACGTCGCCGGCTACGACCTGGCCAAGCTCCTCACCGGTTCGTTCGGCACCCTCGGTGTCATCACCGAGGTGGCCTTCCGGCTGCACCCCGTGCCCCGGGAACGGCGCTGGGTGACGGTGCCCGTCGACGGACCGGCCGCTGCGCAGGCCGCCATCCAGGAGCTCGTGCACAGCCAGCAGGTGCCGGTCGCCGTGGAGGTGGACTGGGCCGACGGCCGAGGCAGCGTGACCGCGCTGCTGGAGGGCCACGCCGACGCCACCCATGAGTGCGCCGACACCGTCGCCAGCGCACTCGGAGCAGGAGCAGCGATCTGCGACCTCGCCCCCGACTGGTGGGGTGCCGACCTGGCGACCACCGACGCCACCTCTGGCCACTCAACGTCCGACGATGGTGACGGGTCGGGTGGCGGCCCGACGTTGGTCCGGGTCACCCACGAGATCGCGGGAGCGGGCCGGTTGCTGCACGCCATCACCGAGCTGGAGGAGCGGTACGGGGTCGTGGCGTCGTACCGCGGGTCGCCGGCGGTCGGAGTCGGCTGCGCCGTCCTCGACGGTGAGGCCGCGACCGTCGTCGCTGCCACGGAGAGCCTGCGCGCCGCCGCCACCGCGATCGGGGGTGCCGTCGTCGTCCTCGAAGCCCCGGACGCCGTCCGTGACCGCCTCGACGTGTGGGGACCCGCGACGGCGCTCGACCTGATGCGTTCAGTCAAGCAGCGCTTCGACCCTGCCGGCGTCCTCGCCCCAGGCCGCTTCGTAGGAGGCATCTGATGACCAGCACCACCAACCCGTCCGCCCCCGGTGGACCGATCGACCCCGACGGCGTGGGTGGGTTCGACGCGCACCGGCCGCCGTCGCAGGAGCTGCTCGCCGACTGCGTGCACTGCGGGTTCTGCCTGCCGAGCTGCCCGACCTACGTGCTGTGGGGGGAGGAGATGGACTCCCCACGCGGGCGCATCCACCTCATGTCGCAGGTCCGTGAGGGCGAGCCGCTCACCCCCGAGGTCGTCGGTCACTTCGACGCCTGCCTGGGCTGCATGGGGTGCGTGACGGCCTGCCCGTCGGGGGTGAAGTACGACGAGCTCATCACGGCGACCCGGGCCCAGGTCGAGCGCAACACCACCCGTCCGCCGGCCCAGCGGTTCCTGCGGTCGGCGATCTTCGCGTTCTTCCCCTACCCCCGTCGGCTCCGCGCGCTGCGAGGACCGCTGCGCCTGCACCAGCGATCCGGTCTGTCTCGCGTGTTGCGCAGGTCCGGTGTGCTGCAACGGATCTCGCCGCACCTCGCGGCGATGGAGTCCCTGGCGCCGCCCCTCGGTGCCGCCGAGTCCGTCCCCGAGGCGACCCGGGCCCGGGGGCCGAAGCGCGGCACTGTCGGCATGCTCCTCGGCTGCGTGCAGCGTGAGTTCTTCCCCGGCGTCAACGCGGCCACGGCACGGGTGCTGGCGGCTGAGGGCTTCGACGTCCTGGCCCCGTCCGGCCAGGGCTGCTGCGGCGCCCTCTCCGCGCACAACGGCCGCGAGCCCGAGGCTGCGGCGTTCGCCCGCAGGCTCATCGACACCTTCGAGACGGCGGGGGTCGAGCACGTGGTGGTCAACTCGGCGGGGTGCGGCTCCTCGATGAAGGAGTATGCCGCGCTGCTCGCCGGCGACCCCACCTACGCGGCCCGCGCAGAGGCGTTCGAGGAGAAGGTGCGCGACGTCAGCGAGTTCCTCGCCGAGGTCGAGCCGGTGGCGACGCGGCACCCGCTGCCGGTGAGCGTGGCCTACCACGACGCCTGCCACCTCGGGCACGCCCAAGGGATCCGCAGCCAGCCGCGCCAGCTGCTCGGCGCCATACCCGGCCTGGACGTCCGGGAGGTGCCTGACGGGTCGCTGTGCTGCGGCAGCGCCGGCATCTACAACCTGCTCAACCCCGACACGGCTCGTGAGCTCGGTGACCGCAAGGCGGCGAACGTCCAGCGCACCGGCGCCGAGCTGCTCGTCACGGCCAACCCCGGATGCCTCATGCAGATCCACTCCGCCCTCGAACGAGCCGGCACGGCGCTGCCGCTCGCCCACACCATCGAGGTGCTCGACGCCTCGATCCGGGGACGACGACCGGAGGACCTCGGCGTCAGCGGGTCCGCCCCCACCTCCGGGAGGCCGGCGACGACCTAGCGAGCAAGGCCCACCCGTCCCATGTCCCACACCGAGGTGAACGCATGTACCGACCTGTACTCGACGCCGTCGCCGGCTCCCTGACCATCACCGCCCTCGTGGCGATGCTGCCTCTGCTGACCCTGTTCGTCCTGCTCGGCGTGCTCCGCCTCGCTGCGTGGAAGGCCGCCCTGATCTCCTTGGCGGTCTCCGTCGTCGTGGCCCTGGCCGCCTACTCCATGCCGGTCGGGGCGGCCGTGTCCGCGGGTCTCGAGGGCGCTGCCTTCGGCTTCTTCCCGATCCTGTGGATCGTCATCAACGCGATCTGGCTCTACAACATGACCGTCGAGACCGGGCACTTCGACGTGCTGCGGCGCTCGTTCGCCAAGGTCAGCGACGACCAGCGGATCCAGGCCGTGATCATCGCGTTCTGCTTCGGGGCCCTGCTCGAGGCGCTGGCCGGGTTCGGCACGCCGGTCGCCATCACCAGCGTGATGCTCATCGCGCTCGGCTTCCGCCCGATCAAGGCGGCGACCGTCGCGCTCGTCGCCAACACGGCCCCGGTCGCGTTCGGTGCGCTGGCCGTGCCGATCACCACGCTGGCCACGGTCAGCGGCGAGTCGGAGCACGTGCTGGCGCAGATCGTCGGGCGACAGACTCCGCTGCTCGGTGTCTTCGTGCCCATGGCCCTGGTCTACATCGTCGACAAGGGCAAGGGCGTCCGCGCGACGCTGCCGGCCACCCTCACGTGTGGAATCGCTTTCGCCGTGGCGCAGTTCGCGACGAGCAACTTCCTCTCCACCCAGCTGACCGACATCGTCGCCGCCCTCGTCGGTGCCCTGTCCGTGGTGCTCCTGCTGCGGGTGTGGCAGCCCACCGACACCTACGTCGAGACCGAGACCGACGAGCACGAGCTCGTCGGCGCCAACAGTGCAGCCACCGTCGGTGGCGCGGCCGCCAGCCGTCGCGGTGACGCCGGTGCCGGTCGCGGGCCGGCTCGCCACGATGAGCCGGTCCCGTCCACGACCGTGGGCGACCTGGCGGCGCGCGACGAGGGCAAGGTCGACAGCACCCGCGAGGTGGTCAAGGCCTACGCGCCCTACCTCATCATCATCGCGCTGTTCATCATCGCCCAGCTCCCCGGCATCAAGGGCGCCCTCGACGCCCCGACGCGCGCCTTCGCGTGGCCGGGGCTCGACGGGTTGAAGACGGCGTCCGGAAAGACCTCCACGCTGCCGACGTTCAAGCTCAACTGGCTCAGCGCTGCCGGCACGCTGATGCTCATCGCGGGGCTGCTGACCATCCCGGCGATCGGCATCTCGCCGGCCAAGGCGCTCAAGGCCTATGGCGCGACCTACAAGCAGCTCGCCTCGGCGATCCTCACGGTGATGGCCGTCCTCGGCCTCGCCTACGTCATGAACGCCTCGGGCCAGACCGCGTCCCTCGGGTCCTGGATGGCCGGCGCCGGTGCCGCGTTCGCGATCCTGTCCCCGATCCTGGGCTGGCTCGGCGTGGCGGTGACCGGGTCCGACACCTCGTCGAACTCGCTCTTCGGCGCCCTGCAGGTCTCGGCAGCCAAGGACGTCGGGCTCAGCCCGGCCCTGATGGCCGCCGCGAACTCCTCCGGCGGTGTCCTCGGCAAGATGATCTCGCCGCAGAACCTCGCCATCGCCGCCGCCGCGGTCGGCCTGTCCGGCCGCGAGGGCGACCTGTTCCGCAAGGTCGTGGGCTGGAGCCTGGGGTTCCTCGCCTTCATGTGCGTCATCGTGTTCCTGCAGTCCACCTCGGTGTTGGGCTGGATGCTGCCCTGACCGGGTGGCGGACCGGTGGTCCGCGATGAGAGACGGGTATGCCGCGTCGGCGACGACGCGGCATACCCTTGCCCCAGGTCATGAGTGCCAGCGTCAAGCCCCGGCTCGCTGGCCGGCAACCCTCCTCCGCGGTGGGGTGCCCCGGGTGAGGACCAGGCGCACGGCACCTGCCGTGCGCAAGCGCGGGAGACCCACCACGTGTCCCGCACCGTCGACGACGGTGGCGACCTGCTCCACTCCACCGTCGGTGACGGACCACGCCGACGCCGCACGTGCGGCACGAGAGTGAAGGTCACTGACATGAGCAACGCCAGCTGGTCGTTCGAGACCCGCCAGGTCCACGTCGGGCAGGAGCCCGACTCGGCCACGGGGGCTCGCGCCCTGCCGATCTACCAGACGACGTCGTACGTCTTCAAGGACACCGAGCACGCAGCGAACCTGTTCGCGCTCAAGGAGTTCGGCAACATCTACACCCGCATCATGAACCCCACGCAGGACGCGGTCGAGCAGCGCGTCGCCTCGCTCGAGGGAGGTGTGGGGGCCCTGCTGGTCGCCTCGGGCCAGGCGGCCGAGACCCTCGCGATCCTCAACATCGCCGAGGCCGGTGACCACGTGGTCGCGAGCCCGTCGCTCTACGGCGGCACCTACAACCTGCTCAAGCACACGCTCCCCAAGTTCGGCATCCAGGTCACCTTCGTCGCCGACGCCAACGACGTCGAGTCGTGGCGGGCGGCGGTCCGGCCCAACACCAAGCTGTTCTTCGGCGAGACCATCTCCAACCCCAAGTCCGAGGTGCTCGACATCGAGGCGGTCGCCGCGGCGGCGCACGAGGCCGGGGTGCCGCTCGTCGTCGACAACACCATCGCGACGCCCTACCTCATCCGCCCGCTCGAGTGGGGCGCCGACATCGTCGTGCACTCCGCCACGAAGTACCTCGGCGGCCACGGCACCTCGATCGCCGGCGTCATCGTCGACGGTGGCACCTTCGACTTCGCCGCAGACCCGGAGAAGTTCCCCAACTACAACACCCCGGAGGAGAGCTACCACGGGCTCGTCTTCGCCCGGGACCTCGGCGTCGGCAGCCCGCTCGGGGCCAACCTCGCATTCATCCTCAAGGCGCGCGTGCAGCTGCTGCGCGACCTCGGTCCGGCCGTGGCGCCGTTCAACGCCTTCCTCATCGCCCAGGGGATCGAGACCCTGAGCCTGCGGCTCGACCGGCACCTCGAGAACACCCACAAGGTGGCGGCGTTCCTCCAGGCCCACGACCAGGTCGAGAGGGTCGTGTGGGCGTCGCTGCCCGACCACGAGTCCTACGACAAGGCGACGAAGTACACGCCCCGTGGTGCCGGCGCGGTGCTCGCCTTCGAGATCGCGGGCGGCGTCGAGGCGGGGCGTCGGTTCGTCGAGGCGCTCGAGCTGCACAGCCACGTCGCCAACATCGGCGACGTGCGGTCCCTGGCCATCCACCCCGCGTCGACGACGCACTCCCAGGGCCCGGACAGCGACCGCCTCGCGGCCGGCGTGACGCCCGGGCTGGTGCGCCTGGCCGTCGGCATCGAGCACATCGACGACATCCTCGCCGACCTCGAGCAGGGCTTCATCGCCGCCAAGGGCGCCTGACCCCGCCGACCTGCGCGTGCAGCAACCTCTGCTGGCAGAGGTTGCTGCACGCGGGGTAGGGAGCACCCTGGGTCCACGGCAGCACCCTCTGCCGAGTGGACCCGACGGGTCAGCGCAGCCGCACCACCGACCCGTGGCCCGTCGGGTTGCCCTGGGCGTCCATCGGCGCCATGGTGCCGGCGTACAGGTGGTCCTCCCCGTACTCGACGGAGACGACTCCCGGGAGTGCGACCACGGCCTGGGGGTGTCCGTGGCGGACCTTCGACACGCGCCCGGCGAAGAGCTCGGCCACGTAGATCGTGCGGTCCGGGCCGATGGTCAGGCTGGTCGCCCCGGCGAAACCGGTGGCGATGCGGGTGGCGTGACCGTTCCAGGGGTTGACCCGGTAGACCGAACCGCGAGCACCGGCACTCGGGTCCTCAGGACCGCCCGGGAGGGTGGTGACGTAGAGCATGCCCCCCGGCCCGACCTCGACATCGGTCGGCACGGCCTCGAACTTGTAGGTCTGGCCCACGCACTTCGGCACGCCGTTGGCGTCGGCGAAGGCCTTGGTGATGACCAGCGGCTGGGTCGGCAGCACGGTCAGCAAGGACACCTTCCCCCACCTGTCGACCTTGAGCAGGTCGTTGCCCCCGGCGTCGGCCACGATCCACGACCCGTGGCGCCACGCCGTCACCGCGTACGGGTGGGAGTCGACCTGACCGGTGTAGGAGGCCATCGGCCCGAGCACCTTGGCGGCGCAGCTCGGGTCCTTCAGGCCGTAGTGCACCTTGGCGTCGGGGTTGTGCTTGGACTCGAACCCGGACAGGTCTGCGACGACCGTCTTCGAGCCCCTCTTGATGGTCAGCGTCGTCGCATGGGTGGCGTAGTTGGTGGTGGTGTAGGCGAGGGCGTGCTCGGTCACCGCCACGCCCGCCACCTCACCGGGCTGCGGTCCGGTGGCAACGGTCCGCAACGACCCGTTGTCTCGGATCTTCGACACCGTGCTGGTGCCTCCGTCGGCGACGTACAGGTCGTCGTCCTCGGTGGCGAGGTGGAACGGGGCGATGACCTTCGTGGTCAGGACCTTGGTGTGCCAGCCGCGACCGGCATGGTGGCCCGAGCCGTCATCGGGGTCGGCGCTGGTGTGCGCCGAGGCGGCTGGGGCCGCGAGGAGGGCGGTGGCACCGACCACCGCCACGACGCCCATCATCTTTCGAGTCATGCGCATAGCTGTGTCCTCCCATTTCTGCCCCCGGCAGGTGCCACAGGGGCACTTCGAGCCACGCTAGGGACGATGTTCACAGCCGACGTACAGCAATGGGGTGACGGACAATCTGCGTACGTATGCTGGCCTGCATGCCCTCCGCCGAGCCTGCCGAGCCCCGTGCTGCCCGGCCGGGCAGGCGGGGGAGAGGCCGTGGACGCGACCGTCGCCCCGACCAGGTGTCCGACGAAGCCCCTGCACGGGCATCCCGACCCGTGCGGACGCCGCGACCCGTGCGGGCGCCCCAACCTGTCCCGGACCTGAAGTACCCGGAGAACCTCCCGGTCGTCGCGCGCAAGGACGACATCGCCGCGGCCATCCGTGACCACCAGGTCGTCATCGTGGCTGGCGAGACCGGCTCGGGCAAGACCACCCAGCTGCCCAAGATCTGCCTGGAGGTGGGTCGCGGCCAGGCCGGCCTGATCGGTCACACGCAGCCCCGCAGGATCGCCGCCCGGTCGGTGGCCGAACGCATCGCCGAGGAGCTCGAGGTCGAGCTCGGCACCGCCATCGGCTACCAGGTGCGCTTCACCGACCAGAGCAGCGACAACACCCTGGTCAAGGTGATGACCGACGGCATCCTGCTCAACGAGATGCAGCGCGACCGGATGCTGCGCAAGTACGACACGATCATCATCGACGAGGCCCACGAGCGCAGCCTCAACATCGACTTCATCCTCGGCTACCTCAAGCAGCTCCTGCCGCGTCGTCCCGACCTCAAGGTCATCATCACGTCGGCGACCATCGACCCGCAGCGCTTCGCCGACCACTTCCGGTCCGCGGACGGGGAGCCCGCGCCGATCATCGAGGTGTCCGGGCGCACCTACCCCGTCGAGCTGCGCTACCGACCCCTCGTCGACCCGGACCGCCCTGACGACACCGAGCGTGACCAGGTGACGGGGGTCTGCGAGGCCGTCGAGGAGCTGTGGACCGAGAACCGCGAGGGCGACATCCTCGTCTTCCTCTCGGGGGAGCGCGAGATCCGTGACACCGCCGACGCGCTGACCGCGATGAAGCTCCCGCAGACCGAGGTGCTCCCGCTCTACGCGCGCCTCTCGGCCGCCGAGCAGCACAAGGTGTTCGGGCGTGCCTCCGGACGACGGATCGTGTTGGCCACCAACGTCGCCGAGACCTCGCTCACCGTGCCGGGCATCCGGTATGTCGTCGACGCCGGCACCGCGCGCATCTCCCGCTACAGCCAGCGCACCAAGGTGCAGCGACTCCCGATCGAAGCCGTCTCCCAGGCCAGCGCCAACCAGCGCGCGGGCCGGTGCGGTCGCGTCGCCGACGGCATCTGCATCCGGCTCTACTCGGAGGAGGACTACGACAGCCGCCCCGAGTTCACCGAACCGGAGATCCAGCGCACCAGCCTGGCGTCGGTCATCCTGCAGATGACCTCCCTCGGGCTGGGCGACGTCGGTCGCTTTCCGTTCGTCGACGCACCGGACCCGCGCCAGGTCGCCGACGGCGTCCGGCTGCTCGAGGAGCTGCAGGCCTTCGACCCCGGTGACGAGGGGCGGCGCGGACGCCAGCTGACGCCGTACGGGCGGTCGCTCGCCCGGCTGCCCGTGGACCCCCGACTCGGCCGCATGCTCATCGAGGCCGGCAAGCTCGGGTGCACCCGCGAGGTCCTCGTCATCGTGGCGGCCCTGTCGATGCAGGACCCTCGCGAACGCCCCGCCGACAAGCAGACGCAGGCCGACCAGTCGCACGCGAGGTTCAAGGACGAGCACTCCGACTTCATCTCGCTGCTCAACCTCTGGACCTACCTCAAGGAACAGCAGAAGGCGTTGAGCCACAGCGCTTTTCGGCGCATGTGCAGGGGCGAGTTCCTGCACTACCTGCGCGTCCGCGAGTGGCAGGACCTCCACAGCCAGCTGCGCAAGGCGTGCCAGGACGTCGGCATCGACCCGAGGCAGGCGACGGCCGCGCCGGACGAGGACCCGAATGCCGACGTCATCCACCAGGCGCTGCTCGCGGGGCTCCTCTCGCACGTGGGCCTGCGCGACGAGGCCAAGCGCGACTACCTCGGCGCGCGCGGGGCGCGGTTCGGCATCTCACCCGGATCGACGCTGTTCCGGCGCCAGCCCGCCTTCGTCATGTCCGCCGAGCTCGTCGAGACCACCCGGCTCTGGGCGCGCACCAACGCCCGGATCGACCCCGTCTGGGCCGAGCGGCTGGCCCCGCACCTGGTCAAGCGCACCTACTCCGAGCCTCGGTGGTCGCGCAAGCAGGGTGCGGCCCAGGCGACGGAACGGGTGACCCTGTACGGCGTTCCGCTGGTGGCCGCCCGCACCGTCAGCTATGCCCGGATCAATCCCGAGGAGTCCAGGGACCTGTTCATCCGGCACGCACTGGTCGAGGGTGACTGGGAGACCCACCATGAGTTCTTCCGTGCCAACCAGGCTCTGCTGAAACGCCTTTCGGAGCTGGAGGAGCGCGCGCGGCGCCGTGACATCGTCGTCGACGACGAGGACCTGATCACCTTCTACGAGCAGCGCGTCCCGGCAGAGGTCGTGTCGCAACGGCACTTCGACCGCTGGTGGAAGGACGCCCGGACGCAGACGCCGGACCTGCTGACCTTCACCGAGGACTTCCTCACCCGCGACACCGCGGACGGCGTCTCGGCCGACGACTACCCCAGGGCCTGGCGCCAGGGTGCACTCGAGCTCGGCGTGACCTATCAGTTCGAGCCCGGGGCCGCCGCTGACGGCGTCACGGTGCACATCCCGGTGCAGGTGCTCAACCAGGTGCAGGACGAGGGCTTCGACTGGCAGGTGCCGGGGGTGCGGGCCGACCTCGCGACAGCGATGATCCGCGCGCTGCCCAAGGCGACCCGTCGCCACTTCGTCCCGGCCCCGGACCACGCCGCTGCGGCCCTGGCCGACGTCCAGCCCGGTGGCGGCCGGCGGTTCGACGAGGAGCTGGCTCGCGTGCTGCAGGCGAGGACCGGCACCCGCATCGCCCCGCAGGACTGGGGCATCGACCGGGTCGCAGACCACCTGCGCATCACCTTCAGCGTCGAGGACGACCGCGGCAAGGTCCTCGGCAGCGGCAAGGACCTCACGGCGCTGCAGGACGAGCTCGCCGGACAGGTCCAGCGCCGGATGTCACGGGCTGGCGCCTCGGTGGAACGAAAAAGTCTGCGGCAGTGGGACTTCGGCCAGCTGCCCGAGACGTTCGAGACCCGCTCCGGCGGCCAGGTCGTGCACGGCTACCCGGCCCTGGTCGACCGGGGGGACTCCGTCGACCTCCAGGTGCTGGCGGGGGAGCGGGAGGCCCAGGCCGCGACGACCCTGGGCGTGCGCAGGCTGCTGCTGCTCAACACGACGGCACCGTGGAAGCGCGTCCTCTCGCGCCTCTCCAACACCCAGAAGCTCACGCTCGGGGACAACCCGCACGGCTCCGTCCCAGCCCTGCTCGAGGACTGCCTAGCCTGTGCCGTGGATGCGCTCGTGGCCGAGCGGGCCGGTACGGCAGCGAGCGTGCGCGACGACGCCGCCTTCGAGGACGTCCTTTCCACCGTGCGCACCCACGTGGCCACCCGGGTGCTGCTCGTCGTCGACGAGGTGGAGCCGGTGCTCGCGGTGGCCCGCGAGGTGCGCGCGTCCCTGGAGCGCCTGACCGCACCGGCCACTGCCGCCCTGGTCGCCGACGTCCGGGCCCAGCTCGACAGCCTGGTCTACCCGGGGTTCGTCGCAGACACGGGGCTGGACCACCTCCCGCACCTGCGCCGCTACCTGCGCGCCATGGCCCAGCGCCTCGAGAAGGCACCGTCGTCACCCGCTGCACTGGCGCGTGACGCGGCAAGCCAGGAGGTCGTGGACCGGATGGAGATCGCGTATGCCGACCTGCTCGACTCCCTGCCGCCGGTCGACCGCCACTCCGGCCCGGTCCGTGCCGTGGGGTGGATGGTCGAGGAGCTGCGGGTGAGCTTGTTCGCCAACGGGATCGGCACGGCATACCCGGTGTCGGAGAAGCGGATCCGGGCGGCCATCAAGGCCCTGGACGCCTGACACCCGGGGTTGCCTGACACGCGGGTTCGGGGGCCCGAAGGTGACCGGTTGGTCACTCTCGGGCCCCCGAACGCGTGGAGACGGTGGCCCCGGAGGGGCCGAGGAGGAACGGTCAGGCGAGGTGGACGTTCTCGTGACCCTCGGTCGACAGCGCCTCGTGCTTGACGTTGAGGAACGCGAAGATGATGCCGGCGGCGACGAGGATCATCGCTGCGCCCACGAGGTAGGCCTTGCCCGAGCCGTAGGTCTGCGCCTGCAGGCCGATGAAGGCCTTGGCCTGTGCGACCTGCTCGGGGGACATGTCCCCGGAAGCCGCCTTCGACTGCAGCTGCGCTCCGAGTGAGGCCGCCCGGTCGGTCAGGGCGCTGGCGAACACCGTGCTCAGGGTCGCCAGCCCCAGCGAGCCACCGACCTGCTGCATCGTGTTGAGGACGGCGGACGCGACGCCCGAGTCCTCCTGGGCCACGCCGGACACGGCGGTCAGCGTCATCGGCACGAAGACCAGGCCCATGCCGAAGGCCATGAGGATGATGAACGGCAGCAGGTGACCGGCGTAGGAGCTGTCGACCTGGAGCCGGGAGAACCCGAACATCGCGCCCGAGGCGAGCAGCGCACCGGTGCCGGCGATCCAGCGCGGGTCGACGCGGGTCATCAGGGCCGAGGCAACCTGCGCCGCGATGACGATGCCGAACGAGAAGGGCAGGAACGCGAAGCCGGCCTTGAGCGGGGAGTACCCGAGCACCTGCTGGATGTAGAGGCCCAGGAAGTAGAACATCGAGAACATCGCCGCGCCGACGACGAGCATGACGATGAACGACGTGCCGCGGGTGCGGTCCTCCAGGATGCGCATCGGCAGCAGCGGGTGCTCCGAACGCAGCTCGATGACCATGAAGAGCGCCAGCAGGACGACACCGGCGACGAGGGTGCCGATGGTGACACCGTCGGTCCACGAGGTGGAGGCGGCGTGGGTCAGGCCGTAGACGAGCGAGACCAGACCAGCGGTGCCGGTGATACCACCGGGGACGTCGAGGCTGCCGCGACCGCGCTCGGACTCACGCAGGACGCGCGGGGCGAGGAAGACCACGACCAGGCCGATCGGCACGTTGATGAAGAACGTCCAGCGCCACGACGCCTCGGTGAGCGCGCCACCAAGGATCAGGCCGATGGCGGCACCGGCACCCGACATCGCGGCATACACGCCCATGGCGCGGTTGCGCGCCTGGCCGGCCGGGAAGGTCGTGGTGATCAGGGCCAGGGCGGTGGGGGAGGCCAGGGCCGCACCGACGCCCTGCAGGGCGCGGGCGCCGAGCAGGATCGCCTCGGTCTGGGCGATGCCGCCGATGAGCGAGGCTGCGGCGAAGACGATCACGCCGGTCATGAAGACCTTGCGCCGGCCGAACAGGTCACCCAGGCGGCCGCCGAGCAGCAGCAGGCCACCGAAGGCCAGGGTGTAGGCGTTGACCACCCACGAGAGGTTGCCGGGAGTGAAGCCCAGGTCCTTCTGCAGGTGAGGGAGCGCGATGTTCACGATGGTGCCGTCCAGCACGACCATGAGCTGGGCGGCGCTGATGACGGTGAGGGCGAGACCGAGGCGCTGAGGAGTCCGGGACGGCTCCGTGGCCTCGGGCGTCGAGGCGTGCTCGACCGCAGAAGTGGATGACATGGCTGTCCTTGGTAGTGGTGGTGTGTGGACGTGGCGCCCGCCGCCGAGTGCGGGGGAGCCGGAGGATGTGGGTCAGTCGCGCTGCAGTGTCGCTGCGCAGGCCGGGAGGACGACGCTGTCCACCAGCGTGACGAGACGGTCCTGGGAGGGGTGGGACCCCGTCAGCATCGCCTCGTGGATGGAGATCGCCGGCAGCAGGCGTGCCAACGTGTCGAGGTCGGCGCTGTCGCCGATCTCCCCGCGCTGCTGGGCAGCGCGGAAGGGTCGGACCGCGGCGGCCATCTTCGGCGCGATGAGGCGCGTGATGATGGCGTCGTGGAGCTCGGGCTCGCGCTGCATGGAGTTCATCAGCGACGCGAACACGCGGATGGGCCGGTCGTCGGCCAGGCCGCCCTTGGCGCAGGCCTGGGCGATGAGGTCCCCGCGCAGGTCACCGGTGTCGGGGGCGCGGTCGGCCTCGACACCCAGCATGAGCTGCATGGCGTCGACGACGAGGTCGACCTTCGCCGGCCAGCGGCGGTAGAGGGTGGCCTTGGACGCCTTCGCCGTGGCGGCGACGGCGTCGAAGCTGAGCTTGTCGTAGCCGTGCTCCACCAGCGCCTCGAGGGTCGCCTCGAGGATCTCGCGCTCGCGCTCGCCCTCGACGCGCGGCCGGGTGCGGGCCGGCTCCTCGGTGGAGGTGGTGCTGGTGGGGGTCACGACTGCCGTCCTTCGATGATACGAAACTGTTTCGTTTCATCCGAACCGTAGGGCCGCCTGATCCATTCCCGCAATCCGATATTTCTCCGAGTCTCGCGGCGGGTCGCCCGGAATCCCCTGCCATGCTGATGCGTTGGCACTGTCATCACCCCGAGAACGTTGAACCACCCGAGATCACCACCGCTGGAGTTACCGTGCTGAACCCCTCCGAGCTCTACCACTTCGAGACCGACACCGACCCGACGGCGCTGCGCGCCTCGGTCATGGTCGTCGCCCTCGGCGGTTTCATGGACGCCGGGCACACCCAGCGGCTCCTGACCGACCACCTGCTCGCCACCGCCGAGTCGACCGTCGTGGCCGCCTTCGACACCGACCAGCTCATCGACTACCGCAGTCGCCGGCCCCCGATGGTGTTCGACACCAACCGTTGGCTCGCCTACGAGGACCCGTGCCTGGCCCTGCACCGGCTCACCGACCGCGACGGCACGCCGTACCTCCTGCTCACCGGACCCGAGCCGGACTTCCAGTGGGAGCGCGTCACCGAGGCGGTCCGCCAGCTCGTCGTCGTGCTCGGTGTCGACCTGGTCGTCACCGCCCACGGCATCCCGATGGCCGTCCCGCACACCCGCCCGATCGGGATGACGTCGCACGCCACCGACCCGCGGTTGATCTCCGCGCAGGACAACCCCTTCGGCCGGATCGAGGTGCCGGGCAGCCTGTCCTCGCTGCTCGAGCTGCGTCTGGGCGAGTCCGGTCACGACGCCATCGGCTTCGCGGTCCACGTGCCGCACTACCTCGCCCAGGCAGAGTTCGCCGACGGTGCGGTGACGGCCCTCAACGCCATCACGGCAGCGACGGGTCTCAACCTGCCGTCGGACGACCTCGTGGCACAGGCCGGCCTCAACCGGGCCGAGATCGCCCGTGAGGTCGAGGGGTCGGAGGAGGTCACCCAGGTGATCGAGGCGCTGGAGCGGCAGTACGACACCTTCAGCGAGGGACGCCAGAAGCCCAGCCTGCTCGCCACCGACGTCAGCGAGCTCCCGTCGGCCGACGAGATCGGTGCGGAGTTCGAGCAGTTCCTGCGCGACGTCTCCGACGAGGGTCCCTCCCCGAGCTGACCCGCCACCACGCGCGCACGAGGCCCCCGCTTCTGCGGGGGCCTCGTTGCGTGCGCGGGTCCGTGCGGGCACCGGGCGCCGCGGGGGTATGGCGCGTCAGACCTTTGCGTGCCGGGCGCGGGCGAAGCTGTAGACGCCGAAGGCCGCGAAGCCGATCGCCATGATGACCAGCAGGGTGGTCCCGAAGGCCTCGTCGCGCAGCGACTTGAGGGCGCCGTCGAGTCCGCTCGCTTCCTTGGCCTGCTTGTGGAACCCGGCTGCGGCGAAGAGGAACCCGACGATCACCAGGGCCACCCCCTTGGCGATGTAGCCCACCTGGCCGGCACGGGTCGCCCAGGTGCCGGGGTGGTCGACCAGGTCCTTGAGGAACGTCTTCTTCGCGCCCTTGTAGACGTGGTAGACGCCGACGGCGATCACGACGATGCCGATGACGATGACCAGGGTCCGCCCGCCGGGCTTGTCGAGCAGGCTGGCGGTGAAGTCGACGCTCTGCTTGCGGCTGTTGCTCTGCTTGCCTCGGGCGAAGCCGAAGGCCGACCAGGCGAGAGCGAGGTAGAGCACGGCCTTGCTTCCGGCCTTGATGCGTCCTCCCCAGGCGTCCTTGTCGTCGCCGGGGTGGCCCACGATGGCATCGGCGACCTGCCAGACGCCCAGGCCCAGGAAGCCGAGCACCCCGATCCACAGGGCCAGCCTCCCGGCGCCGTTGCCGGCCAAGGACGCCAGCGCCCCGCTCTGGTCGGCGTGACCACTCTTGCCCAGGGCGATCTGCAGGGTGATCCAGCCGATGAGGAGGTGCAGCAGCCCACTGGTGGCGTAGCCGACCCGGGCGGCGGTCTCCAGCGCCGGGTGGTCGGAGGCCTGGCTGGCGGCCTGCTTGACGTCGTGTCCATCCATGGGGACACCTAACCACCAATCGCCCCCGCCCACCGTGGTCCCGGGAGGATGTCCTGCAGGTCAACGTCCTGCAGGTGAACGTCCTGCGGGTCAAACGTCCTGCAGGTCCGGCCGCTACTCCTTGGCCTCGGACCACCGGTGGATGACGGAGGCGTCGGCGACGAAGCGCACCTGGGTCGAGCCGGTCCACCGGCGGGCGCTGTCGTCCAGCGCCGCGACGACGCGGGCCCGGGCCTCCTCTGCGTGCTCCCGCGGCACGTGGACCAGCAGCTCGTCGTGCAGGCAGAGCACGATCTGCGCGCCGAGGTCGCGGGTGGTGGCGCGGACCGTCGCCGCCCAGGCCTTGAACAGCTCGGCCGCACTGCCCTGGATCACGGCGTTGCGGGCGAAACGACCCCGGGCCGCGTCGTAGGCCGCCGCCCCTTCGACGGGCACGTCGGCCAGGACCGTGTCGAGCCGGATCAGGCGCCCCCCGTAGGTGCGCAGGGGCTCCCGTCGCACGCCTGCGGCATACGCGCCGTCGAGGTAGCCCATCGCCACGGGGTAGGCGCGTTCGAGGCCCTTGAGCGCCTCGCCGGCGGCGCCGCTGCGCTGCCCGTACATCGCGGCGAGGACCGCGATCTTGGCCACCGGCCGGTCGACGCCGAGGGTGGCCGCGACGGGGGCGTAGAGGTCGTCAGCACGTGTCGCCGCCGCGAACGCCGCGTCGCCGGCGACGACGGCCAGGACGCGCGGCTCGATCTGGCCGAGGTCGGCGCGGACGAACACGTGGCCGGGGTGGGCCGCGACCGCGGGGCGCAGTGCGGCGGGGAGGTTGTGCAGGCCGTTCTGCGCGGTCATCCGCCCAGCGGCCCCGTCGCAGGCGGTCCACCCGCCGCGGAGCCGGTCGTCCGTCCCGACGTGGGAGTCGAGCCAGGTGTGGCCGTAGGTCGTGGCGATGCGTTCGGCCTTGCGCCACTCCAACAGGGCGCCGACGACGGGATGGGTCTCCCGGAAGGGTTCGAGCACCCACTTGCGCGTGTTGGGGACGACGACGCCCACCGATGCGAGCAGCTCGCGGACCTGCAGGGGGTTGCGCAGGTCGGTCGACTCCCGGCCGGGGGTGTGGACGAGGACGGCGGCGTCGCGCTCGGCCCGGATCCGCCGGGCATCCGCCTCGTCGGCCGGGCGAGCGCCCGCGCTTGCCTCGATGAGCTGCTCGGCCACCGCACGGTCGATCGGCAGGCCGTCCCGGGCCAGCTCCACGCAGAGGTATGCCGCCGCTGACTCCGAGTGCGCGGCTGCGACGCTGCGAGGGCCCACCGCGGCCAGCGCCTGCTCCTGGGAGGTGGCGCAGTCGAGGACCGCGCGACCCCAGGCCAGGAGTACCTCGTCCGTAGGACGCCACTGGGCGGTGCCGGCGTCGGGGACGAGGTAGCCGTCAGGACGCACGACCTGGTCGACCGGGCTGTCGTCGACCGCGTGGAAGTCGAAGAGGTCTCCTCGCGAGGCAGCCGGCAGGGCTGCGCGGTCGAGCCCCTGAGCTGCCGCCCACGCCACCTGGGGTGCCGCCTCCCACCCGCCGAAGAGCAGGCGGTGCGCCTCGGCGACGTCCCAGCACCTCGCCACCGGCAACCGGGCTGCCACGAGGGGCGCCGCGTCGACAGCCGCGGCCCACCACGTGAACCGGGCCGTGCCCGCCTGGACGAGCTCGGCGACACGTGTCACGGCCTGCGCCACCGGAAGGACAGCTGCCTCGTCGGCTCCCACGACCGCGGCACGACCGTCCGGAGAGGTCACGAACGCGACGAGGGGGGCAGCCATGGCAGCGCCCATCCTGTCAGGTCCTGCCGCTGGTCCCCGCCGGGCGACCGGCGAACGATTGCACGTCGCCGAAACCCCCATCCAGTGGATGAATCGGGCACAGTGCCCGGATGCGCCCGATCCGCGGGGCGCGTGCACCACACCCGCACACAGGAGGAATCTCGATGTCCCACCGGACCCACAGTCCCCACCGTCTGCGCACGACGGCCTTCGCGGCGTCCGCAGCGCTGCTTGCCAGTGCGCTGCTCGCCTCGGGCAGCGCGAACGCCGCGACGACCGCTACGGACGCCTCGACCCCGGTCCCCGTCGTCACCACCGACGGCATGCTGATGAGCTACGTCGTCAACGCCAAGGTCGCGAACCCCGGCCAGACCAAGCTCGTCGAGAAGGCCGTCGCTGCCGCCGGGGGCGTCGTCGTCCAGTCGTGGCCGCAGATCGGCGTCGTCATCGCACACTCCGACCGGGCCGCCTTCCGCGCCAACGTCGTGAAGCACGGCGGCAACGCCGTCGAGTCCGTCGGAGCCAGTCGTACCGCCCCAGTCAGCGAGGGCACGCCCAGCGGCCTCGGTGCCTCGTGGGGACCGGGAGCCTCGGGTTACCAGAAGGGTCACGCCAAGCCGGCCCACGCAGACCTGTCCGGTGCGCTGACCAACCCGGCCGCCCCGGCCGCCGACCCGCGCGAGGCCGAGCAGTGGGACATGGTGCAGATCAAGGCCGACCAGGCCCACAAGATCACCGACGGTGACCGCAACGTCGTCGTCGGCGTGCTCGACAGCGGCATCGACCCCGACCACCCGGACCTCGCGCCCAACATCGACGTCGCCGACTCGGTGAGCTGCACGGGTGCCGGTCGCCCGAGCCAGGCACCTGGCGCCTGGTACCCGACGACGTCGGACCACGGCACGCACGTGGCCGGCACGATCGGCGCCGCGCGCAACGGGGTCGGCATCGTCGGTGTCGCCCCGAACGTGCGGATGGCCGCCGTGAAGGTCGTCAACGACGACGGCTTCATCTACCCGGAGTACGCCATCTGCGGCTTCGTCTGGGCCGGCCAGCACAAGATGGACGTCACCAACAACAGCTACTACGTCGACCCGATGGAGTTCTGGTGCGGTGACCAGCCCGACCAGGCAGCGGTCCTCGAGGCCGTGGGCCGCGCCGTCGCCTGGTCCACCAAGCAGGGCGTCGTCCACGCCGCGGCCGCGGGCAACTCCGCCAAGGACCTCGCCAACAAGACGACCGACTCGGCCAGCCCCAACGACACGACCCCGATCACGCGTCACATCAACAACGGCTGCAAGGACATCCCGACCGAGCTGCCCGGAGTCGTCACGGTCTCGGCGACCAACCGCGCCGAGCAGCTGGCGTCGTTCAGCAACCGCGGTCTCGGTGTCATCGACGTCGCCGCACCCGGCCGCACGATCCTGTCGACCGTGGTCAAGGACAACGGTTACGGCACCAAGAGCGGGACGTCGATGGCGTCCCCGCACGTCGCCGGTGTCCTCGCGCTCATGAAGTCGGCGCACCCGACCTGGACGCCGGCACAGATGGTGGCCAAGCTGCGCGCGCAGGCCGACGACCGCGCCTGCTCCGCCCCCGAGGGCGGCACGAGCGTGCCCTGCACCGGTCCGGTCTCGGACAACAGCTACTACGGCGAGGGCATCGTCGACGCCCTCGACGCGGTGCGCTGACAGGTCGCGCCGCACATCACGGAGCCGCGGTCCCCGGGAGGGGGCCGCGGCTCCGTCGTCCCATCCGCGCCATACCCCGCTCGACGGCGAGGGGCGCGAACGAGGTTGCTACGACTGGGACTTCAGGGCGACCTGTCGTTTGATCCGACTGAGCATGCCGACCATGCCGCGCAAGCGCAGCGGTGAGACCGCCTCGCCGAGGGAGAACTGGTACGGCGCCACCTCGGGCACCGCGAGCACCTCGTCGACGGTGAGGCCGTCGAGGCCCTCGTGCAGGATCCCGGCGAACCCGCGGGTCGTCGGAGCCTCCTGCGGGGCCGAGAAGAACAGATGCACCGGACGTGCGCCCGGGGCGTCGGCAGGCTCGTCGCCGACCTCGACCGCGAGGAAGATCGGTGACTGGCACTCGTGCACCTGCTCCATCGAGTCCAGCGAGCCGGCGTAGCGCTCGGGCAGCTCGGGGAGGCCCTCGCTGAACTCCAGCAGCAGCTGGAGGCGTTCGGGAGCGGTGAGCTCGGCGAAGTCGGCGGCGATCTCGCGCATCGCCGCCGGGAGGTCGGTGTCTGCGGTGGGTTCGGTCACTTCGGCGCCCCCTGCTCGACCGGGACACGCACGGAGTTGCCCCACTCGGTCCACGACCCGTCGTAGTTGCGGACCTGGTCGAAGCCGAGCAGGTGGGTGAGGACGAACCACGTGTGCGAGGAGCGTTCCCCGATGCGGCAGTAGGCGATCGTGGGGTCCGAGGGTGCCAGGCCCTGCTCGGTGAGGTAGATCGCCTCGAGGTCCTCGCGCGACTTGAACGTGCCGTCCTCGTTCGCGGCCCGAGCCCACGGCACCGACCGGGCGCCGGGGATGTGACCGCCACGCATCGCGCCCTCCTGCGGGTAGTCGGGCATGTGCAGGAGCTCGCCGCTGAACTCGCCGGGGGAGCGGACGTCCACCAGCGGACCGCCCAGGTGGTTCAGCACGTCCTCCTTGAACGCGCGGATCGGCGCGTCGTCCCGCGTGACGACCGGGTATGCCGCGTCCCCGGTGAGCGGGGCCACCTGGGGCACCTCCCGCGTCAGCTCGCGACCCTCCGCGACCCACTTCGCGCGACCGCCGTCGAGCAGCCGCACGTCCTCGTGGCCGAACAGGCTCATGACCCACAGTGCGTAAGCGGCCCACCAGTTGTTCTTGTCGCCGTAGACGATGACGGTGGTGTCGCGTCCGACGCCCCGCGCGGACATCACCGCGGCGAACTGCTCGGCATCGACGTAGTCACGCATCACCGGGTCGTTGAGGTCCTGGTGCCAGTCGAGCTTGAGGGAGCCCGGGACGTGGCCGGTGTCGTAGAGCAGCACGTCCTCGTCGGACTCGAGGACGACGATCCCGTCGGGTCCGCCGACCGCGCCGGCGGCCACCTGGTCGGCCAGCCACTGCGTGCTGACGAGCCGTTCGGGGTGTGCGTAGGCGGCGAAGGCCGACTCGGTGGCGGAGCCGGGGCTCGAGTCGGAGCCGGAGCTGGCTGAGGTGTCGGACGAGGTGGACTGGGTGGGGTCGGCCATGGTGTCAAGGCTAAACCTGCTGGTCCGGGGCGTGCGTGGCAGGATGGCGGAGGCGTCGGACGAACGGCGCTGCAGGACCACAGCACCTCGACGACAGTCGACGACAGCAGGGAGTACCGCGTGGCTTTCCTCGGGTTGGGCAAGGAGGAGGCAGAGGTCAAGACCTCTGCTCTCGAGCAGGCCAGGACCGGGCGGGAGGACTCGGGCGTGTTCACCTCCACGGTGACCGGCCTCATCGAGAACCTCCTCGACGTCGGCATCGACGGCAAGGGGCCCTTCGACTCGGCCCAGAAGGTCGCCGACGCCAAGCGGTCCGAACGACCCGACGCCGAGGACGCCATCGACGCGGTGGTCCGAGGGCACCTCAAGCTCGCCGCAGCAGGCGGTTTCGTGACCGGGCTCGGTGGCTTCATCACCCTTCCCGTCGCGCTGCCCGCCAACGTCCTCGAGTTCTACATCGTCGCGACCCGCATGGTCGGCTCGATCGCGTCCCTGCGCGGGTACGACATCAAGCAGCCCGAGATCCGTTCGGCCGTCCTGCTCACCCTGGTCGGGGCGGACGCCGACGACCTGCTGAAGAAGGCCGGCGTGATGTCGACCGGGCGGCTGTCCAACCTCGCGGCGCAGCGCCTGCCCGGGCCGGCCCTGATGGTGGTCAACAAGGCAGTGGGCTTCCGCCTGCTGTCGACCGTCGGCAAGAAGTCGCTGGTGCGGCTGGGCAGGGGTGTCCCGGTGATCGGCGGTGTCATGGGTGCCGGCCTCGACAGCTACCTGCTCAAGCGGATCGCCGACCACGCGCGGCACGAGTTCCCCAAGAAGGTGACCGGCCTCTGAGGCCCGGGCGGCGCCATACGTGCGCCGCCCCGCCCTCGTCACCACGGGCGGCGACGTCCCGGCGGGGAATGTCCTGCACGTCCACCTCGTTGGACCAGTGTTCTGGCGCGGTCGGCGCCGGGGCCGACCGTTCCACCGACCTTGCACCGTTCAGCACCAGGAGACGACATGGCCGTGAACCGCTTCGGAGCCTTTCGCACCATCGCCACTGCACTGCGCACCACCCTGCGCCCCGGGTCGCCCGGCCTGGGGGAGAGGTTCGCCAGCGTCCCACGGATGCTGCGGGCGACCTTCCGTGGCGACTACCACGGCAGCACCCGCGGTCGGCTGCTCATGATCGCCGCTGCGGTCGCCTACGTCGTCTCGCCGATCGACCTGGTGCCCGAGGCGTTCCTGTCCGTCTTCGGCCTGGCCGACGACGCCGTGGTGGTGTCGTGGCTCGCCGCCGCCTTCGTCAACGAGACGGAGTCCTACCTGCGCTGGGAGCGCACGGGGAAGGGCGCGACCGGTTCGGCGCAGGAGTATGACGCCCAGACCGGTTCCACTGCCCGCTCGGCACAGTCGCCCGGTGCCACCGTGCCGGGGTACGTCGTCCACTGAGCCGCCCGTCGTCTACTGAGCCGCCCGTCGTCCACAGGGGGGCAGGGTCGGCGACCTCGTACACAGGCGCCAGGCCGCACCCTCGGCACGGCGGTCCTGACGCGCGAGCGTGGGAGCCATGGAACCCATCCGCCTCGCCGGACCCGCCGACGTCCTTGCCGTGCTGCCCTACCAGCTGGGTTACCACCCGAGCGACTCCCTCGTCGCCGTGGTGCTCCGCGACCGCCAGGTAGGCCTCGTGGAGCGGATCGACCTGCCGCCCGACGACGCGGTGGAGGAGGCGTGCGCCGCCGCGGTGGAGCCGTTGCTGCGTGAGGCCCCTGACAGCGTCCTGCTCGTGGGGTACGAGTCGCATCCGGGTGCGGCGCTTCCCCTGGCCGATGCGGTCCGCGACCGAATGCTGGCTGCCGGCATCGTCGTGCTCGACCGCCTGGTGGTCCGTGACGGCCGGTGGTACGCCCCGGACTGCGAGACCGGGTGCTGCCCGAGCCGAGGAGACGAGCAGGTGATCCCTCGCGACTCGCCGGCGGTGGCGCCGTTCGTGGCCCTCGAGGTCGCTCCACTCCCGGGCCGGCAGTCCCTGGCCGAGCTCGTCTCGGCCGACCCGGAGCTGACCGCGCCGGTGGCCGCAGCCCTCGACAGGCTCGCGGTGAGGACCGACCGTTTGATCGGCGTCGCGGTGCAGGGCCAGGGGGTCGACGCGATCGCCGGCGAGGCACAGGGCAGCGGTCCCGGTGAGCGGGTTGTGGCTGTGCACCGGCTGCGCTACCTCGCCACGTGGGCCACGGTGCTGGAGGTGAGCGACACCAGCGACGACAGCGACGGCCACGGCCGTGACGGGAACGGCGGCCAGGGGCCCGTGTGGGGGGCCGAGCAGGTCGCGCTGCTCGTGGCGAGCCTGCGCGACGTGCAGCTGCGCGATGCGCTGATCGCCTGGATCTGTCCGGGGACCCTGCCCCTCGACGCCTTGTCGCCCGACCTCGTGGACGCCCTGCACAGCTGCCTGCCCGACCCCGCCTGGGTCGGGCACCAGGGCGACGAGGTGGCCGTGGTCGCCGGGCGGCGGGTGGTGACGCGGCTGCAGTCGGTCGTGCGGGCGGTGCCCGACGAGCAGGCCGCTGCGCTGCTCACGGTCCTGGCCAACTTGGCTTGGTGGCTCGGCGACGGAGCGCTCACCCGGGTTGCGCTCGACCGGGCGCTGGAGCACTCGCCGGGCTACCGGCTGGCCAGGTTGCTCGAGCGGATGGTCGACCTCGGGGTGCGTCCGCGCTCACCTCGGTCGGAGCTGACGGCCTGATCCGGGACAGGGCGGTCCCGGATCTTTCCGGAGGGGGCCGTGTTCCTTTGGGGGGCGGCCTGGGTCCGCGGGGTCCAGTGTCCGGACGACCCGGACACGCCGGCGCGCGGCTCGTATGCTTGGCCGCAGGTTATGAGTCCCAGCGACAAGCCCCGGCTTGCTGGGCGGCAACCCTCCTCGCGGTGGGGTGCCCCGGGTGAAGACCCGGCCGGCCCTGACCTGGGCGGCAAGCGCGATGCCACAGGAGCACCCTCATGACCACCACCTCCCGACCTGCGAAGACCTCCGCGGCGTGGCGCCACGGTGACCCGGTCGGGGACCGCCGGTTCCAGGCCCTCGGTGCGGTCGAGCTCGAGCGGGGCGGGGTGCTCCCCGACGTGACCATCGCCTACGAGACCTGGGGCCAGCTCAACCCCGCCCGGGACAACGCGATCCTCGTCGAGCACGCCCTCACCGGCGACAGCCACGTCACCGGGCCTGCCGGCCCGGGCCACCCGACGCCGGGGTGGTGGGACGGACTCATCGGCCCCGGGTGCCCGCTCGACACCGACCGATTCCACGTGGTCGCGGCCAACGTGCTCGGTGGGTGCCAGGGGACCACGGGGCCCGCCTCCGTCGCCCCCGACGGCCAGCCCTGGGGGAGCCGGTTCCCGTTCGTCACGGTCCGCGACCAGGTCCGGGTGGAGGCCCTGCTCGCAGACCGTCTCGGCATCGACCGGTGGCGTCTGGTCCTCGGTGGATCGATGGGAGGGATGCGGGCGCTCGAGTGGGCCGTGACCCACCCTGACCGAGTGGCCTCTGCTGGGGTCCTGGCCAGCACTGCCTACGCCTCGGCGGAGCAGATCGCGTGGTGCCAGGCCCAGCTCCTCGCCATCCGCAGCGACCCCAACTTCCGCGGGGGCGACTACTACGACAAGGGGTTCGGGCCCGAGACCGGCCTGGGCATCGCGCGCCGGATCGCCCACGTCACCTACCGCAGCGAGATCGAGCTGCACGAACGGTTCGGACGGGTCCCGCAGGGGGACGAGGACCCGCTGGGCGGGAGCGGGCGGTATGCCGTCGAGTCCTACCTCGACCACCACGCCGGCAAGCTGGCCGGACGTTTCGACGCCAACTCCTACGTCGTCCTCACCGAGGCGATGAACTCCCACGACGTGGGCAGGGGCCGCGGCGGGGTCGAGGCAGCCCTGGCCCGGGTCACCGCCGACGTCGTGGTCGTGGCGGTGGACTCCGATCGGCTCTACCCTCCGCGGCTGTCCCACGAGATCGCCGCCGCGGTCCGGGGCTCCGCAGTCCGCACCGTGCACTCCGACTTCGGGCACGACGGTTTCCTCATCGAGCTCGAGCAGGTCGGTGCCGTGGTGCGGCACGTGCTGGGAGACCCTGCCTGACCGGGAGGTTTCCGGTAGCGTCGCCCGCGCGGCAACTGCCGCAGGTGTCGACGAACGAGGAGGTTCCTGTGGCCATCGTTGTGGGCTATGTCCCGACGAAGGAAGGGCGAGCAGCGCTGCGACGCGCGGCGGAGGAGGCGCTGCTGCGCAAGTCCAAGCTCATCGTCATCAACTCCAACCGTGGAGGCCGGGACTACGACGGCGACGAGGCCCAGCGGTTCGAGGCCGAGCTGAGTCGCATCCAGGGTGAGCTCGACGGGCACGGAGTCGAGCACGAGGTGCGCCAGCTGGTCCGGGGCAACGAGCCGGCTGAGGACCTCATCGCCGTCGCGGAGGAGGAGCAGGCCGACTTCATCGTCATCGGTCTGCGTCGACGCACCCCGGTGGGCAAGCTCATCCTCGGATCCAACGCGCAGCGCATCCTGCTCGACGCGTCGTGCCCCGTCCTGGCGGTCAAGGCCAGCTCCTGACTCGACGACCGCGGCGAGCCCTCGGCTGGGTCCCGCGTGGCGCGGCACGGTGAGATCAGGCCTTCCCAAGCCTGATTTCGTGCACGAATGCGGGATTGGGCGCCTTCTCGTTTTACAATGTCTGGAACGAGGTCGCGCTGGGCACATCCCGTCCGGTCTCGGCAATACTTCCGCCCCCGTAGTTGTTGTCGTAGGCGTGCGCCGCCATGCCTGCGATGGCGTGCGCCGTGCCGCGATCCCGCGACGAAAGGTAGTCCGTGTCGCCTGTGTCCAAGAAGACTGCGAGCCCCGCACCGTCTCTTCCCACCGAGTTCACCCACCCAGCCCTGCAGCAGCTGCTCATGCAGGGTCGTACCAACGGCTCGGTCGACAGTGGCGCCCTGCGTGAGGCGCTCGAGGGCGCCGAGGTGCCGCCGAAGCGGATGAAGGTCGTGCTCCGCTCCTTGGATGAGCAGGGCATCACCGTCACCCTCGACGCCGTGACCGCGTCCCGTGCCGTGGCCGCCACGACCACCCGTCGCACCGCCACCGCCTCGGCGAAGAAGGCGGCGGCCAAGACCACCAAGTCCGCCGCCAAGCCCGTCGCTGCTGGCGACGACGCGCCGGCTGCCAAGACCGCCACCAAGGCTGCCGCGAAGACGGCCACCAAGACCGCCGCCAAGGCGACGACGACGAAGAAGGCCGCAGCCGCTGCTGCCGAGCCCGCCAAGCCCGTCGCCAAGCAGACCGCGGCAGCCAAGAAGGCTGCGGCCAAGGCGGCAGCCGGTGACGAGTCCACGGCGGAGCAGACGGACGCCGAGCCGATCGACGTCGTCGAGTCCGAGCTCGAGGACGTCGTCGTCGAGGACGAGACCGACGACAAGAAGAAGGACGGCGAGGAGGAGGAGTCCCCCTCGGGCTTCGTCCTTCGCGACGACGACGAGGACGACGCCCCGGTCCAGCAGGTCGTCACCGCAGGCGCCACCGCCGACCCGGTCAAGGACTACCTCAAGCAGATCGGCAAGGTCGCCCTCCTCAACGCCGAGCAGGAGGTCGAGCTCGCCAAGCGCATCGAGGCCGGTCTGTTCGCCGAGGAGCGGCTCAACTCCGGCGACAAGATCGACATGAAGCTCAAGCGCGAGCTCTGGTGGATCGCCCAGGACGGCAAGAAGGCCAAGAACCACCTGCTCGAGGCCAACCTGCGTCTCGTCGTGTCGCTGGCCAAGCGCTACACCGGTCGCGGCATGCTCTTCCTGGACCTGATCCAGGAGGGCAACCTCGGTCTGATCCGTGCGGTCGAGAAGTTCGACTACACCAAGGGCTACAAGTTCTCGACGTACGCGACGTGGTGGATCCGCCAGGCCATCACCCGCGCCATGGCCGACCAGGCGCGCACCATCCGCATCCCGGTCCACATGGTCGAGGTCATCAACAAGCTGGCCCGCGTGCAGCGCCAGATGCTCCAGGACCTCGGGCGTGAGCCCACCCCGGAGGAGCTCGCCAAGGAGCTCGACATGACCCCGGAGAAGGTCGTCGAGGTCCAGAAGTACGGCCGCGAGCCGATCTCCCTGCACACGCCTCTCGGTGAGGACGGTGACAGCGAGTTCGGTGACCTCATCGAGGACTCCGAGGCCGTCGTGCCCGCCGACGCCGTGAGCTTCACGCTCCTGCAGGAGCAGCTGCACTCGGTGCTCGACACCCTGTCCGAGCGCGAGGCCGGTGTGGTCTCGATGCGCTTCGGCCTGACCGACGGTCAGCCGAAGACGCTCGACGAGATCGGCAAGGTCTACGGCGTGACCCGCGAGCGGATCCGCCAGATCGAGTCCAAGACCATGAGCAAGCTGCGCCACCCGAGCCGTTCGCAGGTCCTGCGCGACTACCTCGACTGAGTGGTCCCGCCGGACTGCGGCGGTGGTGAGAGGTCAGGCGCCCTCCGGGGCACCTGACCTCTCACTTTTCCCGGTGGCAGCGCTGACGACACGTCCTCAGCGCTGCGTCACGGCCGGAACGTCACGACGAGCGCGGCCCACGAGCCGGCCGCGGTGGTGCCGTTCGCATCGAAGGTGCTGGTCGAGGTGGGGAGCCGCAAGGCCCGTCCCAGGTTCGTCTTGCCCACGGCCGCCGAGGTCAAGGGTGTCCAGGTCGACGACCACGTCGGGTTGGTGGCCGCGGTGAACGAGGCGACGACCCCGAGAACGACCTCGCGAGCCGCCGTGGTGGTGGCCGTGGCACCGGATGAGAATGCGGCGGTCGTGCCCGTGGCAGATGCTGCGCGGTCCAGTGCGGTGACGCCGGCCAGCTCGTCGGCGACCAGCTGGTAGGAGGTCGATCCGGGGAAGGTGACGGTGACCTTGGCGCCGGGTGCCAGTGGCTTGGCCGCCACCCCGGACAGGACGACCAACCGCCCGCTGCTCGCGACGATGTCACGAGCAACGGTGTAGCTGTTGCCTGCCGTGTCGGTCGCCGTGACCGTCCCCTTGGGCGACTTGGCGACGATCTGCAGGGTGAGGACCACGAGGTCACCCTGCCGCACCCCCGCCCCGGGGCCGACCGTCACGACGCCGGAGCTCTTCGTCGAGGTCGACGAGCTCGTGCCGAGTGTCGCCACGTAGGTGGGTGCGGGTGTGGTGGTCGTGACGGTCTGTTGGGCCGTCGATCCGAGGCCCGAGGTGTTGGCGACCGTGACGGTGACCGTGAAGGTCCCGGCGGTCGTGTAGGTGTGGGTGGCGCTCGGGCCGGCTTGGGCAGGGACGGTGGTGCCGTCACCGAAGTCGAAGGCATAGCTCAGGGTCTGGCCCTGCGGATCGCTCGATCCCGAGGCGTCCGCGGTGACGGCCAGCGGGGTCGTCCCCGTGCTCGGGGTGAGAGCCAGCTTTGCCACCGGTGCCTGGACCGGTGGTGGCGGGTCGCTGACGATCAGGCTGCCGACGGCCGTTGAGCCGAGGCCTGAGGTGTTGGCGACCGTGACGGTGACCGTGAAGGTCCCGGCGGTCGTGTAGGTGTGGGTGGCCGTCGGACTTGCCTGGGCGGGGACGGTGGTGCCGTCACCGAAGTCGAAGGCATAGCTCAGGGTCTGGCCCTGAGGGTCGGTGGAGGCCGAGGCATCCGCGGTGACGGCCAGGGGGGTCGTGCCCGTGGTCGGCGTGAGGGTCAGCTGCGCCGAGGGTGCCTGGGCCGGCGGCGGTGGGTCGCTGACCGCGACGGTGTTGGCCGTCGTGTCGGTGAGCCCTGAGGTGTTCCGCACGCTCACGGTGACCGTGTAGGCGCCACCGGAGGTGTAGGTGTGCGTGGCGACCGGGCTGGTCTGGGCGGGCACCGTCGTCCCGTCACCGAAGTCGAAGGCGTACGTGAGGGCCTGCCCCTGCGGGTCCATGGACGCCGAGGCGTCGGCGGTCACCGCGACCGGCGCCGTGCCGCTGCGCGGCGTGACGGTCAGGGCGGCGGCCGGTGGGGAGACCGTGGGGGGCTTGGTCGCGTTGACCGGAGCCGTGGTCGACGTGCTGAGCCCGGTGGAGCTCGTGACGGTGACCTTGGCGGTGAAGTTCCCCGGGTCCACATAGGTGTGGGTCGCGGTGGCAGAGGTCTGGGCGGGCAGCACCGTGCCGTCACCGAAGTCGAACGTGTACGTCAGCGCAGCCCCCTGCGGGTCGGCCGATGCCGAGGCGTCGGCAGTCACGTTGAGCGGCGCGACGCCGTCGGCGGGAGTCATGAGCAGGGAGGCGGTGGGGGGCTGCACGGGCGGCGGCGCCGGCGCGACGGTGACCGACGCACTGGCGGTCCCGATGACGCCGGAGGTGTTGCGAGCGGTGACCGTCACGGCATACGTGCCGGCGACCTGGTAGGTGTGGTTGGTCGTCGGACCGGCCTGGGCTGGGGCTGTCGTGCCGTCACCGAAGTCGAAGCTGTAGCTGAGGCTCTGGTTCTGCGGGTCGGTGGAGGCGCCAGCGTCGGCGACCACGGTCAGCGGTGCAGTGCCCTGGCTGGGGGTCAGGACGAGGTTGGCGACGGGCGGCTGGATGGGCGTCGGCACGATGTCGGGCTGGAACTCGAAGGCGCCGAGGTCGTCGAAGAGCCTGGGACCAGCGGCGAAGGCGTTGCTGACGTTGGGGTCCCGGACCCGGGGGTATCCGAGGATGTCGGTCGGCTGCGCTCCTGGGACGCTGCTGTCCCCTCGGTCGATGGCCGGCGAGCCGTCGGTGAGCATGAGGTTCCACGAGGCGGCGTCCGCAAACTTCGGGTCGCCCTGGACACCTGCGGCCTCCTGCCCGGAGGCCTTCTGCATGGCGGCGAGGGAGGTGAAGGTCGTCCCCCAGGCGTACATGACCCCGGTCTTGCTCAGGTGCACCAGGTTGTGGTCCGCGGTGCTGGTGGCTTGCGCCCCGTCCCACACACCGATGTTGCCGGCGCGCCTCGCGCAGGCGATCCCCGCGTAGGCGGGATAGGCCGCGTTGTCCACCACGACGTTGTTGGCGATCCGGTAGGACCCTGACGTGGCTCCCTCCAGGTTGATGCCGGTGGTGCAGTTGCGGAACACCGTGTTGCCGACGACCGTGCCGCCGGTGACGTTGAGGTCGTCGATCCCGTGGTCGCCGTTGTTGTACGTGACATTGTTGGTGACCAGGCTGTTGTTCGCCCCGGTGTAGAGCTGGATCCCGGTGTCCTCGTTGTCATGGGTGACGTTGCCCGAGATGATGTTGCCGGGGCTGGTGACGTTGACCCCGTTGGCGTTTCGCTGCCACCCCTGCGCGTTGAAGCTCGACCGGTTGTTCTGGACGGTGTTGCCGGTGGAGGTGTTGGTGACGTAGATGCCCGTGTCGCTGTTGTGGTTGGTGTCGTTGTCGGACACGACCGAGTTGTTGGTGGCCCGGATGCTGATGCCCGGGGCGGTGGCTCCCTGGGCCTGTCGACCCGCGTTCGTCACGGTGTTGCCCGTCACGGTGATGTGGTCACTCTTGGTGACGTAGACACCGTCGCCCGTGGTGGCCGTGAAGGTCAGGTTGGACAGCGTGATGTAGCTCTTCGCCGAGATGTATGCGGCGTTGGTGACCCCGTTGCCGATGACGGGGCTGCGACCGGGCCAGCTCGTGATGGTGATCGGTGCGCTCGCGGTGCCCGACAGCGAGGGCTTGATGGACTCGGCGTAGCTGCCGTTCCCGATGTAGAGGGCGGTGCCGGCCTGCAGGCGGCTGACTCCCTTGGTGATGGTGCAGAACGGCGCGTCCTGGGTGCCGGCACCGGAGTCGCTGCAGCTCGAGCTCGTCTTGTCCACGAACAGGTCGGTCGCGACCGCGATCACCGGCGGCGTCCCGATGACGAACTCGTCGAGGATGCTCCCCGCTGGGCAGGTCCTGTCCTCGCCCGACACCGACGAGTCGCAGACGGCCTGCAGCTTCAGGCCGGTGTCGCCGACGTCCACGCGCAGGTGCGACAGGTGCATCGCCCGCAGCGCGGTCCGAGCGTCCGTGCTCGTCCACGGTTGCTCGAGCGACGACGGTGCACCGACCGTCACGTGGGTGACGCCCTGGATGGGCTGGAACCGCTCGTAGTCGTGCGAGTGGCCGTTGATGTTGAGCACGTACTTGCTGTAGGACTCCCCGAGGCCTCCGAGGATGGAGGCGATCTGCGCCTCCCCGGGGTGGTAGCCGGTGGAGTACGCAGGGCGGTGGCCGAACGTGATGATGTACTTGACCTTCGGGTCGTCCTGAGCCTGACGCATGAGCGGTCCGGCCTTCGACTGCCAGTCGCTCCAGGCCCCGGTCCACGGCTCGGGGTAGGAGATGAAGCGCACCGGCCCCGCGTCGAACCAGCCCCAGTCGTTGCCACAGCATGAGATCGCCGGCGACCCCGGCGAGGCGGCGGCGTTCGGCATGAGGAGTCGGCCCTTGTAGTTGCGCAGGTCGTCCGACCCGGCCACGTCGTACTCGTGGTTGCCCCACGCCGGCATGTAGGCGGCCCGGGTGCTCCACCGCATGACGTCGTTGAAGTGCTGGTCCACAGCGGCCATGGATGTGCCGTTGGCGTAGGTGAGGTCGCCGACCATGAGCACGAAGGAGGGGTCGTCGGCACTGATGTTGTCGAGGGTCGCGCCCAGCTTGCTGAAGTTCGCCGTGTCGCCGACGTCACCGATCGCGTCGAAGCGGAACGTCGACGAGGGCGGCGCATGGAAGGTGTAGTCCGGTCCGCCGCCGATCGAGTAGTGGTAGGTGGTGCCGGCGACCAAGCCACCCAGCTGCAGCTGCCAGAACGGACCGGGCGAGGACCACGGCGTCCACGCCGGAGCCACCCCCGTTGCCGTCTGCCCGTAGTCGGTCGTGGCTCCCCAGCGCACGTCGTTGGCTGTTCCACGCCAGTCGAGCGCCACAGACGTCGGCCCGGTGAAGGTGTAGTGGACCTCGTCGGCCACAGGCGTGGCCCCGTTCGCCGAGACCCCCGTCCCGAGGACGAGCAACATCGCCGCCACCACGGTCGTCGCCCAGAGCGCGTAGCGCCTCTGCGCGTGCCGCAGGGTCGGACTGGTGGGCAGACGCCACGGCCGCGAGTTCATCCCCGAACGCTAGGAGCGTGGGGCGCCCCTGAGGACCCCTCGCGTGCTTAGCCGTCGCTACGCAGTCTTGTGGACCTTCGCCCGCAGAGCACTCGACCGGCGGGACGAGGTGCAGGTGCCATCGTCGGTGGTCCAGCTGTGAAGGAGCCTCACGGCTTGAAGGTGACCACCGCGGCCAACCAGCTCCCTGACGTCGTGCCACTCGCGGAGAAGGCCCCGGCACTGGTGGGCAGACGGTATGCCCGGTCCAGGTAGCTCGACCCGACGGCATACGGCGTGGCCGCCGTCCAGCCGCTGGCCCAGGTGGAGCCGGCCGAGCCGGCCGTGGTGGCCACCGCCGCGAAGACCACCTCGGAGCCCGCCGTCGTCGTGCTCGTCGGCCCGGAGGAGAACTGTGGCGCGGTGCCGCCAGCGACCGCGGTTCGGTCGAGCTGGGTCACGCCCACGTACTCGTCGGCCGTCATGCGAAACCCGCCCGCGGAGGTGGGGAAGGTCGCGGTGACCCGGTCGTTGACCGCCAGAGCCGTGCCGATCGGCGCGTAGAGGATGACGAGCCTGCTGCCCGCGCCGTCGGAGACGTCGCTCGCCACACGGTAGGTGTTGCCCTTGGAGTCGGTTGCGGCGACTCCACCGCTCGCGGTGCTGCCGAAGAGCTGGAGAGTGATCACGGCGAGGTGCCCGGAGCCGACGCCTCCCGTGCGCCAGACCGTGAGGTAGCCGGAGGTCTTGCTGCTCGTCGAGTAGTTGGTCGCGATCTGCGAGACGTAGGCCGGTGGCACCGGCGGTGGTGGTGCGGTGGTCACGGTGACCTGGGTGGTGGCGGTGTTGGTCAGGCCGGCGTCGTTGGTGGCGGTGACGCGCACGGTGTAGGTGCCGGCGGTGGTGAAGGTGTGGGTGGTGCTGGTCGCGGGTTGGGGTCCGACGGTGGGGGTGTTGTCGCCGAAGTCGAAGGTGTAGGTCAGGGCTCGGCCCTGGGGGTCGGTGGACGCGGCTGCGTCGGCGGTGACGGCCAGTGGTGCGGTCCCGGTGGTGGGGGTGACGGCCAGTGCTGCAACCGGTGCTGCGGGTGGTGGTGCGGTGGTCACGGTGACCTGGGTGGTGGCGGTGTTGCTCAGGCCGGCGTCGTTGGTGGCGGTGACGCGCACGGTGTAGGTGCCGGCGGTGGTGAAGGTGTGGGTGGTGCTGGTGGCGGGTTGGGGTCCGACGGTGGGGGTGTTGTCGCCGAAGTCGAAGGTGTAGGTCAGGGCTCGGCCCTGGGGGTCGGTGGACGCGGCTGCGTCGGCGGTGACGGCCAGTGGTGCGGTCCCGGTGGTGGGGGTGACGGTCAGTGCTGCGACCGGTGCTGCGGGTGGTGGTGCGGTGGTCACGGTGACCTGGGTGGTGGCGGTGTTGCTCAGGCCGGCGTCGTTGGTGGCGGTGACGCGCACGGTGTAGGTGCCGGCGGTGGTGAAGGTGTGGGTGGTGCTGGTCGCGGGTTGGGGTCCGACGGTGGGGGTGTTGTCGCCGAAGTCGAAGGTGTAGGTCAGGATCCGGCCCTGGGGGTCGGTGGACGCGGCTGCGTCGGCGGTGACCGCCACGGGTGCGGTGCCGGTGGTGGGGGTGACGGCCAGTGCTGCGACCGGTGCTGCGGGTGGTGGTGCGGTGGTCACGGTGACCTGGGTGGTGGCGGTGTTGCTCAGGCCGGCGTCGTTGGTGGCGGTGACGCGCACGGTGTAGATGCCTGGACTGGTGAAGGTGTGGGTGGTGCTGGTGGCGGGTTGGGGTCCGACGGTGGGGGTGTTGTCGCCGAAGTCGAAGGTGTAGGTCAGGGCTCGGCCCTGGGGGTCGGTGGACGCGGCTGCGTCGGCGGTGACGGCCAGGGGTGCGGTGCCGGTGGTGGGGGTGACGGCCAGTGCTGCGACCGGTGCTGCGGGTGGTGGTGGTGGTGGTGGTGCGGTGGTCACGGTGACCTGGGTGGTGGCGGTGTTGGTCAGGCCGGCGTCGTTGGTGGCGGTGACGCGCACGGTGTAGGTGCCTGGACTGGTGAAGGTGTGGGTGGTGCCGGTCGCGGGTTGGGGTCCCACGGCGGGGGTGTTGTCGCCGAAGTCGAAGGTGTAGGTCAGGGCTCGGCCCTGGGGGTCGGTGGACGCGGCTGCGTCGGCGGTGACGGCCAGGGGTGCGGTCCCGGTGTTGGGGGTGACGGTCAGTGCTGCGACCGGTGGAAGGGGCGGTGCCACCGCCGGGAGCTCGTAGGCACCGAGGTCGTCGAACAGGCGCGGCCCCTCCGCCAGGCTGTTGTCCACGGCCGCGTTCCGCACCCTCGCCGTGCCGATGATGTCGACCGGCTGCTCGCCCGGCGCTGCGGAGTCGCCCCGGTCGATCGCCGGGGACGACGGCGTCAGCCGGAAGTCCCGGCCCGGTGCGGAGACGAAGGCGGGATCGGCTTGCGTGCCATGGGTCTCCTGACCCTTCGACGACCTCAGGGCCGCCAGCGAGGTGAAGCTCCCGCCGAAGTAGTAGAGCGTGCCTGACTTGCTGAGCCACACCAGGTTGTGGTCGGCCACCGTGGTGGGGGGTGCCGAGTCGTAGACGCCGATGTTGCCGCCGCGCCTGGAGCACGAGATCCCGTTGTAGGTCGGGTAGACGGCGTTGTCGACGGCGATGTTGTTCTTCACCACGAAGTCGTGGGACGTGCCCTCGATGTTGATGCCGCTGGTGCAGTTCCGGTAGACCGTGTTCCCGATGATCTGCCCGCCGTCCACGTTCAGGTTGTCGATGCCGTGGTCGCCGTTGTTGTAGGTCACGTTCAGCGTGGTGAGGTTGTTCCCGGCCCCGCCGTAGAAGTTCAGGCCGCTGTCCTCGTTGTCATGGGTGGTGTTGCCGATGAACGAGTTCGCGGTCGAGACGATCCAGATGCCGGTCGCCATGCGCGTGTAGACCGCGGCGTTGCCTGCCGCCTCGTTGTAGCTGAACGTCGTACGGGTCGTCCCCGAACCGGCATACAGACCCGACTGCGTGTTGTAGCTCGCCGTGTTCCCGGTGACCAGGGAGTCGGTGGTGGAGGAGAGGAAGATGCCTGAGGCGGTCGCGCCGCTCTGCGGTCGGCCCGACCCGGTCACCCGGTTGCCCGACAGGGTGATGTGCGTGCTGGCAGCCACCGAGATGCCATGGCGCACCGTCGAGGTGACGCTCAGGCCCGACACGGTGACGTAGTTCCTGCCGGAGATGAGGACGCCGTTGTTCTTGCCCACCCCGACGGTCGGGCTCCGCCCGGGCCACGCGGTCACCGTCACCGGCTGGGACGACGTGCCTGAGACCGGCGGCGTCACGGTCTCGGCGTACGACCCGTTGCCGATGTAGAGGGTGGCACCGGGCGCGAGCTTCGACAGGCCCTTGGTGACCGTGCAGAACGGGGTGAGGGCCGAGCCGTCGCCGGTGTCCGAACAGCCGGGGGTCGTCATGTCGACGAAGTACTCCGTGGTCGCCGCGGCCGCGGGGACCGAGCTCACGACCCCGAGTCCCGCGAGCGTTCCAACCAGCGCCCCTGCCAGGCACCGGCGGCCCCATGCAGGTCCGCGCAATCCCACATGGCCACGGTAGGTGCGGTGCCGTGGCCACCACCCCCTGCCTGCGACGCAGAGTCCCTACGACGCCGGTCGTAGATCGGGTCGACGCCGTGCTGGGCGGTGCCCTTGGTCCCTGTTCGAGGGGGAGCGCCTGGTGTGGACTTGGATCGCGACAAGGAGGTGCCATGGGTCACCACAGACGACGCTCCATCGTGGGCCTGGCGGCCGCAGCAGCGTGCGTCGCGACCCTCGTGTCCACGGCGCCGCCGGCTGCTGCCGCCCCGATGTTCGGCCTGGACATCTCGTGGCCGCAGTGCGGCAAGGAGCTGCCCTCGCCCTCGCCGCAGTTTGTCATCGTGGGGCTGAACGGGCCTCCTGCCAAGGGCACCCAGCAGGGCCTGCCGTTCATCGCGAACCCCTGCCTCGCCGACCAGGTCGCCTGGGTGAAGGCGAACGCCAAGCCCTCGCAGGCCTACACCATCGCGGCATACCCCACTGCCGGCCAGTTCGTCACCCACCGCGCCGACGGTCCGTGGTCACCGACCACGAAGGCGGGACAGCTGTCCAACGTCGGCTACGCCGAGGCGACGTATGCAGCGGGCAGCCTCGGTGCTGCCGGTTTCGCGCCGCCGGTGGTCTGGATCGACGTCGAACCCCTAGCGGCCCAGCCGTGGCCGACGGCCACGGCCCAGCAACGCCTGGAGAACCGCTACGTCCTCGAGGGGCTGATGCGCGGGCTGCGCGACCACGGGCTCGCCTACGGCCTGTACTCGTTCGCCTCGGGATGGGAGGCGATCACGGGGTCCTGGCGGGTGCCCGGAGTTCCGGTCTGGGCCACCGCGGGCCGCTTGGACTACCCCGGCGAGGCGCTCGCCCGGTGCACCCAGCCGAGCTTCTCCGGTGGACGCGTCCTGCTGTCGCAGTGGACTGACGGGCAGCTCGACTATGACCGCACGTGCGAGCCGTATGCGTTCACGCCGCTGGCGGTGCCCGCCTCGACCCTGTCCGGTGCCACCGCTGACTTCAACGGCGACTGGAACAACGACGTGCTGGCGCGCGTCGCGGCGACCGGCGACCTCCGTCTGTATGCGGGCACGGGACGAGGCGCCCTGACGGCCGGGGTGCGCATCGGCGCGGGCTGGAAGGGGATGAGTGCCCTGGAGACCCCGGGGGACTTCGACGGCGACGGCCCGCTGGACGTCCTGGCTCGGGAGGCTTCGACCGGCTCCCTGTGGCTCTACCGCGGCAACGGCAGGGGCGGATGGCTCCCGCGGGTGCGGGTCGGGACCGGGTGGAACGGGTTCTCCGCGATCGTCGGCCCGGGGGACTTCTCCGGCGACCAGCGCGTCGACCTGCTGGCGCGGGAGCGGGCCACGGGATACCTCTGGCTGTACCCCGGCAACGGCCGCGGCGGATGGCTCCCGCGGGTGCGGGTCGGGTCGGGGTGGAACATCTTCAATGCCATCGTGGGACCTGGTGACCTCAACGGTGACGGCAGGGCCGACGTCGTGGCGCGCGAGACGGCGACCGGCTACCTGTGGCTGTACCCGGGGAACGGCAACGGAGGCTGGCTCCCGCGGGTCCGGATCGGCAGCGGGTGGGGATCGATGACCGCAGTGGCGAGCGCCGGAGACCTCAACGGGGACCGCACTCCAGACCTCCTGGCCCGCGACCGGTCCGGCGTGCTGTGGCTCTACCCGCGGACCGCGACGGGATCGTGGTTGCCGAGGGTCCGGGTGGGCGGCGGCTGGAACGGCATCAACGCCATCTTCTGACGCGCGGTCCGTGACTCAGCTGGTGACTCACCTGCGAACTCACCTGCGAACTCACCTGCGCTCGGCCCGGCGTTCCTGCCACCGCTCCCACGGGGCTCGCGCCATCCCGGCGACCCGCTCACGGCGCTCGCGCCACTCCAGCAGGCCGTCGCTCGGCCACCAGACCGCCCGCAGCCGGTCCTTGCGCCGCCGGACCCCCGAAACGGCCTTGACCACGTGCTGGGTGTCGGGCCGGACATCGGTGACGGTCGTCCCGGGTGGGGCGTAGCGCGAGCGCTCGACGCCGTCGACGACGCGCCGAAGAGCCTGCGACTCCTCACCCTCGAGGTAGGCCTCCCGCTGGTAGAACCGTCCGGCCTGGCGCGGCGTGCTTCCCCGCGGAGGTATGACGCCGAGGTCGCCGAGCCGTTCGACCATGGCCTGCCACTCGATCTCGACCCGGGTCGATTCGTCGGGGGCGTCCTTGAGCCGGCGGCGCAGCCTGGCCCTCGCAGCGAGGGGAACGGCCAAGGAGCCCAGGAGACCGAGGACGAGGGCCAGCAGGACCCACAGCAGCACCGTGCCGGCCCTGCCGCCGAGGAACGACGTGCTGTCGTTCTGCGTGCCGGAGGTCGTCGTCGGGTTCTGCGCCCCGGGGTCGTTGGCGCCGTCGCGTCGGGTGCTCGAGGAGGCCGAGCTGGTCGCGGTGCCCGTGGACGACGTGTCGGTCGTGTCCGGGGTGGTGGGGGCCAGTGAGTACGGCGGAGCGACGGTGTTCTGGGTGCCCGACGGGGTGGGTTCGAAGCGCAGCCACCCGACGCCCTCGAAGTAGAGCTCGGGCCACGCGTGCGCGTCCGAGGCCCGCACCGTGTAGGTGCCGCGGTCGGCGGTGCCGGGGAGGAAGCCGATGGCCATGCGGGCGGGGATCCCGCTCTCGCGGGCCATCATCACCATGGCCGTGGCGAACTGCACGCAGTACCCGACCTTGGTCCGCAGGAACAGCGAGATGGCGTCGGGGGCCTCGGACTGCCCGAAGCGGTTGTTGACGGTCGTCGGCAGGTTGAGCGAGTACGTGAAGCCGCCACCGCTGCGCAGGTAGCTCTGGATCGCCCGGGCGGCCTCGATCCGGCTGGCGCCCTTCGGCACCACGGTGTCGACGAGGTCGCGCACCAGCGGCTCGGAGGCGGGATCCACCTGCAGCTCGGGCGGCAGCAGGGCGCCGGTCGCCCGCTGCACCGGCTGGTCGAGGGTCGCCGGCGTCGGGTTGAGGGCCAGGTAGTTGAAGCTGTAGGAGCTCGCCGTCCGGTTGACGCTGGCGACCGACGTCCGGCGGTCCAGGCCCCAGGCCACCCCGTCGAGGTCGCCGGAGACCAAGGGCGTGGGTGCGGCGATCTGGGGCGCCTCGATGCGGGACTCGTCGACGGAGATCCGGTAGGTCTCGCGGGGGACGCTGTCGTCGAGCTCCTGCGGGAGCTGGATCTCCGGCCGTCGCGTGTAGCGGACGTCGGCGTCGTCCGGACGCCACTGGTCGTTGGCGTAGTTCTCCAGGACCCCGACCCGCAGGGGGGTCAGGATGGGCGCGTTGGTCGTGTAGGACAGGACCGGGGCCTTCGACGGGCTCTTCAGGCTGCGGGTCAGGTCGAGCGTGGACTTGAGCCCGACCTGGCCGTCGCTGAACCCGGTGGCGTCGCTGGACCGGCCCAGGCCGTCGATGAGGTAGCGCGTGGGCAGGTGCGGGATCAGCACGGGCAGGGCCACCGCGATGACGAGGCCGGCGACGGCGAGCGTCCGCCCGACGGCGGCATACCCGTAGACACCGTCGTTGTCCTCGGAGCTGCGGCGGCCCGTGGTGCTCATCGGCAGGGTGGTGCTCCACCGCCGCAGCGAGGAGATGCCCTGGCGGCCGAGCATCAGCAGCCAGATGCCACCGGCGGCGACGAAGAACATCGGGTTGAGGGAGTCGCCGGAGTTGGAGGCCGAGATGAGGAACGCGGTGAGCAGGGGGAGCCCGGCCATGGCGGGGGAGCGACGCATGACGGCGAGGTGGTCGACGAGGACCGCGGTCACCCCGATGGCCAGGCCGATCCCCAGGATGATGCCGCGGTCGGTGGGTGCGGGCGCGGCGTAGTTCTGCACCGTGAGCCGCGCATCGACGAGCAGGCGGTTGAACGCGAGCACGGTGTCGATCGAGGGCAGGCCGTACCAGAGGTGCCCGCGGCCGTAGATCCATCCCGACACCAGCACGATGCCGGCGAGCTGGGAGAGCCCGACCAGCGCCCACGAGGTGGTGACCATCCTCGCGAGGACGCCGGTGAGGACGACGACGAGGATCACGACGATGGTCGGTCGTACCCAGGTGTTGGGTGTGAAGAGCGTGGTCAGCGGCCAGGCGACGACCGCGGAGGCGGCGCCGGCCAGCAGGGACTCGGGGAGGCGGCCGCGGCTCATGCCACGCCCACCCTTCGGGTCCCGCCGGACAGCACGCCCCACACGGCGGCGAGCGGGTCGTCGGAGGTGACGACGGTGACGCCCCAGCCGGCGCCACGCAGGACCGGGACGCACGACAGGTCCGAGCTGGTGCCGGGCCGGCGACGACTGGCCCCGAAGCCGGCGGGGTCGAGCACGATGGCCAGCGCGGTACCCCCGGGCTGGCGCAGCGACGCGACCTGGCGGGCCATCTCCTCGTCGAGCTCGGTGACGACGGCCAGCACCAGTCCGCCCGAGGAGGTGACCGGGTGCGCCGCCTGGATCACCTCGGCGAACTGGTCGTCCGATCCGGGTTGGGCCATCGCGAGCACGTCGAGCATCGGGTCGAGCTCCATCGCCGACGCGGCACGGCTGTCCTCGGCGGTGTCGTCGGTGATCAGGTGCACGGCATACCCCTGGTCGAGGAGGTGCACGCCGATGGAGGCGCACGCGGTCACCGCCCACTCGAAGGAGCTGGAGCTGCCCGAGCCGTGGTGCCCCCGGGAGCGGGAGTCCAGGACGATCGCGGCCCGGCGACGGGCCGGCCGGTCCTCCTGCCGCACCATCAGCTCACCGGTCTTGGCCGTGGCCGGCCAGTGGATCCGGCGCAGGTCGTCACCGTCGCGGTAGGACCGGATCGAGACGTCGTCCTCGCCGTGGAGGGCGACCATGTGGGGTATGGCGCCCTCGGCACCGACGCCGCTGCCCGGCGGCAGCCCGCCGCCCAGGGGCAGGAGCTTCGGCAGCACGAGGACGTCGCTCGCCCCGGAGATCGCCGCGACGCGGGTGCTCAGGCCGAACGGGTCGCGCAGGCGCACGCCCAGGGGGCCGAGGCGGTGTCGGCCGCGCACGTGGGAGCGCACGGTGTAGTGGACCTCCTGGCGGTCGCCCCGGCGCAACCGGGGCACCACGAAGCGCGGGCGGTCGCCCAGGGCGTAGTCGAGCTGCTCCTCGGCCATGAGCAGGGGGCTCGCGGCGCCGCCGGCGTTCTCGATCCCCAGGGTGACCACGGACTGCTCGTCGACCTGGATCCGTCCGGGCACGGCGGTGCGCTCGAGGGCGAACCGAAGGTCGTGCCGTCGCATGAGGAGCCCGCTGAGCAGGGGCAGGGCGACCAGGAGGACGCCGATGCGGGTCAGGTCGGTGAACCCGAGCCCGATCCCGCACAGCACCAACGTGATTCCCGCCGCGACGAAGGCCCGCCCGCGGGTGGTGAGGAGGTCGCGAAGTCTGCGCACGCCGCAGCCTCAGCGGCCGGCGGCAGGGACCGGCACCCGCCGCATCAGGTCCTGGAGGACCTCGCCGGTGCTCCGGCGGGCGAGCTGGGTCTCGCCGGTGGGGATGACGCGGTGGGCCAGGACGTGGACGACGATCGCCTGCACGTCGTCGGGCAGCACGTGGTCGCGACCCTCGAGCGCCGCGTGGGCCCGGGCAGCCCGCAGCATGTGCAGGGTCGCTCGAGGTGAGGCACCCAGGCGCAGCGCCGAGCTGGACCGGGTGGCCGACGAGAGGTCGACGACGTACTGCTTGATGGCGTCGCTGGTGAACACGGACCGGACCGCCTTGACCATGGCCGTGATCGTGGCGGCGTCGGTGACGGGGCTCAGCGTCTCCAGCGGAGAGACCTGTCCGTGGCTGTCCAGCATGGCGACCTCGGCGCGCGACGAGGGGTAGCCGAGGGAGATGCGGGCCATGAACCGGTCGCGCTGGGCCTCGGGGAGGGGGTAGGTGCCCTCCATCTCGATGGGGTTCTGGGTCGCCATGACGATGAACGGCTTCGGGAGGTCGTAGGTCTGGCCGTCGACCGTGACCTGGCCCTCCTCCATCGACTCCAGCAGCGCCGACTGGGTCTTGGGGGAGGCGCGGTTGATCTCGTCACCCACCACGACGTTGGCGAAGATCGCCCCGGGCCGGAACTCGAAGTCACGGACGTCCTGGTTGAACACGCTGACGCCGGTGATGTCGCTGGGGAGCAGGTCCGGCGTGAACTGCACACGGCGGACCGAGCAGTCGATCGTGCGGGCGAGGGTCTTGGCCAGCATGGTCTTGCCCACACCCGGCACGTCCTCGAGGAGCAGGTGCCCCTCGGCGAGCAGCACCGTGATCGCCGTGTGCACGACATCGGGCTTGCCCTCGATGACGGAGTTCATCGCCCTCGCCAGCCGTCCGGCGACCTCCGTCACCTGGCCCAGGGAGGCGGGGGAGCCGGCAGGAAAGGAGAGCAGGCCCTCCGACACCGGGGTCGCTGAGCCGCCCGGGCGCGGTCGACCGCTCATGTCCTGGCGTCCCGTCGTGCCCGGCGCTCCAGCGGACGATCCGTGCACCGCCCCGCGCGGGCCCCCGCCCTGGTCCTCGTACCCACCCTGCACCGGCTGTCCTTCCGTCGATTCCGGGGTCGCAACGCTGCGCCCTCGGGATGGCTCGATCTTCCCCCACATCGCCCCACCGGGACAGCACGTATGCCGTCTCGTGACCTGTCGGACTGGTTCGGGAACGCCCGGGGCGCCCGATCGGTGCCCGGAACGGCGCGTGGATCGTCGCATGAGGCCCATCGACGGTTCATTCGTCGCCGTGCGCTCTGTCGACGGGTCGATCGGCGGTCGAGGTGCGGGATCTCCCCACCACTTTCCACCACCAGCATGACCTGCAGAAACAGCCGAACAGATGAGGAAAACGTGCGCAACTGGGTACCTGTGGGGGTGTTGGTGGAGTAAAGTGGGGGAAACAAGAGGGCCGTGGGGTCCTGTGGCTTCAGGCAGGGGAAGGGGGCGCCGTGTTCCTCGGGACGCACAGCCCCCGGCTCGACGACAAGGGCCGCCTGTTCCTCCCCGCGAAGTTCCGCGAGCGGATGGCCGACGGGCTGGTCGTCACCCGTGGCCAGGAGCGCTGCCTGTACGTCTTCCCGATGCAGGAGTTCGTCCGGGTCACCGAGCAGATGCAGTCCGCCCCGACCACGAGCAAGGCCGTCCGCGACTTCACCCGTGTCTTCCTCTCGGGCGCCTCCGACGAGGTGCCGGACAAGCAGGGCCGCGTCACCATCCCCGCCAACTTGCGCGCCTACGCCGGGCTGACCCGCGACTGCACCGTCATCGGCGCCGGGTCGCGCGTCGAGGTCTGGGACACCGACGCCTGGAACACCTACCTCGAGAGCACCGAGCAGGGCTTCGCCGACCAGTCCGAGGAGGTGATCCCGGGCCTGCTGTGACGCACCGGCGGGCACTCGTGCCCACGGCCCCTGTCGCCAGGTCTCCAGCCGCTTCGCATCCCGGGACGACTTCCCCCGTCCCGGGCCGCACTCCTCGAAGCGGATGGAGACCTGACCGCAGGGTCCAGCACAGCAGGACGGGAGCACCGATCCACCCCGCACGACCAGCACCACCCCCGCACCACACCCGCAGCAGGACCCGAGCAGGAGCACCGCGATGAACTCACGAGGAATGGCCGCCGACCGGCACATTCCCGTGCTGCGCGACCGCATCGTCGAGCTGCTCGCCCCGGCGCTGACCGGGCCCGGCGCGGTGTACCTCGACGGCACCCTCGGCATGGGCGGTCACGCGGAGGCGATCCTCGAAAGCTGCCCGCAGGCCCGCCTGGTCGGCATCGACCGCGACCAGGAGGCGCTGGCGCTCGCCGCCGAGCGGCTCGACCGGTTCGCCGGTCGCACGACCTTCGTCCACGCCGTCTACGACGAGGTGCCGCGGGCGCTCGCCGAGGCCGGCGTCACCCACGTCGACGCCAGCCTCTACGACCTCGGCGTCTCGTCGCTGCAGCTCGACGAAACCGATCGGGGGTTCTCCTACAGCCAGGACGCACCGCTCGACATGCGGATGGACCAGTCCACCGGCATCACTGCCGCAGAGGTCCTCAACACCTACTCCGCGACCGACCTCGAGGGCATCCTGCGCGAGTTCGGCGAGGAGCGGTTCGCCCGCAAGATCGCCGCAGCGGTCGTCCGCGAGCGCGAGACCGAGCCGTTCACGACCTCGGGCCGGCTCGTCGAGCTCCTCAAGAAGGCCGTGCCCGCCGCGTCCCAGAAGAGCGGTGGCCACCCCGGCAAGCGGACCTTCCAGGCGCTGCGCATCGAGGTGAACGCCGAGCTGTCCGTCTGGGCGCGGGCGCTGCCCGGAGTCATCGATGCGCTCGGGGTCGGCGGCCGGGTGGCCGTCCTGTCCTACCACTCGCTCGAGGACCGCATCACCAAGCGCGTGCTGGCGCAGGGAGCCAAGGGGAGCAGCCCGCAGGGCCTGCCCGTCGAGCTCCCCGAGCACGCGCCATACCTGCGGCTGCTCACCCGCGGCGCCGAAGAGGCGTCCGCCGCCGAGCAGGCCGCCAACCCCCGATCTGCCTCGGTGCGCCTGCGGGCCGCCGAGCGCACCCGACTTTCCACTGCAACGAAGGGAAACCACCGATGAGCCAGCAGACTGCGACGGCGAGGGTCGCTCCTCGGGCACCCCTGCGCCGGCAGGCGTCGCCCCAGCCCCTGCGGGTCGTCCCCGCCGCGATCGGGCAGCCCGGCAACGCCGTGTTCGCTGCGCTCTGCATGACCCTGCTGGTGGGTGGCCTCGTCGCCCTCCTCATGCTCAACACCGCCATGGCCGAGGGGTCGTTCACCCTGCACCGCCTCCAGGCGACCTCTGGTGAGCTCACCGACACCCAGGACGCGCTCACCCAGTCGATCGACGCCCAGCGCAGCCCCGCCAACCTCGCCGCCCGTGCCGAGAAGCTGGGAATGGTGCCCGCCGACTCCGCGGCGTTCCTGCGCCTCAGCGACGGCAAGGTCCTCGGCGTGGCGAGCGCGGCGAAGAAGCAGGCCGGCTTTACCGTGGTCACGGCTCCGCAGGCTCCGTCCTCGACGTCCGCAGCGTCCAAGGACGCGGGGCCGAAGACGGCAGTCAGCTCGAAGGGGGACGTGACGACCACGACCGTGAAGGTCACCAAGCCTGACGGCTCGCTCGTCACGACGGTGACCAGCGTCGACGCCAAGAGCAAGACCACCACGAGCACGAGCACGACCACCCCGGCGAAGAAGCCGGCCGCGTCACCGTCGACGCCGGCCACCCCCAAGCCCTGACAGGGCGTCCCCGACCCACCGCAGACACGAGGTACCCAGTGACGCAGACCCGAGGCACTCGCCCCGGAGCCCAGCGCCCCCGTGTCCCGAACGGTGAGGCCCCACGTCGTCGTCCGGCGCAGGGCGCACCCGGGGCCAAGGAACGCGTCACCTCGGGCAGCGCCGGCCGCCCCACGGCGGCCCCGGCCCGCGCCCGGTCGGCGTCCGACCCGAAGCATCCCGCCGCCCAGGCACAGCGCCTGGGCGGCCAGGGCGGCCCACCCAGGCGCCCGACCGCCCCGCCGAGGCGTCCGGCCGGCCGCCGCGTGAGCCTGGACGGGTCCAACCCGCGTCGCCGCATGCGCACCATGACGGTCGCGGTCCTGTTCATCTTCAGCGTCTTCGGCGCCCAGCTGCTGCGCCTGCAGGGTTTCGACGCCTCCGGGGTCTCCCAGACCGCAGCCTCCAAGCGGCTCGGCACGATCGTCTACCCCGCGATGCGCGGCTCCATCGTCGACCGCAACGGCACGATCCTCGCCTCGAGCGTCGAACGCCGCACGGTCACCGTGGACCAGACCGCGGTGACCAAGTACGTGAAGCCGGTCAACGGCGTGCGCGCCGTGGTTGGCGTCGCCGGCGCGGCGAAGGACCTCTCGCCCCTGCTCGGCATCCCCGTGGACACGCTGGTCACCAACCTGACCGGCACCTCCCGCTACCGCGTGCTGGCCAAGAACGTCACGCCGCTGAACTGGCGCAAGATCTCCGAGCTCGGCATCAACGGCATCTACTCCGAGGCGACCACCGACCGCAACTACCCGACCTCGACCGCAGCAGCCTCGCTCGTGGGTTTCGTCCAGTCCGACGGGTCGCCCGGCGGCGGCCTCGAGGTCCTCATGAACTCCACGCTCAAGGGCAAGGCCGGCAAGACGATGTTCGAGCAGTCCCAGGACGGCCGGGCGATCCCGAACGCCCGGCAGGAGACGATCCCGTCGGTGCCGGGCAAGGACGTCAAGCTGACCATCGACTCCGACCTGCAGTGGTTCGCGCAGAACGCCGTCGCGCAGAAGGTCATCGAGACCAAGGCGCTGTCCGGCACCGTGGTCGTGACCAACGTCAAGACCGGTGAGCTCCTCGCCGTCGCGTCCTACCCGACCTTCGACCCCAACCAGCCGGGCCAGTCCACCGAGAACTGGACCAACAAGGCGTTCAACGACGTCTACGAGCCCGGTTCGACCGGCAAGGTCATGACGGCGGCCGCGGCCATCGAGGAGGGTGCCATCACCCCGTCCACGGTGGTCGAGGTGCCCAACCGGATCCACCGTTCCGGCACGGAGTTCAAGGACAGCCACGACCACCCGACCGAGTACCTCACCTTCGCCGGCGTCCTGGCGCAGTCGAGCAACATCGGCACCATCCTCGCCGGCGAGAAGGTCAAGGCGACGACGATGTACAGCTACTTCAAGAAGTTCGGCCTCGGGGCGACCTCGGGCATGGGCTTCCCCGGTGAGGGCCCGGGCCTGCTGACCAACGTCAAGGACTGGAACGGCTCGCAGCGCTACACCGTGCTCTTCGGACAGGGCCTGTCGGTCAACGCCCTGCAGGCTGCCGGGGTCTTCCAGACCATCGCCAACGACGGCGTCCGGATCCCGCCGCGGATCGTCGCCGCCACGAGCGACGGGCACGGCAACTACACGCCGGTCGAGAAGGCCAAGGGCATCAGGGTGGTCTCGCCCGAGACGGCCAAGGAGGTCCGCGACATGCTCGAGGGCGTCGTCGGCAAGGAGGGCACCGCCCCCGAGGCCAAGATCCCCGGCTACCGCGTCGCGGGCAAGACCGGCACCGCGGACCGCTACGACGCCAAGGTCGGCGGGTACTCGGGCAAGACGGCGAGCTTCATCGGGTTCGCGCCCGCCGACGACCCCGAGATCGTCGTCGCCGTGACGCTGCAGCGTCCGATCAAGGGCTACTTCGGCGGCGCCGTGGCCGGACCCGTGTTCAAGGACGTCATGACCTACGCGCTGCAGGAGCTGCAGGTGCCCCCGACCGGCACCAAGCCGCCCGTGGTCAAGATCAAGGCCGACCCGACGCCCGACCCGAGCGACCCCTCCGTGGTGCGGGACAAGGCGTCCAGCGCAGCCCGGGCCGGGCACTGACGGTAGGCTCGCTGTCCGTGCCATCCCCCCGACCGGCGTCGCTCCACGCCACCCCGATCTCCGCCGTGGCCTCCCTCGTGGGCGGCACGGTCACGGGTGAGGACGTCCTCGTCACCGGCATCACCCTGGCCTCCCAGGACGTCGTGGCCGGCGATCTCTACGCCGCCCTGCCGGGCGCCAACGCCCACGGTGCCCGGTATGCCGCAGGCGCGGTGGAGGCGGGCGCGGTCGCCGTCCTCACGGACGCCGCCGGGGTCGCCGTGCTCGCTGCCGACGGCGTCAGCGTGCCGACCGTGGTGGTCGAGGAGCCGCGCAGCGTCGTCGGCCCCGTCGCCCGAGCCCTCTACGGCACCGAGGACCTCGGCCTGCGGCTGTTCGGGGTCACGGGCACGAACGGCAAGACGACGACGGCATACCTCATCGACTCCGCCCTGACCGCGCTGGGACGGACGACCGGCCTGATCGGCACCGTCGAGACCCGGATCGGGAACGAGCGGCTGCGCAGCATGCGCACCACACCGGAGGCGACCGTGCTGCACGCGTTGCTCGCCGTCATGCGCGAACGGTCGGTCGACTCCTGCGTGATGGAGGTCTCCAGCCACGCGCTGAGCCAGCACCGCGTCGACGGCGTGGTCTACGACGTCGCGCTGTTCACCAACCTGTCGCAGGACCACCTCGACTTCCACCCGACGATGCGGGACTACTTCCTGGCGAAGGCCTCGCTGTTCACGCCGGAGCGGTCCCGGCGCGGGATCGTCTGCGTCGACGACGAGTGGGGCCGCGAGCTGGCCGAGCTGGCTGGTGTGCCCGTCACCACGATGACCTCGCTGGCCGACGTCGAGGCCGACTGGCACCTGGTCGCCGGGCAGGACGCCGACCCGGCCGGCTTCACGCTCTCCGACGGCACCACCACGCTGGGGCTGCGCTCGGCGCTGCCCGGTGACTTCAACCGGGTCAACACCGCGATGGCCGCGTTGGCCCTGCTCGACTCCGGCCTCGAGCCCGCGGTGGTCGAGCAGGCCCTGCGCAGCGACCCGCACGTGCCCGGCCGGATGGAGAAGGTCACCCTCGACCAGTCCGTCGACGGCGCCGTCGACGGGTCACCGGACGCGTCCCTGCCGCTCGTCGTCGTCGACTACGCCCACACCCCGGACGCCGTCGCCGCCGCCCTGAAGGCCCTGCGTCCCGAGACCCAAGGCGCCCTGGTCGTCGTGCTCGGCGCCGGTGGCGACCGCGACCGCGGCAAGCGCGCGGCCATGGGGCGCGCGGCCGCCCTCGGAGCCGACGTCGTCGTCGTCACCGACGACAACCCCCGCTCGGAGGACCCCGCCGTGATCCGCGCCGCCGTCCTCGACGGCGCGCGCGACGCGGCGTCGGTCGGCGGCACCCACGACCTGCACGACGTGGGCGGGCGTGCCGACGCCATCGACGCCGCCATCCGCCTGGGCCGTGCGCACGGCCCCGGCAGTGTGGTCGCCGTCGTGGGCAAGGGCCACGAGACCGGCCAGGACGTGGCCGGCACCATCCACCCCTTCGACGACCGCGAGGAGGTGGCCCGCGCCCTGCGCGCGGTCGCCGCCCCCACGGGAGGAACGCTGTGATCCCGCTGTCCCTCGAGGAGATCGCCACCATCACCGGTGGACGGCTCCACGGCATCACCGACGACGAGGCTGCCCGCCTCGTCGTCGACGGCCCCGTCGTCACCGACTCCAGGGAGGCCGGCCCGGGAGGGCTCTACATCGCCCGCGTGGGCGAGCAGATGGACGGCCACCAGTTCGTCCGGCCGGCCGCAGAGCTCGGTGCGGTGGCCGCGATGACGACCCTCGAGGTGCCCGACCTGCCCTGCGTGGTCGTCGACGACATCCAGGCCGGACTGGCCGCCCTCGCACGCTCCGTCGTCGAGCGGCACCCCCACCTCACCGTCATCGGCATCACCGGCTCCTCCGGCAAGACCTCGACCAAGGACCTGCTCGCGAGCGTCCTGTCGGCGGCCGCCCCGACGGTGGCTCCCGTGGGCTCCCTCAACTCCGAGGTCGGCGTCCCCCTCACCGTCTTCCGCGTCACCCCCGAGACCCGCTTCCTCGTCGTCGAGATGGGCGCCCGGGGGATCGGGCACATCGAGTACCTCACGACGATCGCGCCACCCCGGATCGGGATCGAGCTCAACGTCGGCACGGCCCACGTCGGCGAGTTCGGCTCACGCGAGGCGATCGGTGTCGCCAAGGCCGAGCTGGTCGCCGCCCTGCCCTCCGACGGCCTCGCCGTCCTCAACGCCGACGACTCGGTGGTGCGCGCGATGGCCATGCGCACGGGTGCGCGCGTCCAGCTCGTCGGGACCGCCCCCGATGCCGCCGTTCGGGCCGACGACATCGTCCTGGACTCGGCCGGACGCCCGACCTTCCGGCTGCTCACCCCCGCCGGGGAGGCCGACGTGACCCTCCCGCTGCACGGGGAGCACCACGTCGGCAACGCCCTGGCCGTCGTCGCCGCCGCCCTCGAGTGCGGCCTGTCGCTCGACTCGGTCGTCGAGGCCCTCGCCGGCGCGACCCCCGCCTCACGCTGGCGGATGGAGGTCGTCGAGAGGGCTGACGGCATCACCGTCGTCAACGACGCGTACAACGCCAACCCCGACTCGGTGCGCGCCGCCCTCAAGGCCCTCGCCGCGATGGGTCGGGACGCGCAGGGCCACGACCGCCGCACCTGGGCCGTCCTCGGCTCGATGCTCGAGCTGGGGGAGGAGTCCACCACCGAGCACGACGCCATCGGACGGCTCGCCGTCCGGCTCAACATCTCGCGCCTCGTCGTCGTCGGGGAGGTGGCCCGGCCGATGGCCAGTGGGGCCCAGCACGAGGGCTCGTGGGGCGAGGAGGCCGTCTGGGTCCCGGACGCCGACGCCGCCCACGACCTGCTCGTCGAGAATCTTCGACCCGGTGACGTCGTGTTGTTCAAGTCCAGCCGCGACGCCGGTCTACGGTGGCTCGGGGACAGGGTGGCAGCCGCCGGCGCACCGGACGAGGTCTACGACAACGAGGAGGACGCGACGTGAAGGCGGTCCTGATCGCTGCCGTCGTCTCCCTCGTGGGCGCCCTGTTCGGCACGCCGATGTTCATCAAGTACCTCGTCAAGCAGGGCTACGGGCAGTTCATCCGTGACGACGGCCCGACCTCGCACCACACCAAGCGCGGCACGCCCACCATGGGTGGCGCGGTCATCATCGGGTCGAGCCTCGCGGCATACGGGCTGGCCCACCTGGTCACCGGCACACCGCTGACGTGGAGCGGCGTGCTCGTGCTGTTCCTCATGACCGGCCTCGGCCTCGTCGGGTTTCTTGACGACTACATCAAGATCTCCAAGCAGCGCAGCCTCGGTCTGCGCTCACGCGAGAAGCTCGCCGGCCAGACGCTCGTGGCGGTCGTGTTCGCCGTGCTGGCGCTGCAGTTCCCCAACGGCAAGCACCGCACCCCTGCGTCGACCTACATCTCCTTCGTTCGCGACACCCCGGTCAACCTGGCGTTCGCGGGCACCCTGGTCGGTCTGATCCTGTTCGTCATCTGGGCCAACATCATGATCGCCGGCACATCCAACGGCGTGAACCTCACCGACGGCCTCGACGGGCTCGCCACCGGCGCCTCGGTGATGGTCTTCGCGGCCTACGTCCTCATCGGCATCTGGCAGGGCAACCAGAACTGCCAGCTCACGCCGGGGCTGAAATGCTACGAGGTACGCGACTCCAGGGACCTGGCCGTGGTGGCCGCGGCCTGCATGGGTGCCTGCTTCGGCTTCCTGTGGTGGAACGCCTCGCCGGCCAAGATCTTCATGGGTGACACCGGGTCCCTAGCCCTCGGTGGCGCCCTCGCGGGGCTGGCCATCACCACCCGCACCGAGCTGCTGATCATCATCCTCGGCGGCCTCTTCGTGACGATCACCCTCTCGGTGATCATCCAGGTCGGGTCGTTCAAGATGACCGGTAAACGCGTCTTCCGGATGGCGCCCCTGCAGCACCACTTCGAGCTGCTCGGGTGGAACGAGGTCACCATCGTCATCCGGTTCTGGATCATCGCCGGGCTGTTCGTGGCCCTCGGCCTCGGGCTCTTCTACGCCGAGTGGGTCGTCGGGGCGCAATAGCCTTGTCAGCCCACTTCCACCCTCTTCGACGCACGTGGCACCAGCAGTGAGGAAACACCAGCAGTGAGCAGCACACCGGTCGGCGGACGCCTCGACGGGCTGACGAACGGCAGCGCGGACTGGAGCGGCCTGCGGGTCGTCGTGGCCGGGCTCGGCGTGAGCGGCTTCGCGGCCGCCGACGCCCTGAACGAACGCGGCGCGCACGTCGTCGCCGTCGATGCCGGGGACCCCGACGCCAACACGGCGCTGGGGGAGCGGGCCCGCATCCTCGACATCCTCGACGTGGACGTGCGGCTCGGCGCCGAGCACGTCGCCGGTATGCCGCCCGACTTCGCCGCCGACCTCGTCATCACCTCCCCGGGGTGGCGGCCCGACCAGCCCCTGCTCGTGGCGGCGGCCGCGGCGGGCGTACCGGTGTGGGGCGAGGTCGAGCTCGCGTGGCGGATGAGGGCCGCCGTCGGCCCGGCCCCGTGGCTGACCGTGACCGGGACCAATGGCAAGACCACCACCGTGACGATGCTCGCCCACATGCTGCGGGCCGCCGGGCTGCGCGCCACCGCGGCCGGGAACGTGGGCACCCCGATCCTCGAGGCGGTGCTGCACCCGGAGCCCTACGACGTCATCGCCGTCGAGCTCTCCAGCTACCAGCTGCACTGGTCGGACTCGCTCGCCCCGCACGCCTCGGTCTGCCTCAACGTCGCTCCCGACCACGTCGACTGGCACGGGTCGTTCGAGGACTACACGGCCGCCAAGGGCAAGGTCTACGCCAACACCAAGGTGGCCTGCGTCTACAACGTCCAGGACCCCACCACCGAGCAGCTCGTCCGGGACGCCGAGGTCCAGGAGGGGTGCCGGGCGATCGGGTTCACGCTCGGGATGCCCGGTCCGTCGATGGTCGGGGTGGTCGACGACATCCTCGCCGACCGCGCCTTCGTCGAAGAGCGCAAGACCTCGGCCGCCGAGCTCGCCACCCTCGACGACGTCCGCGGCGACGCTGCCACGCTCGCCCCGCACAACGTCGCGAACGCCCTCGCCGCCGCAGCCCTCGCCCGGACGTACGGCGTCCCACCCGTCGCGGTCCGCGACGGCCTGCGCAGCTTCCGACCCGAGCCGCACCGCATCGCCGACTGCGGTGAGGTCGACGGCGTGCGCTACGTCGACGACTCCAAGGCCACCAACCCCCACGCGGCACTGGCGTCGCTGCTGTCCTTCGAGCACGTCGTGTGGATCGCCGGCGGCCTGCTCAAGGGCGCGGACGTCGAGGACCTCGTCCGCGAGGCCGCGCCCCGGCTGCGGGCCGTCGTCCTCATCGGCGCCGACCGCGCGGTGCTCGCCGAGGCCCTGGCCCGACACGCACCGGATGTCCCCGTGGTCGACGTGCCGAGCACGGACACTGGGGTCATGGATGTCGTGGTGGAGCACGCCTCCGGGCTGGCCCGGAGCGGTGACGTCGTGCTGCTCGCCCCGGCGGCCGCCTCGATGGACATGTTCACCAACTACGGCGCCCGCGGTGACGCGTTCGCCGCTGCGGTGGACCGTCGCGGCGCCGGCCGTGCCGCCGGCGGCGACGGCTCGACCGACCCCGAGGGGGGCCGGTCGTGAGCAGCGTCAGCGCCGCACCGAGCGCGAAGCCGAGGCTGCGCGAGGGCGCGGACCGTGAGGACTCCTCGAAGTTCGGCAGCTGGTTGCAGCGACTCGACACCCCCATGACCAGCTACTACGTGCTGCTGTCGGTGGCGGTCGTCCTGGTCGTCATCGGCCTGATCATGGTGCTGTCGGCCTCCTCGGTGATGTCGCTCGTGCAGACCAACAACGGCACGCCCTACGTCTACTTCCGCAAGCAGCTGCAGTTCGCCGTCCTCGGTGGCATCGCGATGGCGATCGCCGCCCACGTGCCGATCCGCACCTGGAAGAAGCTCTCCCTGCCGATCCTTGCAGGCGCGCTGTTCCTGCAGCTGCTCGTGTTCACCCCTCTCGGCGTGTCCGTCAACGGCAACCGCAACTGGCTGGGCGCAGGCCCGGTCACCGTGCAGCCCTCGGAGTTCGCCAAGATCGGTCTCGTCCTCGTGGGCGCGGCGATGCTCTCAGCCCGACGGCGTTCGCTGGGTCAGCTGCGACACGTCCTCGTGCCGTTCCTCGTCCCCGCCGCCGCGGCGACGATCGGCCTGGTGCTGCTCGGGCACGACCTCGGCACCGTCCTCATCATGGGCGCCATCGTGGCCGCCCTGCTCTTCGCCGCCGGTGTGCCGCGGCGCTTCTTCATCTGGGGCACCTCCACGTTCGTCGCGCTGGCCGTGCTCATGACGGTGACCAGCTCCAACCGCCTCGGCCGGTTCGACGTGTGGCTCGGCAAGGACACCGACCCGTATGGCGCGGCGCGCCAGCCCCTGCACGGCCGCTACGCCCTTGCCGACGGCGGGTGGTGGGGTGTCGGACTCGGCGCCTCCCGCGAGAAGTGGTCCTGGCTCCCGGAGGCCCACAACGACTTCATCTTCGCCATCCTCGGCGAGGAGCTCGGCCTGCCCGGCACCCTGGTCATGCTCGGCCTGTTCTGCGCCCTGACCCTGGTCTGCTACCGGATCGTGCTGCGCAGCAAGGACATGTTCGTCCGGATCGCGACCGCCGGCGTCATGGCGTGGATCGTCTGCCAGGCCATCATCAACATCGGCGCCGTCATCGGGCTGCTGCCCGTGATCGGTGTGCCCCTGCCCCTCGTCTCCTACGGCGGTTCCTCGCTCATGACGACGATGTTCGCGCTCGGGATGTTGCTGTCCTTCGCGCGCCAGGAGCCCGGGTGTGCCGAGGCGCTGTCGGCGAAGCCGTCGGTGGTCCGGCGCTCGCTCGCCGTCCTCCCTGGGCGGCGGCACCGCTGATGGCTCCTGACACCCCCACGTCGGTCCTGCTGGCCGGTGGCGGGACGGCCGGCCATGTCTCGCCGCTGCTCGCCCTCGCCGACTGCCTGCGCCGGCGCAACCCCGACATCATCGTCACCGCCCTCGGCACCGAGACCGGGCTCGAGAGCCGCTTGGTGCCCGAGCGCGGCTACCCCCTGCTCACCGTGCCGAAGGTCCCGCTCCCGCGCCGCCCCTCGGCCGACCTGCTGCGGCTCCCGACGAGCCTGCGCACCGCCGTGGCCGCGGCCGAGCGGGCCATCGACCAGACCCAGGCCCAGGTCGTGGTCGGCTTCGGGGGCTACGTCTCGACGCCCGCGTACATCGCGGCCCGGCGACGCGGCATACCGGTCGTCATCCACGAGCAGAACGCCCGTCCCGGCCTCGCCAACCGGCTGGGCGCGCGCATCACCCGCTACGTCGCCACGACGTTCGCGAGCACCTCGCTGCCGCACGCCACCGCGATCGGCATGCCGTTGCGCCGCGAGATCAGTGGGCTCGACCGGGGTGCCTCGCGTGTGGAGGGGCTGGCCCACTTCGGGCTCGAGGACCACTGGCCGACCGTCCTGGTCACCGGTGGCTCGCTCGGCGCCCAGCGCCTCAACTCCGCCTTCTCGGCCCGGGCCGGCGCCCTGCGCGCCGCCGGGGTGCAGGTCCTGCACCTCACCGGGGCCGGCAAGGAGTTCGTGCCGGAGGTGACGGGACCGGGTGCCCCCTACGTCACCGTGCCCTATGCCGACCGGATGGACCTCGCGTATGCCGCGGCCGACCTGGTCGTCGCCCGCGCCGGGGCCAACACCGTCTGCGAGCTCACCGCCGTGGGGCTGCCCGCGGTCTACGTGCCGCTGCCGATCGGCAACGGTGAGCAGCGGTTCAACGCCGCCGACGTCGTCGCGGCCGGCGGCGGGGTCATCGTCGACGACGCAGCCCTGAGCCCCGACTGGATCGACACCACCTTGCTTCCGCTCGTCATCGACGCTGACCGCCTCGACGCGATGGCCGAGGCCTCCGCGGCATCGGGCACCCGCGGCGCCGACGAGGCGCTGGCAGACCTCGTGGTCCGGGCCTGGCACGAGTCCGGTAACACGTCCGGGCGCGGACCCGGCGGTTCGGGGACGACCCGGTGAACGGCTCCAACGAACGCTTCGACTTCACCGACCCGGTGCCGCCGCTGGAGGATCTGGGCGCAGTGCACTTCATCGCGATCGGGGGCGCCGGCATGTCCGGTGTCGCCAGGGTGATGCTGGCACGCGGCTGCACGGTGTCGGGCTCGGACGCCAAGGAGTCACCCGTGCTGGCGGCTCTGCAGGCGGAGGGAGCGACGGTGCACGTCGGCCACGACGAGTCGCACCTCGACGGCGTCCAGACCGTCGTCATCTCCTCCGCGATCCGTGAGAACAACCTCGAGCTCGCCGCCGCGCGGGCGCGCGGGCTGCTGGTCCTGCACCGCTCACAGGCGCTGGCCAGCACCATGGCCGGTTCGCGCCGCGTCGCCGTCGCCGGGGCGAACGGCAAGACCACGACGACCTCGATGCTCACGGTGGCGTTGCAGCACTGCGGGATCGACCCCTCGTTCGCTGCCGGGGGAGAGCTGGCCAAGCACGGCACCAACGCGCACTGGGGGACCGGTGAGGTCTTCGTCGCGGAGGCCGACGAGAGCGACGGGTCGTTCCTCGTCTACCGCCCCGAGGTCGGCGTCGTGACCAACGTGCAGCCCGACCACCTCGACTTCTACGGCACCTTCGAGCGGGTGCAGGCGGCCTACGCCGCGTTCGCCGCATCCATCGAGCCCGGAGGCCTCCTGGTGGCCTGCCACGACGACGACGGGTCCCGGTCGCTGGCCCTGGCTGCCCGCGCCGACGGCACGCGGGTCCTGACCTACGGCTGGTCTCCCGACGCCGACGTCGTCCTGCGCGACGAGGTGTCGCGCGGGCTGATGAGCAGGGTGACGGTCACCGGCCCGGACGGGCAGGACCGCGCCCTGCGGATCAACATCCCGGGTCGCCACAACCTGCTCAACGCCGCGGCCGCCTACACCGTCGCCGTCGAGGGCCTCGGCCAGGACCCGACTCGGGTCCTGGACGGGCTGTTCGGCTTCACCGGCACCCGACGTCGTTTCGAGCTCAAGGGATCGGCCGAGGGCGTCACCGTCGTCGACGACTACGCGCACAACCCCGGCAAGGTGGCGGCGGTCGTCACCACGGCGGCCGAGCTCGTCGGGGACCGGGGTCGCCTCGTCGTGGTCTTCCAGCCGCACCTGTACTCGCGCACCCGGGACTTCGCGTCGCAGTTCGCCGCAGCGCTCGCACCGGCCGACGTGGTGCTGCTCATGGAGATCTACGGCGCGCGTGAGGATCCTGTGCCCGGGGTGTCATCGGCCCTGGTCGCTGACGCCGTGCTCGCGCTCGATCCCGGCGCCGAGGTCCGGGTCGTCCCGTCGTGGTCGGCCGTCGCCGACACGGTCGCCGACCTCGCGGCACCGGGGGACCTCGTCCTCACCGTGGGTGCCGGTGACGTCACCATGATCGGCCCGGAGATCCTGCGGGCCTTGGGTCGCTCGTGAGCGGCTCGGGTCCCACGGGACGAACCCGGCCGGCGCGCTCGTCCGTCCGTCCCACCGGCGGTCAGCGACCGGGGCGGTCGCCGCGGTCGGTCGTGCCGACCGGCCTGGCGTCCTCCGCCGCCCGCTTCCAGCGCCGTGCCCAGGAGGTCCGGCGCCGACCGGTCCGCCTCCTCGCGTATGCAGCCGCAGCTCTGGTCGTCCTCGGCCTGCTCGTGTGGCTGGTCGCCTTCAGCCCGGTCCTCGCGGTCCGGACCGTCGAGGTCGTGGGGGTGCCGCGCTCGGAGGTCGCGCCGATCCGAGCCCTGGCCCGCGTGCCCATCGGGCAGCCGCTGGCCCGGGTCGACTCGGCCCTCGTCGCGGCCCGGGTGGCCGAGCGCGCCACGGTCGCCGATGTCTCGATCGAGCGGTCCTGGCCGGGGACGCTGGTCATCCACGCGAGCCCCCGGGTGCCGTTCCTCGTGGTCAAGAACCCTCAAGGTCAACTAAAGGTTGTAGATGCTGAGGGGGTGGCGTACGCGCAGGTCAGCGCTGCGCCCAAGGGGATCCCCATGGTCAACGCCGCCAGCGAGGCGGCGCTGTCCCACGACGCCCTGGCTGCTGCAGTGAGCGTCGTCCGGGTGCTCCCGGACCCGATGCAGCACCGGGTCGCCAACGTGACCGTGAGCAGCGCCAACCTCGTCACCCTCAAGCTCGGCCGGACCACCGTCGTGTGGGGTGGGGTGAGCCAGCCCGAGCGCAAGCTGGCGATCATGACGGCCCTGCTGAAGTCCTCGCCGAAGCTCATCGACGTGAGCGCCCCGGACACCCCGGTCACGCGCTGAGGCGCCCCGTCGCGGCCCCGCTGCCGGCCCACTGCCGGCCCACTGACAGCCCACTGACGGCCCACTGAAAGCTGGCGCAGGCTCCGTGCGACAGTGGTGTCGGTGGGGCAGATGTGGCTGGTGTGACGACGGATCCGGGGCCCTGGTCGAGAAACCCGGAAAACGGGCGAATCCGTGCTGCGACACGCGGGCGCGAACTTTGCCTGCCACCCGGTCAGCGCATAGCGTCGGCGACACCGGAAAGTTGACATAAGTTTAACCCTCGACTTGACGTCCAGACATTTACGCATCGCATTCAGGCACGCATTCAGGAGAGGCCCACCGCCGTGGCAGCACCACAGAACTACTTGGCCGTCATCAAGGTCGTCGGCATCGGCGGAGGTGGCGTCAACGCCATCAACCGCATGATCGAGGTCGGCCTCAAGGGCGTCGAGTTCATCGCCATCAACACCGACGCCCAGGCGCTCCTCATGAGCGACGCCGACGTCAAGCTCGACGTCGGCCGTGAGCTCACCCGTGGCCTCGGCGCCGGCGCCGACCCCGAGGTCGGCAAGAAGGCCGCCGAGGACCACGCCGAGGAGATCGAGGAGGTCCTCAAGGGGGCCGACATGGTCTTCGTCACCGCCGGCGAGGGCGGCGGCACCGGCACCGGCGGTGCGCCGGTCGTGGCCAAGATCGCTCGTGGCCTGGGTGCCCTGACCATCGGTGTGGTCACCCGCCCCTTCACCTTCGAGGGCCGTCGTCGCGCCAACCAGGCCGAGTCCGGGATCAGCAACCTGCGCGAGGAGGTCGACACCCTCATCGTCATCCCGAACGACCGGCTGCTGTCGATCAGCGACCGCGCGGTCAGCATGCTCGACGCGTTCCGGTCCGCCGACCAGGTCCTCCTCTCCGGCGTCCAGGGCATCACCGACCTCATCACCACGCCCGGTCTGATCAACCTCGACTTCGCCGACGTCAAGTCGGTCATGCAGGGTGCCGGTTCGGCGCTCATGGGCATCGGGTCCTCCCGAGGTGACGACCGGGCCGTCCAGGCCGCGGAGCTCGCCATCTCCAGCCCGCTGCTCGAGGCCAGCATCGACGGCGCCCACGGAGTCCTGTTGTCCATCCAGGGCGGAAGCGACCTCGGCCTGTTCGAGATCAACGAGGCTGCCCGCCTGGTCCAGGAAGCAGCTCACCCCGAGGCCAACATCATCTTCGGTGCGGTCATCGACGACGCCCTCGGCGACGAGGTGCGGGTGACGGTCATCGCCGCCGGCTTCGACGGAGGCGCGCCCCTGAAGCGCGACAACGACCGGGCCATCGGCCAGGTGCAGGGCACCTCGCGTCCCGCGCCGCAGTCCGCCCCGGCAGCCCAGCCGACCCAGGCGCCCGCCCCCCAGGCGCAGCCGCAGGCCCAGCCCCACCGTGAGCAGCCGAACCCGATGTTCCAGCCGTCCCAGCCCGCTGTCCCGGCGCAGGAGCCGGCGGCGCCGCGGGAGCCGGCCGGCCGGCCGCCGCGCACGGTGACGTTCGACGAGAGCGACGACCTCGACGTGCCGGACTTCTTGAAGTAGCCATCACCGCAGGACCCAGCAGTGCGCCGTCAGGGGCGCCGGACCGACGTCGGTCCGGCGCCCCTGACGCGTGTCCGGCCCCGCTGGGCGGGTGACGGTCCGGTCCGGGGGAGCGGGCCATAGGGTGGAGCCGTGTTCTTCGCGCGTGGTCGGTCCGGTCCGGTGCAGTGGGGTTTCACCGACCGCGAGGGTGGCCTCAGCACGGGCGACTTCGGTGCGCTCAACCTCGGTGGCCACGTCGGTGACGACCCGGTGGCCGTGGAGGAGAACAGGTCCCGCGTGGCGCAGGCCCTGGGCGTGCAGCGCGACCACCTGCTGTTCCTGCAGCAGTGCCACGGCAACGACGTCCTCGTCGTCGACGCGCCCTGGGGCGACGCGGGCCCCCCGCCCGCCGACGGCGTGGTCACGTCGACGCCGGGTCTGGCACTGGCAGCACTCGTCGCCGACTGCACGCCGGTGCTCCTGGCGGACCCGGCTGCCGGCGTGGTGGGTGCGGTGCACGCCGGTCGCCCGGGGATGACGACGCGCATCGTCGAGGTGGCGGTCGACCGGATGCGCGACCTCGGGGCCCGGAAGATCTCCGCCGTGGTCGGTCCCTCGATCTGCGGCCGCTGCTACGAGGTGCCGGCACCGATGCGCGACGAGGCGTCGGTCGTGGCTCCGGAGGCGGCTGCCGTGTCGTGGACCGGGACGCCCGCCATCGACGTGGCCTCCGGCGTCGTGGCCCAGCTGCATACGAAAGGCGTTGCCGTGCAATGGGTTCCGGGCTGTGCCCGCGAGAGTGCGTCGCTCTACTCCTACCGCAGGGACGGCCGTACGGGCCGGTACGCCGGCGTCGTCGTCCTGGAGGAGTCATGACCGACGACCGCAGGACCGAGCTGGCTGCCAACCTCGAGGCCGTGCGGGAACGCATCGTCCGCGCTTGCGAGGATGCCGGCCGAGACCCGGCCGGGGTGACCCTCATCGCGGTGACCAAGTTCTTCCCCGCGACCGACGTCGACCTCCTGGCCGGGCTGGGGGTCACCGACATCGGTGAGAACCGCGACCAGGAGGCATCGGCCAAGCTCGCCGACGTGGCCGTCCGCGCGGACCTGCAGGTGCACTTCATCGGTCAGCTCCAGTCCAAGAAGGCGGGCTCGGTGGTGGGGTATGCCGACGTGGTGCAGTCCGTGGACCGCCCCAAGCTCGTGACGGCGCTGGGCCGCGCAGCCCAGTCGGCCGGCAAGGTCGTCGACGTGCTGGTGCAGGTCAACCTCGACGAGGCGCCGGGACGTGGGGGAGTGCCGCCCGCCGACGCGCGAGCGCTCGCGGACGCGGTTGCCCACTCCGCCTCCCTGCGCCTGCGCGGGGTGATGGCGGTGGCGCCGCTGGGCAGTGACCCCGCGCCGGCCTTCGCGCGCCTGCAGGAGGTGGCCGGCGCCATACGGGAGGACCACCCGGAGGCCGACTGGATCTCGGCGGGGATGAGCGGTGACCTCGAGGCGGCCATCGCCCACGGCGCGACACACCTGCGTGTCGGGAGCGCAATCCTCGGAACTCGCGAGTCACACCGGTAACTTCGGTCGCGAGCACGGACGAGGCACCGCCTCGGACGGACGAACACACTTTTCTGAACCACACCGGTTCTGAACCACTCGGGTTTGCTGAACCACTGAAGGAGCTCTCAATGGCTGGGGCGCTGCGCAAGACGATGGTCTACCTCGGACTTGCCGAGGACGACGAGCGCTACGACGCGTACGACGAGTACGACTACGACGAGCAGCCGGCCCGCGCCGAGTCGCCGTCGCAGCCCGAGCGGTCGGCTGCTGTCACCCCGCTGCCGCAGCGCACCCCGGTGGCCCGCGTGGTCCGCGACGTGGAGGTGGGTGCCCTTAACCGGATCACCACGATCCACCCGCGCACCTACAACGAGGCCAAGAACATCGGCGAGAGCTTCCGCGACGGCACGCCCGTCATCATGAACCTCTCGGACATGGACGACTCGGACGCCAAGCGCCTCGTCGACTTCGCCGCCGGTCTCGTCTTCGGCCTCCACGGCCAGATCGAGCGGGTGACGTCCAAGGTCTTCCTGCTCTCCCCGGCCCACGTCGAGGTCTCGGCCGAGGAAGGCGCCCCCGCGCCCACCACGCGCGGCCTGTTCAACCAGAGCTGAGCCGGCCGGTCCTCGCCCAGCCAGCCATGGCAGGGTGATCCCATGCTGCTCGGGTCAAGTGTCTTCGCGGACATCGTCCGCTTCGTGGTGTTCATCTTCTTCGTCGTGCTCATCGGACGTCTCGTCCTGGACTGGGTCCAGGTCTTCGCGCGCGAATGGCGTCCGCGCGGGGTGCTCCTCATCGTCGCCGAGGCCATCTACTCGATCACCGACCCGCCGCTCAAGGCGCTGCGCCGGGTGGTGCCGCCCCTGCAGCTGGGCAGCATCCGGCTCGATCTCGCCTTCCTCATCCTCTTCTTCGCGACGAGCATCCTCACCTCGATCCTGTAGGCCTGCCCGACCCGCCAGGCCCACCCCTGCGTCCCATCCTGCGCTCGCGCGGCGATCCTCTAGGCTGGCCACCGGCTCAGACCCTGGGCTGCCAGATCTGCTCTGCTCACGCCTGCCAACAGAGGTGACTACATGACGCTCACGCCCGAGGACGTCCTCAACAAGAACTTCACGCCGACCCAGTTCCGTCGCGGCTACGACGAGCGGGAGGTCGACGACTTCCTGGACGAGGTCGTCGCCGAGATGCGCCGGATCGTCAAGGACTCCGACGACCTGCGCGACCAGCTGAACGAGTGCCGGCAGAGCAAGGGCATGCCCGTTGTGGCCAAGTCCGGAGCCGACGCGGACGCGGCGGCCCAGGAGGCCCAGGCCAAGGCCGACCGCGAGGTCGCCGACCTCGTCGCCGCCCAGGAGTCGAAGGTGCAGGAGGCGCTGAAGGCAGCCGAGGCGCGCATCGCCGAGGCCAACGCCAAGGCGGAGGAGGCCGAGAAGGTCGCGGCCGCGCGGGTCGCCGAGGCCGAGGAGTCGGCTCAGGCCCGCATCGGAGAGGCACAGCAGCAGGTCGCCAACCACGCCGGTGACGCCGAGGCCCGCGCCATGGAGGCCGAGCAGCGGATCGCCGAGGCGCAGCGCCAGATCGACGAGGCCCGTGCCCGCGCCGAGGAGGCCGAGGCTCGCGCCAGGCAGGCGCAGGAGCAGGGCGTCGTTGCCGCGGCTTCCCCGGCCGAGCAGACGTCTGCCCCCGTGGCCGCTGCCGCTGTGGGCGGCGGCGCCAGCGCCGCGGCGCTCCTCGAGATGGCCCAGCGCCTGCACGACGAGCACGTCGGAGAGGGTGAGTCGACGCGCGACCGCCTCATCTCCGAGGCGCAGTCCCGCCACGACGAGCTCGTGTCGACCGGCGAGGCCCAGCACGACGAGCTCGTGTCCACGGGTCAGGCCAAGCACGACGAGCTCGTCTCCACCGGCCAGGGTCGCCACGACGAGCTCGTCTCCGAGGCCACGTCGCGCCACGAGCAGCTCATCACCGAGGCGCGTGAGCGCTCCACCGGGATGGTGCACGAGGCGCAGCAGAAGAAGGCGCAGATCCTCGAGGAGCTCGGCCGCGAGCGGAGCCTGCTGGAGATGAAGATCGACGAGCTGCGCACCTTCGAGCGCGACTACCGCGCCCGCCTCAAGAACTACATCGAGGAGCAGCTCGCCGACCTCGACCAGACCGGCCTCGCGCCCGACAGTGGTTCCGACGGTGGGACCGACGGTTCCGATGGGGGTGCCCAGCACGACCAGGCGGCCGGCGAGTCCACCGACGAGTCGGACCACGACTCGGACCGCGAGTCCGGCCACGCGACCTCCGAGGACGAGGGCAGGCAGTAGCAACCACCCGGGACCCTGAGTAGGGCCTGAGCAGCCAACAGGCGCCGACCGCGATCGCGGTGGGCGCCTGTTGGCGTCCCACCAGATCCGCGGCGGATCTAGGGTGTTTTGGCGTTGAGTCGCCGCCCTGCAGCGCTTATCCTCGCCGCACCTGTCAGCGCTCCCCGTGATTGCGGTGAGCGCCCTGCGACCGAGGGGCCCGGCACACCATGGTTCACAAGGCACACGCCGCGACGAAGTCTGCCGCGGGCAAGGCATCTGCCAGCATTCCCCCGACCGCCAGGACGACGCCAGCGAAGAAGGCCGTCGCGACGAAGACTGCGGCGACCAAGGCCGCGACGACCAAGGCCGCGACGACCAAGGCCGCGACGACCAAGGCCGCGACGACCAAGGCCGCAGCGAAGAAGGCCGCGCCGGCCACGAAGGCTGCGACGCAGAAGGCCACGTCGGCCAAGGCCGCGCCTGCCCGCACGGCTGCCGCGACCAAGGCTGCCCCTGCCACGAAGGCGCCTGCCACCAAGGCAGCGGCGACCAAGGCTGCCGCGACCAAGGCTGCCGCGACCAAGGCTGCCCCTGCCACGAAGGCGCCTGCCACCAAGGCAGCGGCGACCAAGGCTGCCGCGACCAAGACAGCACCCGTCAGCAAGGCTGCGGCGACCAAGACCGCCACTGCCACGAAGGCCGCCGCCACGAAGGCGACGCCCGCGTCGCTGCGGGTCCGGGACGACGAGTCGCCGTGGACCGCCAAGGAGCTGCGCGACGTCCGGGCCGAGATCGAGGGTGACGTCGAGCACCTTCGCCGCGAGATCACCGTGGCCGAGGCCGACCTCGTGGGTCTGATGCGTGACGCAGGCGACGGTGCGGGCGACGACCAGGCCGATGCCGGCGCCAAGACGTACGAGCGTGAGCAGGAGATCTCGCTGGCCAACAACGCCCGGGACATGCTCGACCAGAACCTCCACGCCCTTGAACGCCTGGACAACGGGACGTACGGCATCTGTGAGTCCTGTGGCAACCCCATCGGCAAACTTCGCCTTCAGGCCGCTCCTCGTGCGACCCTATGCGTGACATGCAAGACGAAGCAGGAGCGCCGCTGACCGCGGCCGACGAGTCCACCTCCACCCCCGACCCCCGACCGAACCGCAGCGGACTGTTCCGGCTCCTGGCGGTGACGGCCGTCGTGGTCTATGCCGCCGACCAGCTGTCCAAGGTCCTGGCCCTGCAGACCCTGACCCCCGGCGAGCCGGTCAACGTCATCGGCGACCTCATCCGCCTCAACCTCATCCGCAACCCCGGAGCAGCCTTCTCCATCGCCAACAGCGCGACCTGGGTGCTCACCTTGATCGCCTTCGGCGTGCTGGTCTTCATCATCCGCACGGCCCGCCGCATCGGCAGCCGCGGCTGGGCCTGGGCCCTGGGCCTGCTGCTCGGTGGGTCGGTGGGCAACCTCACCGACCGGATGGTCAGGGAGCCCGGCCCGGGTCGAGGCCACGTGGTCGACTTCATCGACTACTTCGGGCTGTTCATCGGCAACGTCGCCGACATCGCCATCGTCAGCGCGGCGGTCCTCATCGGCATCCTCGCACTGCGGGGCATCGGCGTGGACGGCGTGCGCGCCGGTCGGCACGAGGCCGGTCGCTCGGACCGCGCCTCCACCTCCACCCCAACCTCCACCCCAACCTCCACCCCAACCTCCACCCCCAGGACCGCCTCCGAGGGCGGTTCCCCCGCCGGTCAGGACGACGCCCATGCCTGACGCACGCACCCTCCACGTCCCCGACGGCCTCGAGGGCGAGCGCGTCGACGCCGCCCTGGCGCGTCTGTTCGGCGTCTCGCGGACCAAGGCCGCCGACCTCGCCCAGGCCGGTGACGTCCAGCTCAACCACGCCCCTGCAGGCAAGTCCGACCGCGTGACCGCCGGAGACCTGCTTGAGGTGCTGCTGCCCAGCGCCGAGGACAGCCCGTCCCTCAAGGTGATCGCCGAGCCCGTGCCGGGCATGGGGATCATCCACGACGACGACGACATCGTCGTGGTCGACAAGCCTGTGGGTGTGGCCGCCCACCCGAGCGTCGGCTGGACCGGGCCGACCGTCGTCGGTGGCCTGGCCGCCGCGGGCTACCGCATCGCCACCAGCGGCGCGAGCGAGCGGCAGGGCATCGTGTCGCGCCTCGACGTCGGCACGAGCGGCCTGATGGTCGTGGCCAAGTCCGAGTACGCCTACAGCGTCCTCAAGCAGGCCTTCCGCAGCCGCACCGTCGACAAGAAGTACCACGCCCTCGTCCAGGGCCTGCCCGACCCCGTCGTGGGCACCATCGACGCCCCCATCGGACGCCACCCCGGGCACGACTACAAGTTCGCGGTGATGGACAAGGGCAAGCCGAGCGTCACCCACTACGAGGTGATCGAGGCGTTCCGGGCCGCGTCGCTGCTCGACATCCACCTCGAGACCGGGCGCACCCACCAGATCCGGGTGCACTTCTCGGCGATGCGGCACCCCTGCGCGGGAGACCTGACCTACGGCGCCGATCCGACGCTTGCCGCGCGCCTCGGCCTCGAGCGGCAGTGGCTGCACGCCGTCGGCCTCGGGTTCGAGCACCCGGGCACGGGCAAGCACGTCACCTTCGAGAGCCCCTACCCGGCGGACCTGCAGAGCGCGCTCGACCGCCTCTGATGAGGCGCCGACCCCGGTGGGGTATGGCGCGGACGCACGTCCTCGCCATACCCCACCGGTCGTCGGGCAGCGGCGTCGGTAACCCGCCGCGACACGGTGGGGCGACACGCCGCAGGGCAGTCGGTGGGGCGGCTTAGACTCGTCCCGATGTCCTCGCAGCCCGCCGCCCCCACCGCTCGAAGCGGGTCGAAGTCCGACTCGTTCGTCCACCTCCACGTGCACACCGAGTACTCCATGCTCGACGGTGCCGCGCGCATCGGGGACCTGTTCACCCGGGCCGCCGAGATGGGGATGCCAGCCCTGGCCACGACCGACCACGGGTACGTCTTCGGGGCCTACGAGTTCTGGAAGAAGGCCCAGGGCACCGGCGTGAAGCCGATCATCGGCGTGGAGGCCTACGTCACGCCGGGGACCCACCGCACCGACAAGACCCGGGTGAAGTGGGGCGACGAGTCCCAGGCCCGCGACGACGTGTCGGGTTCGGGCGCGTACACCCACATGACGCTGCTGGCCAAGAACAACAACGGCCTGCACAACCTGTTCCGGCTCGACTCCCTCGCCAGCCTCGACCAGGTCTACGCCAAGTGGCCACGGCTGGACCGCGAGCTGCTCAGCGCGCACGGCCAGGGCATCATCGCGACGACCGGCTGTCCTTCGGGGGAGATCCAGACCCGCCTTCGCCTCGGCCAGTACAAGGAGGCCATGCAGGCGGCCAGCGACTTCCGCGACATCTTCGGCGCCGAGAACTACTTCTGCGAGCTCATGGACCACGGCCTCGACATCGAGCGCCGGGTCCAGAAGGACCTGCTGAGGCTGGCGCGGGAGCTGAAGCTGCCGCTCGTGGCCACCAACGACCTGCACTACTCCAGCCCCGAGGACGCCAAGGCCCACTCGGCCCTGCTCTGCGTGCAGTCCGGCTCGACGATGATGGACCCCAACCGGTTCAAGTTCGACGCCGACGACTTCTACCTCAAGAGCCCCGAGGAGATGCGCCACACCTGGCGTGAGCTCCCCGAGGCCTGCGACAACACGCTCCTCATCGCCGAGATGTGCGACATCTCCTTCACCGAGGGCGAGGGCCGCTACATGCCGCGGTTCCCCTGCCCTCCGGGGGAGAACGAGGAGAGCTGGTTCGTCAAGGAGGTGCAGACCGGCCTGATGGAGCGCTTCCCCGGCGGCGTGCCGGAGTACGCCACCAAGCAGGCCGAGTTCGAGATCGAGGTCATCACCTCCAAGGGCTACGCCGGCTACTTCCTCGTCGTCGCAGACTTCATCAACTGGGCCAAGAAGAACGGCATCCGCGTGGGTCCCGGTCGTGGTTCGGGTGCCGGCTCCATGTGCGCCTACGCCATGAAGATCACCGACCTCGACCCGATCCCGCACGGCCTGATCTTCGAGCGCTTCCTCAACCCCGAGCGCGCGTCGATGCCCGACTTCGACATCGACTTCGACGAGCGCCGACGCGGCGAGGTCATCAAGTACGTCACGGAGAAGTACGGTGCCGAGCGCGTCGCTCAGATCGTCACCTACGGCACGATCAAGGCCAAGCAGGCGGTCAAGGACGCTGCCCGCGTGATGGGTCACCCGTTCGTCGTGGGCGAGCAGCTGACCAAGGCGATGCCGCCGGACGTCATGGGCAAGGGCGTGCCGCTCTCGGAGATCTACAACAAGGACCACAAGCGCTACAACGAGGGCGGCGACTTCCGCGCCCTGGTCCAGTCCGAGCCGCACTTCCAGGAGATCGTCGAGACCGCCAAGGGCCTCGAGGGCCTCAAGCGGCAGTGGGGCGTGCACGCCGCCGGCGTCATCATGAGCAGCGAGCCGCTCATCGACGTCATCCCGATCATGCGGCGGCTGCAGGACGGCCAGGTCATCACCCAGTTCGACTATCCGAGCTGTGAGTCGCTCGGCCTGGTCAAGATGGACTTCCTCGGCCTGCGCAACCTCACGATCCTCGACGACGCCATCGACAACATCAAGGCCAACCGCGACGAGGACATCGACCTCGACGCGCTGTCCAAGGACATGACCGACAAGGCGACGTTCGAGCTGCTCTCGCGCGGTGACACCCTCGGGGTCTTCCAGCTCGACGGCGGCGGCATGCGCACCCTGCTCAAGCTCATGCAGCCGGACAACTTCGAGGACATCTCCGCCGCCCTCGCGCTCTACCGTCCCGGCCCGATGGGCGTGAACGCCCACACCAACTTCGCCCTGCGCAAGAACGGCAAGCAGACGCTGACGCCGCTCGACCCGCAGCTGGAGGGCAAGCTCCAGCAGGAGATGATCGACGCCCTCGGCCCCATCCTCGGGACCACCTACGGCCTGGTGATCTACCAGGAGCAGGTCATGGAGATCGCCCAGAAGCTCGCGGGCTACACCCTCGGCAACGCCGACCTCCTGCGCCGTGCCATGGGCAAGAAGAAGAAGGAGGTGCTCGACGCCGAGTACGTCCCCTTCTCCGAGGGCATGAAGGCCAAGGGGTTCAACGAGGCGTCGATCGCCGCGCTGTGGGGCGTCCTCGTCCCGTTCTCGGACTACGCGTTCAACAAGGCGCACACCGCGGCATACGGGCTGGTCTCCTACTGGACCGGCTACCTCAAGGCCAACTACCCGGCCGAGTACATGGCCGGGCTGCTCACCAGCGTCGGCGACGACAAGGACAAGTCCGCGCTCTACCTCGGTGAGTGCCGCCGCATGGGCATCAAGGTGCTGCCCCCGGACGTCAACGACTCGGTCGGCCGGTTCGCCGCCGTCGGCACCGACATCCGGTTCGGCCTGCAGGCGATCCGCAACGTCGGCCACAACGTCGTCGAGGGGATCATCGCGGCCCGCGAGGAGAAGGGGCGCTTCACCTCCTTCAAGGACTTCCTGTCCAAGTGCCCGGCCGTGGTCTGCAACAAGCGCACCATCGAGTCCCTGATCAAGGCCGGGGCGTTCGACGGTCTCGCCGAGTCGCGCCAGGGCCTGCTGCGGGTGCACGAGGACTACGTCGACAACTTCGTCGACATCAAGCGCCAGGAGGCCATCGGCCAGGACTCGCTGTTCGGGTCCTTCGGTGACGACGACGGCGGCTCGGGGGAGTCGGTCGACTTCTCGGTGCTGCCGCCCATCCCGACGGTGGAGTGGGACAAGAAGACGTTGCTGCAGTTCGAGCGCGAGATGCTCGGCCTCTACGTGTCCGACCACCCGCTGTTCGGTATCGAGCACGTGCTGAGCTCGCACGCCGACACCTCGATCTCGAGCCTGATGGGAGAGGACGGCAAGCCTGAGGGCTCCAACGTCACCATCGCCGGCCTGATCACCGGCCTGCAGGTCAAGCGGACCAAGAAGGGCGACCTCTGGGCGATCGTCACCGTCGAGGACCTCGAGGGCGCGATCGAGTGCCTGTTCTTCCCCTCGGCCTACCTCACGGTGCAGCACGCCTTGACCCATGACGCGGTCGTCGTGGTCAAGGGCCGGGTCAACCGGCGCGACGACACCCCGTCGATCTACGCCTCGGACCTCACCCTGCCCGACATCTCCGAGGGTCCGCGTGGCCCGGTGGTCGTCACGATGGACACCAACCGCGCCACGGCAGCCAAGGTCGAGGAGCTCAAGTCGGTGCTGTCCTCGCACCCCGGCTCGACGGAGGTCCACGTACGCCTCAGCCAGCCCGGCCGCTCGGTGCTCATGAAGCTCGAGGACGCCTACCGCGTCAACGCCACCGAGGCGTTGTTCGGCGACCTCAAGGTGATCCTCGGGCCACGCTGCCTGGTCGGCTGACCTGCCCGTAGTGTTCTGCGGGTGAGCACGCCTGCGGTCACCCCGCCGCCATCCACCACCCCGCCGCGCGCCGAACAGCGCGACACCACCCGCGAGCACCACGGGGACGTCGTCGTCGACCCGTACGAGTGGCTGCGCGACAAGGCCGACCCGACGGTGGTCGCCCACCTCGAGGCCGAGAACGCCTACGCCGAGTCGGTGACCGCCGGCCTGCAGCCGCTGCGCGACGAGATCTTCGAGGAGATCCGCTCGCGGACGCAGGAGACCGACCTGTCGGTCCCCGTGGCGAGCGGGCCGTGGTGGTACTACTCACGCAGCTACGAGGGCTCGCAGTACGCCGTGGAGTGTCGCGCACCGCGGGTCGAGGGCTCCGCCCGCCCGGACCCTGAGGTCGGGGCGACGATCGAGGGGGAGCAGGTCCTGCTCGACGGCAACCTCGAGTCCAAGGGCCACGAGTTCTTCGCCCTCGGTGCGCTGAGCATCAGCCCGGACCACCGGCTGCTCGCCTATGCCGTCGACACCGAGGGTGACGAGCGGTTCGCCCTGCGGGTCAAGGACCTCGGCTCCGGCGAGGTCATCGACACCGCCGTCCAGGAGGTCGGCTACGGCTGCGTCTTCTCCTTCGACGGCCGCCACCTCTTCTACACGCGCGTCGACGAGACCTGGCGCCCGCACCAGACCTGGCGCCACGAGGTGGGCACGCCCGCCGAGCAGGACGTCCTGGTCCACCAGGAGGACGACGAGCGGTTCTGGATGGGGCTCGGGTCCTCGCGCGACGACCGCTGGATCATGATCGGGCTGGGCTCCAAGACGACCTCCGAGGTCCGGATCCTCGACGCGACCGACCCCCTCGGTGAGTTCCGCGTCGTGGCGCCGCGACGCGAGGGGGTCGAGTACGACGTCGAGCCGGCCGCCGACCGGTTGCTCATCGTCCACAATGCCGACTCCGTCGACTCCGACCTGGCGTGGGCGCCCCTGGACGCCACCTCGGCCGACCAGTGGAACCCCTTGATGCGTTCGGCCGACGGTGAACGGTTCCAGGGCGTGGAGGCATTCGACGACGTGGCAGTCCTGGCGCTGCGCAAGGACGGGCTCACCGCGGTACGTGTGCTCGACCGCGATCCCGACTCGCCGTCGGGGTATGGCGCGACGCACGACCTCGACTTCGACGAGCCGGTCTACTCGGTGGGCCTCGGCGAGAACCCCGAGAGCGCGACCCCCAGCCTCCAGGTCGTCTTCGAGTCCCTCGTGACGCCGCGGACGGTGTTCGACTACGACCTGCGCACCCGTGAGTACACCCTGCTCAAGCGTCAGCCGGTCCTCGGCGGCTACGACCCGGCCCAGTACGAGCAACGCCGCGAGTGGGCCACGGCGCAGGACGGCACCAAGGTGCCGATCTCGCTGGTCTACCCCGCGGGGAGCGTCCCCGACGGCAGCCGACCGGGGCTGCTCACCGCCTACGGCTCCTACGAGATCTCCTCGGACCCGTACTTCTCGGTGGCCCGCCTGTCGCTGCTGCAGCGCGGGTTCGTCTACGCCATCGCGCACGTGCGTGGTGGTGGCGAGCTCGGTCGCGCGTGGTACGACCAGGGCAAGCTCACGCAGAAGCGGGCCACCTTCACCGACTTCGTCGCCTGCGCCGACCACCTCGTGGAGACAGGCTGGGTGCACCCGGACCGCCTTGCGGCAGAGGGAGGTTCGGCCGGCGGGCTGCTCATCGGCGCGGCGGTCAACCTCGCCCCGGAACGGTTCCGGGTCGTGCACGCAGCGGTGCCCTTCGTGGACGCGCTGACCACGATCCTGGACCCCAGCCTCCCGCTGACCGTGGTCGAGTGGGAGGAGTGGGGCAACCCGCTCGAGGACCCCGAGGTCTACGCCTACATGAAGGGCTACTCGCCCTACGAGAACGTGAGCCGCGCGCCGTACCCGGCGATCCTGGCGACCACGTCGCTCAACGACACCCGCGTCTACTTCACCGAGCCGGCCAAGTGGGTGGCCCGGCTGCGGGAGCACACCACGAGCGACCCGGAGCAGCGGCCCATCCTGCTGCGCACGGAGATGGTCGCGGGTCATGGTGGCAAGAGCGGCAGGTACGACTCGTGGCGGCAGGTCGCCTGGGAGTGGGCCTTCCTCATCGACCAGGTCGGAGCCGCGGGCCACGCTGCGGCCGATCTCGGGGAAGGTGTCCAGCCCCGCACCTCATGACGGGGCCCGGGCGGCCGATGGGACAGGCGCCGCCGGGCGATGAGCCGAACGCGAAGGCGCGGTTGCGACGCACGGCGACACGAAATGCACAGACAGGTGAGGCCCTCTTACCGCCCGGGGATCCCTAGGCTGCAGGAGGCGAAAGGTGGGTCAGGTGGTCGACGTCGGGACGATGGGTGCACGAGCCCTCGCTGCCCAGACCGACTGGTCCCGGCTGCCCACGGGCGCGGCCGACCAGTGGCCGCCGGCCCTGCTCGCGGCGTGGGACCTGGCGCTGGACTCGTTGCTGCCGACGGCGCTGCTCGTCGGGAAGAAACGCGTGCTGCTCTACAACGACGCGTTCGCCGAGCGACTGGGGAGCCTGCACCCGGCAGCGTTCGGGCGTCCTGCGGACGAGGTGCTGCCCGAGCTGTGGGACGCGTCGCCGGTCGGCGGCCTGCTCGACCGGGTCCTGACCGATGGTGACGCCTTCCTCGACGCGGACTCGCGCGTCGGGTGGTCGCGCCCGGGTGGGTCCGCCACCACTGCCGCTCCTGACGCCTCGGTAGCGCCTGATGCCGCCCCCGACGTCGACGCCACTGACGCCACTGACGCCACTGACGCCGCCGGCGCCCCTGACGCGCCGCTGCTGGGCCACCACCTGCGCACGGGATCTGCGGTGCGGGACGCGGCCGGGGACGTGGTGGCCGTCGTGCACGTCGTCGTGGAGACCTCGTCCTCGCACGACCGGGCCCGTGCCGTCGCGGAGCTCGCGAGCGCGCTGGGGACAGCGGTGACCGTGGACGACGTGTGCAAGGTCGCGCTCAGGGAGGCGGTCGCGGCGTTCGACGCGCGCTCCGCCGGCATCTGCCTGCCCTCCCCGGAACACGGTGGGTGGCGGATCGCCCGTCGTCACCGGATCGAGGACCTCTCACCCGACGAGGAGCGGCTGCCGCTGATCTGGTCGGAGGTGCCGCAGGACCTCGCCGAGACGGTCTCGTGGGCCGTCGGCGAGCGCGAGGTCCACAGGTCGGACTCCGGTGAGCTCGTGGTGGTCCCGCTCGAGACCCGCACCGTCCGCGCCGCGATCGTCGGTTTCAGGGAGGCCACCGAGCTGCCGGCGTCGTTCGGTGTGGTGCTGTCCGCCTTCACCGACCTCGTCGCCGAGGCCCTCGGTCGAGCGGTCGTCTACGACGCGGAGCGGTCCACCGCCGAGCTCCTCCAGCGCACCCTGCTGCCGCCGAGCCTCCCGCAGTCCGACGCGATCAGCGTCGCCGCCCGGTACGAACCGGTCTCGGAGGGCACCGTCGCGGGAGGTGACTTCTACGACTCCTTCTTCCTCCCGGACGGCCGGCTGGCCCTGGTCATCGGTGACGTGGTGGGTCGAGGGGTGATGGCGGCCACGGTGATGGGACAGGTGCGAGCCGCGGTGCGCGGAGCCGCGCTCGCCGACAGCCGGCCGAACGTCGTCATGGGCGCCCTGGACCGGGTCGTCTGGGACCTCGACGCGCTGTGGCCGGCCTCGCTGCCGCTCGGCACGGCGCGAGCCAGACCGGGGATGTCGTTCGGTGGCGAGCTGTTCGTCACGATGCTCTATGCCACGATCACGCCGGAGACGGGCGTCGTCGAGATCGCCAGCGCCGGCCACCCCGTGCCGGCGCTGCTCTCGGGTCGGTCCGCGCGAGCGGATGGAGCCCCGCGGGGGCAGCTGCTGACGATGCCGGTGGGGCCTCCGCTGGGTATCGGCGGTGCCCGCCCAGCGACCGAGCTGCTCCTGGAGGTGGGCGACATGCTCGTGGCCTACACCGACGGCCTGCTCGAGCGCCGTGGCGAGGACCTCGCCGCGGGTGAGGAGCGCCTGCTCGGGGTGCTCGCTGACCTCCCGCCGAGCAGCCCGCGTCGCGTCGCGCAGCTGGTGATGGAGGCGATGGTCCCTCCGTCCGGTCAGGAGGACGACTGCGCCGTGCTCACCGTGGGTCGGTCGCCGGCCGGATACCGTCGCCGCACGCTCGTCGTCCCGCCGATGCCGGAGTCGGTCAGGGCCGCCCGGGACTGGGCCCGCGCCCAGCTCACGCAGTGGCACGTCGGCGACGCCGACCAGTACACGATCGTCACGGGGATCTCCGAGCTGATCACCAACGCCGTGCTCCACGCCGGCACCGAGTCGCACCTCACCATGGACCTGGACTCCGGGCAGGTCTCGGTCACCGTCGCCGACAGCGGCAACCGGGGCGAGCCGCTGCTGACCGGTGGCGAGGCGATGGCGGTGCGCGGTCGCGGCCTGTCCCTGGTCAAGGCGATCAGTGACGCGTTCGGCTCGCACCGGACCTCGGCCGGGACCACCGTGTGGTTCGAGGTCGTGGTGACCCCCAGCCACGAACCCCAGGCCGCGGACGGCCCGGACGGCATGGTGGCCGAGCCGGTGCGCTGAGCCGGCCACGGCCCTCAGCGCACCGGCGGTGGGGTGCCCCTCCGGCGCACCCCGTCCGGCGCACCCCCTCCGGGGCGCCCGCGCGTCCGTCGGCGGACGACCGTTCGTGGGCCGTCGCCAAAGATCGTCAGCGGACCCCGACCACCAGACCGGCGGCGGACCAGTCGCCGCGGGAGACCTGCTGACCGTAGACGGGCCCGAAGCCTCCGCGACCCGAGCCCGGGTAGGCCAGCCAGCGGCCGTCACTGGTGAGCGCCATCAGGTCGGAGAGGTTGTCCCGGTTGATGTCGCCGGCGGCGAGGACGGTCGTGAAGCTCTGCCAGCCGCGTCCGATGGTGCGACCGGTGGCGGCCCATCCGCCCCTGCCGTTGCCGGCGTAGAGCCAGAGGGTGCCGTCGGGCCTGCGGGCGATGATGTCGGCGCGGGCGTCACCCGTGAAGTCGCCGGGAGAAAGGACGGCGTCGAATGCCCCCCAACCGGTGCCGATCCGGGTGCCCGGACCGGAGAACCGCCCGGCGCCGTTGCCGCGGTAGAGGTACAGGTCGCCGTTGCTGCGCACGCCCACGAGGTCGCTCCGGCCGTCTCCGGTGAAGTCACCCGGGGACAGCAGCGTCGAGTAGCCGTTCCAGCCGCTGCCCAGGTCTACGGGGGAGCCGAAGGTGGCGTTCCCCGTGCCGGGGTGCAACCACAGGTGCCCGTCCGTGGTCCTGCTGAGCAGGTCGGGGTAGGCGTCGCCGGTGAAGTCACCGGGGGCGACCACGGCGGTCACTCCCGACCATCCGGTGGCCAGCAGGCGGCCCTGTGGGTCGGCGACGGTGTCACTCAGCGTCAGCCGACCGTCGGTGAGCGTGAGGATGTCGGAGTCGATGCGCGCGTCGAGCCCGAGGGACACCGGCGGTGCGGCATACGTCCGGATCAGGGCGCGCCAGGTCGCGGCATCGGTGACGCCGGTGGCCGTGACGCCGTTGCGCTTCTGCCAGGACGTGAGGGCGGTCACGGTGGCCGTGGAGAACGTCCCCGTGGCGCTCGCACCGATGGCGCTCTGCACGGACGTGACCGCGGGGCCGGTGCTGCCCTCCTTGAGGTACATGCCCGAGATCGAGACCAGCCGCTTCCCCGAGGAGGTGGCGGTCGGCATCGCCCGGACGGCCGGCGGCTCCTGGCAGCGCGCCGGGTTGACGGAGGTGCGCGGGCTGGCCCAGTTCGTCAGCCACGTCCGGCAGGGGCCGTACTCCGGCACCGCCACCTTCTTCGACCAGTACGAGGTGCGCTTCATGGCGCCTGCCCACGACAGCGAGATGTGGACGTGGTTGCGGTGGCAGGTCGTGTCGTATGCCGTGCCCGCCCGCGCCGCGGAGAGGCAGCCGTTGTACTCCTTCCACCCCTCCTGTGGACGGTAGGCGGACCAGGTGCGGTTGTTCCAGATCAGGTACATCACGCCGAGGCGGCGCGCCATGGCATACGGGTTGCCGGCCTTGTCCTTGGCCAGCATCCACGTGACGGCCGCGGTCGCCTGTGCCTTCTGCGTGGCGTTGCGGCTGTTGGCCATCCAGTCGACCGCGCGGCCGTCGTAGTGCTCTGAGGTCGCCAGCGAGTCGGAGGCGCAGGCACGGGCACTGCCGTACGACGTGCCGGGGTAGGTCCGCACGAGCAGGGCGCCCAGGGCTGCGGAGCCCGGCTTGGTCGAGGCGTCGCACGAGTTGGCGCCGACGTACGAAGCCAGCTCTTCGACGCCGGCCGGCAGGCCGGTCGGCGTCGGTGGCACGGCCGTCGCGGCCGAGGCGGCGGGAGCCGTGGTCAGGATGGCGCCGACCAGGGCGACGACGACGACCATGACACCGGCGGACAGGGTGCCGGCGGACAGGCGGGGGTGGGCGGTTCGGGACATGACAGCTCCGGGGGATGTGCGTGTGGGGGAGACGCATGAGCCAGTTTGTGGCATTTGGGCGGTGCCGAGGCGGGTTCAGGGCCGGATGCATCCGTTCACGGGTGCGCCGCCTCATACGAACGGCTGAGTCTGTCCGCGAAATGGTTGAGGCGCCCTGCTGCGGCGCGTCGCGCGCCCTCCCGGGGTTGGATGCTCGAGGCTGCAATGGACCTGGATCGGCGACGACGCTGATCCCGCGGAAGGGCAGGTGTGGACATGTGGCAGGTCTTCCTGGAGCGCTTCATCCCGGTGATGGAGGACGAGCCGTCCCTGCTCGACATGCGTGACGGCCTCGGCCTGTCCTTCGCCGCCCGGTCCGGCGCCACCGACCACGCGGGTGCCGCCGTGCGCCCCGAGGGCTCGGTCCTCCCGCTCGCCTGAGCCGACCGACGGCGCTTCGGCACCTCGTCGGCACCCCCCACGCCACCACGCACGGCGTTCCTGGCCCTCCGGCACCCCCGGTTTCCCACGGAGGGGTCGATCAGGCCCGGCCCTCAGTGGCGAGCTCGTGTGCCCCTTCCGGCCCAGCGGCAGTGGCCGGCACCGGTGGCAGGCTCTCGCCCTCGATGTCGACCCGCGGGAGCGCCCGGTCCAGCCAGCGGGGCAGCCACCAGGCCGAGTCGCCCAGGAACGACATGACTGCCGGCACGAGGGCGAGCCGCACCACGAAGGCGTCGACGAGGACGCCGAAGGCCAGGGCGAAGCCCATCGACTTGATGATGGGGTCCTCGACGAGGATGAACCCGGCGAACACCGAGATCATGATGAGTGCGGCGGCCACGACCACCCGGGCACCGTGCCCGACGCCCGACACGACCGCCGCACGGGCACCATGGCCGTGGACGAAGTCCTCGCGCATCCGTGAGACGAGGAAGACCTCGTAGTCCATGGCGAGACCGAACAGGATGCCGATGAGCAGGATCGGCAGGAAGCTCACCAACGGCCCCGGCGTCTGGACGCCGAGCAGGTCCGAGAGCCAGCCCCACTGGAAGATGGCGACGGTCGCACCGAACGTCGCGCCGACAGTGAGCAGGAAGCCCATCGTGGCCTTGAGCGGGACGAGCAGCGAGCGGAAGACGAGCGTCAGCAGGACGAAGCTGAGTCCCACCACCACCAGCAGGTAGACGGGCAGGGCGTTGCTGAGCTTGTCGGAGACGTCGACACCGGCGGCGGTCGCGCCCGTGAGGGCGATGTCGGTGCCGGTCCCAGCCGCGGTGGGGGCAACGGCCGAACGCAGGTCGCGCACGAGGTCGAAGGTGGCGGCGTCGGAAGGGCCCGATGCGGGGATGACCGCCACGAGCGCCGTACGGCCGTCGGCACTGGTGCCCCCCGGCGCCACGGCGACGACGTCCTTGGTCCTGGCCATCACCGCGCTCGCACTGGTCACCGCCTGCGTGACGGTGGCGGGGTCGTCGCCGTGGACGACCATGACGAGCCGCCCGTTGAAGCCCGGACCGAAGCCTTCGGCGACGAGGTCGTAGGCCACCCGCTTGCTCGTGCCGACCGGCGCGGTCCCGTCGTCAGGGAGGGCCAGGCGCATGTCGGCGCTGGGCAGGGCGATGGCTCCGAGCACGATGACGCCACCGAGGATGACGGGGATGCGCAGGCGCACCATGGCCCGCCCCCAGCCGAAGCCACGGTTGGCCTCGGACGCCTCCGGGTCGACGACGGCGCCGGTCCCGCGCTGGGCGCGGGGGAGCACCCGGTCGCCGGCGAAGCCGAGGAGCGCGGGGAGCAGGGTGACGGCGACGAGCACGGCGACCGCGACGGTGCCGGCCGCGGCGAGCCCCATCGCGGTGAGGAACGGGATGCCCACGACGGACAGGCCGGCGAGGGCGATGACCACGGTGAGCCCCGCGAACACGACGGCCGACCCGGCGGTGCCGATGGCCCGCCCGGCAGCCTCCTCGCGGCGCAGCCCGGTGGCGAGGTTGTGGCGGTAGCGCGAGGTGATGAACAGCGAGTAGTCGATGCCGACGGCGAGGCCGAGCATGAGCGCGAGCACCGGGGTCACGCTGGTGAGGTCGAACACGTGGCCGGCCAGGAGCAGCCCGAGCAGCCCGACGCCCACACCGATGAGGGCGTTGACCATGGTCATCCCTGCGGCGACCAGCGAGCCGAACGTCATGAGCAGCACCACGAGCGCGACCGCGACACCGATCGCCTCGGTCGAGCCCACCTCGGGCTCGGCCATCAGCGGCTCACCACCCGCCGCGACCGTCCAGCCCGCCGGGGCGTCCTTCCCGAGGTCCTCGTATGCCGTGCGCTGTGCGGGGGTGAGCGCGTCGGCGGTCTCCTTGAACTGGACGGTGACCAAGGCATACCGACCGTCCTGGCTGATCGCCTTGGAGTCGTAGGGACTCACGGCTCCGACGACGCCGGGGAGCGCACCTGCTCGGGCGACGATGCCGGCCACGACGGCCTGGTTGGTCTGGGCGGCGACGTTCTGGCCCTCGGGGGCGCGGACCACCACGGTGCCGGAGGCGCCACTGGCCTGGGGGAACTCCTTGGCGAGCGAGTCCAGGGCCCGCTGCGACTCCGTCCCGGGGATGGCGACCCCCGCGGTGGGCGCCGTGCCGACCGACACGACGGTGGCGACGAGGGCGCCGAGGAGGATCAGCCACACCGCGGCGACGACGCCGCGACGGCGGAAGCCGAGGCGTCCGATCCGGTAGAGAAGGTTGGCCATGGGTGCGCTCCCGGTGCATGGTGACCGACCCCCGTGGCCGACCGCACATCAAGTTAGTCGATCGGCTAGGTCGAGACAAGCCGATCGGCTAACCATGCTGCTACCGTGACGGCCACGGGCGGCTGACGGCCGTCGGCGCAGGACGATGCCGCGCGGCGCAGGGGCCGCCGGCAGGACCAGGAGGGGCGATGGCCAGACCACAGGCACCCCGCGGACAGGGCAGGGCCAGGGTCCTCGCCGCGGCGCTGGAGCTGTTCGCCCTCCACGGCGTCAGCGGGACGTCGCTGCAGATGATCGCCGACCACCTCGGCGTCACCAAGGCGGCCGTGTACTACCAGTTCCATGCCAAGGAGGACATCGTCCTGGCCGTGGTCGAGAACGCCGTCGAGCAGCTGCGCGGCTACATCGAGACGTCCGAGGCGGCGCCCACCCCGCAGGAGGCGACGGCGGTCGCCCTCGACGGGCTGGTCGACGTCGTGCTCGCCCACCGGAAGGTCGTGGCGGCCATGCTGAGCGACCCCGAGGTCTCCCGGATCCTCGAGGCGCACGAGGACTTCACCGACCTGACGACCCGGCTCGGCGCCCAGCTGCTCGGACCGGCCCCCAGCCAGCGCCGTGTCGTCGCCGTGCCGCTGCTCGCCCTCGGGATCGCCCACGCTGGAGCCGATCCCCACCTCGTGGGCATCGACGACGAGACGCTGCGGGCGGAGATGCGCCACCTCGGACGCGTGCTGGTCGACGCCTCCACATCCGTCCACTGAGGCGTCGCGCTCCGCTTCTCCGGCGATGGATCGCGCGACCCCAACGGCCGCCGGGCCTAGCATCCTCGGTGTGACCGAGACGCTGCCGTACCTCGACCCCGCACGCCCCGTCGCCGAGCGCGTCGCCGACCTCCTGGGGCGGATGACCGTGGAGGAGAAGGTCGGCCAGATGATGCAGCTCGACGCCCGCGCGGGGCTGGAGGGGCACGTGCTGACCACGCACGTCGGCTCCATCCTGCACGCCTCGCCCCAGCGGCTCGCCGAGGCGCACGACCTGACCGCGCGGACCCGGCTGGGCATCCCGCTGCTCGTGGGGGAGGACTGCATCCACGGTCACTCCTTCTTCGAGGGCGCCACGATCTTTCCGACCCAGCTGGGCATGGCAGCGAGCTGGGACCCGGAGCTCGTCGAGCGGGTGGCCCGGGCCACGGCGGTCGAGGTGGCTGCGACCGGTGTGCACTGGACCTTCTCGCCCGTCCTCTGCATCGCGCGGGACCTGCGGTGGGGACGGGTCAACGAGACGTTCGGAGAGGACCCGCACCTGCTCGGTGAGCTCGCGTCGGCGATGGTGCGCGGCTACCAGGGCGCTGGGCTCGACGACCCGACCGCCGTCCTCGCGACCGCCAAGCACTTCGCGGGGTACTCCGAGACCCAGGGCGGTCGCGACGCCAGCGAGGCCGACATCTCCCGGCGCAAGCTGCGTTCGTGGTTCCTGCCGCCGTTCGAACGCGTTGCGCGAGAAGGCTGCCGGACGTTCATGCTCGGCTACCAGACCATGGACGGTGTCCCGATCACGGTCAACGACTGGCTGCTGAACGACGTGCTGCGCGGTGAGTGGGGCTACACCGGCACGCTCATCACCGACTGGGACAACGTCGGCCGGATGGTGTGGGAGCAACAGGTGCAACCAGACCACACGCATGCCGCGGCCGCTGCGGTGCGGGCCGGCAACGACATGGTCATGACGACACCGCAGTTCCGTGACGGTGCGCTCGATGCGATCTCCCGCGGGCTACTTGCCGAGTCCGACCTGCACCCCGCGGTCAGCCGCATCCTCACGCTGAAGTTCGAGCTCGGGCTGTTCGAGGACCCGCGACGGCCGGACGCGCGACGCCAGGCCGAGGTGATCGCCTCGGCGGAGCACACCGACCTCAACCTCGAGGTGGCGCGGCGCTCGCTGGTGCTGCTGAGCAACTCCGGTGTCCTGCCGTTGGTGACGGGCGACGCCACCAGGGTCGCCGTGGTCGGTCCGCTCGCCGACGACGCGCAGACCCAGCTGGGGGACTGGGCCGGCTCCTCCGGCCAGGCCGACTGGATCATGCAGGGCCACCCGCGCAGCATGATCACGACCGTCCTGGACGGACTGCGCTCGACCGTGCCGCAGGGCTGGACGGTCACCCACTCCCGAGGTGCCGACATCCTCACGCTCGCCGAGGACCCGGCTGGGGCGTTCTTCCCCGACGGGCAACCACGCCCCCAGGTCGCTGTGGCGTGTGCCCCTGACGCAGCGCTCATCGACGAAGCCGTGGCCGCCGCTGCCGACGCGGATGTCGTCGTGGCCGTGGTGGGTGACCGCATCGAGCTCGTCGGTGAAGGTCGTTCGACGGCGACGCTGGAGCTCGTCGGTGGCCAGGTCGCCCTGCTGGACGCGCTCGCCGCCACCGGCACGCCCCTGGTCGTCGTGCTGCTCGCGTCCAAGCCCCTCGTGCTGCCCGACTCCGCGCTCGACGCCGCCGCCGTGGTGTGGGTGGCCAACCCCGGTATGCAGGGTGGCCGGGCTCTCGCGGAGCTGTTGCTGGGCCACATCGAGCCGAGTGGGCGGCTGCCGATCTCGTTCGCGCGCCACGTCGGCCAGCAGCCGACCTACTACAACCAGGTCCGCGGCCAGCACGGCGACCGGTATGCCGACCTGACGCAGCGGCCTGCGTTCGCCTTCGGTGAGGGGCTGTCCTACTCGACCGTCGAGTACAGCGACCTCACCCTGGGGACCGCGGCCGTGGGTCCAGCCGATACGGTGCAGGCGCGAATCACCTTGTTCAACAAGGGAACTCGCCCGGTCCTCGAGACGGTCCAGGTGTACGTCCGCGACCTGGTCACCTCGGCGAGCTGGGCCGACAAGGAGCTCAAGGCGTTCACCCAGGTCCGAGTGGCGGCAGGCGACTCGGTCACGGTCGAGGTGGAGGTCCCTGTGGCGGACTGCTCGATCGTCGACGCCGCAGGTCGCAGGGTCGTCGAGCCAGGTCGGTTCGAGCTGCTGGTGGGGGCGTCGTCACGCAACGAGGCGCTGCTGGCCGCGGTGTTCGAGGTGGTCGCGTAGCCGGGGTGGCTGTGGAGGTGGCTGTGCCGCTCAGCTGACGCAGAGGCAGAGGGGGTGGCCCGCGGGGTCGAGGAAGACCCGGAACGTCGTGCCCGGCTGATGCGCGTGCTTGGTCGCCCCGATCGCGATGACCTCGCCCTCCGCCGTGTCGAGGTCGGGGACCATGACGTCCAGGTGCATCTGTTGTGGTGACTCCTGGCCAGGCCAGATCGGCGCCCGGTAGTTCTCGACCTTCTGGAAGCAGATGCACTGGCCGTCTGCGCGGATCTCGTACCAGTCGTCCTGCCCGGTGACCTCCCAACCGAGCAAGCCGGCGTAGAAGGTCGCCAGCGCGGCCGGGTCGGGGCAGTCGAGGACGAAGCTGGGGAAGCGGGCGATGGCCATGTCGGCACCGTACCGAGGGTTGCGGACGGTCCGCGTCCGGAAGGCCACCCCGGCCAGAGAGTCACACGGTGGCGACTCCCTCAGTTGGCGCAGAGCCCCTGCGCCGGGCGGCGGATGTCGTATGGCGGGTCCGTCGCCAGACTGGGGCCACATCGAATCAGCGCTGGAAGGCAGGGGCCATGACGCGTTCGAGAACTCCACGGCGTGTCATCGCGCTGGCCACAGGCGTCATCACGGCGGTCCTGGGACTGACAGCGCTACCGGTCGGTCCGGCCTCGGGCGCCGTGACGTACCTCTACGTCCGCGGCGGCTCCGGTTGCTCCGACACAGGCTCGGGCACCAGCGCGGTGCCCTTCTGCACGATCGCCAAGGCTGCGAAGGTCGCCGTTGCCGGCCAGACCGTGCTCGTCTCGTCGGGCACGTACGTCGACGAGGTCTCCCCCTGGCACTCCGGGGTGTCGGGCTCCCCGATCACCTTCCAGCCCGCGGCCGGCGCCACGGTGACGATCTCCGGCGCGAGGCATGCTTTCACGATCTCCAACCAGAGCTGGATCACGGTGTCGGGCTTCACGATCAAGAACACGTCGCGGGACGGGATCTACCTCTCGAACGCCACCAACATCACCCTGTCGCGCAACACGGTTCAGGCCGCCGGCCAGCGAGCCAGCGGAGCGACGGCATACGGGATGTACCTCAACGCCGTGTCCAAGTCGGTGATGTCCCGCAACCTCGTCACGAACAACTCCTCGTCCGGGATCTTCCTCGTGAACGGCTCCACCGCCAACCAGATCTACGGCAACGAGATCTCGTGGAACGCCAACGGGTACACCCGGGCAGCCGTCGGCATCGACCTGCGGGCCCCGGGCAACCTCGTCAGCAGCAACCGCGTCCACGACAACGAGGACTCCGGCATCCAGGCCTACCCGGGCGGCGACCGCAACACGATCGTGAACAACGTCGTCTACCACAACAAGGGATTCACGACCGTCCGCCAGACCAACTGCAGCCCCCCGAGCAGCGGCAACACAGCCGGTTGCATCACGGGTGACCACGGCATCGACAGCTATGGCGTGACGGGCGGCACGGTCGTGGGCAACACCGTCTACGACAACGCCGCGTCCGGGATCAACCTCGAGGCGGTGCCGGCGGGCACCTCGAGCGGTTTCACCTTCGCCAACAACATCTCGGTCGACAACGGGGTGCTCTGCCCGAACGGGGCCGGCGGCACGGTCTCGTGCCCGAGGACGACCGGCGACATCCGGGTCGACGCCGCGTCCCGCCTGGGGACGACCCTGGACTACGACCTGGTCAACCTCAGCGTCAGCGGCTCCGTGATCGTGTGGGGGACCTCGTTCTACACCACGATCTCTGCCTTCCGAAACGCCACGGGTCAGGAAACCCATGGGCTGCAGGCCAACCCGCGGTGGACCAACCCGGCGCAGGCTGTCTTCACGCTTCAGGCCGGCTCGCCCGCGATCGACTCGGCCAACTCCAGCGCGCGCGGCCAGACCACCACCGACGCGTCGTCGCGGTCTCGGGTGGACGACTCAGCCACCACCAACACCGGTGCGGGCGTGCGCACCTACGACGATCGGGGTGCCTACGAGTTCTAGCCCGCAACAGCGGCCCGGGCTGCTCCTGGTCGCCGTCGGGTCGTTGACGGGGACGCGAGGTCCGTGGTGCCTGTGCACGGCTGCGCCCTCGGCCCGGACCGCAGGCATCCGGAGGTGGGCGAACACGACCACCAGCGCACGCCCAACCATGTGCAGGCGCGGCAGTCCTGACTGGCCCAGCTCGCGGCTGAGATCGAGCACGTGACCTGCATGTGCCAGTGTGGCTGCGGGCCACGAGCCCCGAGAACCGCCTTCCGGTGGCGTTGGCGATCTTGGCCGCGATCGCCCTGCAGCTTCGGCTGCCGGACCGCTACGGGCTCCAGCGCCGCTGGCTGCCGCCGGTCCTTGAGCTCGTCCTGCTCGGCGTGCTCACCGCCATCAACCCGGTCAGGCTGAAGCCAGCGACCCGGTTCGGACGGATCGCCAGCGTGGCAATCGTCGCCGCCATCACGATCGACAACGGCATCGCGGCCGGGTCATTGGACCTGCACATCCTGCGGGGCACGACCGGTCAGGATGCGTTGGGCCAAGTCGCTCCTTGCCGCGCGCCGCTTCGCTCCCCACTCCAGCAGGTCTCAGGAGCCACGCTCACTCCCCGTCGGGTAGGCGGCGCCGCCCGCGCACGGATACCGATGATGGGCACGCGCCCCCATCCGGGCCATAGTCTCGTGCTCGCCGGACATGAGGGGCGCTGCTGGGTTCACGGCCTCAGGCTGGCGACGGCGGCGGAGCGGTCCAGAGCTCGATGGAGTCTGCCTTGCCTGTCCGGTGTTGCCAACGCAACCCACGCAGTGGCCCAGGTTGTTGAGGCAGCCCGGTTCGTCGGTGTCCGGAATCGCCTCACCCTCCCGTCAGGACACGGGCGATCCCGGGCAAGGTTCGCGTGACTGGCACGCCGGCCCATGTGGTGGCGTGGATGGGCGGTCTCCAAGCACGGACCGCCGACCGAACTAGGGGAGGCCGGCGAGCTGCGTCGCGACGAAGGGCGTCAGGAGCTCGGCGTACTCGACGCTGATGTGCGAGGTGTCGCGGTAGACGATGACATTGCCGATCTGCCCGAAGCACGTGGTGGCGTCGCAGAACTGCGGTGTCAGGTCGAGGACTGACACGTTGGGGTTGCCCATCGCTCGGGCGGCGGTCGCAGCGAGGTCGTCGGGCAGCGCCGCGCTGCGCGCACGCGCGCACGTCTCCGGGTGGCTGCCGGCGAGTTCCACGCAGTTGGGGATCGCCCGATCACCGGTGATGGGGACATCGCGCAGGACATGCACCCGTTTGCCCGCATCGGTCCAGCGCTTCCAGGTCATCTGAAAGCCGTCCGGGCCCGGGTTGGCCAGGGCGCTGCCAGGGATGTTGTCCCAGTCGTAGGCGGAGGTGAAGGAGGTCACGAAGACATCGCTGATCGCGGGGTCGTCGAGGATCTGCCTGTCTACCTCGGCGTTGAACGATTCGCAGGCGAGCTGGCGCTGATCGTTCGTCTCGCTGTTCAGGACCCGACGTGCCGACGTGGCCGGGCATGAGCTCTTGGTCGAGGCGATGACATCCCAGCCGAGCCGCTTGCCCAGCCGGTCCATGAGCGGGGCCATGGCGCCTGCATGCGAGTCGCCGAGGAGGGCCACGGTCCGCTTGGGGTTCTTGGACTGGCCAAGGTGGCAGGTCTTGAGGTCGCCCGAGGCAAGGTCCTGCTGACACCGGGAAAATATGTCGAGGTCGCCCTCCCGGGCCACGACCTCGGGGGGGCGCCACGAGCGGGCCGACTCCCGCGACCGACGCGCAGTGGTTCGCGGGGACCAAGGCCGCCGGCCCCACGCATCGCGAGTTCCCGCTGAGCTGGACGGCGGAGGCGTTGGCAGCTTCGGTCTGGCGACGGTCGAGTTCGGAGTTGAGACCGACGCTGGCGGCGACCAGCACAAGCATGCCCGCGAAAGCGAAGGCGAAGGCCCGCCACGGGGCTGCAGCCAACAGCGGCCGGGTGCGGAGAGGGTCCTCGACGAACCTCTTGCTGAGCCATGCCGTCACCACACTGAGGACCAGGATACCGAGCTTCTCGGGCCACCTCAGGACATGCCCTGTCACATAGGGCACCCCGATGACCAGCGGCCAGTGGATCAGGTAGATCGAGTACGAGGTGTCGCCAATGAAGCGGAAGGGTGCCCTCGAAAGCCACCAGCCCGCGCTGGTGCGCCCACCGGTTCCGGCCATGATGACCGCGACCGTGCCGAGTACGGGGAGGAGGGCGATCCAGCCGGGGAAGGCGCTGCGCTCGGTGAAGGAGAACCCGGCGAAGCCGATCGCAGCCACTCCCGCCCAACCGGCCACGAAGGCCGCACGCCGCACGAGCTGGCCCGTGACGAGCGCCGTGAGTGCACCCGCAGCGAACTCCCAGGCCCTGGTGAAGGTGCTCATGTAGGCGAAAGGCTGGTTCTGGGCCGTGCTCCACACGGACCACGCGAGGGACGTGAAGGCCAGGACGGCCAAACCGGCGATGAGGATCCGACGCTGTTGGTGAGGGGTGGCTCGGGTCGTGGCCGCAACAGTGCGGCCGCGTGCGAGGGCCCAGCGCTGGACAGCGAGGAGACCGACGATGAGCACCGGCCACACGGCATAGAACTGCTCCTCGACCGACAGAGACCAGTAGTGCTGCGCCACGGTGGGCACGTTGTCGAGGGCCATGTAGTCGACCGCATCCGAGGCGAGCGCCCAGTTCTGCACGTAGAGCGCGCTCGCCGCGAGCTGGCGGGCCGCCTGCTGCCACAAGGTCGCGGGCGCAAAGAGAAAGACCGCCAGGGCTGAGATCGTGAGCACCAGCAGCGACGCCGGCAGCAGGCGCCGGATGCGCCTGGCCCAGAAGCGGGTGATGCGCAGTCTCCCGGTCTGCGCGATCTCGCGAAAGATGTGCGAGGTGATGAGATAGCCAGAGATCACGAAGAAGACGTCGACCCCCACATACCCCCCGCTCAGTCGCTTCGGCCACAGGTGAAACAGCACCACAAGACCGACGGCCAGTGCGCGCAGGCCCTGGATTTCGGGGCGATACGCGTCGTGGTTGCGGTGGCCAGAAGTCTGCGTGGGGCTCGACTGCGGTCGCGCGGGGGGACGGGGTTCTGCGTGGGGGGATGACGTGGCGAGGGTTGGCAAGATGTTCATTCGGGCAGCAAGGTATACCAGCGGCGGGGGCTGGTCCCGCCGACTCGCGGTGACCCCGCCGAGCAAGTCGCTGCACTGCTCGCGCGTGCTGGGGGTTGACGGACGCGGATTGCGCGGACCCACCGCGTCAACACCGGTGCCGACAGCAGCCGTGGCTGCTCTTCGGCCATGGCGATGCGCCACTTCCGCCGGTCAAGCATCTGGACGGCCTCCTCGACCGACACCTGTACTTGCCTGCGGCAGGCGTCGAGGCACCGGTCGCCCGGGTCGATGGGGCGGTGTCCCCGCTCCGGCGTGGATGGGCGAGGAAATCGTGAACTACGGCCTCATCCCGAGCATCATCAGAAGCAGCTCACTCCGCCCGAAGGAGGAAAGGTCGAGATTGCTCGAGCACGCCGACGCGCTCGGGCCCAGCACTTCACGGGGCTGACGCCATATCCCACATGGGCATCAACCGGGAGGATCGGTCCCACGTGTGCACCCAGTGCGGCATGCCGGTCATCCTCAAGCGAGCGCCGCGCCCAAGCGAGACGATCTACTGTCGCAGCGTTTATTACCAACGACTACGAAACCGATTGAAGCAGAGGGAATTCCGAGCGAGCAGGGCCGCAGATGGCAAGCATCACGAATCGATCTGACGGTCGATCACGCGTCGGACGTGACACCCTCAACACGCACGGGCGCATGTGGCCCGACGCAGACGAGCCCGCCCGCACTGCCTTTGGTGTAGTGCTGGCAGTACGGGCGGACTCGCTGAGCAAAGCCGCGAATCTTGCGGACCAGATGCGGACTGGAGACGCATCGTGAACGCTGAGCCGCGGGTCAGCAGGCCGATTCGCTCAGATGTCGAAGTACATCTCGAACTCGTGCGGGTGCGGGCGGAAGCGGATGGGGTCGACCTCGTTCTTGCGCTTCCACTCGATCCAGGTCTCGATGAGGTCCTGGGTGAACACGTCGCCCTCGAGCAGGAACTCGTGGTCGGCCTCCAGCGCGTCGAGCACGGCCGGCAGCGAGCCGGGGACCTGCTCGATGGCGTCGTGCTCCTCCGGCGGGAGCTCGTAGAGGTCCTTGTCCACCGGCTCCGGGGGCTCGATGCGGTTCTTGATGCCGTCCAGGCCGGCCATCAGCATCGCGGAGAAAGCGAGGTAGGGGTTGGCCGACGGGTCCGGGACGCGGAACTCGACTCGCTTGGCCTTGGGGTTGTCACCGGTGATCGGGATGCGGATGCAGGCCGAGCGGTTACGGGCCGAGTAGACCAGGTTGACCGGGGCCTCGTAGCCGGGGACCAGGCGGTGGTAGGAGTTCACCGTCGGGTTGGTGAAGGCGAGCAGCGCCGGGGCGTGCTTGAGCAGGCCACCGATGTACCAGCGGGCCAGGTCCGACAGGCCGCCGTAGCCGCGCTCGTCGTAGAAGAGGGGCTCGCCGTCCTTCCAGAGCGACTGGTGCGAGTGCATGCCTGAGCCGTTGTCACCGAAGATCGGCTTCGGCATGAAGGTGACGGTCTTGCCGCCCTCCCAGGCCACGTTCTTGACGATGTACTTGAACTTCAGCACGTCGTCGGCAGCCTGCTTCAGCGTGTTGAAGCGGTAGTTGATCTCCTGCTGACCGGCGGTGCCGACCTCGTGGTGGGCGCGCTCGACCGACAGGCCGGCCTCCTCGAGGGCCAGGGACATCTCGTCGCGCATGTCGGCGAAGTGGTCCGTCGGCGGCACGGGGAAGTAGCCACCCTTGTAGCGGGTCTTGTACCCCTTGTTGCCACCCTCCTCCTCGCGACCGGTGTTCCACGCGGCCTCGACGGAGTTGATGTAGTAGTAGCTCGCGTTCTGCTTGGTCTCGAAGCGCACGTCGTCGAAGACGTAGAACTCGGCCTCGGCGCCGAAGTACGCGGTGTCGGCGATGCCGGTCGACTTGAGGTAGGCCTCGGCCTTGGCAGCGATGTTGCGCGGGTCGCGGGAGTACTCCTCGCCGGTGAACGGGTCGACGATGGAGAAGTTGAGGATGAGCGTCTTTTCCTTGCGGAACGGGTCGAGGTACGCGCTCGTGGGGTCCGGGACCAGCTTCATGTCGGACTCGTGGATGGCCTGGAAGCCGCGGATCGAGGACCCGTCGAACATCTGGCCTTCCGTGAAGAAGTCCGCATCCAGGCTCTTGGCGGGCACGTTGAAGTGCTGCATCACGCCCGGCAGGTCGCAGAAGCGCACGTCGACGAACTTGACGTCCTCGTCCTTGATGAACTTCAGGACCTCGTCAGCATTGCTGAACAAATTGGGGCCTCCTGTTGGTGGGACGGAGGGGATCCGCCCATGACTGAACTGCTGTCGACGTCGACCCTAACGGGTGGAGGTTGCCCGGCCATGACCCGAATGTTTCGTGGGTGTTACACCCCCTGCGCCTGCCACCGGGTGGGCGCATAGGCTTTCGGTGTGGTTGACCGCAGGGACATCGGGTCCTGGCTCGAGGGGCCGGGTTCGCGCTCAGGTGACCCCTCGTCATACCCGGGGGAGCGCCTCGGTATGCCGCGCGACGGTGAGGGTTCGCTCGGCCGGTTCGGGCGCCGGTTGCTCGGGGTGGTCATCGACTGGACGGCCTGCCAGCTCATCGCCTTCGCGTTCTTCAGCGTCCCGCTGCCGTTCACCGCTGTCGCGACCAGCCGCGACAGCCTGGTCCTGCTGGGCCTGTTCGCGATCGAGAACCTGCTCCTGGTGAGCACCGTCGGCTCCACCCTGGGTCACCGCGTCGTGGGCCTGCGCGTCCGGTCGACCGACGGCAGGACGGCGCGCCCGTTCCAGACGCTGGTGCGCACCGTCCTGCTCTGCCTGTTCATCCCGGCGATGTTCTGGGACAAGGACGGTCGCGGCCTGCACGACAAGGCCGCCGGCACCGTCATCGTCCGGACCTGACCAGCCGCGCTCTCACCGACCGGCGCCGCGCACGACCTCGCGGATCCGGGCCGTCGCGTCCCCGAGGATGTCGAGGATCTCGTGCGTCTGCTCGCTGGTCAGCCCGTGCCGTTTCCACGCCTCCCGGGCCTCGCGACGCAGCTGCTGGACGGCGCGATCGAGGTCGCCCCCGCCATTCGCCTCCCACGCGTGACCGTCGGCCCATCCTTCGTGCCCGCCGACGGGGGTCGCCGTACGGCGTGCCTCCTGGGCGGCGGCGCGAAGCTCGGCCCGCAGGTCACTGGTCTGGCCCCGCACCCGTGAGCGCACCTGCTCCGCCAGCTCGCGCACCGACAGGTCCAGGTCGGACTCGAGGCTGGACAGGTCGTCCTGGCGGTCACGGACCTCGGCCCGACCCGCCTCGGTGATCCGGTAGACCGCCTTGCGTCCCTCGTCGGTGCGCTCCACCAGGCCCTCCTCCTCGAGCTTGGCCAGCCGCGGGTAGACCGTGCCGGCGCTGGGGGAGTAGAGCCCGTTGAAGCGGTGCTCGAGGTCCTGGATCACCTCGTACCCGTGCCTCGGCCCGTCGTTGAGCAGGGCCAGGACGTACAGGCGCAGCTGGCCGTGGGCGAAGACGGGGCTCATGCCGGGCTCCCCGGGTGGGCGTTGAGCACGACGACGTTGCCCGACACCGCGTTGGCCTTGAGCCGCAGGCTGCCGGCGCCGTCGGACAGACGACCGCTGGCCGGCCGCGAGAACTTGTCGAAGGTGCGGCCGTCGATGACGACCTGGCCCGAGGCGAGGCTGGCCTTGACGTCGTACCCGTCGTGCGGCGCCCGCACCGTGACGTCACCGGACACCGAGCTGGAGCCGATCGACGTGGCCGAGTTGACGAGGTCGAGCGTGACGTCCCCGCTGACGGTGTGGATGTTGACCTCGGGCACGTCGCTGCGCTGCGCGGTCACTGCCCCCGAGACCGTGTTGACCTTGAGCGGTCCACGCAGTCCCTCGCACTCGACGTCACCGCTGACGGTGTTGATGTCAACCGGTCCGACGATGTCGTCCAGGGTCATCGAGCCCGACACCGTGTTGGCCTTGGCGCCGCTGCGCAGCCCTGCCAACAAGCCCGTCGCGCTCACCGTGCTCACCGTGGTCTGGGCGTCCTCGGGCACCGAGATGCTCAGCGCCACCCGGTTGTGCTCGAGCCCGTCGAAGACCTGGCGCACCTTGTCCAGGATCCGTGCACCGTCCACGCCGTGGGTGATCTTCAGCTTGCTGCCGTCCCAGACGACCCGCAGCGGCATCCCGCGGACGTCGGCGACCTCCACGCGGGCCGTGGGGGAGTCGGTGTGCGTCACGACGTCGACCCGTCCGCCGACCACGGCGACGCTCAGGGACGTCACCTGCTCGCCGTCGCCGCCGATGTCGAGCACCCGGGGAGAGTCGATCGACCATTCCTCGCTCATGGGAGTTCCTTTCGGTTTCGCGCTATATCGCGTTCGAGACTCACGTTATATCGCGTCTCTTCGCGGGGCAAGGTCCCGATCGTCGCCGGTTTGGCAGACTCCTCGGATGACCACGCGCCGCATCGCCCTGTGCACCTGGTCCGACCCGGCCTACGTCGACCCCGAACCGCGTCAGGCCGCCGACATCCTCCGGGCCCGGGGTCACGACGCCGACGTCCTCGTGTGGCACGACGTCGACGTCGACTGGGGCGCCTACGACCTCGTCGTGGTCCGGTCCACCTGGGACTACTTCGACCGGCTCGAGGAGTTCCTTGCCTGGGTGGACCGCGTCGACGTCGGGAGCCGGATCATCAATCCTCCCAGCGTGATTCGGTGGAACGTCCACAAGGGCTACCTCGCCGAGCTGGGCGCCGCCGGGGTCGCGGTGCTGCCCATGCTCGTCCTCCCGCGAGGGTCGGTGGACGTGGCCTCGTCCATCCGGGCGACCGGCTGGGAGAAGGTCGTCGTCAAGCCCGCGGTGGACGGGGGAGCGCGGCAGGCGGCGCTCGGCGAGACCACGTCCACGGCTCTCGTCCAGCACGCCGAGCGGATCGTCGCCCTGGGGGACGTCGTGGTCCAGCCGTACGCCCCCGGCATCGAGGCGGGCGAGGTCTCCCTGCTGCTCTTCGACGGCGAGCTGTCGCACGCCGTCCGCAAGGTCCCTGCCGTCGGTGACTACCGCGTCCAGGCCCACCACGGCGGCTCCGAGCTGCCGCACACGGTCACCGAGGCCGAGCTCGCGACCGCTCGCGCCGCCCTGGCGCTCGCCCCGGAGGGTGTCGTGTATGCCCGCGTCGACCTCGTGGAGCACGACGGCGTGCCCACGGTGATGGAGCTCGAGCTCATCGAGCCCGACCTCTTCCTGCGGGTCGACGACCGGGCCCTCGAGCGGTTCGTCGACTGCATCGAGGCGCAGCTGGGCTGAGGTCGCGCCATCAGAAGGTCACGGGAAGGTCACGAAATGGGAACGCTCCCGGCCGCCTCTTGACGACATTCTCGCCCTGGCTGCACGCTGTTCGGGAGCGCTCCCATTAGGGGGCCCGACGAAAGGTGCAACGGTGCACTCACGTTCTCGCTGGCTGGTGCCGGCCACCGTCCTGATCACCACGGCCTCCCTCACGGCAGCGTGCGGAGGTGGCGGATCGTCCTCCTCGTCCTCGGGGGAGAAGACCACCCTGCGGGTGAGCACGTTCGGGAAGTTCGGCTACACGGACCTCTACACGCAGTACATGAAGGACCACCCCAACATCACGGTCGTCGAGACCGCGGAGGGTGACCTCGGCAAGTACAACACCCAGCTGATCCAGCGCATGGCTGCCGGCTCAGGGGCCGGCGACGTCGTCGCGATCGAGGAGGGCCAGGTCGTCAACTTCCTCCAGAGCGCCGACAAGTTCGTCAACCTCCAGAAGTTCGGCAGCAACGAGCTCAAGGACAACTGGCTCCCGTGGAAGTACGCCAACGCCACGACGGCCGACGGCAAGGACACCATCGGTCTCGGGACCGACGTCGGGGGCCTGGCCATGTGCTACCGCAAGGACCTCTTCGAGAAGGCGGGGCTGCCCACCGACCGCGCGGAGGTCGGCAAGCTGTGGCCGACCTGGGACGCCTACATCGCGACCGGACAGAAGTACCAGGCGGGGATCAAGGACCCCAAGGCCAAGTTCGTGGACAGTGCCACCAACACGTACAACTCGATCCTCATGCAGTCCGGCGACCACACCTACTTCGACAAGAGCAACGCCCTCGTCATCGAGTCGAACCCCGCCGTGAAGTCGGCGTGGGACGAGTCGCTGAAGATGGTCGACACCGGTCTGTCCGCCAAGCTCAAGGCCTTCTCGCCCGAGTGGAACGCCGGCTTCAAGAACGGCTCGTTCGCCACGCTGGCCTGCCCCGCCTGGATGACCGGCTACATCAAGGACCAGGCAGGCGCGGCCAACACCGGCAAGTGGGACATCACCACGGTCCCCGGTGGTGGCGGCAACTGGGGCGGTTCGTGGCTCGGGGTGCCGACGCAGAGCAAGCACCAGAAGGAGGCGGTCGAGCTCGCGAAGTTCCTGACCACCGGTGACAGCCAGCTCGCCGCGTTCAAGGCGGCCGGCAACCTGCCGTCCAACCCCAAGCTCTACTCCGAGCCGGCCCTGAAGGACGCGAAGAACGAGTACTTCAACAACGCCCCGGTGGGTGAGCTCTTCGTCGCCGGTGCGGCCAACCTCAAGCCGGTCTACCTCGGTGCCAAGAACCAGCCGGTCCGCGATGCCGTGGAGAACGCCATGCGCAGTGTCGAGGGCGGCCAGCGCAGTGCCGCCGACGGCTGGTCCGAGGCGGTCAAGGCTGCCACGAAGGCCGCGAAGTAGTCCTCGTGACCACGACCACAGCTGCACCTCCTTCGGCGCCACCGGGTCCGGACCCGGCCCGGTGGCGCCGGTGGCTGCGCCGCGCGGACGCGCGGTACACGCCATACGCGATGGTCTCGCCGTTCTTCCTGCTCTTCGCGGTCTTCGGGCTGTTCCCGCTCGTCTACACGGCGTGGGTCTCGACCCACGACTGGAGCCTGCTCGCCGGGAACCAGGGGTGGGTGGGCCTCGGCAACTACCGCGAGCTGATGGCCGACGGCGACTTCTGGAACGCCATGCTCAACACCTTCGCCATGTTCGTCATCGCGACGGTGCCGCAGCTCGTCCTGGCCATGGTCCTCGCCCAGCTGCTCAACGCACGGATGCGCGGAGCGACGTTGTGGCGCATGGGGATCCTGCTGCCCAACGTCACCTCCGTCGCTGCCGTGGGCATCATCTTCACGATGATGTTCAGCCGCGACTTCGGGCTGTTCAACTGGCTGCTGGGCCACGTCGGGGTGGACCCGATCGCCTGGCAGGACCACCGCTGGTCGTCCTGGCTGGCCATCTCCACGATGGTCGACTGGCGCTGGACCGGGTACAACGCACTCATCCTGCTGGCAGCGCTGCAGTCGGTGCCGACGGAGATCTACGAGGCCGCGCGCATCGACGGGGCGAACGCCTGGCGCACCTTCTGGTCGATCACCGTGCCGATGCTGCGGCCGACCCTGATCTTCGTGTCCGTGGTCGCCACGATCGGGGGCACCCAGCTGTTCACCGAGCCGCTGCTGTTCAACCCCGGGGCCAACTCCATCGGCGGCGGGACGACCGCGCAGTTCCAGACCGCGGCGATGTACCTCATCCAGCAGGCGTTCACCGGTCAGCGCTTCGGGTACGCGGCGACGATCGCCTGGGTGCTGTTCCTGTTCATCGCGGTGTTCTCGGCGGTCAACGTGCTGCTGCTGCGCCGGATCCGATCGGCCGAGTGAGGACCATGACACAGACCCAGCCACACGCCCCGATCCCCACCAAGACCACGCCGCAGGGCGTCACCGTTCGCGTGCGCCGTCCTCCCACCGGCGGGGACCCGTCCGCTCCGGCGAGCGGGCGCCGTACCCGCTCGCTTCGTCGTGCAGCCGACAGAAGCACGGGCGGCACGCCGGCGACCCCGCTGGTCTACCTGACCCTCGCGGTGTCCGTGCTGCTCGCCGCGGCACCGCTCTACTACATGGTGGTCATGGCCTCACGGCCCAACAGCGACATCACGTCGCTCCCGCCACCGCTGACGCCGGGGAGCCAGCTCGGCCCGAACCTGTCGCGGGTCCTCGCCAACCAGGACGTGATGTTCGGACAGGCGATGGTCAACTCGGTGCTCGTCGCCGGCGCCGCCACCGTCTCGGTTGTCGTGCTGTCCGCGCTGGCGGGGTTCGCGTTCGCCAAGCTGCGCTTCAAAGGCCGGAATGCGTTGCTGCTCATCGTGATCGGCACGATGATGATCCCGGTCCAGCTCGGACTCGTGCCGCTATACATGCTCATGGGCAAGCTCGGGCTGGCGGGGACGCTGCCATCGGCGCTGCTGCCGTTCCTCGTGAGCGGGTTCGGCGTGTTCATGATGCGGCAGTACGCCGCCCAGGCCATCCCCAACGAGCTCATCGAGGCCGCACGGGTGGACGGTGCGTCGACGACACGGATCTTCTTCTCGGTCGTCTTCCCCATCCTGCGTCCAGCAGCGGCGGTCCTTGGGCTGCTCACGTTCATGGAGCGCTGGAACGACTTCCTGTGGCCCTACCTCACCCTCGACGCCGACCACCCGACCGTGCAGGTCGCGCTGTCGCGGCTGTCCGGTGGCTACTACACCGACCAGGCGCTGGTCATGGCAGGCACGCTCCTCGGGACGCTCCCGCTCGTCGTCGTGTTCATCGTGTTCGGCCGCCAGATCATCGGCGGCATCATGCAGGGCGGAGTCAAAGGATGACCATGGACCTGTCGCGCAGCGACTTCCCGGACGGCTTCACGTGGGGCGTGGCGACCTCGAGCTACCAGATCGAGGGAGCCACGTCCGAAGGAGGCCGCGGCCCGTCGATCTGGGACACCTTCTCGGCCACCCCAGGTCGGGTGGTGGGCGGTGACACCGGCGAGGTCGCGGTCGACCACCTCCACCGGTACGCCCAGGACGTCGACCTGATGGCCGGGCTGGGTGTGGACGCCTACCGCTTCTCCATCGCCTGGCCACGCGTGCAGCCCACCGGCTCCGGCCCGGCCAACCGAGAGGGACTGGACTTCTACAGCCGGCTCGTCGACACCCTCCTCGAACGTGGCATCACCCCGTGGGCGACGCTCTACCACTGGGACCTGCCGCAGGTGCTCGAGGACGCCGGCGGCTGGCCGGTCCGCGACACGGCACACCGCTTCGCGGAGTATGCCGCGCACGTCGCCGACGCCCTCGGCGACCGGGTCGGACACTTCATCACCCTCAACGAGCCTTGGTGCTCGGCCTTCCTCGGGTACGGGTCGGGGCGGCACGCCCCCGGCCGGTCGGATGCGGCTGCGGCCCTGGCGGCCTCGCACCACCTCCTGCTCGGGCACGGTCTGGCCGTCGAGGCGCTGCGGGAGAGGGTGCCGGAGGCCGAGGTGGGCATCACGCTCAACCTCTACCCGGTCGCGCCCGCCCACGACGGCCACGGCACCACGGACGTCGTCCGCCGGGTCGACGGCCTCTCCAACCGCTGGTTCCTTGACCCCGTCCTGCGCGGCAGCTACCCGCAGGACGTCGTCGACGACGTCGCCCACCTCACCGACCTGTCCTTCGTCCACGACGGCGACGTCGACGTCACCAGCGCGCCCCTGGACTTCCTCGGGGTGAACTACTACACGCGGCACGTCGTGGCTCCCGGCGCGCTGCCCGGCACCGGGGAGGTCGAGTTCGCGTCGCGCGGTCTGCCCACCACGGCGCTCGGGTGGGAGGTCGACCCCGAGGGCCTCAGCGACATCCTCCTGCGCGTCACCCGTGACTACGGCGACATCCCGCTGGTCGTCACCGAGAACGGTGCCGCCTTCGACGACGAGCTCGTCGACGGCCGGGTGCACGATGTGGACCGCATCGACTTCCTGCGCGGACACCTCGAGGCGGGGGCCAAGGCGATCGCCGGAGGGGTGCCGCTGCGCGGCTACTTCGCCTGGTCGCTGATGGACAACTTCGAGTGGGCGGAGGGGTACGCGAAGCGGTTCGGCATCGTGCACGTCGACTTCGAGACCCAGGTGCGCACGGTCAAGGACAGCGGACGCTGGTATGCCGCGTTCCTTGCCGGGGAGCGCACGCAATACTGAGCCCATGACCCCCGGCGCCACCCACGGCACGAGCACCCCAGCGACTGCCCAGCCCACTCTGGAGGCGGTGGCGGCCCGCGCCGGGGTGGGCCGCGGGACGGTGTCGCGTGTCATCAACGGCTCACCGCAGGTGTCCGAGCGGACACGCGCCCGGGTGATGCGAGCGGTCGACGAGCTCGGCTACGTGCCCAACATGGCGGCACGCGCGCTGGTGACCCGGCGCACCGGCGCGATCGCCCTGGTCATCTCCGAGTCCGAGGAGCGCATCTTCGGCGAACCGTTCTTCGCCGGGGTCGTCCGCGGCATCACCACCGTCGTCGGTGAGGCCTCGCGCCAGCTCGTGCTGGCGCTCGTGCAGACCCGCGAGCAGGTGGACCGGCTCGACTCCTACCTCACGCCCCAGCACGTCGACGGCGTCCTCATGCTCTCGGCGCACGACGCCGACACGCTGCCGGCCCTGATCCAGGGGCGCGGGCTGCCGATCGTCTTCTGCGGTCGTCCCGTCGGACTGGACCATGCCAGCTACGTCGACGTCGACAACACCGGGGGAGCGCGCAACGCCGTCGCGCACCTGTTCGCCAAGGGGCGCTCGGTGGTGGGCCACATCGCGGGACCGCAGGACATGATCGCCGGACGGGACCGGCGCGAGGGCTACGTCGCCGCGGTGCAGGACGCAGGCAGGGACGCCGACGACTCGCTCGTCGAGGTCGGCGACTTCAGCGAGACCAGCGGAGCCGCTGCCATGCGCGCGCTCCTCGCGCGGCGCCCCGACATCGACGCCGTCTTCGCCGCCAGCGACCCCATGGCCCTGGGCGCTCTGCGTGCCCTGAGGGAAGCAGGCCGGTCGGTGCCGCAGGACGTCGCCCTCGTCGGCTTCGACGACGGGCCGTTGGCCGAGGTCGCCGCACCGCCGCTGACGACGGTGCACCAGCCGCTCGAGCAGATCGGGCGTGAGATGGCCACGATGCTGTTGGCCCAGATCGGCACCGGCGACGACCGCCCCGAGCAGCACGTGGTGCTCGACACCGAGCTCGTCGAGCGGGCGTCCGGCTGACCCGCAAGGGGTCGGCAGCCGACAAGGGGCAGATCGGCGGCAGATCTGTGGCCGGTTGCCGGCAGGTCAGCGGCCGCGCATGGCCTTGCGGTCGACGCGCTGGCGCTGCGGGTCCATGCCCTGGGGGATGGGGGGCCGCATACCGCCGAGCGACTTGAGCCGCTTGTTGACCGCGGAGACCTCTTCCTTGGTCAGCACCGGCTTCATGCGGGTCATCTTGCCGCTGAGCTTGCGGACGGGCACCTGGTCGGCACCGTCACCCACGACGATCGCCGAGACCGGCACGCCGGGGGCGACCCGCTCGACCTTCTTGCGCTCCTGCGCGATGAGCTTGGTGCGTCTCGCATCCGGGCCCTCGGCCACGAGGACGATGCCGGGACGGCCGATCGCGCGGTAGACGAACGCTGCGCCGACCATGTCCTCGGGGCGGGTGCCGCGCGCACCGTCGACAGCCACCGGCTCCTGGGAGAAGAACCAGCCGCGACGCAGGGCGCCGAGTGCCGCACCAGCGGCACCGGGCTGGCCGGCGAGGCTGGCGTAGGCGGCACGCTCCGCGCGACGGCTGAGCACGAGCGTGGCGGCGAGCAGCCCCAGCGGGATGCTGAGGACCAGCGCGTACTTCCAGTGGCCGACGAGCACACCGATGGTCGTGCCGACCGCGAGCACCGCGATGAAGGCGAGCAGCATCCACCACGGGATGGTGGGGTCTGCCTTGCGGGCCGCCGTGAACACCTGGCGGACCTGGGCGAGCCGACCCGGCTTCTTGGGCATGTCGGACTCTTGCTTCTTCTCGCGGGCCATGAGGGTCAGGATACGGGTGTCAGGCGGGTGCACCCAACGCGGCCGGCTTGCGCGCGGCCACGAGGGAGGCGGCCTCCTGGCGGGCGGGGTCGCCCGCGGCGTCGGCGAGGTGCTGCAGGTGCTCGGGGATGTCGCGTCCCCACTTCTTCATCGCCGTCGCCCACAGCCGTCCGGCGCGGTAGGAGGACCGCACGAGGGGACCGGCCATGACGCCCTTGAAGCCCATCTCCTCGGCCACCTGCGACCAGTGCACGAACTCCTCGGGCTTGACCCAGCGGTCGATCGGGTGGTGCAGCTTGGACGGGCGCAGGTACTGCGTGATCGTGAGGATGTCGCAGCCCGCGTCGTGCAGGTCGCGGATCGCCTGCTCGACCTCGTGGTCCTCCTCGCCCATCCCCAGGATGAGGTTGGACTTCGTCACGAGCTCGGCCTCGCGCGCCATCGACAGCACCGCGAGGGACTTGTCGTAGGTGAACGCCGGGCGGATCTGCTTGAAGATGCGCGGGACGGTCTCGAGGTTGTGGGCGAACACCTCGGGGCGTGCGTCGAAGACCTGGCCGACGAGCTCGGGCTTGGCGCCGAAGTCGGGGGGGAGGATCTCGACGCCGGTGGTGGGGTTCTTGGCGTGGATCTGGCGGATCGTCTCGGCGTAGAGCCAGGCGGCGCCGTCGGGCTGGTCGTCGCGGGCGACGCCGGTGACGGTGGAGTAGCGCAGGCCCATCGTGGCGACCGACTCGGCCACCCGGCGCGGCTCGTCGCGGTCGAGCGCCTCGGGGCGCCCGGTGGCGATGTCGCAGAAGTCGCAGCGGCGGGTGCAGACGTCACCACCGATGAGGAAGGTCGCCTCCTTGTCCTCCCAGCACTCGAAGATGTTGGGACAGGCGGCTTCCTGGCAGACGGTGTGCAGGCCCTCGGTCTTCACCATCGAGTGCAGCTTGGTGTACTCCGGACCCATCTTCGCGGTGGTCCGGATCCACTCGGGCTTGCGCTCGATCGGGGTCTCGGCGTTGCGCGCCTCGACGCGCAGCATGCGCCTTCCCTCGGGTGCCACGGTCACAGCAGACTCCCTCGCCTTTGCCTTCGGGTGCGCCTCCGGCGGCCGGTATGCCGCGGGGCACGGGTCCGCCCGGAGGTCACCGGGCGTCCTGCAAAGACTACGCCGTGCATGCGACGGGTATTCCCCGGGCCGGTGTGGGCACCCGGGCACCCGGTCGGCTCCGTGCAGCGGCGGGGGAGCACCATGGGGCCATGGACACCGACGTCGCACTGCTGCTGCACGCCAAGAGGGACGAGCTCGACGACCAGATGGCGACGCTGGAGCTCACGCCCGACGACCAGGGAGCAATCTCGTTCGGGAAGCGGGTCGGGGAGGGCACCTCCATGGCCGTCGACCGGCTCGCGCAGGTCGCGGTCCACGACGGTCTCCAGGCAACCCGCGCCGACGTCGAGCGGGCGCTGGTCAAGCTGGACGAAGGCACCTACGGGACGTGCGACGTCTGCGGTCGCCCCATTGCAGAGGCCCGGCTCGAGGCCCTGCCGTGGGCGGTCCTCTGCGTGGAGGACCAGGCCCGCCGCTGACCGTCGTCGCGTGGGCCTCGGTCAGGCGGACGGGGCGAGGACGTCGGCGAGGTGCTTCTCGGCATACGGCAGGACGTCCTGGACGGTGACCGCACGCCCGGCCTCGCGGCTGATCGAGCTGACGCCGGCGTCCTCGATCCCGCAGGCGATGATGTTGTCGGCCCACGACAGGTCGGCGTCGGCGTTGAGGGCGAACCCGTGCATCGTCACCTGGCGGCTGACCCGGACGCCGATGGCGCCGAGCTTGCGGTCGGGGCCCCGCTCGTCGGCGAGCACCCACACCCCGCTGCGGCCCTCGACCCGGACGGTCTCGACGCCGAACTCGCGGCAGGTGCGGATCATCACCTCCTCGAGCCGGCGCACGTGGGCGACCACGTCGATCGGCACGCCGCGCAGCCGGACGATCGGGTAGCCGACGAGCTGGCCCGGCCCGTGCCACGTGATGAGGCCACCGCGGTCGACGTCGATGACGGGAGTGCCGTCGACGGGACGCTGCTGGGGTTCGGTGCGCTTGCCGGCGGTGTAGACCGCGGCGTGCTCGAGCAGCAGGACTGTGTCCTCGCCGCCGGCGACGACGCCGGCGTGGACCTCGCGCTGCAGGGCCCATGCCTGCTCGTAGTCGACGAGGTCAGGGGCGAAGCCGACGTGCTCGAAACGCATGACGACGACTCTACGCTCGCGTCGGCGGCGCCTTGAGCCGGACCGGTTCGAGGCGCTCCTCCACGGCGGTGTCGCCGTCGCGGGTGACGAGGTAGGCGCCCTTGCCATCGGTCTCGGTCACGGCGCCGACGAGCTCGGTGCCGTGGTACAGCAGGCCGACCCCGTCGTCGGTGCAGTGCGTGGTCGGCAGGGTGCCGTCGGCCACGAGCTCGTGGACCAGCGGTCGGCGCCGCTCCTCCGAGTCGTAGTGGACGCCGCTGCCGTAGGGGAGCAGCGCGAGGCCGTTCGTCACGGCGCGCAGCTCGGGGCCGAACGAGTCGGTGGTGCCGCCCTGGTACCAGCAGATCGACCCGGCCGAGACCCCGGCGAGCACGACACCGGCCTCCCACACGCGCGGGAAGATCTCGTCGAGCCCGTGCACCCGCCAGACGGCCAGCAGGTTGGCGACCGAGCCGCCGTTGACCCAGACGACGTCCTGCTCCAGCAGATGGCCCTCGATGTCGTCGACGTTGGGCATCGAGAAGAGGTTGAGGTGCGACAGGTCGAACCCGGCGATCCCGGCGGCCTCGCCCATCCACGCCTGGAAGTAGGTCTGGTCGCCACCGGCCGTGCCGAGGTGCGTGATCCGCGGGGCGCGGCCCTCGACACCGGCGAGCTCGACCGCGTGGTGGACGAGCGAGTTGAACTCCAGTCGCGTGCGGCTGCCGTAGCGGTAGCCACCCGAGGTGGCCAGGATCGTGGGCTGGTCTGCTGCCATGCCCCGACCCTATGCGGCGTCCGGGAGCCTGTGGACAACCGGGCGGCCGGCTCGACGTCCGTGTCCACACTGGGGTGATGGACCCCCGTGTCGAACTCCTGCCGGAAGCGCCGCCGCAGGTGCCGGGCTACTCGCTCGGCGCCCGGCTGGGGGTGGGCGGCAGCGCGGTCGTGTGGGCGGCCACGCGTGACAGCGACGGCCTGCCCGTGGCGATCAAGGTCCTCGCCGTCGCTGCGGGGGAGCACGCGGACGCCGCGGTCCGCGAGCTGACGGTGCTCGGCCGCGTCGAGGTGGACGGCCTGGTGCGCCTCCACGAGGTGGTGGCCCTGTCCGGCGAGGAGCCGCGGGTCGCCCTGGTCCTCGACCACGTGGGCGGTGGGTCGCTGGAACGCGTCGTCAGTGCGCGTGGCCACCTCAGCGTCGGGGAGTCGGTGACCGTCCTGGCTCCTGTCGCCCGGGCGCTCGCGGGCCTGCACGCCGCGGGGGTCGTGCACGGCGACGTGACCCCCGGCAACGTGCTCGTCGAGCGTTCGGGCCGACCACTCCTGGCAGACCTCGGGGTGGCGCGCTTCGTCGGTGAGGCGCCCGGCGATGCGCTCGGCACCGAGGGTTTCGTCGCCCCGGAGGTCCTGGACGGCGGACCGCTCACCCCAGCAGCCGACGTGTATGCCGCCGGGGCGCTCGCCTGGTGGTGCGTCACCGGGCAGGTGCCGGGGCCGACGTCGTGGCGACCTCCCCTGGAGGCCTTGGCCCCGGGGCTGCCCGAGGGGTGGCGCGAGATGACGGTCCGGGCCCTGTCGGGGGACCCCAACGCACGTCCCTCGGCGGCGGAAGCCGCCCTGGCGTGGTTCGACTCGGCGCCGTGCGAGCCGCTGCGGCTGGTCGTCGGCACGGACGAGACGTCCCTGCTCACGCACCGCCTCCGTCGCCCGCCGGCCGAGGTCGAGGAGCCCACGCCGACGACGAGGAGGGAACGCATTGCGCAGCTGGCGGGGGCGTCGCGGGGTGCGGTCAGGTGGCGCGGTCCCCGGGTGACGGCGGCCTTCGCCGGCGCCGGGCTGGTGGTCGTCCTGCTCCTCGGGGCCTTGATGGCCGGCGGCGTGCTACCCGCGCCGCGGTGGCTCACGCCATCTGCAGCCGCCGAGCCGACGGTTCCGGCCCCGGGTCCGTCGCCGACGGGCTCGGCCTCCCCGGCCGGCACACCTGCCGCTGCCGGCTCGGCGTCCACGGGGTCGGTCCAGAGTCGGCAGGGTGGTCCGCACGACTCACCCAGCGCTCTGGTGCAGGAGCTGGCCAACCGCCGCGCCGGGGCCATGCTCAGCAGGAGGACGTCCGACCTCGGTGGCCTGGACGCGCCGCGGTCACCGGCTCTGACCCGCGACACCGCCGACCTCGAGCGGGTCCGAGGTGCCGGGGTCGCCTACGCGGGGGTGCGCCTCACCGTGCGGTCCGCCCGCACCGTCACCGCGACGCAGCGGACGGCAACGATCGACGCGGTCGTGGACACCGCGGCATACCGGGTGGTGTCGGCGACGGACGGGAGGTTGCTGCACCGCGAGGACGAGGTGCGCGGGCAGGCGCTGCGGTTCGACCTCGTGTGGGTCGGCGGACGGTGGCTGATCGAGGAGGTGGAGCCCACGGGGCGGTGAGCCGGGTCGTGAGCGGCCACGCTCACCGGGTCAGGACCGCTGGGCCAGGACCCACCGCAGCGCGGACGCGACGTCGGGGTCGCGGTGCACGAATCCCGACGCGGTGAGGCGCTGGGCGATGACCCGCTTGCTCGTGAGGATCTCGTCGGAGAAGCCGCCGAGGACGAGCTTGATGCCGAACGCCGGAGCCGGGAAGATCGCCGGTCGGTGGATCTGGCGACCGAGCTCGCGGGCGAGGTCGATCTGCCGGTCCGGGGTCGGCGCGACGAGGTTGACCGGGCCCTCGACGTCGGGGTGGTCGACGAGGTGGGCCAGGCCGGCGACGGTGTCCCGCAACGAGATCCACGGCCACCACTGACGGCCGTTGCCGAGGGGGCCGTTGATGCCCAGGCGCGCGAGCGGCAGCATGCGCGACAGCGCCCCGCCCTCGGGGGAAAGCACGATGCCCGTCCGGGGGTGGACCACCGAGAGCCCGGCCTCCCGGGCCGGGTCGGCGGCGGCCTCCCACGCCCGCACCACCTCGCTGAGGAACCCGTGGCCGAGGTGCGAGTCCTCGGTGAGCACCTCGTCACCACGGTCGCCGTACACGCCGACGGCGGAGCCGCTGACGAGCCGAACCGGCTCACCCAGCTGGGCCAGCGCCGTCGCGATGGTGGTGGTGCCGTCGACGCGGGAGCCGAGGATCTGCTGCTGGTAGGACGGCGTCCAGCGGTGGTCGCCCACGCCCGCGCCGGCCAGGTGGACCACGGCGGTGACCCCGGCAAGCGCCTGTGGGTCGAGCAGCCGGGCAGCGGGGTCCCAGCGCACCTCGTCCGGGTGCTCGGGCGCCCGGCGGACCAGCCGCACCACCTCGTCACCGCGCTGACGCAGGAATGCCGACAGCGCGCTGCCGATCAGTCCGGTGGAACCGGTGATGGCAACGCGCTGCGGCATGTCTGCTCCTGCGTGATGGGGTGGGTCAGAGTCCGAGGTCGGACTCGAAGCCGCCCTCCTCGAGACGCGTCTTCATCGTCGTGAGGAAGCGCGCCGCGTCGGCACCGTCGACGACCCGGTGGTCGTAGGACAGGGCCAGGTAGACCATCGAGCGGATCGCGATGGTCTCGCCGCCGTCGCCGTCCGCCACCACGACCGGGCGCTTGACGACCGCGCCGGTGCCGAGGATGGCGACGTTGGGCTGGTTGATGATCGGGGTGTCGAACAGGGCGCCGCGGCTGCCGGTGTTGGTCAGCGTGAAGGTGCCGCCACCGAGCTCGTCCGGACCGATCTTGTTGGTGCGGGTGCGCTCGGCCAGGTCGGCGATCTTGCGCGAGAGCCCGGCGATGTTGAGGTCGCCGGCGTCCTTGATGACCGGGACGAGCAGACCGCGCTCGGTGTCGACGGCCACGCCGAGGTTCTCGGTGCCGTGGTAGGTCACCTCGGTGCCCTCGACGCTGGAGTTGACCGACGGGTGCGCCTTGAGCGCCTCGACCGCTGCGAGGGCGAAGAACGGCAGGAAGCTGAGCTTGGTGCCCTCTCGCTGCTCGAACTCGCTCTTGGCCTTGGCCCGCAGCCGGGCGATCTTGGTGACGTCGACCTCGACCACGGTGGTGAGCTGCGCCGACACCTGCAGCGACTCGACCATGCGCTTGGCGATGGTCTGGCGCAGCCGGGACATCTTCTCGGTCGTGCCGCGCTTGGGGGACACCGACGCGGGCGCGGCTGACCGTGCGGGCGAGCCGCTGGAGGCCGCCGGGGCGGAAGCGGGCGCCGCAGCCGGTGCGGGCGCAGCGGCAGCCTTGGCCGCCTCGTCCGCGGCCTTCGCGGCGTCGAGCACGTCCTGCTTGCGGATGCGGCCACCGACCCCCGTGCCCTTGAGCGAGCCGAGGTCGATCTTGTTGTCCGCGGCCAGCTTGCGCACGAGCGGCGTGACGTACGCCGAGGCGTCCTGGCCCTCGCTGGACGACGACTGTGGTGCCGGAGCGGCCTCACGAGGCGCGGCGGGGGCCTCCTGCTGGGGAGCTTCCTGCTTCGGCTCCTCCTGCTTGGGGGCCTCCTGCTTCGGGGCCTCCTGCTTCGGCTCCTCCTTCGGAGCCTCCTCGGCGGGGGCGCTGTCGCCCGGGCCGTTGGCTGAGCCGGAGCCGCCGATGACGGCGAGGTCGCCGCCCACGGGGACGGTGTCGTCCTCCTGGACGAGGATCTTCGTCAGGGTCCCGGCGAAGGGAGACGGGATCTCGGTGTCGACCTTGTCGGTGGAGACCTCCAGCAGCGGCTCGTCGACCTCGACGGTGTCGCCCTCGGCCTTGAGCCAGCGGGTGACCGTGCCCTCGGTGACGGACTCGCCGAGCGCCGGCATGGTCACCGTCTCGCCGCTGCCGCCGTCACCCGAACCACCGGACGCGCCGTCGTCGGAGCTTGAGCTGCTCGACGTCGACTGTGCCGCCTCGGGCTCTGAGGTGGACTCCTGCGGGGCCTGCTCGGTCGAGGGAGCCTCGGCCGGCGGCTCGTCGGACTCGGCGGACGACTGCTCCTGGGAGGGCTGCTCGCCGGCGTCCTGCTGTCCGGCGTCGCCGGCAGCGGCACCCGAGTCGCTGCTCCCGCTGTCGCTGCCGTCGCCGATGACTGCGAGGTCCGCACCCACGGGGACCGTGTCGTCCTCCTCGGCCAGGATCTCCTGCAGGACGCCCGCGACGGGCGACGGGATCTCGGTGTCGACCTTGTCGGTGGAGACCTCGAGCAGCGGCTCGTCGACCTCGATCGTGTCGCCGACGTTCTTCAGCCAGCGCGTCACGGTGCCTTCGGTGACCGACTCACCCAGGGCCGGCATGGTCACGCGTTCAGACATGTGCCTCTATCTCCTTGTTTCGTGTTCGCTGGCAGATCAGCAGTAGGTCTAGCTGTGGGCGTGCAGGGGCTTGCCGGCGAGCGCCAGGTGCGCCTCGCCGAGGGACTCGTTCTGCGTCGGGTGGGCGTGGATCAGCCCGGCGACGTCGGAGGGCAGGGCCTCCCAGTTGTAGATGAGCTGGGCCTCACCGATCTGCTCACCCATGCGGGCGCCGATCATGTGGACCCCCACGACCGGGCCGTCCTTCTCGCGCACGAGCTTGACGAAGCCCTGCGTCTGCAGGATCTGGGACTTGCCGTTGCCGCCGAGGTTGTACTCGTAGGTCTCGATCTCGCCGTACTTCTCGGCGGCCTGCTTCTCGGTCAGGCCGACCGAGGCGATCTCGGGGTCGCAGTAGGTGACGCGGGGGATGCCCAGCTCGTCGATGACGGCGGGAGCGAGCCCGGCGATCTCCTCGGCGACGAAGATGCCCTGCGCGAACCCGCGGTGCGCGAGCTGCAGCCCGGGGACGATGTCGCCGACGGCGTAGACGCCCTCGACACCGGTGCGCAGCCGCTCGTCGGTGGTGACGAAACCACGGTCGAGCGTGACGCCGGCCTCGGCATACCCCAGGCCGTCGGTGACGGGACCGCGACCGACGGCCACGAGCAGCAGGTCGGCCTCGATGGTGCTGCCGTCCTCGAGCGAGACCGTCACGGTGTCGCCGGACTGGGTGGCGCCGGCGAACTTGACCCCGGTCTTGAAGGCGATCTTGCGCTTGCGGAAGGAGCGCTCGAGGGTCTTGGAGACGGCCTCGTCCTCGGCGGCCACGAGCCGCGGCAGGGCCTCGACGATGGTGACCTCGGAGCCGAACGAACGGAAGACGGAGGAGAACTCGACGCCGATGACGCCGCCACCGAGGACGACGACCCGCGCCGGGACGAAGTCGAGGGCGAGCGCCTGCTCGCTGGTCATGACCCGACCACCGATCTCCAGACCGGGCAGCGACTTCGCGTAGGAGCCCGTCGCGAGGACCACGTTGCGGCCGGTGATCCGGCGGCCGCCGACCTCGACGGTGGAGCGGTCGACCAAGCGGCCCTCGCCCTCGACCAGCTCGATCTTGTGGGCCTTGGCCAGACCCTGCAGACCCTTGTAGAGGCGCGCGACCACGCCGTCCTTGTAGGCGTTGACGCCGGACATGTCGACGGACTCGAAGGTCGTCTTGACGCCGAACTGGGTGCCCTCGCGAGCGGTGTCAGCGACCTCGGCCGCGTGCAGGAGGGCCTTGGTGGGGATGCACCCGACGTGCAGGCAGGTGCCACCGAGCTTGTTCTTCTCGACGAGTGCCACGCGCAGGCCGAGCTCGGCCGCGCGGAACGCGCAGGCGTAGCCGCCACTTCCTCCACCAAGGATGACTACGTCGAAGGTGGTCTCGGCGTCAGCCGGCATGCTCGCTCCCTGGCGTCGTGGGCACTGGACGGTCGTCGTCGACCGTGGAGCGGCCAGGTCGTGACCAGCCCGGAATCGACACAGTGCATCTTGTCATTGTTTGGATGCCGAGGCGCAAGCAGGTCCACGCGGGCGTGATGGCCCACGGTCGAGCAGCCCGTCCCCGTATCGTTGTCGCATGGCGTGGTGGAAGCGGGGCCGCAAGAGGTCCACAAGGGGTCCCTCGGACGGGCCAAACATGGCGGTCGACCAGCAGGCGGTGCGCAGGCACCTGGGGGAGTTCGTCGACAGCCGGCGGGGGGTCGAGGCCTACGTCGAGCCACCCACCAACGTCACGGCGACGACCGTCATCCTCATCGCCCACGACGGTGAGTGGACCCGTCGCGCCGCGGGGTCACGGCAGGCGGCGTTCGAGCTCGCCGGGAGCCTCGGCGTGCCGGTCTACGACGTCCTTCAGACGGGGTACCCGAACCGCATGCGCGAGTGGAACTCCAGGCAGCGCAAGAAGGACTGACGCCGCGGGCCTGCCGAGCGGACCCTCGCCGTCGAGCGTCCCGTCCAGCGCGGTGTCGAACGCGGGGTGCACGCGCGAGGTGCGCGGCCCGGGGAGCGACACGGACCCATATGCGGTGGTGCCCACCCGAGCAGGGATGCGAAGGTTGACCTACGGCGGGTCCCCACGCGGCCCGCGTAGCTCGAGCAGCAGGAGGGCACGATGGCCAAGGCCGAAGGCGGGAAGTCCACGGGCGGTACCGGCCCCAGTGAGGACATGAAGCGCAAGTTCCGGGAGGCCCTGGACAAGAAGCAGTCGCACGCAGGGCGCGACGTGTCCGACGACAGCGAGCACGGCAAGGTCGACCACGCCCAGGGTGCGGCGACGTCAGCGACGCAGCAGATGTTCCGTCGCAAGAGCGGTGGCTGAGGCGCTCGCCGCGCACTGAGCGACTTCGACAGAGGGGCCCGTCCGATCCGGACGGGCCCCTCTGTCGTGCAGCGCGTATGGCGCGGTGCCGGTCAGCCGACGTAGCCCTCGACCAGCGAGAGCAGGGTGGCGACGCCGTACCCAGTCGCTCCCTTGGGCGTGTAGCCGTAGGGCGAACCCTCGTTGAAGGACGGGCCCGCGATGTCGACGTGGGCCCACGGCGTGGCCGGGTCGACGAACTCACGCAGGAACAGGCCGGCGGTCAGCATGCCGCCCCAGCGCTCGCCCTTGTGCGACAGGTCCGCGACGGCGGACTCCAGCTGGGACCGGAGGTCCTCCGGGAGCGGCATGGGCCACGCCGCCTCGCCGGCGCTGTCGGCGGCGGCGAGGACGCGGTCCCGGAACGTGTCGTCGTTGGCCATGATGGCGGCGACGCGCCCGCCCAGGGCGACCATCTGCGCGCCCGTGAGGGTGGCGATGTCGACGATGGCGTCGGGGTTCGACTCCCCGGCGAGGACGAGGCCGTCGCCAAGGACCATGCGCCCCTCGGCGTCGGTGTCGAGGATCTCCACGGTGGTGCCGTCACGCATCGACACGACGTCTCCCGGTCGCTGGGCGTTGCCGCCCGGCATGTTCTCGGCGAGGCAGAGGTAGCCGGTGACCTTGACGGGCAGGCCGAGCTCGGCGGCGGCGAACACGGTCGCGGCGACCGCTGCGGCGCCGGCCATGTCGGACTTCATCGTCAGCATCGAGGCCGGCGGCTTGATGCACAGGCCGCCGGAGTCGAAGGTGATGCCCTTGCCGACGAGGGCGACCGAGTGGCTCGCCCGCGGCGGTGACCAGGTCAGGGTGACGATGCGGGGCGGGTTGACCGAGCCCTGGCCGACGCCGACGATGCCGCCGAAGCCGCCCTTGGCCAGCGCAGCCTCGTCGAGCACCTTGATGGTGACCTTGGCCTTGGCCGCGCTGTTGCGGGCCTTGACCGAGTCGGCGAACGACTGCGGGAAGAGCTTGTTGGGCGGGGTGTTGACCAGGTCGCGGGCGTACGCCTTGGCATCGGCGAGGACGGCGGCGCGAGCAGCGGCGGCCTTGACCGCCTTGAGCTTGGCGTCGGGGGTGACCACGGTGATCGCCGTGACGGCAGCGGCCTTGGCGGGGGAGGCCTTGGCGCCCTTGGTGCTGCCGGCCTGCGGACCGCGGATCCCCGCGTAGCTGTAGGCGCCCAGAGCGGCACCTTCGGCGACGGCGGCGACCGACTCGACACCGGAGGCGGGCAGCGCCACGACGACCTTGGCGGCCTTCTTGAGCGAGCGGACGGCGGCACCGGCGGCGCGGCGCAGGACCTCGGCGTCGAAGGACGTCGTACGGCTCGTGGCCGAGCCGAGGCCGGTGAGCACCACCCGCGGGGCGGTGACCGAGGGCACGGCAGCGAGGGTCAGGACCTCGTCGGCCTTGCCCGTCGCCTGCAGGGCAGCGAGCTGTGCCGCCACGTGGGCGGCTGCCTCGCGAGGGAGTCCGTGGCCGGCGGCGAGTGCGGCGGAGCCGGAGTCGTCGACCGTCCCGAGCACGACGGCGTCGGCCTTGAGGTCGTGGGCGGATCGGTCGGAAACGCTGACGGTGGTCACGTTCGAATCCTTTGTGTGGTGTGGGGATGTCCCTGCTTGCGGCAGGATATCCGGGCCCGCGGGGGTCTGCCCTGCGGGGCGGTAGCGTTCGGCCATGAGCGACGCAGCCCTGAAGACCTCCCCCCTGCACGACCGACACGTGGCGCTCGGCGCCAAGATGGCCGACTTCGGCGGCTGGGAGATGCCCATCGAGTACCCCGGCGGTGGTGTCGTCCGAGAGCACACCGCCGTGCGCTCGTCCGTCGGCATCTTCGACGTCTCGCACCTGGGCAAGGCGCGCGTCTCGGGCCCGGGGGCTCGTGACTTCGTCAACGCCTGCCTCGCCAACGACCTCGGCCGGATCCACGAGGGCAAGGCGCAGTACACCTTGTGCTGCGACGAGAACGGCGGCGTCGTCGACGACCTCATCGCCTACCTGCGCAGCGACGAGGACGTCTTCCTCATCCCCAACGCCGCCAACACGGCCGAGGTCGTCCGCCGGCTCGCCGCGGCCGCCCCCGAAGGCATCGTGGTGGAGGACCTGCACGAGTCCTACGGCGTCATCGCCGTCCAGGGCACGAAGTCCGACGAGGTGCTCGACGCCCTCGGGCTGCCCACCGGCCACGACTACATGTCGTTCGTCGAGACCGACTGGAACGGCCTGCCGGTCATCGTCTGCCGCACCGGCTACACCGGCGAGCGCGGTTACGAGCTGGTCCCTGCCTGGGACGTCGCCGCCAAGCTGTGGGACGCCCTGACCGAAGCTGCCGCCCCCTACGACGGCCTGCCCTGCGGGCTCGGTGCGCGCGACACCCTCCGCACCGAAATGGGTTACGCCCTGCACGGGCACGAGCTGTCCACGGAGATCACGCCGGTCCAGGCGCGCGTCGGCTGGGCGGTCGGCTGGAAGAAGGAGGCCTTCTGGGGCAAGGACGCCCTCGTCGCGGAGAAGGCCGCCGGCCCCGAGCGGGTGGCGTGGGGCCTGCTCGCGACAGGTCGCGGCATACCTCGTGCGCAGTGCGCGGTGAAGGTGGACGGGGCGGTCGTCGGCGAGGTCACCTCCGGCACGTTCAGCCCCACCCTCAAGAACGGCATCGCGCTCGCCCTGCTCAAGCCGTCGGTCGCCGAGGGCGACGAGGTCGTCATCGACGTGCGCGGCCGCGACGTCCCCGCGACCGTGGTCAAGCCGCCGTTCGTCACCGTCGACGTTCGCGAGGGCTGAGGGCCAGCAGGGGTATGGCGGCGCACGAGTACCGCGCGCAGGTCCGGTGGGACGGGTCCACGGGGGTCGGCTACCGCGACTACCCCCGGGCCCACTCGGCGTTCCTTCCACCGGCCACCGAGGGACTGGACCTGTCGGCCGACCCGTACTTCCGAGGCGACGCCGACCTGCCCAACCCCGAGCAGCTGCTCGTCCTGGCGGCCTCGTCCTGCCAGCTCCTGTCGTTCCTCGCGGTCGCGGCGCGGGCGAAGATGGACGTGGTCGGTTACGCCGACGACGCGACGGGGGAGATGCCGCACGACGTGACACCTCAACGGATCACGCGGATCGTGCTCCGGCCCGTGGTCACGGTGGCGGGCGCCGTGTCGGACGAGGACGTCGAACGGTTGCTGCACGAGGCGCATGAGCAGTGCTACATCGCGAGCTCCCTGACCACCGAGATCGTCCTCGCGCCCGAGGTCCGGCACCCCTGACCTGGCAGCCGGTGGCGGACCGCTCGCAGCGGCAGAGCGCTGTCGGTGGGCGTCGCTAGCCTGCGAGAGATGAAGTTCGGATTCGTCGTCCCGTATGCCGACGCCCTCGAGTTCACCGAGCTGGCCGCCCTGGGCGAGCAGCGCGGGTGGGACGGGGTGTTCACCTAGGGCGCCCTGCACGAGGGCTGGACGGCGTTCGAGGCCGACGAGGGACGCCGCGAGCGAGCCCAGAAGCTCGACGAGTGCCTGGCGATCTACGGCGGCCTGTTCCACGGGCAGCCGTTCACCTACGAGGGTCGGCACTACAGCGTCAGGCCGACCGAGTTCATGCTGCCCCAGCCCCCGGTGCACCAGCCCCACCCACCGGTGTGGGTGGTCGGGGCGCACGTGGTCGGTGCCTCGAGGCAGCGGTCGCTGGAGCGGGCGGCCCGGTGGGACGGGCTGTTGCCCACCGTCGTCGACGAGCACGCCCGCGAGGGCGCGCCGTCCTACGACCTCGACTCGTTCGCCCAGGTGCTCCGGATCGTGCGCGAGATGCGCGAGGAGGCCGGTCTGCCCTGGGAGGGGTACGACCGGGTCGTCGAGGCGGACAGCTCGCGCGAGTTCGTCCAGCTGGACGGCAGCCCCGCCGACTGGGAGGAGGCGGATGCGACGTGGTGGGTGGAGAGCTGGTGGAGCGTGCCGCAGGGGCCGGAGGGCCTTGCGGAGGTGCGGCGCCGGGTCGAGGCGGGCCCTCCAGCGCCGGGTGGCGCGCAGGCACCGCAGCGGGACTAGCGCGCCGGCAGAGCGGCGACGAGCGAGGACACGGTGAGGAACGGCGCGGGACTGACCACCTTGGCGACCTGGGGCGCGAAGGCGGGTGAGTCGAGCAGCACGGTCACCGCCGGACCATCGGCGACCACCTCGCCCTCAGCCAGGACCACCACGCGGTCGGCCACCTCGGCCGCCAGCTCGACGTCGTGGGTCGCGACGAGCACCGCGCTGCCAGCGGCGGCCAGCTCACGCAGCATCGAGACCAGCCTGGCCTTGGCACCGTAGTCGAGTCCCCGCGTCGGTTCGTCCAGCAGGGTCAGGGGCGCTCGTCGGGCCAGCACCGTCGCGAGCGCCAGCGCCATCCGCTGGCCCTGGGACAGGGCATCCACGCGCTGGTGGTGGGTCACCCCGGGGGCCAGTCGCTCGAACAGCGCCGCAGCGCCGGCCTGTGGGGCGCGGGACTGCTCGGCGCAGCCGTCCGCACCGGCAAGGACCTCGTTCACGAGCGCCAGCGGGTCGACGGTTCGCGCCGGGTCCTGCGCCGACAGGGCCACCTCCGTCGCAGGGTCGAGGCGCACCCGACCCCTGGTCGGCGCCAGGTCGCCGAGCAGGGCGTGCAGCAGGGTCGACTTCCCGGCGCCGTTGCGACCCAGGAGGGCGACCACCTCCCCGACCCCGAGCGCGAGGTCGACCCCCCGCAGCGCGACGGTGTCCCCGCGTCGCACGCCGAGGCCGCGCACCTCGACCACGGCACCGCCCTTGCCGGGCACCGCGCGCTCGGCAGCGGGGGTCGGGGTGTCGAGCGCCTGGTTGGTGCCCCCGTGGCCGGGTGACTCGAGGTCGTCGCGCAGGCTGCGAGCCGCGCGCCGGGCGTCGCGCACCGACAGGGGCAGGGGGTCCCAGCCGAGCTCCCGGCCGAGCTCGACCAGGGGCGGGTGGATCGCCGAGCGGGCCATGGCGTCCGCGGTGCCGAGCAGTGGGCTGACGACCCCGTCGCCCACGAGCAGCACGGCGTCGGCGTGGTGGACGACGCGTTCGAGGCGGTGCTCGGAGACGAGCACGGTGACCCCGACGTCGTGGACGAGCCGGTGCAGCGTGGCCAGCACCTCTTCCGCTGCGACGGGGTCGAGGGCCGACGTCGGTTCGTCGAGCACCAGGATTCGTGGGCCAGCCACGAGCGCGGCGGCGATGGCCACCCGCTGCTGCTCGCCACCGGAGAGGTCGGCCGGCGCGCGGTCGCGCAAGGGGGCGAGCGCAAGGAGGTCCAGCGTCTCCTCGACCCGCCGCTGGCCACCGTGCCGGTCGCCGGGGCGTGCCTGCACGTGGCGGGCCACCTCCTCCTGGACCGTCCCGCCGCCGAACCCGGACGTCGGGTCCTGCGCGACCCAGCCCACCAGCGCGGACAGGGTCCCTTGGTCGCAGGTTCTCGGGTCGGCGCCATCGACGGTGACCCGTCCCGCCGTGATGGCGCGACGGGCGTGGTCGGTGTCCGCGAGGGCGCGCAGAAATGTGGTCTTTCCCGAGCCGGTCGGCCCGACGACCAGGACGAGCTCGCCCTCGGGCACGTCCAGGGTGACGTCGCGCAGCGCCGGCCGCGCGCCGTACGCCAGGCACACACCCTCGAGGACGATCACAGTGCCCGACCGTGGCACCCGTGCCGACGGGTGTCAAAGCAGCCATCGGGGCGACTGACGGGGCACCGCCCTACAGTGGCGCCCATGAGCGAAGCGTGGACGTGGACCTATCTCGACGCCGACGGCAAGGAGCTGTCGGGCGACAGCCTCGTGACGACGGCGTTCCCGTCGCAGTCCGACGCGGAGAACTGGTTCGGCGAGAGCTGGCACGAGCTCGGCGAGGCCGGTGTCGACGCCGTGGTGCTGCACCGTGAAGGCACCGTCGTCTACGGCCCGATGAGCCTGCGCGCCGCCGAGTAGGGGGAGCCTCAGCCGCTGCGCCGGGCGACGAGGTGGAACAACGTGGCCATCCGGCGGTACGGCTCGGTCCGCCCGAGCGCCTCCTCGGCGTCCAGGAGGGCCGCCAGCTCGGCGGCTGGCGGAGCCGGCTCGTCGACGGCAGCACCGTCGGTGGCGACCCGCACCCCGAACCATGCGCTGTCCGTGAGGCCGTGCCCGGCCAGCAGGTGGGCGAGGTGCTCGACCGAGTCGGCGCGGGCCGGCACGTCGAGCTCGTTGACGTAGGTCGCGTCCCGGCCCTCGTCGCGGGCCGAGCCCTGCTCGGCGAGCGCAGCGAGCACGGCCGACCAGTCGCGGCGGGCGGCAGGCCGCCAGGCGAGCGCCTGGTCGTTGCGCGCGACGACGGACAGCACGCCACCGGGTGCGACCCTCCGGGACAGCGCGGACAGCGCCTCGTCGGGGGAGTCGAGGTACATCAGGACCCCGTGGCACAGGACGAGCGGGAAGGTCTCGTCCATGGCGTCGAGGTCGGCGAGCCCGCCGGGGCGCACCTCCACCCGGGCAGCGACCTCGGCGGGCTGTCCGGCAAGGACCTGCGTGCAGGCGGCGCGCATGGCTGGGTCGGGCTCGAGGGCGACGACCCGGTGGCCCGCCGTCGCGAGGGCGACGGCCTGGGTGCCCTGACCGGCTCCCACGTCGAGGACGGCTGCCCCGGCGGGCGGGTGGTACGCCACGAGCTGGCGCCGGACGACCTCCTGGCGCACGACATTGCGCAGGTTGCCCAAGCGGCCGAGCCAGGTGCTCGACCCGGCCCCGAAGCTGCTCCCGTCCACCCCCGCGGGGATGCTCAGCTGGGGAACTCGCCGCGCTTGACGAGGGGCCGCGGCATGCGCGAGCGACGGAGCTGGAAGCCGCGCATCACCGCATACATCGCGAGCCCACGACCGACCTTGGCGGCACCGAACTTCGCGACGAGGTGCTTCTTGAGCCGACGCCACATGAGCCACGAGTCGACGGCTGCGGCGAGCAGCAGCGCGTAGACGCCGACCGAGACGAAGAGGAAGACCGCGGGGACCTTCACGAACGACAGCGCCAGGACGACGACCATCACGGGCAGCATGAACTCGCCCACGTTCCAGCGCGCGTCGACGTGGTCACGGATGAACCGGCGCACCGGGCCCTTGTCGCGGGCCGGCAGGTGCGCGTCGTCACCGGTGGCCATGGCCTGGCGCTGCAGCAGCTGGGCCTCACGCCGCTTGGCGCGGTCCTGGTTCTTCGCCTCCTTGCGGTCGGCGACGACCAGCGGTCGGCGGTTGGCCGCCTCCTGGTCCTTGCGCTTGGGCGTGGGCCGGTTCTTCGCGCCGTCGCGGGGCGTGCGGTCCACGGTCTCGGCCTGCTGCTCGTTGACAGTCTTGTTGCGTCCAAACACGTGATCACTGTATGCCGTGCAGCCGGCTTCTCCGGAATCGCGGGCTGCGCACACCCGGGTGGGCGCAGCCCGGCCACCCGTTAGGCTCCCCGCCGTGACCGATGACGTTCTGAGCACCGACCAGGTTTCCGCCCTCAAGACCACCGTGGCCGGCCTCATGCCGGGCCTGCGTGCCGACCTCGAGGCCCTGACGCGCATCCCCAGCGTCAGCCTCGACGCGTTCGACCAGGCGCACGTCGAGGCAAGCGCCGAGGCCACCGCCGAGCTGCTGCGCGCCGAGGGGCTCGACGTCGAGATCGTCCGCGAGGGCGGCCGGCCCGCGGTCATCGCCCACATCGACGGCCCCCAGGGTGCGCCGACCGTGATGCTCTACGCCCACCACGACGTGCAGCCTCCCGGTGACGACGCGGACTGGGACAGCGCTCCCTTCGAGCCGACCGAGCGGGACGGACGGCTGTACGGCCGCGGCGCCGCCGATGACAAGGCGGGCATCATGGCCCACCTCGCGGCCCTGCGCGCCCACCGCGGCGCGCTGCCCGTCGGCGTCACCGTCTTCGTCGAGGGCGAGGAGGAGATCGGCTCCGACTCCCTGCCCACCATCCTCGAACGGCACGGCGAGAAGCTGCGCGCCGACGCCATCGTGCTCGCGGACTCCACCAACTGGGCCATCGGCGAGCCCGCCCTGACGACCACCCTGCGCGGCCTGATCCGTGTCGTCGTCACGGTCACGACCTTGGACCACGGCATCCACTCCGGGATGTTCGGTGGGGCCGTCCCCGACGCCATCACCGCCCTGGTGCGCCTCCTGGCGACCCTGCACGACGACACCGGCGCCGTGGCGATCGCAGGACTGCGCTCCGGCACGGCCAGCGACCTCGACTTCGACGAGGCTCGTCTGCGCGAGGAGTCCGGGCTGCTCGACGGCGTCGACGTCATCGGCACGGGCTCGCTGCTGGACCGCATCTGGGCCAAGCCGACCGCCACGGTGATCGGCATCGACGCACCCTCCGTCGCCAAGTCGTCCAACACCCTGGTCCCCACCGCCAGCGCCAAGGTGTCGATCCGCCTCGCCCCCGACGAGGACCCCATGGACGCGTATGCCGCGGTCCAGCGTCACGTCGAGGCGAACATCCCCTGGGGAGCAAGGGTCGAGGTGCACCTCGACGACCAGGGCTCGGGCTTCGCCGCAGACGCGAACGGACCTGTCTACGACCAGACCCGGGCCGCGTTCACCGACGCATGGGGGGTCGAGCCGGTCGACATCGGCGTGGGTGGCTCCATCCCGTTCGTCGCGGCGTTCGCCGAGAAGTTCCCGGAGGCGGCCATCCTCGTCACCGGCGTCGAGGACCCGGACACCCGGGCCCACGGGGCCAACGAGTCGCTGCACCTCGGCGAGTTCGAGAAGGTCTGCGTCGCCGAGGCGATCCTGCTGGCCCGCCTCGGCGCCCTGCCGCGCTGAGGCGAACCGGCGCCATTCGCGTTCCGTCGAGGTGAACACGCCGAGGACCCGTCGGCGAGCTCACCTCGAATCGTGGCGACTCGTCGGTGCGGTTAGGTTCGTGCCATGGCGCAGAGCAAGGGTTACGTCGAGCCGTCGTTCGAACGGGACACCCGCTACATCAACGACCGCATCACCACTGATGGCGCCGGGGAGGGTGAGTGGCCGGTCGAGGCCGGGCGCTACCGCCTGGTCGCGGCACGTGCGTGCCCCTGGGCCAACCGCACGATCATCGTGCGCCGCCTGCTGGGACTCGAGGACGCGATCTCGCTCGGCCTGTGCGGTCCGACCCACGACCAGGACAGCTGGACCTTCGACCTGGACCCCGGCGGCGTCGACCCCGTGCTCGGCATCCCGCGGCTGAAGGACGCCTACGAGCGGCGCCAGCCCGGCTACCCGCGGGGCATCACGGTCCCAGCCGTCGTCGAGGTCGACAGCGGCAAGGTCGTCACCAACGACTTCGCCCAGATGACCTTGGACTTCTCGACCCAGTGGCGTGAGCACCACCGCGAGGGTGCCCCCGACCTCTACCCGGTGGCGCTGCGGGCGGAGATGGACGAGGTGATGAAGCGGATCTACACCGAGGTCAACAACGGGGTCTACCGCTGCGGCTTCGCCGGGACCCAGGAGGCCTACGACCAGGCCTACGAGCGGCTGTTCACCGCCCTGGACTGGTTGGAGGACCGGCTGACCCACCGCCGCTTCCTCATGGGAGACACCATCACCGAGGCCGACGTGCGGCTGTTCACGACCCTGGCGCGGTTCGACCCCGTCTACCACGGCCACTTCAAGTGCAACCGGTCCAAGCTCAGCGAGATGCCCGTGCTGTGGGCGTACGCCCGCGACCTGTTCCAGACGCCGGGCTTCGGAGACACGACGGACTTCGCGCAGATCAAGCGGCACTACTACGTGGTCCACCACGACATCAACCCCACGGGCATCGTCCCGGCTGGTCCGGACCTGTCCGGCTGGCTGACCGAGCACGGCCGGGAATCACTCGGGGGCAACCCGTTCGGCAAGGGGACGCCACCCGGACCGGTGCGCGACGGAGAGGCCGTGTCGCCGGAGGGGCGGGCATGACCGCCCGGGAGCACGACGTCGTCGTCTACGGCGCCACGGGATTCGTTGGCAAGCTCCTCGCGGAGTACCTCGCCCGGCATGCCCCGCAGGGCACCAGGATCGCTCTGGCCGGCCGCTCGCGGTCCAGACTCGAGCAGGTCCGTCGAGGCCTTCCGGCGCCAGCACGGGACTGGCCGGTGATCGTGGCCGACGCCGCGGACGAGGACGCCCTGCGCGCCATGGTGACGTCCACCACTGTGGTGGCCACCACCGTCGGGCCCTACCTGCGCTACGGCCTGCCGCTCGCGAAGGCCTGCGCCGAGGCCGGCACACACTACGCCGACCTCACCGGCGAGATCCTCTTCGTGCGCAAGGCGATCGACGACTGCGACGCCCTCGCCAAGGCCAGTGGGGCGCGCATCGTCACGGCCTGTGGCTACGACTCGGTCCCCTCCGACCTCGCGGTGCACCTCCTGCACCAGAGGGCCGTGCACGACGCCGCCGACGGGCTGCTCGACACGACGCTGCACGCCCGCGCCAAGGGTGGGGTGAGCGGTGGCACCGTCGACTCCTCCCGGGCCCAGGTCGACGCGGTGTCGACCGACCGTCGTGCGGTGAAGACGCTGTTCGACCCCTACTCCTTGAGCCCGGACCGCGCGGCCGAGCCCGACCTCGGCAAGCAGCGGGACCCCATGGCCGTCTTCCGCGACGCCGACACCGGCGACTGGGTGGGCCCGTTCGTCATGGCGAGCTTCAACTCTCGGATCGTCAGGCGCACCAACGCTCTTCGCGGACACGCCTACGGTCGCCGGTTCCGCTACCGCGAGCTGTCCGCCTACGGCGGGGGGACGCAGGCTCGGGTGCGTGCGACCCTCTTCACAACCGCCCTCGGCCTGGCCATGAAGGCGATGGCAGACCCGCGCTCCAGGCCGGTGTTCGACCGCCTCGCCCCCTCGCCGGGCGAGGGGCCCGGCGACAAGGCCCGGCGCAGCGGGTGGTTCTCGATGAAGGTGCGCACGACGACCGAGACCGGCCGCCGCTACCTGGCCACCGTGACGGCCCAGGGAGATCCGGGGTATGCCGCGACGGCGGTCATGCTCGGGGAAGCCGCCCTGAGCCTGGCCCTGGACGGCGACCGGTTGCCCGACGCGTCCGGGATGCTGACCCCCGCCACCGCCATGGGCGATGCGCTCGTGGAGCGGCTGCGGGCCCGCGACTTCACGCTGCGGGTGGAGGAGATCCCGGGAGCCTGAGCGTGGTGACCGCCTGCCGCGCAGACGGCTCGGTCACGGCCGGATCAGGTCCGTGCGGCTCGTCGCACCGCGCCATACGGACGGTGCTGTCAGGCCCGAGGTGGTCGGGGCGATAGGGTGGGGTCACCGGCCCGCACAGTTCTGCCTCGGGCCGTGGCACGTGATCAAGCTCTTGCGCTGCGAACCCACTGTCGGTTTCGCGCCGGGCGGAACACCCCTTTGACTGCTCTGGAGTACCCCTGTGTCTGTCGACACCACTTTCCCGAGCCTCGGCGTCCCTGACACCCTGGCCTCCGTCCTCGCCGCCCGCGGCATCACCGTTCCCACCCCGATCCAGACCGCGACGCTGCCCGACTCGCTCGCCGGCCGGGACGTCCTGGGCCGCGGCCGCACCGGCTCCGGCAAGACCTATGCCTTCCTGGTGCCGATGCTGGCCCGCCTGTCGGCCTCCAGGGCTCCGCGCCAGTCGCGTCGCCCGCGTGCGCTGATCCTCGCCCCGACCCGCGAGCTCGTCACGCAGATCCAGGCGGCCATGGCACCGCTCGCCGAGCCGCTCGGCATCTCGTCGGTCACCATCTTCGGCGGGGTCGGCCAGAACCCGCAGGTCTCCGCGCTCCGCAAGGGCGTCGACGTCGTGCTGGCCTGTCCCGGTCGGCTCGAGGACCTGCTGCAGCAGGGCGCGCTCACCCTCGACGGCATCGAGGTCACCATCCTCGACGAGGCCGACCACATGGCCGACCTCGGCTTCCTCCCGGGCGTCAAGCGCATCCTCGACAAGACGCCTCGCGACGGCCAGAAGCTGCTCTTCTCGGCGACGCTGGACGCGGGCATCGACGTCATCGTCAAGCGCTACCTGTCCAACCCCGTGACGCATCAGGCAGATTCGGCGCAGTCGCCGATCTCGACGATGTCGCATCACATCTTCCACGTGCACCGCGACGCCCGCCTGGACGTGCTCCTCGACCTGACCTCGGCCCCCGGCCGCAAGGTCGTGTTCACCCGCACCAAGCACGGCGCCAAGAAGCTCGCCAAGCAGCTCAACGCGTCGGGGGTGCCTGCGGTCGAGCTGCACGGCAACCTCGGCCAGGGCGCGCGCGACCGCAACATGGCCGCATTCCACGAGGGCAAGGCCTCCACGCTGGTGGCGACCGACATCGCAGCGCGCGGCATCCACGTCGACGACGTCTCCCTGGTCATCCACGCCGACCCGCCGGTCGAGCACAAGGCCTACCTGCACCGCTCCGGCCGCACCGCCCGTGCCGGCGCCGAGGGCACGGTCATCACCTTGATGACCGACGACCAGGTGTCGGACGTCCGCATCCTCACGAACAAGGCCGGCATCAAGGCCAAGACGACCCGGCTCGGCCTCGGTCACCCGATGCTCCTCGAGGTCGCCCCGGGGGAGCGCACCACCACCGGTGGGCTCGTCCTGACGGCTCCGCCCCAGCCCGCGGCCTCGGGTCGCTCCGGTGGTGCGCAGTCCCGACGAGGGGGTTCGGGTCGTTCCGGCACGTCCGCTCGTGCGGGCGAGGGGTCGCGCTCCGGCGACGGTGCCCGCTCGGGAGGTGGCCGTCGAGGCGGCCGCTCCGCAGGAGCCCAGGACTCGACCGGCGGCGCACGCGCGGCCGGTGGTCGTCCCGGCGGTCAGCGTTCCGGCCAGGGGTCCTCGGGCGGTCAGCGGTCGGGTGGACAGCGTTCCGGCGGCCGCGCCGCCGGTGGCTCCACGACCGCGTACTCCACGTCCTCCGGTGGCGCCGCGGCCTTCTCCGCGGGCAGCCGCGGTGGCTCACGCGGCGGTCGCTGACCGCACCGACACAGTAGTCAGCGCGCAGCACGCAGCGGGCGCACTTCCGGGACCTGGGTCCTCGGGGCGCACCACACCTCGTGCCTGACGGGGACCAGCACACCGTGCTGGTCCCCGTCGCGGCATCGCCCCCACGATGCCGCGACGGGGACCTTCTCCCCGGTGGCGTCCGGTCCGGGATGAGTCGGACCGGTCGGTTCCCTCGGGGGCTTCTCCACAGGAACCCCTTCAAGCCACCCAGTGTGTTCAGGCACACCGCGATCTGCCTCCCGCGGCAGGACTAGTCCACGTCAGCCGAGGACTAGTCCTTGTGGGTCTCCCCGGGCAGCGCGAGCATCTGGTCCAGGGCGACCCGGGCGTGGTGGGCGACCTCGTCGTCGACCTTGATGGGGTTCACCACGCGGCCCGAAGCGAGCGACTCGAGCGTCCAGACGAGGTGGGGCAGGTCGATGCGGTTCATCGTCGAGCAGTAGCAGACGTTCTTCTCGAGGAAGGCGATGTGCTGCCGGGGGAACTGCGTGGCGAGCCGGCGCACGAGGTTGAGCTCGGTGCCGACGACCCAGGACGTCCCGTCGGGGGCCGCAGCGATGGTCTTGATGATCTTCTCCGTCGACCCGACCTCGTCGGCCGCCTCGACGACCTCGTGACGGCACTCGGGGTGCACGATCACCTTGACGCCGGGGATGTCGCGACGGGCCTGCTCGACGGCCTCGAGGCTGAACCGGCCGTGCACCGAGCAGTGCCCGCGCCACAGGATCATCGTCGCGTCCTGCAGCTCCTGGCGGGTCAGCCCACCCATCGGCCGGTGCGGGTCGAAGACGACGCAGCCATCGAGGGAGCCGCCGAGGTCGCGCACGAACGTGTTGCGGCCGAGGTGCTGGTCGGGCAGGAACAGCACTTTCGCGCCCTCGCCCTTCTCCGCCAGGGCCCACTCCAGCGCGGTCTTCGCGTTGGAGGACGTGCAGATGGTGCCGCCGTGGCGACCGGTGAAGGCCTTGATCGCGGCTGAGGAGTTCATGTAGGTCACCGGGACCGTCTGGTCCGCGACGCCGGCTTCGACGAGGTCCTCCCAGGCGTCCTCGACCTGGCGGATCGCGGCCATGTCGGCCATGGAGCAGCCGGCGGCGAGGTCGGGCAGGATCACGGTCTGCTCGGCACTGGTGAGGATGTCGGCGGACTCGGCCATGAAGTGGACGCCGCAGAAGACGATGTAGGGCGCGTCCGGCCGGGCCGCGGCGTCCTTGGCCAGCTTGAAGGAGTCGCCCGTGACGTCGGCGAACTCGATGACCTCGTCACGCTGGTAGTGGTGCCCCAGGACGAACACCCGGTCACCGAGGGCGGCCTTCGCGGCACGTGCCCGCTCGACCAGGCCGGGGTCGGAGGCGGCGGGGAGCTCGCCCGGGCACTCGACCCCGCGTTCGCTGTGCAGGTCGCGACCGCGGCCGAGGACCAGCAGGGGCAGCGGGGTGGGGGAGGCGTCCGTCGAGGTGCTCACGCGTCGATCGTATGTCGTGGTGCCGCCTCCTCGGCGCAGCCAACCTCGCTGATCCCTCTCAGCGTTCGTTCAGCCGCCCCCCACCAGAAGGCCGCATCATGGTGAGGTGGCCTTGACCTCTCCCACTCTTCCCGTCCTTCTGGGGCTCGTGGCCGTCGCCGTGTTCGTCGTGCTCGCCGCCGGGTACCCGCACCTGCGCAGTCGGTGGGCCGCCGTCGGAGCCCGCGCCGGTGGGCTCCTCGTGCTCAACATGGTGGTCCTGGCCATGGTCGGGGTGGTGGCCAACGACCACTTCGACTTCTACGTCAGCTGGGCCGACCTCGCCGGCGCCCGCGCGGCTGTCACGGTGACCCACCGCGGAGCCACGGCGAGGTCGGCGGCATCGGTCCGGCTCGCTTCCGGACTGCACGCGGGAACGAACTTCGCGCCGCTACCTGCGCCAGGTCAACGGATCCAGGACTTCACGGTGACCGGCGCGCGGAGCGGAGTGACCGGACAGATCACGGTGCTGCTCCCGCCGGGCTACTCCACAGCCACCGCTCGAAGGTACCCCGTGATCGAGGCGTTGCACGGCTTCCCGGGCACGACGCACTCGTGGCTGACGGGGATGAACCTGCAGGCGTCCCTCGACCAGGCCGTCGCCTCCAGGACGTTGCGGCCATCGGTCGTCGTCCTGCCGCAGATCAACGTGCCGTACGGGATCGACTCCGAATGCGTCAACGGCCCCACGGGCTCGCCCCAGATGGAGACCTGGCTGGCGCAGGACGTGCCGCAGTTCCTTGCGAGCCACTTCGCGGTGGACACGAGCAGGTCGTCCTGGGTGGTCGCCGGCTATTCCGAGGGCGCCTGGTGCTCATCCATGCTGGGGCTGCGTCACCCGCAGGTCTTCGGCGGCGCCATCGTCTTCAGTGGCGCCTTCACCCCGGAGTTCTTCAACGGCTACCGTCCCTTCGGCCCGCACGTCCCACCACGGTATGACCTGATCAGGCTGGCGCGGCACACCCCACCACCTCTGGCGATGTGGATCCAGGCGAGCAAGAAGGACGGGTACGCCTACCCCCCGACCGCACACTTCCTCAAGGTGGTGCGGGCCCCGTTGTCCGTGACGACGAACCTGCTCAAGACCGGCGGCCACCGGGAGCAGCTGTGGGCGGGCGAGGTGCCCACCGCCCTGAGGTGGCTGGGACGGAGCCTGCCCGGGTTCTCGCCGTGAGGAGTGCTTCGACCGCCGCCGGTCGCCGTACGCTCTTGCGATGGACGACGCGGCGGTGCTGACGGCCTTGCGGCGCACCACGAACGCGATGGCGCAGACGGTGGGGGGCCTCGAGGCGACCCTTCCTGTACCCACCTGTCCGGGCTGGGACCTCACGGCACTGGTCGACCACCTCGGCCGGGTGCACCTGTGGGCAGAGGCCGCCGTCCGCACCGGCGCCTCCCCGGAGCCCTACCCCCGACGCGACCGGACGCAGGACCTCGCGAGCTGGTATGCCGCGAGCGCCGGCCTCCTCCTCGACACCTTGGGCGGGCGGGGGCCGCACGACGCGGCGTGGAGCTTCTCCGCGGTTCCGGGGCACGGGACGGTGCGGTTCTGGCGACGCCGACAGCTCCACGAGACGACGATCCACCACGTCGACGCCCTGGCGGCTGGGGGCGTGCTCGACCTGACCGGCGTGGTCGAGGCCGTGCCGGGTCTGTCGACCGAGCAGGCGGTGGACGGGGTCGGGGAGGTGTTCGAGGTCTTCGTCCCCCGAATGCTCGCGCGGCGGGCAGACGACCCGCCCGAGGTGGTGGTCCCGGCTGGGTCTCCGGTGGCGTTCGCCTGCACCGACACCGAGGCCGCGTGGACGCTGAGCCTCGTCGACGGGATCCCGCTGGTGCGTCAGGGGGTCATGGACGACGCCGTGGCCGTCGTGCGTGGGCCGTCGGCCCACCTCTACCTCGCGCTGTGGCACCGCGCCGACACCGGCGCGCTGGGGGTCGAGGGAGACGACCGCGTGGCGTGGCGTCTCCTCGACGCCTCGCTCGTGCCCTGAGGCCCGTCGGGCCTAGAGCGGGTGGATCTTGCTGCTGTTGAGGGCCACGCTCACGGTGCTCTGACCGAAGCGGACCTCCATGCGGTCGCCGGTGATCCGCAGGACGGAGCCGAGGCCGTGGCGGTCGTGGGTGACCCGGTCATCGACGGCGAAGGGGTGCAGCTCAGGGGCCGGCTTCGCCTGGAACGGGCTGTTCTTCAGGACGGGCTTCTTGGCGGGCTGTCGGGGGCGCATCAGTCCATTCTCCTCCTATTTGGCCGCGGGTGTGGACCGCCGGGCCGCAGGAAACGGGTCAACCTCGTCAGGAGGCGGCCCCGCAGCGCCCTCCACAGGGCTGTGACCTGCAGGAACGGCGACATCGGAGCCGGCGGCCCGTGCGCCCGGGTCCGGCCCGGCGCCAGAGAACTGCTCGACGGGTCGCGGGGTGTGGCCGTACCGGAGGTGTCCGGTCGGTCTGCGTTCCACCCGCCGGACCCGCGCTGCCACACTGGGGGAGTGCACGTCGTCATCGCCCCGGACTGCTTCACCGGCACCCTCACGGCCCAGCAGGCCGCCGAGGCGATCGCAGCGGGGTGGCGCCGCACGGCGCCCCGTGACCTGCTGACCCTGGTGCCGCTGTCGGACGGCGGTCCGGGTTTCCTCGACGTCCTGGCCGGTGCCCTGCCCGAGGCCCGCACCCTGGCCGTCACGGTCGCCGACCCGCTCGGTCGCGACGTGCCCGCCGCGGTCCTCCTGGTCGAAGGGGAGGCCGGCCCCACGGCATACCTCGAGTCCGCGCAGGCCGCGGGCCTGCACCTGCTGGCGGCCAACGAACGCAACCCCGGCCTGACGAGTACCTGGGGTGTGGGGCAGCTGCTGGACACAGCACTCGCCGAGGGGGCCACCCGTCTGGTCGTCGGTCTCGGGGGGAGCGGCACCAACGACGGCGGGGCGGGCCTGTTGGCCGCGCTCGGCGTCGGGCGGCCCGCCGACCTCGCCCGTGGGGGAATGGCGCTCGCCGACCTCACCGACGACGCCCTCACCGGACTCGAGGCCGTGCGACAGAGGTTCTCCGGGATCGAGCTCCTGCTGGCCAGTGACGTGGAGTCGCCCCTGCTCGGCCTGCAGGGGGCCTCGGCCGTGTTCGCACCGCAGAAGGGCGCGTCGCCCGAGCTCGCCCAGGCCCTCGAGGGTGCGCTCGGTCGGTACGTCGAGGTGGTGCGTCGCACCCTCCCCGAGACCACGGACCTCATGACCGGCAAGCCGTTGCGCCTCGACAAGCAGCCCGGCGCCGGGGCCGCCGGCGGGCTCGGCTACGCGCTCTACCTCCTCGGCGGACGCCGGGTCAGTGGCGTCAGCGAGGTGCTCTCCGCGGTGGGGCTGCGCGAGGTCGTCGCGGCCGCAGACCTCGTCGTCACCGGGGAAGGCAGCTTCGACTGGCAGAGCCTGCAGGGCAAGGTGGTCGCAGGCGTGGCCCGGCTGGCCCTGGAGACGGCGACGCCCAGCGTCGTCCTGGCCGGGCAGACGCTCGTCGGGCGACGTGAGGCGATGACTCTGGGGCTGTCCGGCACCTACGCCGTGGCCGACTCCGCCGCCGAGGTCGAGGCCGCGATGGCCGACCCCGTGGGCACGCTCGCGGCACGCGCCGCCCGGGTGGCGGCCACCTGGTCCCCCCAGCGCTGACCACGACGTACAGTGGTGGACGCAGGGAGGAACATTTCCCGCAGACCGTGGGTTGGCACAGATGGTCAGCCGACCCCCGACCACCGACATGAAGGACGCATCACGATGAGTGTTCAGGACCAGACCGCTCCGGCCGCCAGCGAGGCTCCGGCCGAGGCCGCCGAGACGACCCACGGCGTCCTCCTCTCCGACGTCGCCGCTGCCAAGGTCAAGTCGCTGCTCGAGCAGGAGGGTCGTGACGACCTGCGCCTGCGCGTCGGCGTCCAGCCCGGCGGTTGCTCGGGCCTGATCTACCAGCTCTACTTCGACGAGCGCACCCTCGACGGTGACCTCGTCCGTGACTTCGACGGTGTCGAGGTCGTCGTCGACCGCATGAGCGCTCCGTACCTCGAGAACGCCAGCATCGACTTCGCCGACACCATCGAGAAGCAGGGCTTCACGATCGACAACCCCAACGCCGGCAGCTCCTGCGCCTGCGGCGACTCCTTCAGCTGAGCTCGTCGCGGCACCGGCCGCACGACGAAGGGCCCCACCACCTGGTGGGGCCCTTCGTCGTCCCGGTGTGCCGCCGGTCCGGTCGACGACGTTGCGACGAGGGACGGCGCCGGATGCGTGCTCCGGGAAGAGTCAGCGGTACTCGGGGTTGGGGTGCTCCGGGTAGTCGAACCTGGCGCCGGCGTCCCACTCGGTGCGCTGGTTGCCGCCGACGGGGAAGCCTCCGGCGGCCTTGAACATGGCCGCGAGGTGCATGAGGTTCCACGTCATGAACGTCGTGTTCCGTTGGGTGAACTCGTTCTGGGGGCCGCCGCTGCCGGGGTCCAGGTAGGACGGACCCGGGCCTGCCTCGCCGATCCACCCAGCGTCGGCGCCGGGCGGGATGGCGTAACCGATGTGCTGCAGGCTGTAGAGGATGTTGGACGCGCAGTGCTTGATGCCATCCTCGTTGCCCGTGATGATCGCGCCACCGACCTTGCCGTAGTAGACGTACTGGCCGGAGGCGTTCGTCATCGAGGAACCGGCGTAGAGCCGTTCGATGAGCTGCTTGGTCACCGAGGAGTTGTCGCCGAGCCAGATGGGCCCGGCCACCACGAGGATGTCGGCCTGCACGATGCGCGAGAAGAGCAAGGGCCACTCGTCGCGGTCCCACCCGTGCTCGGTCATGTCGAGGTAGACGCCCGTCGCGACGTCGTGGTCGATCAGCCGGACCTGCTCGACCTCGACGCCGTGCTTGGCCATGATGGACGCGCTCACGTCGACGAGGCCCTGGGTGTGGCTCTGCTCGGGTGACCGCTTGAGGGTGCAGTTGACGTACACCGCGCGCAGTCCCGAGAAGTCGTGCTGGAGTTCGCTCATGGCGGCATGCTCCTCCGCCCATGCCCGGGCGGCAATGGTTGCGGGGCGATGGATGCCGGGGTGCTGGTGACCGGGTAGGTTTCCGGACTGTGCAGATAGCCATCACCGGGTCCATCGCCACCGACCACCTCATGACCTTCAAGGGCAGGTTCCGCGACTCCCTCGTCGTCGAGCAGCTCGACAAGGTCTCCCTGTCCTTCCTCGCCGACGACCTCGAGGTCCGCCGCGGCGGGGTCGCCGCCAACATCGCCTTCGGCATGGCGGGGCTGGGCCAGCGCCCGATCCTCGTCGGCGCCGTGGGCGAGGACTTCGCCGACTACCGCAGCTGGCTCGAGCGGCACGGCGTGGACTGCGCCTCGGTGCACGTCTCGGACTCCAGGCACACGGCGCGCTTCGTCTGCACCACCGACGAGGACATGGCGCAGATCGCCACGTTCTACGCCGGGGCGATGAGCGAGGCCCGCGCGATCGAGCTCGGTCCCATCGCCGACCGGGTCGGTGGACTCGACCTCGTCGTCGTGGGGGCCAACGACCCCGAGGCGATGCTGCGCCACACCCGCGAGTGCCGCTCGCGCGGCATCCCCTTCGCCGCCGACCCCAGCCAGCAGCTCGCCTTCGCCGACGGTGACACGATCCGCCAGCTCATCGACGGCGCCGACTACCTGCTCACCAACGAGTACGAGGCTGCACTCACCTCGCAGAAGACCGGCTGGAGCACCGAGGAGATCGCCGACCGCGTCACGACGCGGGTCATCACCAAGGGCAAGGACGGCGTGGTCATCGAGCGCCGCGACGAGGAGCCGATCGAGGTCCACGTGGCCCGAGAGGTGCGTCGCGCCGACCCGACCGGCGTCGGCGACGCCTTCCGCGCCGGCTTCCTCACCGGCCTGGCCGTCGACCTCGGCCTGCGGCACTCGGCCGAGCTCGGGTCGATGCTCGCCACCTACGTCATCGAGACGGTCGGCACGCAGGAGTACACGCTGGGCAAGCGCAGCTTCCTGCAGCGACTGGCCGACGCGTACGGCCAGGACTCCGCCGACGCCATCGAGCCCCACATCGCCTGCATCGCCCCCTAGCCCGTGCACGAGCCCATCGAACCGCTCCCGACCCCTTGGGAGTTCGACCTCACGGAGGTCGACGACGGCGAGGACCTCGTCGCCGTCGGGGGAGACCTGCGCGCCGGCACGCTGCTGGAGGCCTACCGCAGCGGGCTGTTCCCCATGGGTCTGGGCGAGCACGGCGACCGGCCGTTGGGGTGGTGGTCGCCGGATCCGCGCGGGGTCCTGTTGCCGGGCGGTGTGCACGCGAGCCGGTCCCTGCGCCGGTCGCTGCGGCAGTTCGAGATGCGGGTCGACACGGCGTTCGACGAGGTCGTGGCCGCGTGTGCGGACCCCGGCCGCGACGGCCGCTGGATCACTCCGGAGATCGTCGACGCCTACACCGAGCTGCATGCGCTGGGGTGGGCCCACAGCATCGAGACCTGGCTCGACGGCAAGCTCGTGGGCGGCCTGTACGGCTTGGCGATCGGCGGCCTGTTCGCCGGTGAGTCGATGTTCCACCGGGTCACGGACGCCTCCAAGGCGGCGGTGCTCGCCATGGCCGGGTACGTCTTCGACGACGGCGACGACCGACGCCTCATCGACGTGCAGTGGTCGACCGACCACCTCGCGACCCTGGGCGTCGTGAGCGTGCCCCGGGAGGACTACCTGGAGCGGCTCGAGCTGGCCCTCGAGCTCGACCCACCCGCCTTCGGCGCCTAGGCCGCCTCAGGCAGGGGAGACGACCCGCACGAGGTATGCCGCGTGCGCACCTTCTCCCGTGGGCTCACGGTCGTGGGAGCCGAGGTACTCCTGACCGCGCATCCGGCACCACGCCGGGATGTCCGCCGCGGCCGCGGGGTCGGTCGCCCACACCTCAACGAGCGTCCCGGGCTCGAGGCCGCGCACCCGCTGGGCCAGCCGGATCACCGGGAGCGGGCAGCGCAGTCCCCGGGCGTCGACCACCACGGTCTCGGCGCCCGACCCCTGACCGGTCCCCGCCGTCAGGCCGCTGCTCCCGGACTCGTCGCCGGTCACCGGCTGGTCGCCGGTGACCGGCTGGTCGCCGGTCACAGGTGGGAGGCCCCGAGCTCGGCGCGGACGGCGGTCACGACCGGGTCGATGAGGGCGGCGAAGGACCGCACGTCGCGCGACCGATGGGGCGCGACCGCCGCCAGGGGCAGGGTGACCCTCGTGTTGCCGTGGGTCAGGGCCCCCATGGCGGCCAGCACGTGGCTGGGCTCGAGGGTGCTCGACGTGCACGCCGACCCTGACCCGACGGCGAAACCCCGACGGTCGAACTCGCGGACCAGCGCCTCCCCGTCGGCGTACAGGGCTGAGAAGGTGAGCACGTGCGGGAGCCGGTCGACGGGGTCCCCGACGACCTCCACGTCGGCGACGGACGCCGCCTTGAGGCGCAGCTGCTCGATGAGGGCGAAGGCCTCAGCCGCATCGGCGGATCGCGTCGCCGCGGTCTGCTGCCAGGCCTCTGCGGCCGCGAGGGCGAGCGGGACCCAGGGCAGGTGCCGGCTCGGACCATGCAGCGTCGCGTCCGGGTCGGCCGGACCGGGGAGAAGCCACCGCGTGCGCTCGGGCACGACCAGCACGCCCAGGCCGCCGGGTCCGCCCCAGGACGTGGCGTCTGCGGCCAGCACGTCGTAGTCGCGCGGCGGGTCCACCCGTCCCAGCGATGCCTGGGCGTCGACCCCGAGCGGCACCCCGGCCGCACGGCAGGCCTCATGGGCGCTCGGGAGCGGCTGCAGGGTGCCGACCTCGCCGTTGGCGTGCTGGAGCAGGGCAGCCACCGTGCCGGGTCGGGCGACGTCGTGCGCCCACGCGTCCAGGTCGACCCGCCCGAGGCGGTCCACGGCCACGAGTCCGGCAAGGTCGGGGTCGCCGGCCCGGGCCGCCGCATGCCGCGCAGGCAGCAGCACGGCCGAGTGCTCAACCGCCGAGGCGACCACGCGTGCACCACGGCGGCGCGCTGCATACCTGAGGCCCTGGGCCATCCACCGCACGGCGGTGGGTCCGTCCGGGGCGAAGGTCACCTCCTCGGGTCGCACGCCCAGGCCATCGGCGAGCACCGCGCGGGCGTCGTCGAGGAGGCGGCGGGCGGTTCGCCCCTCGGTGTGCAGGCGTCGTGGGTCGGCCCAGCCGGCGTCGATCGCGGCGGCGAGTGTCTGCCGGGCGACCGGGTGGAGGGGTCCTGGGGCAGCGTCCAGCACGGCCCTCGCAGGGGCCTCGTCCGAGGGCTTCTGGGGGAGGGTCGCCACACCCCGACGTTAGCCGCACCCTGACCTGAGGACAGGTGAGGGCTGGAGTAGGGTTTGTCCTCGATGGCCCATCACTGTTTCGAAGAAGGTGCACCGTTGCGTCAGCTCGACGTCTCTGCGCCGCGCCCTAACCGGCGGCGGTCTGTTAGCAGGAGATCCGCCACCGGCTTCGGCCTGGCGGTCACCACGCTCGTCCTGTCTGGGTGCGCGGGTCGCGCCCAGGACGGGTTCCTGCCGCGTGCGGCCACCGAGGGCGGTGAACGCGTCACCTCCCTGTGGAACGGCGCGTGGATCGCGGCCCTCGCAGTGGGCGTCATCACGTGGGGCCTGATCCTCTGGTGCGTCGTGGCCTACCGCCGCAAGAAGGACGACACCGAGCTCCCGGTGCAGCTGCGCTACAACGTGCCGATGGAGATCCTCTACACCGTCGTCCCGGTGTTCATGATCGCGGTCCTCTTCTACTACACCGCGCGTGACGAGTCCGCTCTCCTCGACACCTCCAAGCCGGCCGACGTGGTCGTCAACGTCGTGGGCAAGAAGTGGAGCTGGGACTTCAACTACGTCAAGGAGCAGACCTACGAGTCCGGCACGCAGGCCGAGCTCACCGGTGAGCCAGGCGCGGAGAAGAACCTCCCGACGCTCTACCTGCCGGTGGGGCAGCGCACCGAGTTCGTGCTCACCTCGCGCGACGTCATCCACTCGTTCTGGGTGCCGGCCTTCCTCCAGAAGCTCGACATGATCCCCGGACGGGTCAACAGGTTCCAGGTCGTGCCCACCGAGGTCGGCACGTTCAAGGGCAAGTGCGCCGAGCTCTGCGGTGCCTACCACTCGCAGATGCTCTTCAACGTCAAGGTCGTCCCGCCGGCCGAGTACCAGGCGCACATCGCCGAGCTGAAGGCCCAGGGCAACACGGGCCAGCTCGACAACAGCCTCAACGTCAACAAGGTGATGAACGAGGACCAGCACCTCGTGCCTAGTGCAGGGAGCAACTGATGGCAGCCGCCACCGAGTCGACCGGGACGTACTTCCGTTCCACGGAGACCACCGCGACCCGTCGCCTCACCAAGGGCCAGACCGTGGTGAAGTGGATGACGACGACCGACCACAAGGTCATCGGCAACCTCTACTTCATCACCTCGTTCATCTTCTTCATGTTCGGTGGGGTGCTGGCGCTGCTCATCCGCGCCGAGCTGTTCCAGCCGGGACTGCAGGTCGTGGACAACCCCGAGCAGTTCAACCAGCTGTTCACGATGCACGGCACGATCATGTTGCTGCTGTTCGCGACGCCGTTGTTCGCCGGGTTCGCCAACGCGCTCATGCCGATCCAGATCGGTGCTCCCGACGTCGCCTTCCCGCGGCTGAACATGTTCGCCTACTGGCTCTACCTCTTCGGTGGCCTGATCGCGTCCGCCGGCTTCCTCACCCCGTCCGGTGCGGCCTCGTTCGGCTGGTTCGCCTACGCACCGCTGTCCGACGCGTCCAACAGCCCCGGCCTGGGCGGCGACCTGTGGGTCTTCGGCCTCGCCCTCGGTGGTTTCGGCACGATCCTGGGTGCCGTCAACTTCATCACCACGATCATCTGCATGCGCGCGCCCGGCATGACGATGTTCCGGATGCCGATCTTCACCTGGACCATCCTCATCACCTCGCTGCTGGTGCTGATGGCCTTCCCGGTGCTCGCCTCCGCGCTCCTCGCGCTCGGTGCCGACCGCAAGTTCGGGGCCCACGTGTTCGACCCCGGGAACGGCGGTCCGATGCTGTGGCAACACCTGTTCTGGTTCTTCGGGCACCCAGAGGTCTACATCATCGCCCTGCCGTTCTTCGGGATCATCTCCGAGATCCTCCCGGTCTTCTCGCGCAAGCCGATCTTCGGCTACAAGACCCTCGTCTTCGCGACGATCGGCATCGCGGCGCTGTCCGTGACGGTCTGGGCCCACCACATGTACGCCACCGGCCAGGTGCTCCTGCCGTTCTTCGCGGTGATGACGATGCTCATCGCCGTGCCGACCGGCGTGAAGTTCTTCAACTGGATCGGCACCATGTGGGGCGGCAAGCTCTCCTTCGAGACGCCCATGCTCTGGTCGATCGGCTTCCTCGTGACGTTCCTGTTCGGCGGCCTGACGGGCATCATCCTGTCCAGCCCCGCGCTGGACTTCCACCTGTCCGACAGCTACTTCGTGGTCGCGCACTTCCACTACGTCGTCTTCGGCACCGTGGTGTTCGCGATGTTCGCGGGCTTCTACTTCTGGTGGCCCAAGTTCACCGGGCGGATGCTCGACGAGACGCTGGGCAAGGTCCACTTCTGGATGCTGTTCTTCGGCTTCCACACGACCTTCCTCATCCAGCACGTGCTCGGCATCGACGGCATGCCCCGTCGGTACGCCGACTACCTGCCCGAGGACGGCTTCACGACCCTCAACCAGATCTCGACGTTCGGCGCGTTCCTGCTCGCTGCGTCCACGCTGCCGTTCCTCTACAACGTGTGGAAGACCTGGCGCACCGCGCCGCTCGTCGAGACCGACGACCCGTGGGGGTATGGCGCCTCGCTCGAGTGGGCGACCTCCTGCCCGCCGCCGCGGCACAACTTCGACACCATCCCGCGCATCCGCTCGGAGCGTCCTGCGTTCGACCTGCACCACCCCGAGGCGGCTCCCGCCGGCGGGCTGCAGGCCGACCCCGACACCCTGACCCGGATCATCGGGCCGGCCGAGGTCGGTGAGGGCGAGCACGCCCACGCCACCGGCGCGCTCGACCACGACAAGCACCCCCGGTTCCACGAGGAGCGCGACTGACCATGAAGATCGAGTACAAGCTCTTCGTCATCCTCGCTGCGTTCTTCGCGCCGGTGGGCCTGGCCTACGGCATCTTCACCCACTGGCGTGAGCCCGTCGGCCCCGCCGGGCTGTTCCTGTCCTCCGGGCTGGGCATCATGATCGCCTTCTACCTGTGGGCGACCGCTCGTCGGCTGCCGGAGCGCCCCGAGGACAACCCCAGCGGCGAGATCGCCGAGCAGGAGGGTGAGTACGGCTTCTTCAGCCCGCACTCCTGGTGGCCTCTGCCGCTGGCTGCTGCCGGTGCGATCGTCTTCCTCGGCCTCGCGGTCGGCTGGTGGCTGTTCATCATCGGTGCGGCACTGGGTGTCGTCGCCCTCGTCGGGTGGACGTTCGAGTACTTCAAGGGACCGCACGCGGTCTGAGCAGCTCCGCGTCTCGACTGGCGCCCTTCCCGCTCGGCGGGTGGGGCGCCGTCGGCGTTCTGGGAGAAAAGGTACGATGGCCGCGCGGCTGCAGGGACTGACCGCGGGACGTGCCGGATCGACAACCTCCAGGGGTCCAGCAGCGTCTGTCGAGCAGGGGACTGCCGCCGATCGGGTGGCAGCCCCCCACACATGACACGAGCGAGGCGCAGCGGTTCGGCGCCGGGACGCAGGGAGATCACACGTGGGGCGTACGACACACCGGTCGCGGAGCCTGCTGGCTACGCTGGGGGCCCTGACGGCCGTCGCGTTGGTCGCCGGGTGCTCGAGCAGCATGGCCGTCCAGACCGGTCCGGCCGCAGGCAGCGCGTCGGGCAGCAGCTCCACGTCCGTCGCGACACCCACGCCGACCCCGACGCCGGCCGAGCTCGACGTGTCACCGGCCGATGGCGCCACCGGGGTCCGGCCCGACCAGCAGGTCAGCGTCAAGGCGGTCACGGGTGACCTCGGCACCGTCAAGGTGACCGACGCCAAGGGCACCCAGGTCGCGGGCAAGGTCGCCGGCGACGGGACCTGGTCGAGCACCTCGCGTCTGGCGCCCAGTGCGACCTACACGGTGGCCGTGGCCGCCAAGGGCGTGGACGGGACACCCTCGAGCACCACCTCGACGTTCCGGACGCTCAAGCCCAAGGTGACCGCGACCTACGGCATCCTCAACTCCGGCGCCACGGTCGGGGTCGGGATGCCCGTCGCGATCCAGTTCGACTCCGCCGTGGCCGACGCCGCGATGCGCGCCGAGGTGGAGAAGCGGGTCAAGGTCACCACCAGCCCCAAGCAGCCAGGGGCGTGGGGCTGGCTCGACAGCCGCCAGCTCATGTGGCGCCCCGCCACCTACTGGAAGCCGGGCACCACCGTCGCCGTCACGGCGCCGCTGACGGGGCTGCAGACCGGAACGGACAAGTGGATCGGCAACGACGACAGCGCCAGCTTCACCGTGGGCTCGTCGATGATGTCGACCGTGGACATCAAGGCCCACACCATGACGGTCCGGCGCGGGGGACAGGTCCTCAAGGTCATCCCGGTGAGCACCGGACGCCCCGGCAAGCTGACCGAGACCCGTTCGGGCACCAAGGTGATCATCCGCAAGGAGGGGCACGTGACGATGGACTCCACGACGCTCGGGATCCCCAAGGGCAAGCCGGGGTACTACAAGGAGGAGACGGACTGGAACCTGCGGGTCACCTGGACCGGTGAGTACCTCCACTCGGCCCCGTGGTCGGTCAGCGCGCAGGGCCACACCAACGTCAGCCACGGCTGCGTCAACATGTCTCCGGCGAACGCCAGGTGGATGTTCGACAACTCCAAGATCGGCGACGTCGTCACCTTCACCGGCTCCAACCGTCCGTTCCTGCCCACCGAGGGCATCGGCGTGTGGCAGTACTCGTACAAGGCCTGGCAGGCCCAGAGCGCCCTGCACCACAGCTGACCCAGCCCCTCCCGTCCCGCCCGCAGGAGTCGCAGATGAATGCTCGGTTGTTCGTCGCGGCACTGGCTGCCGTCGCGCTGGGGAGCTGCTCGGGCAGTGGTGCAGCAAGGGCTCCCGCGGCCTCCGCGTCGACGGCCAGTGCCTCGACCAGTTCGAACACGGCCCCGTCGTCGACCAGTGCCACCTCATCGACCAGTTCGACCTCGTCGACGGCTGCGACGTCGTCGACCACAGCGCTCACGCCGACGAAGGTGACCAAGGTGCTGGTCGTCGTCGTGGAGAACCACTCCCTGGCCCAGATGCAGTCCGCGATGCCCTACACGTTCGCCCTGGCCAAGCGGTACGGCTACGCCGACCACTACACGGCCATCCGGCACCCCTCCCTGCCGAACTACCTGGCCATCGCCTCCGGCAGCACGCACGGGGTCACCGACGACCGTGACCCCTCCGCCCACCGCCTCCACGGGGCGACCGTCTTCGGGACGGCGGTGGCCGCCCGGCGCACCGCCGGGGTCTACGCGGACGCCATGAGCGCCCCCTGCCGCGCCACCAGTGCAGGACGGTATGCCGTGCGGCACAACCCGTGGACCTACTTCGTCGACGAGCGGGTGGCGTGCCAGAAGTACGACCGCCCGATGGGCTCGTTCACCACCGCCGTCCGCGCTGGCACGTTGCCTGCCGCGGGCATGCTCGTGCCGGACCTGTGCCACGACGCGCACGACTGCTCGCTGGCCACGGCGGACGCCTGGTTCCGCGACCGCATGCGCACGATCACCGCCGGGCCGGACTGGCGATCGGGACGACTCGTCGTCGTGCTCACCGCAGACGAGGACGACCGCACGGCCGGCAACCGGGTGCTCACCGTGGTCGCACACCCGGCGCTGTCCCACGTCGTCGTCCACACGCCGATGACGCACTACTCGCTGACCCGGCTCTACGCCGAGGTCACGCACACCCGCGCGCTCGGCTCCGGCGTGAGCGCACCGTCGATGGCGCGGGCGTTCGGGCTGCGGACCAGCTAGGCCCAGCCCAGGGCGTGCAGCCGCTCGTCGTCGATCCCGAAGTGGTGGGCGATCTCGTGCACCACGGTCACCGCGATCTCGTCGAGCAGCTCCTCGCGGTCCTCGCACATCCGACACAGCGGCCCACGGAAGATCGTGATCCGGTCCGGCAGGGCCCCGGCCCAGCCGTCGCCGCGATCGGTCAGAGGGGTGCCGTCGTAGACCCCGAGCAGATCGGGATCCTCCGGCGGTGGCTCGTCCTCGACGAGGAAGACCACGTTGTCCAGCAGCGCCATCAGCTCGGCCGGCACCTCGTCGAGCGCGTCACCCACCGCCTGCTCGAACTCGCTTGCCCCCATGTCCACCACGCGTCCAGCCTGCCACGGGGGCGCCGAGAGCCGTGCAGCCCCCCAGAAAGCGGTATGCCGCCCGCTCCAGAGGAGCGGACGGCATACCGGTCGATCGGTGTCGGAAAGAGCCTCAGGGGCGCTTGCCGGGCTTGCGGTGCGAGCTCTCGAGGGCGGGGCGGGCAGCCTCCTCGTGCGGAGCCTCCTCGATCGCCTCGAGGGCGTGGCCGTCATGGTGCGCCGCGGCGAGCTCGGCCGGGGTGACCGGGTCGATGCGGTCCTTGAAGTAGAACTCCGACAGGGCCGCGCGCACCTTGTCCTTGCGGGCGGTGGGGGAGGCGACACCGTGCTCGTCGGTCCCCGCCGTGAGCTGCAGCGGCTCCTGCCTGTCGTGCTGCACGAGCAACCAGCGGGTGTACTCGTCGAGCGGCTCGTGCTGCTCGAAGAACTTGCCGTCGGCGGTGCGGACGATGCGGCCGGTCTCGCGACCGTGCAGGACCAGGTCGCGGTCACGGCGCTGCAGCGACAGGCAGATCCGCTTCGTGACCCAGAAGGCGATGACGGGGAAGACGAAGAACCCTAGGCGGAACAGGTGCGTGAGGTCGTTGATCGACAACCCCAGCTTGATCGCCATGAGGTCGTTGGCTGAAGCAAACATCAGCACGCCGTACATCGTCAGCGCTGCCACGCCCAGCCCGGTGCGGGTGGGGTTGTTGCGTGGCCGGTCGAGCAGGTGGTGCTCCCGCTCGTCGCCAGTAACCCAGCGCTCCAAGAAGGGATAGACCGCCATGAGCCCGTACATCACGGGGATGAGCAGGATCGCGCCGATCATGACGTTGAAGGAGAACGTGAAGCCGAAGGCCGTGAACTCCAACCAGCCAGGCAACAGGCGCAGCGCGCCGTCGGCGAAGCCCATGTACCAGTCGGGCTGGGCACCGGCGGTGACGGCTGTCGGGTCATAGGGGCCGTAGGCCCAGATCGGGTTGATCGTGACCAGGGCCGAGATCAGCACCGTGACCCCGAAGACGATGAAGAAGAAGCCACCGGCCTTCGCGGCATACACCGGCATGACGGGGAAGCCCACGACGTTGTCGTTGGTCTTGCCCGGACCGGGGTACTGCGTGTGCTTGTGGATGAAGACCAGGCCGATGTGGGCGACGAAGAGGCCGACCAGGATCGCGGGCAGCAGCAGCACGTGGACCGAGTAGAGGCGGGGGATGATCGCCTCGCCGGGGAAGGCGCCGTCGAAGAGGAAGTACGACAGGTACGAGCCGACCACGGGCACCGAGCGCATGAAGCCCTCGGCGGCGCGCAGGCCGGTGCCGGAGAGCAGGTCGTCCGGGAGGGAGTAACCGGCGAAGCCCTCGACGAGGGCGAGCATCGACAGGATGCAGCCGATCACCCAGTTGATCTCACGGGGCTTGCGGAACGCACCCGTGAAGAAGACGCGCAGCATGTGCACCGACAGGGCGACGATGAACATCAGCGCGGCCCAGTGGTGGATCTGCCGGATGAGCAGCCCGCCACGGATGTCGAAGGAGATGTCGACCGTCGAGCGGTAGGCCTCGGAGACCGTGACGCCGCGCAACGGCAGGTATGAGCCGTCGTAGACGACCTGACCCGCGCTCGGGATGTACCAGAACGTGAGGAACGTGCCCGTGATCAGACAGATGATCATCGAGTACATGGCGACTTCGCCGAGCATGAAGGACCAGTGGTCGGGGAAGACCTTCTTCATGAGGTAGCCGACGGGCTTGGCAGCACCCGTGCGGTCGTCGAGCCAGCCGGCCACGCCGCCGACCGCCTTCATGCCACCGGCTGCCGGGGCCTCGGGGCGCTCGTCATCGGCGCGGAGCCGATCTGCGCCCGAAACGGTGTGAGTACTCATCCACGCTCCCAGAAGCTCGGGCCGACAGCCTCGCGAAACGGGGAGTCGGCCACCAGGTAACCCTCGGAATCAACGGTGATCTTCAGCTGCGGCAGCGGTCGCTTGGCCGGGCCGAAGATGACCTTGCAGTCCTGCGTCACGTCGAACGTCGACTGGTGGCAGGGGCACAGCAGGTGGTGCGTCTGCTGCTCGTACAGACCCACCGGGCAACCGACGTGGGTGCAGATCTTGGAGTAGGCGACGATGCCCTCGTGACCCCAGTCGCGCTCCTTCTGGGGCTTGATGTCGTCGGGGTTGAGGCGCATCAGCAGGACCGCAGCCTTGGCCTTGTCCTCGAGGACGTGCTCGGAGTCCTTGATGGACTCGGGCAGGACGTGGAAGACCGAGCCGATCGTGACCTGGTCGGCGCGGATCGGCGTGCGCTCCGGGTCGCGGACCAGGCGGTCGCCCTTCTTCCAGATGGTCTTGGACAGGGCATCCTTGGGCACCGGGCCCAAGCCTGCCACGAGCGGCACGACCAGCGTGATGGGCGGCAGGGCCAACGCACCCAGCAGCGAGTACTTGATCAGCGGGCGACGGCCGAGCTGGGCCTTCTCCCCGCCGGCTGTCAGCTCGGAGACGACGCGCTGGCGGTCCTCGTCCTTGGCGCGCTGCGGGTGGCGGTACTCGACCGACTCCGCGTCGGGCATCAGCGTCTTGGCCCAGTGCACCGCACCGACACCCACACCGAGCAGGGCGATGGCCATGGTGACGCCGATGACGACGTTGTAGAGGCTGGCGCTGCCTACCCCGGGGATGAAGGTCGTGCTCTCCTTGTCGATGGCGAAGAACGCCACGATGAAGGCGACCGTGGCCAGCGCCGACAGGCCGAACAGCGTGGCGACCTGCTTCTCAGCTCGCTGGGCTGCCTTCTCGTCGAGGTCGGCCATGCGGGCCACGTGCGGCGGGAGGCCGGGGTTCTCGAACCGCTCGGGGAGGCCCCCGGTGCCTTCGACGTGGCCCTGGTCGAGCCGCACCGCCGAGGCGCCGTAGCCGTCCGAGCCCGTGCCGACGACCTCGCCGTGGGGCGTGCCGTTTTCGCTCATCGTGAGATCGATCCTGTCGCTTCGCAGTCGTGAGTTCCATGGTGCGCCCAGGGCGCGGATGTGGCCAGCCGGTGTGACGCGGGCATCACGCGGCCTTCTTGCCCAGCCACACGGCGAAGGCGACCATGATGCCGAGCCCGAACACCCAGACGAACAGGCCCTCGGAGACGGGGCCGAGGTTGCCCAGGGCCATGCCGCCGACGTTCTCCTGCTTGTCGACCGAGTGCAGGTAGGCGACGATGTCGTTCTTGGACTCGGGGGCGATGTTGGTGTCGCTGAAGACCGGCATCGACTGCGGGCCGGTGACCATGGCCTCGTAGATGTGCTTGCCCTCGACGTTGCGCAGGGACGGGGCGTACTTGCCTCGGGTCAGGGCACCGCCGGACCCGGCGAAGTTGTGGCACATGGCGCAGTTGACGCGGAACAGCTCGGCGCCCTTGGCGACGTTACCGCCGACCCCGCTCGAGACGTCGGCGTCCGGCACGGCCGGGCCGGGCGCGAGCGAGGCGATGTAGGCAGCGACGGAGCTGATCTGCTCTTTGTCGAACTGGACCTTCTTCTGTGGGGCCTGGACACCGGGGGCGGCCAGCGGCATACGACCCGTGCCCATCTGGAAGTCCACGGAGGCGGCGCCGACGCCGGCCAGGCTCGGGCCGGCCTTCGTGCCCTGGGCCTGCATGCCGTGGCACGTGGCGCAGTTGGCGAGGAAGAGCTTCTTGCCGTCCTGCACCTGGGTGGCGGAGGCGGTGGCGGCGTCCGCCTGCTTGGGGGCGAAGGTGGAGTAGGCGACGCCGGTGACGACGAGGCCGAGCAGGATGAGCAGGGCGATCGCGGCAGGGTGTCGGCGGCGGGCGGCCAGGGCGTTCACAGGGCGGTCCTGTCGGTGGGGGCGGGCAGGGGGGAGGACGTCGGCGAGGAGGTCATGGCGCAGCCGGTCACTGGAGGAGGTAGATGGTCGCGAACAGCGCGATCCACACCACGTCGACGAAGTGCCAGTAGTAGGAGGTCACGACGGCGCCGGCAGCCTGGGCGTGGCTGTAGTGCCGGGTCGTGAACGTGCGGCCGATGATGAGCAGGAAGGCCAGGAGGCCACCGGTCACGTGCAGGGCGTGGAACCCGGTGGTGAGGTAGAAGACCGAGCCGTAGGGGTCGGACGACAGCGTGATGTTCTCGTGCACCAGCTCGGAGTACTCGAGCACCTGCCCCGACACGAAGATGGCGCCGAAGAGGTACGTGAGGACGTACCACTCGCGCATGCCCCACTCCTTGACGGCCAGCAGCTTCGCGGTGCCGCGGTGCGCCTTCCCGTGCTCCGCGGCGTGGACGCCGAGCTGGCACCACACCGAGGAGATCACGAGGATGATCGTGTTGACCGAGGCGTAGGGGACGTTGAGGATCTGCGTCTTCTCGGCCCAGAGGTCGGGCTCCACCGAGCGGATCGTGAAGTACATCGCGAACAGGCCCGCGAAGAACATCAGCTCGCTGGCGAGCCAGACGATGGTGCCGACCGACACCATGTTGGGTCGGGACACGGGCCCGTGTCCGGGGATGCTCCCGGTCGATCGGGGGACGTCGGAGGTCACTGATGCTGTCGCCACGAGCGCCATTATTGCCCATTCCCGGACGGGCACACCGGCGACCCCCCGACGGATGCCCGACAGACGCCGGACAGCCGGTCCACAGGTTGCGCAGGACGGTCGCGGCCGGGTCCGCTGGCGCGCTCGACAGCCGTGCGACAGCCCTTCCCGGTCACACCGGTAGCATCTGCGCCATGACCGCTTCGCACGCGACCGCCGCCGACTCGACCGCCCCCACGGGGTCCTCGGCTCGCCAGATCTCGGTGCTCCTCTACAGCGACGACCGCACCACCCGTGACGCCGTCCGCGTCATCGTGGGACGCCGTCCGGCGCGCGACGTCGAGGTGGCGTCGTGGCGTGAGTGCGCCACCGCGGCCGCCGTGATCGAGGCCGTGGAGTCCACGCACTTCGACGTCCTCGTGCTCGACGGGGAGGCGGCGCCGGTCGGGGGCCTCGGACTGTGTCGCCAGCTCAAGAGCGAGATCTTCAGCTGCCCCCCGGTGCTGGTGCTCACCGGTCGCCCGCAGGACGGCTGGCTCGCGACGTGGTCGCTCGCCGACCTCGCCGTGCCGCACCCGCTCGACCCGATCGCCCTGGCCGGTGCCGTGGCGGAGCTCGGTCGACGCGGACGCCCGAGCGCGTCCTGACCACCGTGTCCGCACAGGCCGGCGCCGCCTACACCTGGCCGGACCTGCTCTCCCTGCTCCTGGCAGGCCAGCACCTCACGGGTGACCAGGCTTCCTGGGCGATGGACCAGGTCATGAGCGGGGAGGCCTCGGCGGTGCAGGTCGCCGGGTTCCTCATCGCGCTGCGCGCCAAGGGCGAGACCGTCGAGGAGCTGCGCGGCCTCGCCGACATGATGCTGGCCCACGCCAACCGCATCGTGGTGCCCGAGCCGAGCCTGGACATCGTGGGGACCGGTGGTGACCGTTCGCACACCGTCAACATCTCCACGATGGCCTCGGTCGTCATCGCGGCGAGCGGCATCCGGGTGGTCAAGCACGGCAACCGCGCGGCGTCCTCGTCCTCGGGCTCGGCAGACGTCCTCGAGGCCCTCGGCGTCAGCCTCACCCTGTCGCCCGAGCGGGTGCAGCAGGTCGCTGCCGAGGCCGGCATCACCTTCTGCTTCGCCCAGACGTTCCACCCCGCGATGAGGCACGCCGCCGCGGCGCGCAGCGGACTGGGGGTGGGCACCACCTTCAACGCCCTGGGTCCGCTCACCAACCCGGCGCAGCCGACGTATGCAGCCGTCGGCGTCGCCGACCCGCGGCTTGCCACCCTGATGGCCGGGGTGTTCGCCGACCGGGGCAAGGACGCCGCGGTGTTCCGGGGCGACGACGGGCTGGACGAGCTGACACTGAGCACGACGTCCACCGTGTGGTGGGTCCGCGGTGGGTCGGTCACGCAGCGGACCCTCGACCCGCGAGACCTCGGCCTGGACCGTGCGCCGATCGAGGCGCTGCGCGGCGCCGACGCTGCCTACAACGCCCAGGTCGCCCGCGACCTGTTCGACGGCGCCCGTGGCGCAGTGCGTGACGCCGTCGTCCTCAACGCCGGCATCGCGCTGGCCCTGACCGAGCCGGACCGCGGCACCGCGGACGCCGACTTCGTCGCCGGCGTGCGCGCAGGCATGGACCGCGCCGAGCAGGCGCTGGACTCGGGTGCGGCCGCGCAGCGGCTCGCCGCCTGGGCCGCGGCCACGATGGCCTGATCGCTCCCGGTCACGACATCGAGCTGAGCCAGCTCACGGCGTGCCGGGCGTTCGCCCTGCTCTGCTCGTACCGTGCGCCCACCAGGAGCAACGCGATGCCGAGGCTGCCGAGGGTGAGGTAGCGCGGAGCACGCAGGGTGAGCGGGCCCAGCTGGGTCACGGCCACCAGGGCTGCCGCCAGGGCTCCCACGACGACGAGGGCCTGCCAGCGGCGCCACGCGCCCACGGCCAGCAGGGCCACCGCCGCCGTGACGGTCACGAGGGCACGCGGGACGTCGTCGACGACCGCCGTGGCCAGGGCCGAAGGGAGCAGCCCGACGGACAGGGCGGGTCCAGCCGTCAACCAGGAACGGTCACCGAGCTCGCGGTGCGACCAGAGGCCGGCTGCGAGGAGCAGGAGGGCGAGCGGCAGCGTGTAGGCCTCGAGCCGCGTGATGTCGGCGTCGAGGAGCTCGATCCACGTCGCGCTGGTGAACCCGACCACCGCGAGGGTGACGATGCCGCGGCGGTGCGGGAGGGCGGCATACCCGACGGCGACGAGGGCGTATGCCGCGCAGGCGCCGGCCGCCGCGTGCGGCCAGGACCGGTCGAGTGCGACCTCGACGGTGGCGAGGGCCGTGAGCGCCGCTCCGACGCCGAGGACGACCTCGTCGAGGACGCCACGACGCCATCCGGCAAGGGCCACGAGGAGGGCGGCCGTCAGGGCGAGCAACACCCACTGGATCTCGGGTGAGGCCAGGCCACCGAGGAGCCAGACGGCAGCGGTTCCGCTCAGGACCGCCACCGCCTCTGCCAGCGGCCGGACGGGGCGACGCAGGACTGCCGTGGCGCCGGCGACGGCGGCGATGGTGGCCAGGGTCGTGGCGACGATCCCGTCAGGGAGTGCCCTGCTCACGGACTCCAGCAGCGCGAGCGCGAGGGCGACCGCGGCCACCAGGGCGACTGGAACCTCCTCGGACCGCGACGGTCGGGCGAGCGCGCCCCCGGCGAGGAGCAGGCCGAGCACGGTCACTGCGAGGACTTGCGTCGTGGGCGACCCGAGCCCGGACGCGAGGGCGACCGCACCGAGCAGGGCGAGGGCCGCCGTTCCGGCCGAGGCGCCCCGCCACGCCGGGCGCAGGACGGCCGAGGCAGACGCAACCACGGCCACGACGAGCAGCGTGATGGTGGTGGGGACGTCGGCGCCGTGCGCCGCGGCCACGCCGACGAGCAGCAGTGGGGCGAGGCCGGCCTGGCCCAGCAGCCACAGATCGCCCATCGAGTGGGTCACCGGACGCCAGGCGAGGAGCCCGATCGCGGCGGCTCCCACGATGCTGGCAAGGGCGGCGTTGCCGATGGCCCCGAGCTGCAGGCCCAGCGAGCCGACGGCTGCGGGAACGGCCAGGGTGGCGACGACGGCGACCACGCTGAGGGCGCGCCAGTCACCGGTCAGTGCGTGGCGGGACCAGTCGGCACGGACGGCTGCCCGTGAGCCCAGCTGCGCAGCCCGGACGGCCACCACGCGGCGTACGACCAGGGCACCAGCGGCGCCCAGGACGGCGAGCAGGGCGACACAGGCCAGGCCCGCTCCGGTCACGGAGGCGCCCGCGCCCGTTCTGGCTGCGGCGAGGGCACCGATGCTCGCGGCGAGCAGACCCACCACGGCCCAGCCGGAGGCGGGGCCGGACGCGGCCCGCCGGGTCAGGCCGAGCGACTCCGGCAGCAGGAGCCGGGCCGAGCCGAAGAGCACCGCACCCAGGAGCGCCAGGGCTGCGCCCGTTGCCGCGCCGCCGGCGAAGGCGACGATGCCGGCCCAGCCGATCGACGCAGCGGTCAGGGACAGCAGGGCGAAGGCGGCGACGCGGCGGTCCCGGCGGTGCAGGACCGCGAGCACGACGGCGACAAGGAGACCGGCCCCGGCCGTGTAACCCCGGGGGTCCAGGGAGTCAAGGCCCAGGAGGCCGAACCGTCGCGCGGCGGTGACGTCGAGCAGCATCAGCCCACCGGACACGAGGGCGAGGGCCTCCGCGCTGCTGGGCAGCCCACGGCGGGACAGCCGGAACGAGACCAAGGCCGCGAGGGCGGTGAGGCCACCCATGACGACCATCTGGCCGTAGTGGCCGATGAGGAACCAGGCGACGGCCAGCGCGATGGAGGAGGCCACGAGGACCAGGAGGACGCCGACGGCGAGCAGGGTCTGCTGGGTGGTCCAGGTGCGACGCGGTGCCGGTGCCTCGGGACGGGGCCCGGGTGCGGAGGTGAGACTGCCGTGGGCGGCCGGTGCGATGGGCGCACCTCCCGGGACCGCGGTCGCGCTGGCGTCAGCGGCGGTGGCGCTGGTGGCAGCGGCGGTTGGGGCGGCCGCGGCGTCGCTGCTCAGCGGGCCGTGCGAACGCAGGAGGTCGAGCACCTGGAGGCGCTCGACCTGGAGGGCGGCCAGCCGCTGGTCGAGCTCCCACAGGCGTGCGGCGTCGGGTCCGGTGAGGGGCAGCCCGCAGGCGGGGCACCGGACCGGCTGGGCAGGCAGGAAGGCGCCGCAGGACGGGCAGGGGATCGGGGCCATGGGTCCTCGCATCGGTCGACCGGAGAAGCCGCGCACCGTGCACGGTGGCACGAGTGTGGAGCCTGCGGCCGGGCGGCGGATGCGCTTTGCTACTCAGGTCAGCCGGTCGGTGGTCTCGACCCTCCGACGTCGTCGCCCTCGGGTCAGTCCCCGTCGAGCCCCAGGCTGAACGCCGCCTCGAGGTCATGCTTGGAGTAGGTGCGGAAGGCGATGTGGGTGTTGGTGCCGGTGACGCCCTGGACCTTGTTGAGACGTCCTGCGATCACGTCGTGCAGCTCCTCGTGGGCGCGGACGCGGACGAGGGCGATGAGGTCGGCGTCGCCGGCCACGGAGTAGACCTCGCTGACCCCGTCCAGCTCGGCGATCGCCTGGGCGACCTCGGGGATCCGGTCGACTTCGGCGTTGATGAGGACGATGGCGGAGATCACCAGGCCACTGTATCGGCGCGGACTCAGCTGCGGTGGGCGACTATGACGCGGCGACGAAGGCCGAGCGCTGGGATCGTTCCGCCGTGCCCTCGAGGGCCGCGCGGGCACCGGCGGCACCACCGACCGGGCAGGTCCACTCGCCGTCGACATCGACCACGCGCACACCGGGTTGCTCCAGCCACCGCAGGATCTTCTCGGTCTCCTCCGGGATGGCGGCCGGCGCCGGCCACGGCGCGGGCAGGACGACCTCGGCGGCCTGACGCATCGCCTCGACGTAGGGCATCGGGTCTGCCCCACGCGGTGACACCGTCGACGCGGCCAGCCGGCCGTGCCGGACGACGACGAGCTCCCAGCCGCCGGTGGCGGCCCGTCGGGCGGCGACGATCTCGGGGCTCGCTGCGAGCGGCGCGATGCGCTGGGCCCGCGCCATACCGCGGACGAGGGCGAGGAGGCGGTCGCGCAGGGCGCCGGCGTCCTCGTAGCGCTCCTGCTCGGCGAGGGTGCCCATCCGGCCGCGAAGCGCGGTGACGACCTCGCGGGAGTCGCCGACGAGGGCGTGCACGGCGTCCTGGACCACGGCGTCGTACTGCTGGACGGTCTGCGCGCCGGTGCAGGGGGCGCCGCAGCGCCCCATGTCGGCGAGCGCGCACGACCCGACGAAGCGGGTCGGGGAGAGCCGCTGGACGCACTGTCGCAAAGGGATCACCTCGTGCACCGCGGCGACTGCGGCCTCGGCCGAGGCGCGGCTGCCGAAGGGGCCGATGTACTTCGCGCCGTCGGCCCGCACCTCACGGACGATCGACAGCCGCGGGAACGCCTCGACGGTGAGCTTGACCCAGGTGGCCCGCTCGGGGGTCTTGGATCGGCGGTTGTAGCGCGGCTTGTGCTCGGCGATGAGGCGCAGCTCGCGGACCTCGGCCTCCAGGGTGGTGGCGCAGACGACCGGCGTCACGCTCTCGGCGAGGCGCACCATCTCCGCCATGCGGCTGCGGTGCTCCGACGCCGTGAAGTAGCTGCGGACCCGGGTGCGGATGTTGACCGAGGTGCCGACGTAGAGCACCCGCCCGCCGCCGTCCTTGAAGAGGTAGACCCCCGGCTGGTCCGGCAGGCCGTCGGCGAGCCAGCGCTTGCGGCGCTGGGCCGGGCTGACCCGCGAGGTGTAGCTGGCCAGCTCCTCGAGGGTGTGGACCCCCAGGCTGCCGACGCGCCCGATGAGCGCGTGCAGGACGTCGACGGTGGCGCGGGCGTCGTGCAGGGCACGGTGGTCCGGCGTCGTCTGCGCGCCGAAGAGCGCCGCGAGGGTGGAGAGCTTGTGGTTACGGGCCTCGTCGCGCGTGACGAGCTGGCGCGCGAGGTGGACGGTGTCCAGGACCGTGTGACGGGGCCACTCGATGCCCTGCAGGGACGCGGCCATCTTGAGGAAGCCGATGTCGAACCGTGCGTTGTGGGCCACCAGCACCGAGCCCTGGGCGAACTCCAGGAACGCGGGCAGGGCCGACTCGATCCGTGGGGCGTCGGCCACCATCGCGGTCGTGATGCCGGTGAGGGCCTGGATGAACGGGGGGATCGGCAGGTGGGGGTTGACGAGGGTCTGGAACTCCCCGAGCACCTCACCGCCGCGCACCTTGACCGCACCGATCTCGGTGATGGCGGAGTCGGCCGGGCTGCCGCCGGTGGTCTCGAGGTCGACGACGACGAAGGTGACATCGGCCAGCGCCGTGCCCAAGTCGTCGAACGTGCCCTGGACCATCTGCATGTCCCTGACGGTATGTCGGCGGTGTGACAGCCCGGCGCAGGCGCGCGGTCGGGGAGGGGTGCCGCGCACGGCGTCGCCAAGGCGTTGTCGGTGGGGTCTCGTAGCGTCGTCGACAGGTGGAAGTGGTCCACCGGGTGCACCAACAGCTGACGACGAAGAAGGGGTGATCGCGATGATCATCGACTGCCAGAGCTGCCCAGTGCGTGACCTGCACTGTGACGACTGCATGGTCACGGCGTTCCTCACCCCTGCCAGTGCCGAGCTGGCCCTCGACGCCGCCGAGCGGTTGGCCGTGACCCGCTTCGCTGCTGCCGGTCTGGTGTCGGCCCAGGAGGCCGCGGGTGTCACGGCGCGGCGTGAGCCGTGGGCTGCCCACGTCCGGGCGGTCGGGTAGGCCCGGTCCAACCCCCACCACGCTGCCTACGATGGTCAGGTGCGGACCAGGACGAGGCAGCGAGGACGAGCCGCAGCGCTCGGGTCTGCCGCCACGTGCCTGGTCCTCGGCATGGCCCTCTCCCTCACCGGCTGCTCGCGTCTCGCGCCCAGCGCCGGCCCCTCCTCGACGCCGTCCGCGTCCGTCACCACGGCGCGGGCCGCGGCGAGGCCCACGGTCGACCGCGAGGAGGCCCTGGCCGGCCTGCTCGCCCGTCGTGCCGCTGCTGTCCGCTCCCACGACCGGGCCGCGTTCAGCGCCACCCTGGACGACCCTGCCTCGGGTTTCGGTCTGCGCCAGCTCGAGCAGTACGACGCGCTCGCGAAGCTGCCGCTGGGCACCTTCCGCTACGGCACGCCCGAACCTGCGCCGGCCCTGTCGGCCGACCGGGTCGCGCAGCTCGGACCACAGGCCTGGGTGTCCCGGGTGGCCGGTCACTACTCCTTGGCCGGGTTCGACACCGGCACGCGGGAGTTCGAGTCCTACTTCACCGTGGTGCACCGCGCCGGCGGATGGAAGCTCGCCGACGACACCGACGGCGGCACCCAGGTGCAGATCTGGGACCTGCCGGACCTCGCCGTCCTGCGCAGCAGGGGCACGCTGGTCATCGGCTCCGGCCCGACGAGCCGTCTGCGTCCCTACCTTGCGCTCGGCGACCGGGCCGTGACCAGCGTGGGCGCCGTGTGGACGGCGCCCTGGAACGCGCGCCTGGTGCTCGTCGTCCCGGCGACGGCGAACCAGATGGCCGAGCAGGTGAACCAGGACCCCGGCCAGGTCGCGCAGGTGGCGGCGGTGACCGACGGGCCATTCGACACCTCGGGGAGGGCCGGAGCCGACCGCGTGGTGATCAACCCCGACGCCTTCGCGACCCTCGAGCAGACCGGCCAGCAGGTCGTCGTGACCCACGAGGCGACGCACGTGGCCGTCCGTGCGACGACCGACCGACAGGTGCCGCTGTGGTTGTCCGAGGGCATGGCGGACTACGTCGGGTACCGCGGGGTCGACGCCACCCGCCAACGTGTGGCCGCCGCCCTGCTCCAGAAGGTCCGCGCGGGCACCGGACCCACGGCCCTGCCCGGCGCCGGAGACTTCGACCCGGGCCGTTCGACCATCGCGCCGAGCTACAACGCCGCATGGCTCGCGGTCTGCCGCATCGTCGACAGCTGGGGGGAGGCGGCCCTGGTGAAGTTCTACCTCGCGGTCGCCACCACCCCCCACTCGACAGGGGCGTCAGGCAATGCCGACGACAACGCGCGCGCTGCCTTCAGGTCGGTCCTCAGGACCACCGAGGCCGCCTTCACCCGTCAGTGGCTGGCCTACCTGCGCCAGCTGGCGGCCCGGTGAGCGCGGACCGCGTGTCACCGTCGCAGCGCGCTGACGAGGTGGTGCGCCGCCGTGCCGCCCGTGTGCTGGTCGTCGACCCCGGCGGTCACGTGCTGATGATCCAGGGCTTCGACCCGCACCGTCCTGAGGACGCCTACTGGTACACCGTCGGCGGGGGACTCGAGCCGGGGGAGACCCACCTCGAAGCCGCGGTCCGGGAGGTCTGGGAGGAGACCGGGGCCGTGATCACGGCCGACGACCTCGTCGGACCGGTCCACCACGACCGCGGGAGCTTCTCCTTCGAGGGGCGCACCATCCACCAGGAGCAGGTCTTCTACGGCTGGGTGACCGACCGCTTCGACGCAGACCCCGCGGGCTTCGAGGAGCTCGAGTCCCGCTCGACGATCCGGGTGGGGTGGATCGATCCGGCGACGTGCCGGGCCGGCGGTGAGGCGGTCTACCCGGCCGTCCTCGAACGCCTCGTAGAGGTCGTCCTGGAGACCGCGACGTCGTCCCGACCTCCGTCCACCAGGTCCTGAGCCCCTGGGGGTGTGCGGGCGGCCACCGGCGGCGTGCGGGTGGGCACCGGAACGGCGAGGGAGACGACGACGAGCGCGCCCACCAGCCAGAACTGGTTGTAGAACGCCTGCTTGTTGACGAGGTTCGCGACGAGCAGCACGAGGGCCAGCCACCGCAGCACCGAGCTGAGGTCGGGCTGGCGTCGCCACACGGTCCACATCACCGCGGCGAGTGTCCCGAGCACGACCACGCCGGTGACGTAGAAGGGCAGGGTCACGCCGAAGGTGTTGAGCGCCAACAGGTACAGGGTGTTGGCGAACTTGATCGGGTGGAACGACAGCAGCAGCGTGATGGTGTCGTGGACGAAGTCCGAGGGGCTGGCGAGGAACCACGGTGCCAGCAGGAGACCGGTCAGCGCGCCGGTCGCGGTGGTGCGCCTCCAGCCGAACGGTCGCCACAGCAGCAGCACCGGCAGCAGCAGGGCCAGGTGCTGCTTGCTCGCACAGGCCAGGGCCAGGGGGATGACCGCCCACCACGCCTTGTCGCGCTGCACGAGGACGGCCCACCCCACGATGCCGGTCAGCAGCAACGGCTCGGTCCAGGCCTGGTCGAGCTGGGTGAGGGTGCCGGGCGCGAGGAGGAGCAGCGCGGTGACCGCCGCAGCGGTCCAGACCCAGGACCGCGACCCGGAAGCGGGACCACCCTCGGCGGGACCGTCCTCGGTCGCGTCACCGGCCGGGTCGGTATGGCGCGCGAGCAGCCATACGCCGACGACGCCCACCAGCGTCCAGGCGGCGAGGGCCCAGCGGACGTCCCCGGCCACCCAGCGTCCCGGGGCGAGCAGCACCGCCGTCCACGGGAGGTAGGTGAACGCGTCCTGGATGCCCGGTGACCCGGTCCAGGACATGGCGTAGAAGTTCTCGCCACGGGCCAGGGCGTCACTGGCCTGCTGGAGCGTCACCCAGACGTCGATCCTCGGACGCGGTGAGGAGACCACGGCGGTCGCGGCGGCGCCGGCATAGGCGACGACCGCGGTGGCGCCGGCGACCCACGCGGGCCGGCGCGCCCCCTCACCGTGGGACCACAGGAGGGCGGCACACACCAGCGGGCCGGCCACGAGCAGGCTGGTGGCCACCGCCAGGCCGGTGGGAGCGAGGTAGCTGAACAGGGGGACGGCCAGCGTGGCGAGGGCGGAACCGGCGAGGGCGAACGCCACCGAAGGTCGGGTGAGCCGTACCTGCCAACCGCGCCACTGCCACAGCGCCAGCGCCAGCGTCGCCAGGGTGAGGACGGCGACGATCGGGATCCGGTAGCGGACGACGCTCCACTGCAGGGTCGTGAAGAACACGAGCCAGGCCACGGCGAAGGCGGTGGCCTGGCTGGTTCGAGCGCGGGAACGAGCGCTGGAACCAACGCGGTGGCGGTGCGTGTGGGTGCCGGTGGGCATGCCTAGACCGTAGAGGTCACTCCTTGGCGCCGGAGTAGAGGGCCTCGACCTTGTCGTGGAAGTCCTTCATGACGATGTTCCGCTTGAGCTTCAGGCTGGGGGTGAGGTAGCCGTTGTCCTCGGTGAAGTCGCCCTCGAGGACGGCGAACTTGCGGATGGACTCGGCCTTGGACACCGACTTGTTCGCGTCGTCCACGGCATCCTGCAGCGCCTTGAGGACCGTCTCATCGGTGCGGGCCTGCTCGAAGCTCACGCCGGGGATGCCGTTGTTCTTGGCCCAGGCGGGGTACATCTCCTCGTCGAGGGTGATCAGCGCGGCGATGAACGGCTTCTGGTCGCCCACGACGATGCACTGGGACACCAGCGGGTGGGCCCGCAGGCGGTCCTCGAGCGCGGCCGGGGCGACGTTCTTGCCGCCAGCGGTGACGAGCAGCTCCTTCTTGCGGCCGGTGATCTTGAGGTAGCCGTCCTCGTCCAGCTCACCGATGTCGCCGGTGTGGAACCACCCGTCCTGGATCGCGCCGGCGGTCGCCTCGTCGTTGTTGTTGTAGCGGGCGAAGACGTTGTTGCCGCTGACGAGGATCTCGCCGTCGTCGGCGATGCGGATGCCGACACCGGGCAACGGAGCCCCGACGGTGCCGATCTTGACCCGGTCGGGCACGTTGACCGTTGCAGGGGCGGTGGTCTCCGTGAGGCCGTATCCCTCGAGGACCGTGACGCCGATGCCGCGGAAGAAGTGGCCGAGGCGGGTGCCGAGCGGGGCGCCGCCGGACACGGCATACATGACCTGCCCACCCATGGCGGCACGCAGCTTGCCGTAGACGAGCTTGTCGAACACGCCGTGGCGGACCTTCAAGCCCAGTCCCGCACCACCGTTGTCCTGGGCGCTCGACCAGGCGATGGCGGTCTCGGCCGCGGTGGCGAAGATCTTGCCCTTGCCGTCGGCGGTGGCCTTGGCCTCGGCGGAGTTGTAGATCTTCTCGAAGACGCGGGGGACCGACAGGATGAAAGTGGGCTTGAACTCGCCGAAGTCCTCGAGGAGGTTCTTGATGTCGGCGCTGTGTCCCATCTTCGCCTCACCGGTGACGCAGAGGACCTGGATGAAGCGCGCGAAGACGTGGGCGAGCGGCAGGAAGAGCAGCGTCGAGGCGTTGTCGGCCTTGACGACCTCCTTGAGCTTGGTGATCGCGTTGTCGGCCAGGGCCATGAAGTTGTCGTGGGTGAGCTGGACACCCTTGGGGCGACCGGTCGTTCCCGAGGTGTAGATGATCGTGGCGGTGCTCGAACGGTTGATCGACGCCGTGGCCGCGGAGAGGTCTTCGTCGCTGACGTCGGTGCCGGCCTTCTTGAGGTCGTCGATCGCTCCCGCGTCCACCTGCCACACGTGGTCGAGGCCGGGGAGGTCCCCACGGACCTCCTCCAGCGTGGCCTGGTGCGAGGGCGTCTCGAGCATGATCCCGCTCGCGCCGGAGTCGGTGAGGATCCACGCGACCTGCTCGGCGGACGACGTCTCGTAGATCGGCACGGTCACGGCGCCGGCGGTCCAGATGGCGAAGTCGGTGAGGGTCCACTCGTAGCGGGTCTTGCACATGATCGCGACGCGGTCACCGGGACGGATGCCGGAGGCGACCAGCCCCTTGGCCACCGCGCGGACGTCGTCGTTGAACTCCCCAGCCGTGACCTCGACCCAGCCTGAGCCCTCCTTGCGGGAGAACGCGATGTTCGCGGGGTTGTTCGCCGCGTTGCGGGCGGGGAGGTCCGCGAGGCTGCCCTCCGTCGTGGGCTCGACGAGGGGGGGTGCGACGTGTTCCTGCACGGAGTCTCCTTTGACGGCGGCATGACTGCTGGGAGGGGGGCCCTGGAGCTACAGCCTACCGATGGGTAGCACCGGTGTGGAGGGTACGTCGCGCCGAGTCGCAGAGGTGGGGAACACTGGCTCGCGTGAGGAGCTCGCGCATCGACATCGTCGACGAGACCTTCGTCGACGCGCCGCCGGCGGTGATCCGTGCCGAGCTGGGCGACGAGGCGTGGGCGCGCCAGGTCTGGCCGCACGTCCACCGAGAGGTCGTCCGGGACCGCGGGACCAAGGGCATCCGCTGGGCCGTGACCGGCCAGGTCGTCGGGGAGATGGAGGTGTGGATCGAGCCCTGGTGGGACGGCGCCATCGTCCACCACTACCTGCGCGGACACCGTCAGCCCACAGCCCCCCGGGACGTGGCCACGAGGCACACCCTGCGGTGGAAGCGGGCGGTGCACGGACTGAAGGACAGGCTCGAGGGGAACTCGTTGTAGCCTTCGGCGCATGGCCGACCGCACCGAGTCCAGCATCGACATCGCCGCCACCCCCGGCGAGGTCCTGGACGTCATCGCCGACTTCGAGAGCTACCCGCACTGGGCCACCGAGGTGAAGAAGGTGACTGTCCTCACCGAGGAGGGCGACGGCTGGGCCGACCGGGTGCAGTTCACCCTGGATGCCGGGGCGATCAAGGACACCTACGTGCTGGACTACCAGTGGGACGTCACGGAGGACGGCACCGGTGTCGTGTCCTGGTCGCTGGTCGAGGCCACCGTCCTCAAGGCCATGAACGGCTCGTACACCCTTGCCGCACAGGGAGATACGGGTACCACGGTCACCTACCGCCTCGCTGTCGACGTGAAGATCCCCATGCTGGGGATGCTCAAGCGCAAGGCGGAGAAGATCATCATCGACACCGCGCTCAAGGAGCTCAAGAAGCGCGTCGAGGGCTGACCGGCTGCGGCCGGGCCCACCTCATGCGCGTCATCCTCTTCACCGGCAAGGGCGGGGTGGGCAAGACCACGACCGCTGCCGCGACGGCTGTCCGGGCGGCCCGTGACGGTGTCAAGACGCTCGTGATGTCGACCGACGCGGCGCACTCGCTCGGTGACACCCTCGGTGTCGCCCTCGGCGGTGCGGACGCCGGGCTGCCGGTCGAGGTCGAGCCGGGGCTGTCGGCGCTGCAGGTCAGCCCGCCGCACCTCTTGGGGGAGTCCTGGCGGGCCGTCCAGGACTACCTGCTGTCGGTGCTCGGCACGCTCGGGATCGACACGGTGGTGGCCGAGGAGCTCACCCGGCTGCCGGGTGCCGAGGAGGTCGCGGCACTGCTCGAGGTGCGTGCGCAGGTCGAGTCCGGCCCGTGGGACCTCATCGTCGTCGACTGCGCCCCGACCGCGGAGACGATGCGGCTGCTCGCCCTCCCGGAGGCGCTCGCCTGGCACCTCGACCGGCTGCTCCCGGCGCAGCGCGGCCTGATCCGCACGTTGCGGCCCGCCGCCGCGGCTGCCGCCGGGGTGCCGTTGCCCGACCCCGCGGTGATCGAGGCGGTCACCGGCTGGCAGCGGCAGATGCGCCAGGTCCACCGCATCCTCACCGGCGACGAGACGTCCGTGCGCCTGGTGCTGACCCCCGAGCGCGTCGTCATCGCCGAGTCACGTCGGACCTGGACGTCGTTGTCGTTGTACGGGTTCGTCGTCGACGGGGTGGTGGTCAACCGGGTCTTCCCCGACGCCGATGCCGACGCGCCGTCACGGCCGGCACCCGATCCGTGGCGCAGCGGCTGGAACGCCGCGCAGCGCGCGGGGCTCATCGAGGTCCGTGAGTCGTTCGCCGGGCTGCCTGTCGTCGTCGCGCCATACCTCGCCGCAGAGCCGATCGGCATCGAGGCGCTTGCCGACCTCGGACTCGCCCACGCGGGGACCGAGGGGGCCCAGGACCTCCTCGCGCCGGTGACGCACCGGGGCATGACGGTCGAACGCACCGACGACGGGTTCGTCCTCGTCCTGCCGCTGCCCCTGGCCCATGCCCGCGACGTGGGCCTGCAACGCCGTGACGACGAGCTGCTCGTCGCCGTCGGTGAGCACCGCCGGGTCCTCACCCTCCCGGCCGCTCTGCAACGATGCGTGGTCGACGGGGCGTCGGTTCGCGACGGTTTGCTGCGGGTGCGCTTCGTCCCCGACGAGGAGGTGTGGCCACGTGGCTGACCAACACGACCAGCCGGCGCCGGTGGGCTCGGTGGCGCAGGAGGCTGCGCGGCTCCTCGATGCCCTGGGGGGCTGGGCGAGCACGAGCGGGTATGGCGCCGGGCGGGGCGAGGACCGCCCTCGCCAAGCGGCTCCCGGGGGTGACGACCCCGAGGGTGCCGGCCCCGAGGGCGCGGACCCCGAGGGCGCTGGACCCGAGGCCTCGGTGCCGCCGGATGAGACGACGTCGCACGCCGCCGGCCACTGCGACCAGTGTGGTGCCGCCAACGCCGCCGGGCAGGCGGTCGTCTGCCAGTGGTGCCCGGTGTGCCAGGGGATCGGCGTGCTGCGCTCGGTGCGGCCGGAGACGGTCGACCGGCTCGCGGACCTCGCCGGTGCGCTGGCCGCGACGCTGCGCGAGGCGGCCGCCCACGCCCGGAGTACCGCCGGGAACCCGCCGGGGACGCAGGCGCAGAACGACGCACGAGCCCGTGGCCCGCGCGTGCAGGACATCACCATCGAGGACGAGGACCAAGGGAGCGCAACGCGATGAGCGTGACGATCGGCGTGGACATCGGCGGCACCAAGATCGCCGCTGGTGTCGTCTCGGCGACCGGGGAGATCCTCGCCAGGGCGCGCAGGGACACCCCGGCCCAGGACCCTGACCAGATCGCCCACGACGTGGCCGACCTGGTGCGTGAGCTGGCCGCGCAGCGCACCGACGTCGTGGCCGTCGGTGTCGCGTGCGCAGGTTTCGTCGACCGCACCGGCTCGACGGTGCTCTTCGCACCCAACCTCGCCTGGCGCGACGAACCCCTCAAGCGACGGCTCGAGGCCCTCGTCGACTTCCCGGTGATCATCGAGAACGACGCCAACGCCGCCGCCTGGGGCGAGTTCCGTTATGGCGCCGCCCACGAGGCCGACGACATGGTCCTGGTCACCGTCGGCACGGGGATCGGTGGCGGAGTCGTCGTCGACTCCCGGCTGCTGCGCGGGGCGTACGGCGTCGGCGGCGAGCTGGGACACATGCGCGTCGTCCCGGACGGCATCCGGTGCGGCTGCGGCAACCGCGGCTGCTGGGAGGTCTACGCCTCGGGCAACGCCCTCGTCCGTGAGGCTCGAGAGCTCGTGGCCTCCGGCACCCCGCACGGTGCAGCGCTCTCCGAGGCCTGTGGTGGGAACCCGGCAGCCTTGTCGGGCCACGACGTGACCACCGTCGCCCAGGCGGGCGACCCTGCCGCCATCGAGCTGATCGCCGACCTCGGGCGCTGGCTCGGGGAGGGCGTGGCCTCGGTGTCGGCCATCCTCGACCCGGAGCTCATCGTCATCGGAGGAGGCGTGGTCGCCGCGGGTGACCTGCTCATGGAACCCGCGCGGGCGGCATACGGCAGGCAGCTGACCGGCCGCGGGCACCGTCCGGTGGCCGAGTTCGTCCCGGCCGCGCTCGGCAACGACGCCGGCCTCATCGGCGCCGCGGCGCTGGCGGCGGAGGGGATCGGCTCATGAGCGAGCGGCTCGCAGTCGGCATCGACATCGGCGGCACCAAGGTGGCCGGTGGTCTCGTCGCCGAGGACGGCACGATCATCGCCCGGGCCCGCCGCGACACCCCGCACCGTTCCAAGAGCCCGGGCGTCGTCGAGAACACCATCGTCGAGGTCGTCACCGAGCTCCTCGACTCCGCGCCCGACGAGGTCGTGGCCGTCGGCATCGGGGCGGCCGGCTTCGTCGCCGCCGACCGGGCCACCGTCGTCTTCGCCCCGCACCTGTCGTGGCGCGGGGAGCCGCTGGAGGCCAACCTCCAGCGCCGCGTGCCGGTCCCGATCTCGGTGGACAACGACGCCAACGCCGCTGCCTGGGCCGAGTGGCGGTTCGGTGCCGCGCAGGGCGAGACGCACCTGATGATGATCACCCTCGGCACCGGCATCGGTGGCGCGCTGCTCTTCGACGGACAGGTCGTGCGCGGCAAGTACGGCATCGCCGGGGAGTTCGGTCACATGCAGGTGGTGCCGGGCGGCCAGCGGTGCGAGTGCGGCAACCGCGGCTGCTGGGAGCAGTACGCCTCCGGCAACGCCCTGGTCCGTGAGGCGCGTTCGCTCATGACGGCCAACAGCCCGGTCGCCTCGGACCTGCTGGCCCGCGTCGACGGCGACCCGATGGCCCTCACCGGACCGCTCATCACCGAGGCGGCTCAGGAGGGCGACCCGACGGCGACCGAGCTGCTCGGCGAGATCGGCACCTGGCTCGGGGTCGGCATCGCCAACCTCGCGGCCGCCTTCGACCCGGGCACGTTCGTCGTCGGTGGTGGCGTCAGCGCCGCCGGTGACCTGCTGCTCGACCCGGCCCGGCAGACCTTCCGCCGCCACCTCACCGGGCGCGGCTACCGCCCCGAGGCACGCATCGTCGCCGCCCAGCTCGGCAACGACGCCGGCCTGATCGGGGCGGCCGACCTGGCGCGTCGCGACGCGTGAGCACCATGCGGGTGGCGTCCTACAACCTCAAGGACCTCACCCTCGACCGGCACGCGGCGGCCCGCGTGATCCGGGCGCTGGACCCCGACGTGCTCTGCCTCCAGGAGGTGCCGCGTCGGCTCTTCGGCGCCTGGCAGGTCTCGTCCTTCGCGGCGGAGTGCGGCCTCTACTGGTCGGGGCGCCACCGCGGCAGCGGCGGCACGACCATCCTCACCTCCCTGCGCGTCGACGTCCGGGAGTCGCGGCACCACCGGTTGCGCGTGGCCACCCTCCGACGCACCCGCGGGTATGCCGTGGCGCGAGTCGGTCCCGCGGGACACCAGCCGATCGTGGTGGCCTCGATCCACCTGAGCCTCGACGCCGAGGAGCGGGAACGGCACGCCGGACAGATCCTCCAGACCGTGGCGGGAGGGGGACCGGTGCTGCTCGCCGGTGACCTCAACGAGGGGGACACCGGGCGGGCGTGGCAGCGGTTCGCCGCCCCGCTGCGCCTCGTGTCACCGACGACCCCGACCTTCCCGGCCAAGGCGCCCCGGAGGGTGCTCGACGTCATCTTCGCCTCGCCCGACCTGACCGTCCTGCCGCACCGCCCGGTGCAGCTCGACGAGGCCGACCTGGTCGCGGCGAGCGACCACCGACCCACGTGGGTCGACCTCGAGCTGGACCTCGGGCCGGACCTGGGGCTGGACCTCGGGCCCGCCTGACCTCGAGCTAGACGCGGGCCCCGTTGTCGGGGTCGTTCTCGTCGCGGTCGCGCGGCTGGCGCAGCACCAGCAGGACGAACCCACCGACGGTCATCAGGAGGGCCCCGATGGTCCACCAGTCGCTGACGTTCGGGCGGAAGAGCACGAGCCACAGCAGCACGATCGGGCCGACCACCAGGCCGACGATGATGCCCCAGAAGTGGATGTCCTCCTGCGGCGGCAGGGGAGCCGTGGGCCCGGGCACGAAGTGCTCCTCCTCGTCGTGTTCGACGAGCTCGGCCGGCGGGGCCTCCCGCTCGACCTCGTCGGCAGCGGGCTCGGGCTCGACCTCGGCGCCGCGCCAGACCACGAACGGTCGGGTGGGCGGCGGGTTGATGGTGGTCTCGGGCTCGAGCGGGGGGTTCACCCCGGCCTGGAGCGGCTTGTCGGGCAGCGACTGCACGTCGTCCCAGTGCGCGACGATGGCCGCGAACTGCGCGTCCACGTCTTTGTCGCCCATGACGGTCCTGCTTCCTGCTGAGGAGGGCTGCGCGATCAGCTGAGCCGCTCGATGAACTGCACCGACTCCTCAAAGATACGTGGCGCGTCGTTGTCGAGGGTAGCCACGTGGAAGCTGTCGTGGAGGACGGTCTCGGTGACGTCGGTGCTCGAGACGCGAGCCAGGAAGAGCTCCGAGCTCCCGGCGGGCACGATGTGGTCCTCGACGCTGTGCCACAGGACCACCGGCTGGGTCACCTCGGGCAGGTCGCGCACGACCGTCGCCCACAGGCGGGTCTGGGAGAACAACGCCTTGAGCGGGATGCGGTCGTAGCAGATCTCGTCCTGGCCGGCCTTCTTGATGTCGTTGCCGATGCCCGGCAGCGACGGGAGGACGGCCTGCAGCACCGGCAGCGCCCGAAGGCGGATGTCGTCGACCTTGTACGCGGGGTTGACGAGCATCAGGCCCTTGACGCGCGGACCATGCTCCTGGGCCAACCGGGTCGCGAGGGCGCCACCCATGGAGAGCCCGCCGACGAACACCTGGTCGCACTGCTCGTGGAGCTCGCGGAAGGCGCTGTCCACCGCGGCATACCAGTCCTGCCAACGGGTGCGGTTCATCTCCTGCCACGTCGTGCCGTGCCCGGGCAGGCGGGGGACGCGGACGGTGTAGCCGGCGGCGCCGAGGAACTCACCCCACGGACGCATGCTCGCCGGGCTGCCGGTGAACCCGTGGGCGAGGACGACGCCGGTCCGGCCGTGGTCGCCGGTCCCGTCGTGGGAGTAGGGCTCTGCACCGGGTCGGACGGACACGTGGGGCGCTCCTTGTGCAGGCCTCGGACGGACGTTGGCGCGCATCCTCGCATGCACCACGCCACCCGTCGAGAGTGCCGTACAGTTCACCGCGTCACATGGAGGTGAACGGTTGTTCTACTGGGTTCTGAAGACGGTCGTGCTCGGCCCGATCCTCAAGCTGTTGTTCCGGCCATGGGTCGAGGGGGAGGAGAACATCCCCGAAGAGGGGCCCGTCATCTTCGCGAGCAACCACCTGTCGTTCTCGGACTCCATCTTCCTGCCCCTCGTCGTCCCGCGACGGATGACCTTCCTGGCGAAGTCGGACTACTTCACCGGTCGCGGGATCAAGGGTCGCCTCACGGCAGCCTTCTTCCGCGGTGTCGGGCAGCTCCCCGTCGACCGCTCCGGCGGGCGTGCGGGTGAGGCCGCGCTGCGCTCCGGCCTGCGCGTCCTTCGCCGCGGCGAGATGCTCGGCATCTACCCCGAGGGAACCCGCAGCCCCGACGGTCGGCTCTACCGCGGTCGCACCGGTGTGGCCCGGATGGCCCTCGAGGGCGGGGTGGTCGTCCTGCCCGTCGCGATGATCGGCACCGACAAGGCCCAGCCCACCGGCAAGAAGATCCCCAAGCTCATGCGCATCGGCGTGAAGATCGGCAAGCCGCTGGACTTCTCGCGCTACGAGGGCATGGAGGACGACCGTTTCGTCCTTCGCTCGATCACCGACGAGATCATGTACGAGCTCATGCTGCTGTCCGGCCAGGAGTACGTCGACATGTATGCCACGTCGATGAAGGACCGCCTCCTCGCGGCCGCCAAGACCAAGGCGCGCGAGCTGCACGAGGCCGCCCTGCCGGGGTCTGCCGCCAAGGAGCTCGAGGAGGCCCTCGACGCCCACGACGACGAGGCCATCCGTCGGGCCCGGCGCCGGGTCGACGACGCCGCGGCCGACATCGACGAGACCACGGAGCGCGGGGGCGGTCCGGAGGACGAGGACGAGCGCGGACGTCCCCGCCGCGAGGCAAGCTGAGCCGTTGACGGTGGGGGAGCGCACGACACCGGGGGACGGTGCAGCTCGGGGGAACGGCCGACACCAGCGGCTCGTCGTCACGCTGCCGGACTCCCAGCCCGAGGTGGTCTCGGCGTTCTGGAGGGGCATCGACGTCTTCCGTCCGATCGCCCTCGCGTACGCCGCGTACTCCTTGTGGGACCGGCCCCACGACCTCGTCCGACCGGCCCTGGGGTGGGGCGTGCTGGCGGTGCTCGGCGTCTGGACGGTGTTCCTGGTCTTCCACCGCCGCCGGCGGTTGTCCCTGGTCGTCGTGGAGCTGCTCCTGGCGGCCGGCGCGATCCTGGCCACGCGGCTGGTCGACTCCGCGGACGCGATCGAGGCCGGGTCGCGGACGCTCCCGGCGATCTGGCCGGCGGCGGGGGTGGTCTCGGCGGCAGTGCTCCTCGGTCGCAAGGGCGGGTTCGTGGCGTCGGTGTTCATCGGCGTCGTCGACCTCGTGGAGGTGGGTCGAGCCACGTCCAACACCGTCAACAACATCGTCCTGCTGCTGCTCATCGGCACCCTGATCGGCTACGCCGTCGACCTCGCGCGGGAGGGCCACACCAAGCTGCGCGAGGCGCTCGCGCTCGAAGCCCGGGTGCGCGAGCGCGAGCGCCTGGCCCGCACGGTCCACGACGGTGTCCTGCAGACCCTGGCCTTCATCAACCGTCGCGGGGCCCAGCTCGGTGGCGAGGCCAGGCAGCTCGGTGGCATGGCGGCTGAGCAGGAGCGTCTGCTGAGGGCCTTGGTCAGCGCCGCGACCCCCGACGACTCGGCCTCCACGGTGCCCGGTGACGTCGACCTGCGCCAGCAGCTCGGGCGGTATGCCGAGGGCCGGGTCCACCTCGTCGCGCCCGCCGATCCGGTCCTCGTGCCCTCGCGGGTCGCGAACGAGCTCGTGGCGGCGGTGGGGGCAGCCCTGGACAACGTGTTCCAGCACGCCGGTGCGGACGCCCAGGCGTGGGTCCTGGTCGAGGACGAGGGGGAGACCGTGGCGCTGACGGTGCGGGACAACGGTGTCGGTATGCCGCCCGGTCGCCTCGACGAGGCTGCCGGAGCGGGCAGGCTGGGGGCCTCCTCGAGCATCTGCGGTCGGTTGGCCGACCTCGGGGGAGAAGCGGTGTACTCGGGCCGGGAGGGCTCCGGGACGACGGTGACGATGCGGGCGCCCAGGGCGGGCGTCCGTGGTGGGAGGACGGCATGAGCGAGCAGCAGACGCAGGGGAACGGGCCGGCGAGGGAGCCGGCCACGTCACAGGACGTGGCGGGGCCGTCCGGCCCGACCACCGTGGTCGTCGCCGACGACCACCCGCTGTGGCGCGACGCCGTGGCCCGCGACCTCGTCGAGGCGGGGATGACCTTGCTCGCCACGGCTGACGACGGACCGTCGGCCGTCCACCGCACCAAGGCGACCCGCCCCGACGTCCTGGTGCTCGACCTGAACCTGCCCGGCATGCAGGGCCACGAGGTCTGCGCGGCGCTCGGCTCCCTGCCCACCCGGGTGCTCGTGCTGTCGGCGTCGGGGGAGCAGCAGGACGTCCTGGCAGCGGTGAAGGCCGGGGCCACGGGCTACCTCGTGAAGTCGGCGACCCGCGAGGAGATCGTGGCTGCCGTCGAGGCGACCGCCCGCGGGGAGGCGGTCTTCACCGCCGGCCTGGCCGGGCTGGTGCTGGGGGAGTTCCGCAAGATGTCGACCCAGCCGCAGGCCGACCCGTCACGCCCGATCCCCGAGCTCACCGAGCGCGAGACCGAGGTGCTCAAGCTGGTGGCGACGGGCATGTCCTACAAGGAGATCGCGTCCGAGCTGTTCATCTCGCACCGCACCGTGCAGAACCACGTCCAGAACACCCTCGGCAAGCTGCAGCTGCACAACCGGATCGCGCTGGTGCGGTTCGCGATCGCCAAGGGCCTGGACACGCCCACGGCCTGAGGCACCCGCCATACCGGATGGGGTGGGTGACCGCGATGCGGGCTGCGGGACGGGCCCGTGCGGCTCGCACCTATCCTTGACCGGTGAGCACCACGCAGCACCATGACGCCCTCGCCAGCCTCGCGGCCGGTGCCGACCTCCCGGCCGCCCAGCAGCCGACCTGGCCGGACGCCGCGCGCCTGTCCAGCGCCGTCGCCGAGCTCGCGTCGTATCCGCCGCTGGTGTTCGCCGGTGAGTGCGACGTCCTGAAGTCGCGGATGGCTGCAGCCGCGCGCGGTGAGGCGTTCGTCCTGCAGGGTGGCGACTGCGCCGAGACGTTCGCCGCGGCCACGGCCGACAACATCCGTGACCGGGTCAAGACGATCCTGCAGATGGCCGCCGTCCTCACCTACGGCGCCTCCGTGCCGGTGGTCAAGGTCGGGCGGATGGCCGGGCAGTACGCCAAGCCCCGCAGCAGCGGTGACGAGACCCGCGAGGGTGTGACCCTGCCGGCCTACCGCGGTGACATGGTCAACGACTTCGACTTCACCCTCGAGTCGCGCACGCCTGACCCGCAGCGGCTCGTGAAGGCCTACCACGCCAGCTCGGCCACGCTGAACCTCGTGCGCGCCTTCACCATGGGCGGCTTCGCCGACCTGCGCCACGTCCACGACTGGAACAAGGGCTTCGTCTCCAACTCGGCCAACAGCCGTTACGAACGCCTCGCCAAGGACATCGACAAGGCGATGAAGTTCATGTCGGCCTGTGGTGCCGACTTCGACGCCATGCGCACGACCGAGTTCTTCTCCGCCCACGAGGCGCTGCTGCTCGACTACGAGCGTCCGCTGACCCGCGTCGACAGCCGCACCGGTGAGCTGTACGACACCAGCGGTCACTTCATCTGGGTCGGCGAGCGCACCCGCGACCTCGACGGCGCCCACGTCGACTTCGTGTCCAAGGTGCTCAACCCCATCGGGGTCAAGCTGTCCGCCAAGGCCGAGGTCGACGACGTCCTGCGCCTGATCGACAAGGTCGACCCGGACCGCGAGCCCGGTCGCCTGACCTTCATCACCCGGATGGGGGCCAAGACCGTCCGTCAGGCGCTGCCGACCCTGGTCGACAAGATCACCGCGTCGGGCGCGCAGGTCACCTGGATCTGCGACCCCATGCACGGCAACACCTTCGAGTCGGCCAGCGGCTACAAGACGCGCGACTTCGAGGACGTCGTCGAGGAGGTGCGCGGGTTCTTCGAGGTCCACCAGGGCCTGGGCACCGTGCCCGGCGGCATCCACGTCGAGCTCACGGGCAACGACGTCACCGAGTGCATCGGTGGCGCCGAGAAGATCCTCGACGCCGACCTCAACAAGCGCTACGAGACGGTGTGCGACCCCCGGCTCAACCACCAGCAGAGCCTGGAGCTGGCCTTCCTCGTCGCCGAGATGCTCTCGAAGGACTGACCGCCGCGGGCGCGACCGCACCGACCTCCTAGGCTGCAGCCATGCCTGCTGCCATCGACGTCGACCTGCTGTCCGACACCCTGACGCGGCCGACGGAGGCGATGCGCCGTGCCATGTCCACCGCAGCCGTCGGTGACGACGTGTTCGGTGAGGACCCCACCGTCCGCGAGCTCGAGGAGCGGGTGGCCGGGCTGCTCGGCCACGAGGACGCACTGTTCACCCCGACCGGGTCGATGGCCAACCAGCTCGGGCTGCGGCTGCACGTCACCCCCGGCGAGGAGCTCATCGCCGACTCGCTGGCCCACGTCCTGCGCGCCGAGATGGGGGCCGCCGCAGCGCTGTCGGGACTGTCGTCGCGCTCGTGGGTGGCCCGGCGCGGGCTGCTCGACGCGGCCGACCCCCTGGCGCTGATGATCCCTGACGGGGGCACCTACCAGGTCAACACCCGCCTCGTCGTCGTGGAGAACACCCACAACTTCGGGGGCGGCACCGTGCAGCCCCTCGACCAGATCGAGGCGCTGCGCGCGGGTACGCAGCCGCGCGGGGTCGCGATGCACCTCGACGGTGCGCGCCTCTGGAACGCCCACGTCGCCACCGGGGTAGCGCTCGCCGACTACGGCCAGCACTTCGACACGGTCAGCGTCTGCCTCTCCAAGGGCCTCGGTGCCCCGGTGGGCTCGGTGCTCGTCGGGTCACGCGACCGCATGGCAGCCGCCCGCATCTGGCGCAAGCGCTTCGGCGGCGGCATGCGCCAGGTCGGCATCCTCGCGGCGGCAGGGCTGCACGCGCTCGACCACCACGTCGAACGCCTCGCCGACGACCACGCCCGGGCGCACCGGTTCGCGACCGCCGCGGCTCAGGCGGCCCCGGGTTCGATCGACCCGGGCACCGTGCAGACCAACATCGTCGTCCTCGACGTGTCCGTCGCGGGCTGGACCTCGGCCGCCTTCGTCGAGGAGGCGGGCCGACGCGGCATACGCCTCTATCCGGTGAGCCCCACGGGTGTCCGCCTCGTCTGGCACCTCAACGTCGACGACGCCGGCACCGACCGCGCGGTCGCGGGCCTGGTGCCCCTGCTCGAGCAGGGTCCGGCCGCCGCCTGAGGCCCACGGGTCCTGGACCCGGCCCCGGGGATGCCAGGGGCGCAGCATCCTGCGCCTCTGGCATCCCCGGACGCTGCGCGCCGGCGCTTCCTCAGACCTCGTGGTGCAGCAGCTCCGCGGGTGGGTCCTCCTCGGCCGTGGCGTCCGGTGAGCGCCGACCGAGGATCTCGACGACATACATGGCCGTGAGCACGAGGCCGCCCCCGAGCAGCATCCGCGCCGTGAGGGACTCCCCACCGAACAGGACCGCGAAGAAGGCCGCGAAGACCGGCTCCATCGTCATGACGATCGCTGCCCTCGTGGCCGGGAGGTGCGACTGCGCCCAGGTCTGCGCCCAGAGGGCCACGGCGCCGGCGATGAGCGCCATGTAGAGCAGCGAGGCCCACTGGCCGCCGCCCTGCGGCAGGGTGATCCCGCCGGGGACCGCCCCCACGAGGGCGACCGCGGTGATGACGAACGCCTGCACCGTCGCGAGGCCCGTCGCGGACGCCGCGGTGGAGTAGCGGCCCAGGCCGATGATGTGCAGCGCGTAGAGCACCGCCGCGGCCAGCGTGACCACCTCGCCGAACCCCACGGACATCCCGCGCAGGGACAGCACGCCCAGCCCGATCGTCGCCAACCCCACGGCCAGCCAGGTGGACCCCGGTATGCGGTCGCGCAGCAGCACCGCGCCCAGGACGGGGGTGAGGACGACGTAGGTGCCCGTGACGAAGCCGGAGACCGACGCGTCGGTGTGCTCCAGACCGACCGTCTGCAGCAGCTGCGCGAGGCCGTAGAGGACGCCGAGCCCGACGCCGATGACGACCTCCCGTCGGGTCAGGGCCAGGGTCTGGCGCCGGAACACCAGGGCCATGACGACCGCGGCGATCGCGAACCGCACCGCCAGGAAGTCGGCCGACGGCACGTGCTCGACGAGGTCTCGGATGAGGAAGAACGTCGAGCCCCAGACCGCGGTGACGCTGACGAGCAGCAGGGTGGCCAGACGGCTGGCGGGCAGTGAACGCACGCGGGGGCTCAGGGAGACTCGGAGGTGCGCGGGTCAGACCACGACGAGCGTGACGACCGTGGGCTTGCCGTTGGCGTCCCGCAGGGGCGCCATGCTGCCGCCGGCCGGGTTCTGGCTCCGCACGGTGCCGAACAGGCCGCCCATGAACCGCTCCACCTTGACCTCGAAGCCCGCAGCCTTGAGCTGCTGGACCGCGTCGGCCTCCTGCTTGCCCTGGACGTCTGGGACCTTGACCTGCTCAGGGCCCTTGGAGACGACGAGGGTGACCTTGCCGCCCTTGAACAGCGTGCCGCTCGAGGGGTCCTGGGAGATGACGCTGCCCTTGGGGATCTTGTCGTCGTTCTTCTGCTGGGTGGCGTCGACCTCGAGGCCAGCGCCGGTCAGCGCCTTCACCGCGTCGTCAGCGGGCTTGCCCGTGAAGTCGGTGACCTGGATCGGCTCGCGGCCCTTGCTGACGACGAGGTCGACCTGGGCCCCCCGCTTGAGCGACGCGCCCTCCTTCGGGGAGACGCTGATGACCAGGCCGTCAGCCACGGTCTCGCTGAAGGCCTGCGTGGTGCTCCCCAGCGTGAGCTTCGCCGCCTTGATCCGGGCCGTGGCCTCGTTGGCGCTGGCCCCCACGACCTGGGGCACGGCATACCGCTCCGGGCCCTTGGACACGGTCACGGTGACCGCCTGGCTGCGACGCAGCTCGGTGCCGGCCCCGGGGTCGGTCGAGATGACCACGCCCTTGGGGATGGTCTCGTCGAAGGCGTCGACGCGTTCGGGGGACAGGTGCGCGGTCTTCAGGGCGCTCTGCGCCTGGGCGTACTGCTGGCCGGTCACACGCGGGACGGTCGTCGGCGAGCCGGGACCTCCCAGGAACCACCAGGCGGCGATGCCGGCGACGGCGGCCACGGCCAGGACGGCCACGATCGCGCCCCACGGCCCCCGGCGTCGGTCGCCAACGACCCGCCCCTGCAGGGCGCGGCCGCTGTCGGGGGCGTACGGGTCGGGCCCGGGAGGAGCGGTGGGGGTGTGGTCCATCGGCAGGGCCACCGGACCGACGCGACGCTGCTGGGGCGAAGCCTGGGCGGGTAGGGCGCTGGTGCGCTCGACCGCCACGGTGCTGGCTCCCGCACCCATCGCCGAGGGCCCCTCCGGCCGGCGGTCGAGCTCGGTCGGGGTCAGCATGGCGCGGGACCTGCGCACCTCGGCCAGGAAGTCGGCGGCGTCGGCGGGCCGCTGGTCGGGGTCGCGCGCGGTGGCCAGCGCGACGAGGGCGTCGAGCTCGGCCGGCACGGTGGTGACCCGCGACGACGGGGCCGGCACCGAGCCGTGCACGTGCTGGTAGGCGATGTGGATCGGGGAGTCGCCGGTGAACGCCTTCGTGCCGGTGAGCATCTCGAACAGGATCAGGCCGGCGGCATACACGTCGCTGCGGGCGTCGGCGATACCGCGCTCGACCTGCTCGGGGGACAGGTAGGCCACCGTCCCGAGGAGCACCCCCGTCTGGGAGTAGGAGGTCTGGTTGCTCACCGCGCGGGCCAGGCCGAAGTCGGCGACCTTCACCGTGCCGTCGTCCTCGCGCAGGATGATGTTCTCGGGCTTGATGTCGCGGTGGATGATGCCGGCCCGGTGCGCGGCGCCGAGCGCCTGCAGGACCGGGGCCATGATGTCGAGCGCCGCCCGCGGGGTGAGCGGGCCCTCTGCCTTCATGACCTCGCGCAGCGTCTGCCCCGGGACGTACTCCATCGCGAGGAACATGTGGCCGTCGTCGTCGCCCTGGTCGAAGACCGACACGACGTTCGGGTGGGACAGCCGCGCCGCGGACCGCGCCTCACGCCGGAACCGGCTGACGAACGCCTCGTCCTGGGCCAGGTCGCGACGCAGCACCTTGAGGGCGACGTCGCGGTCCAGCCGGGTGTCCAGGGCCAGGTAGACCGACGCCATTCCGCCGTCGGCGATGTGCGACTGGACGCGGTAACGCCCGTCGAGCACACGGCCGAGCAAGGACTCGGTGACACCTGAAGACACCCGCAAAGTGTAGGAGGTGAAAGTGGGCAACCGGTGCAGGCAGGTCCGGGAGCGTGCCCACCGGGCCTCCTAGAACCGGCTGCGGTGGGCCTTGACCGCCTTCACGTAGAGCTTCGTGTCGGCATACATCCCGTGGTGCTGGACCGAGTAGAGCCCCTGGTAGTAGCCCGCGATGGCCTGGTCCACGCTCGTGGCGGAACGGGTCAGCGACCGCAGGATGACGACGCCGGCGGTGATGTTGTCCTGGGTGCGCATGAGGTTCAGCCTGCGCCCGCTCATCTGCGAGGCCCACTCGCCCGAGGAGGGGATGACCTGCATGACGCCGATGGCGTTCGCGACCGAGACCTGGCGCTGGTTCCAGCCGGACTCCTGCCAGGCGATGGCCAGGGCCAGCCGGGGGTCCAGGCCGTGCCGGCGGGCGGTGGCGACGATCATGCTCCGCGTCTGGCTGCGGCTCGGGACCGAGGAATGGGCGAGGGTGTTGCGGTTGCGCTGGGCCGCGCCGACGGTCGAGCTGGGGTAGGTGCGCCCGGCGAACGTGTTGGCGCTGCTGGCCGAGGAGGCCTTCCTGCCCGGCACGCGCAGCTTCTGCCCGACGCTCAGGTGGTTGGCGTTGGCGAGCCGGTTCGCCTTGAGCAGGGCTGCCTGCGAGACCCCGTGGCGCGCGGCGATGCCGCTCAGGGTGTCGCCGCTGCGGACCGTGTAGCCCGAGGTGGTGACGGTGGCGACGGCGGTCGTGCCGCGGACCTTGAGCTTCTGTCCCGGGTGGATGACGCTGCGGGCGCTCAGGTGGTTCATGGCGTAGAGCTTGGCGAGGGGGGTGCGCGTCCGGCTGGCGATGGCGCCCAGGGTGTCGCCGCTGCGGACCGTGTAGCGCGTCGTGGACGTGTGGCTGGTGCTCGAGGGACGACTGGCGCTCGCGGGGCGGCGGGCGCTCGCGGCGCCGGTGCCGGGGATGCGCACCTTCTGGCCGATCTGGAGCATGGAACGGCTCGACAGGTGGTTGGCCTTGAGGAGGGCCGCGAGGGAGACGCCCTTGCGCGCCGCGATGCCGCCGAGCGTGTCTCCGGATCGCACGGCGTAGGTGCTGCGGGCGATCGCTGCGGCGCGGGCCTTCGCGGCGGCACGGGCCCGGGCGGCCTCCGACCGGGCCTGGGCCGCGGTCTTCGGGACCGAGAGGTGCTGGCCGATCGACAGGTGGCTGCCGCCCCCGGAGAGCTTGTTGCGCGACAGGAGCACCCCCGTGGTCGTCCCGTGGTGGTCGGCGATCGCTGCCAGGGTGTCGCCGCTGCGCACGGTGTACGAGGTCCAGCCGTGGGGAGCGGGCTTGGCCTTCTGGACGACCGCGGGGGGTGCGAGGGTCGAGGCCGACGGGAGCGCCGCGGGAGCGATCACAGGGGTCATCGGGTGCCTTTCACGGGTGCACACCGCTCAGGAGACGGTGACTGCAGTGGGGGGAGGTGCGCAAGGGGAAGATGGGGCGACTGCGACGAGAGTGAAAGGTACACCACGCAAGTACGCCCATATCGACTTACATCGATGTAATTTGCAATGCTCGCCGGTGCTGGCAGGCTGTCCTCGTGACCGACCAGACCCCCACCGCGCCCGAGCCGTCCCTGGAGGACCTCGTCGGGTCCTGGCTGACCGTCCCCGACGTGGCCGAGCGCCTCGGGATCCCGCTGTCCGGCGTGCGGCGGCTGATCGAGGAGCGCGAGCTGCTCAGCGCCCGCATCGGCGAGCGCCGGGTCGTGGCCGTGCCGGAGCAGTTCCTGCTCGAGACGGTCTACCCCTACCTTCGGGGCACCTTCACCGTGCTCACCGACGGTGGCATGAACGACGAGGAGATCCTCACCTGGCTGTTCACGCCCGACGAGACCCTGCGGGTCCCCGGCACGCCGGTCGACAACCTCGCGGCCGGGTTCAAGACCGAGGTGCGTCGTCGCGCCATGGAGCAGGCCTTCTAGACCCCTCCCGGGCGAGGTACGGCGCCCGACGGTAGGGCGCGTGCTACCGCTGACGGTAGGGCGCGCGCGACCGCGCGCCGTGGTCTCAGTGCTCGCGGGTGGTGGCGCTGTCGATGAGCTGGTCGAGCACGGTGACCGCTTCGGGGTCCAGGCCGCGGGTGGACTTCAGCGCCATCCGGGCAGATCCGGCGAGCCTGGCGATGTCCGCCTCCACCGCGTCGACGGCGCCACTGGCCGTGATCACCTCGCGCAGGTGGTCGACCGACTCGCCGTCGAGGTCGGGGTCGCCGAGGCGGGACTCCACGAGGGTGGCCCCGGCGTCGTCGGACCCGGCGAGGGCGTGGGCGACCAGAACGGTGCGCTTCCCCTCGCGCAGGTCGTCGCCCGCAGGCTTGCCGGTGGCCACGGGGTCACCGAACACGCCGAGCAGGTCGTCACGGAGCTGGAAGGCCTGGCCGAGGTCGAGGCCGTAGCGGGACAGGGCGGCAAGGTCCTCGCCGTCCGCACCGCCGGCACTGGCCCCGATGAGCAGCGGGTGCTCGACCGTGTACTTGGCGCTCTTGAAGCGGATGACGCGCTCGGCGCGCTCGATGCGCTCCGCGGTCGGCACGCCGTCCCAGGAGCGGACGGACTCGACGACGTCGAGGAACTGACCACCCATGAGCTGGGTGCGCATCCGGTCGAAGACCTCACGCCCGCGGGCGAGGTGGCCGGCGTCCAAGCCCGAGGTGGCATACAGCTCCTCGGTCCAGTTGAGGCAGAGGTTGCCGGCGAGGATCGCTCCCGCGACACCGAACCGTCCTGCGTCACCGGACCACGACTCCTCCTCGTGGCGGGCGGCGAGCGAGCGGTGCGCGGCAGGCATGCCGCGCCGGGTGTCGCTGTCGTCCATGACGTCGTCGTGGATCAGGGCGGCGGCCTGGAAGAACTCCATGGCGGTCGCCACGCGGACGAGGGAGTCCGAGTCCGGCTGGCCGGCGCCGCGGTAACCCCAGTAGAGGAACGCCGCCCGCAGCCGCTTGCCGCCGGTGAGGAGCCGGGCGACTGCACCGAGCAGCTCCTGCGCGTCAGGGCCGACCTCGGCGAGGACGACGGCCTGGTGGGCGAGGACGTCGTCGACGCACCGTTGGACGCGCTCGCGCAGCTGTGCGGCATCAAGGGGGCTGACCACCACGCGCTCCTCCTGTGCCCTGTTGCGGCCTGCTCGGTCATGGTTGCCTTGCGTCAGCACCCGGTCGGCGGCGGCGGCGTCTCACCGTGTGCTGGCCATGAGCCTACGGCGTGCGCCCTCGACTAGTCTCACCGCCATGGCACTGGGGCAGCCCTCTCGTCTCGTTCGACCGGCGCAGCTCACCCGGTCGATCCCCGGCATGCTCGCGTCGCCGAGCCCGTCGGTGAGCTTCGAGTTCTTCCCGCCGAAGGACGACGCGAGCGAGGCCGCCCTCTGGGACGCCATCCGTCGCCTCGAGTCGGCCCGGCCCGACTTCGTCTCCGTGACGTACGGCGCCGGCGGCTCCAACCAGGACCGCACCGTCCGGGTCACCGAGCGGATCGCGCGCGAGACGACGCTGACCCCGCTGGCCCACCTCACCTGCGTCGGCGCGTCCGTCGCCACGCTGCGCCAGGTCGTCGGCCTGTATGCCGCGTCAGGGGTCCGCAACATCCTCGCCCTGCGCGGGGACCCGCCGGGCGACCCCGGCGGCGAGTGGGTCGCCCACCCCGAGGGCCTCGACCACGCCACCGACCTGGTGCAGCTGATCAAGTCCTTGGGGGACTTCACCATCGGCGTCGCGGCCTTCCCCGACGTGCACCCGGCATCCCCCAGCTTCGAGCACGACGTAGAGATCATGGTCCGCAAGGCCGACGCGGGGGCGAGCTTCGCGATCACCCAGATGGTCTTCGACGCCGAGAGCTACCTGCGGTTGCGTGACGCCGTCGCGGCGCGGCGTCCCGGCCTGCCGATCACGCCTGGACTCATGCCTGTGACGAACTTCAAGCAGGTCGCGCGGATGTCGCAGCTCATGGGCACGCCCCTGCCCCAGTCGGTCGTGTCGAGGTTGGAGGCCGTCGCCGACGACCCGGCCGCGACGCGGGAGGTGGGTGTGCAGATCGCCACCGAGATCGCCGCCCGCATGCTCGGGGAGGGTGCACCGGGGCTGCACTTCATCACGATGAACCGCTCGACGGCGACCCTCGAGGTGCACCGAAACCTCGGCCTGCACTGACGGCGGTCCGTCACCACGAGTGGCGCGGTGGCAGTAGTGGTGGCGGATGCGGCCGTTGCGCCACCACGAGTGGCGCGGTGGCAGTAGTGGTGGCCGCGGCCCCGGTGGTCAGTCGCGGGTGGTGAAGCGTCGCAGCAGGGCGGCGGCGGCCGACAGGACGGCGACCACGACGCCATACACGGTTGCCGTGGTCTCCAGACCCAGGTGCGGCACGGCGAATCCGGCTGCGACAGCAGGGAGTCCGAAGGCGAGGTAGCTGATGACGAACACGGACGAGAAGAGCTCGCCGCGCTGGTCCGGGCCCACGGTCGGGGTCACCGAACGCATGATCCCGAGGAACGACGTCCCGAACCCGGAGCCCGCGACGAGCACGGCCAGCAGGAAGCCCACCGGTGAACCGACGTGCATGGCCACGAGGGTCAGGGCGGTGCCGACGGCGAGCATCACGGTGCCGTAGAGGGTGACGGCACGCGCGGACCGGTGCCGCGCGAGGTACGAGCTGAGGCCGCCCGCCCCGGTGAGGAGCGTGACGGCGGCACCCTGGGCAATGTGGTCACGACCACCGAGGGATGCCACGAGCGGTGCACCGAGCGACAGGTAGAGACCACCCGTCGCCCACCCTGCGACGAGGGCGGGAGCGCTGCGGCTGAACGCTTTTCGCGCGGTCGTGGGGATGCCGACCTGCGGCCGAAGCGAACGTACCCAGCCGTCGTGGCGCGGCGAGGTCTCCGGCAGGGCGAGGGTGATGACGGCCAGGACGAGATAGGCGGCGGTGAGGGCGCCGAAGACCAGGGGCAGCGCGAGCGGAGACCAGTCGAGGGCGGCGCCGGCGGCGAGCGCCCCTGCTGCCAGTCCCAGCATCGGCGTCACGCCGTTGACGGTGGCCGCGAGTCCGGGGCGGTTCGTCGGCTCGAGGTCGACGACGGCAGCCGAGACCGTCGACATGAGCAGGCCGGCAGCGACGCCCTGGACGGCTCGCGACACCATCAGCGTCGTCACGTCGTCGGCGTGCCAGAACCCCACCATGCTGGCGGCCAGGACGACGAAACCGAGGGCCAGCACGGGGCGGCGGCCGATGTGGTCCGACAGTGACCCGGTCACGAGCAGGGTCACGAGGAGGGTGAGGGCGTAGACGCCGAAGATCGTCGTCATCGTGCCGGCCGAGAACCCGATCTGCGCCTGCAGGACGGGGTAGAACGGTGAGGGGGCGCTGGCCCCGATCATCAGGGCGCCCACGGCGCCGACCGCAGTGGTGAAGGCACGGCCGCGTCGCAGCCGTCGCCGCGTCCGAGCTGAGGGGGTCGGGCGGGGGGTCGCTGCGGGGGTCGCGTCGGGGGTCGCTGCAGAGGTCGCGGCGGTCAAGACGGTGCTGGGGGTGGTGCGCTCGGCCATGACGGCAACCTCTCGGAATGACAACGGTTCGATGTTTGTCGAACGGTGTCAGGAGGTGGGGCATTCCCGATTCGCCGAGATCGGTTCGAGTATTATCGAACCATGAGTGGAGCGCCAGAGCTCGTGCACCCCGACCTCGCTGACGTCGCGCTGACCGACGTGCTGTTCGCCCTGAGCGACCCGGTCCGGCTGCAGATCGTCCGCGACCTCGCCGACGGTCCGCTGGAGATGGCCCAGTGCGGGGCGACGAACCCCGCCCTGCCGAAGTCGACCAGGTCCCACCTGATGAAGGTGCTTCGCGAGGCCGGCCTGATCCGCAACGAGCCGCACGGCAGGCAGCGCCTCGTCTCGCTACGGCGGGACGAGGTCGACGCCGCGTTCCCCGGGCTGCTCGACAGCGTCCTCGGGCCGCGCTAGGACGGACCGTCCAGGGTGCGCAGCTCTGCCACCAGGGGGACGATGTCGGCGACCGAGTCCACCACGCGGGTCGGCTGGTAGGGGAACTGGTCCACTTGGTGCGGCTGGGTCGAGCCGGTCAGGACGAGGATCGTGCGCAGGCCGGCCTCGAGGCCGCTGATGACGTCGGTGTCCATCCGGTCGCCGACCATCACCGTCGACTCCGAGTGCGCGTCGATCCGGTTGAGGGCGCTGCGCATCATCAGGGGGTTGGGCTTGCCGATGTAGTAGGGCTGGCGGCCGGTCGCGGCCGTGATGAGTGCGGCCACCGACCCGGTCGCGGGCAGCGTGCCGTGCTTGCTGGGGCCGCTGACGTCGGGGTTCGTCGCAATGAACCGCGCCCCACCCTCGATCAGCCGGATCGCCTTGGTGATGGCCTCGAACGAGTAGGTGCGCGTCTCGCCGAGGACGACGTAGTCGGGGCTGCGCTCGGTCATCGTGTAGCCCACCTCGTACAGCGCCGTCGTCAGTCCTGACTCGCCGACGACGAACGCGCTGCCGCGTGGACGTTGGTCGTCGAGGAACTGCGCGGTGGCCAGCGCCGACGTCCAGATCGACTCCTCGGGCACGTCGATGCCGCTGGCCAGCAGCCGGGCCCGCAGGTCGCGCGGGGTGAAGATCGAGTTGTTGGTCAGGACGAGGAACCGCCGACCGTGCTCGGCGAGGGCGGACAGGAACTCCGCAGCCCCCGGGATGGCGCTCTCCTCGTGGACCAGCACGCCGTCCATGTCGGTGAGCCAGCACTCGACGGGTCTGGGTCTGGTCATGTCGCCCATTCTGTCGCAGACCGATCACCACTTTGGTGGATCGCCGGGTCCCGGACGCGGAGGACGCTGGAAGGTGCCTGAAGGAGGTGCTGGTATGTCACTGGCCATGAGTGCAGTCGCGACGATGCTTCCCGTCACGGACCTCGATCGCGCGAAGGAGTTCTACTCCGACCGGCTTGGCCTGCCGTTCCAGGGGACGAACGCGGAAGGCAGCCTGATGTACGGGCTCAGCGGAGGCACGGTGCTGATGCTGCTGCCCAGGGAGGGCGGGTCGCAGAACCCGAGCACCGCCCTGACGTGGGAGGTGCCGGACGTCGCGGCAGAGGTCTCCGAGCTCGAGGGGCGGGGCGTGGTCTTCGAGGACTACGACCTGCCTGGGTTGCAGACCAAGGACCACATCGCGCAGTTCGCGGGGGAGCGGGCCGCGTGGTTCGTCGACCCGGACCACAACGTCCTGTGCATCCACGAGGCGCACCAGACCTGATCGCCCACCTCTCGGTTCACGGGGTGCGGCTGGGTTGCCGCGGGATGTCGCGTCTGGAGTGACGTGCTGTGCCGCGGTGAGCGGTATGGCGCGGTCAGCGGTATGGCGCGGTCAGGCCACTTCCATGGCGTGGCCGGCGGTCACGCGCAGCAGCTCCTCGTAGGTGGTGCGGTAGACCGTGTGGCTGTGGCCTGCCGCGGCCCAGACGTGGCGGTGGCGGCTGAGCGACACGTCGACGACGGTGCGGATCGGGGCAGGGTGGCCGACTGGGGCGACTCCGCCGATGGCGAACCCGGTGACCTCGCGGACGAAGTCCGCGTCGGCCCGGTCGATGTGGTCGACGCCGTCGAGCAGGTCCGCGACCTTGACGAGGTCGACGTGGTGCGCACCGGAGGTGAGCACGAGCAGGGGGGTGATCGCCCCCTGCACGTCGTGGGCGCGGAAGATCAGGGAGTTGGCGATCTCGGCCGGGGTGACGCCGATGGCCGCGGCCGCGGCGGCGGCCGTGCGGACGGCGTCGGGGAGGCTGACGAGCTCGGGGTCGACGCTGTGCACGGCGAGGCTGGCCAGGACCCGCTGCACCGCGGGGTGCTGGCCCAGGTCGCGGCTCGGCGCTGCGGCCGCAGGCGTGGCTGTCGCGAGAGGTGGAGCGACCGGGGGTGGGGCGGCCGGCTCGGGCGAGCTCATGTCCGGAGCCTAGGGGTGGCTGCCGACGGCCACCAGCGCTGGCGCTGACGATCTCCCGGCTGTCCAACCCTGCTGGTCGGCCGGGTGCCGCCAGGCGCGACGCGCCCGGGTGGTCGCGACGCGCCGTCGCCCTTGACGGCTTGTCCGACGCCGGGTGTACGGTTCTTCATATCGAACACCTGTTCGAATGGTTCCACTCCAAGGACCGGGCGACCAGCACGGCGGACGACTCCCGCCCCTGCCGCCCGCACCAGGGACCACCGCGTGCGCTCTGGCCCGCAGTGGGCGCCTCGACCCCGCCCTCTGCAGGGCCGGAGTGCACCCATCTCGCCATGCCGTGACGAAGGAGCCTGCTCGTGGTGCGCCGGTACGAAGAACCCATCGAGGTCCGCCAGGCGGTGGCCGGTGCTGACGGCGCCGCCACCCCGGGTGGATACGCCGCCACCCCCGACGGGTGCGCTGACACCCCTGGTGGCGGCCCCGCCGCCCGGGGCCCCGAGGCATTCGTGTGGCGCGGTCGTCTCTACGTCGTGCGGGCGGTCCTGGACCGCTGGCAGGAGCGCCGTCCCTGGTGGCGCGAGGCGCGCGAGCAGGGCAGCGGCGACGTCCTCACCGACGCCCGCGAGCGCCAGGTCTGGCGGGTGGAGGCCAGCGCCGGACGGTGCGCCGCCGTCGGGGTCTACGACCTCGGTGCGGACCACCAGGACCTCGGCCTGCGCTGGCGCCTGTTGCGCGTGGCGGACTGAGGTGGCGCCCATGACGACGACCGCCGCCGCCACGACCACCACCACGACCGCTGCCACCACGACCGGCGCCGTCCGCAGCGCGGGCGCCAGCCTGGACCTGCTCGACCGGTCCCGGCACTCCCTGCTCGAGGCCTGCCAGAGCAGGGAGGTGTCCCAGCGCTACCTCCAGGCCCAGCTCGGGGCGTTGCGGGCCGCCGCTGCGATCGTCGCCGCCCGCGCGACCCCCGACGGCCACTGTGGTCCGCGCTCCCTGTGGGAGCTGCTGCCGACGGTCGCCCCGGAGCTCGCGGAGTGGGCCGAGTTCTTCGAGCTGGTCGCAGCCCGGCGCAGCCAAGCGCACAGCGCCCGGGAGGCCGACGACCTGATCCGGCAGTCCGAGGTGTTCCTCGACCTGGTCTGCCGCAGCCTGGGTCTGCCCGTGCACCCCGGTGGCCACGACGAGGTGCTGGTGCCGACCGCGCTCGTCGGCGACCTCGCACCGACCCGCGCAGCGCCATGAGTACCGGCCCGGGTCCGGCGCAGGAGTTCGTGCACCTGCACGTCGCCTCGGGGTTCTCGATGCGTTACGGCACCTCCACCCCCGAGGCCCTCGTCGAACGAGCTGCCCAGCACCGGCAACCGCTCCTCGCGCTGACCGACCGCGACGGCCTCTACGGCGCAGTGCGGTTCGTCCAGGCGGCGACCGCGGCCGGGATCGCCCCGGTCCTCGGGGTCGACCTCGCCGTGGGCCCGGACGCCCCCGGCGACCACGCACACCCGGCGACCCCCGCTGTGCAGTCCCCGGCCCGACCGCCTCGCACCCCGGCGAGGGGTGGAGCCGACCGCGATCCCCGCCATCCGCGGGTCACCGTGCTCGCCCGGGGGCAGGCCGCCGGGGTGCCGGCCGGTGTCGGCTGGGCTGCACTGTGCCGGTTGGTCACCGAGACCCACCTGCGCGGCGAGCGCGGGCTGCCGGTGACCTCGGGCGCCGTCGTCGCCGCCGGCTGCTGGCGTGGCGGCGACCGACGGTCGAGCCGCGACCATGCCAGTCCACTGGTGGTCCTGCTCGGGCCCGACTCCGACGTGGGGCGGGCCCTGCTGGCCAAGCGCACCGACCGGGCCAGGGTCCTGCTCGACGCGTGGTGCCGGCGGCTGCCCCCGGGCGCGGTGGTGCTCGAGGTGGTCTGCCACGGCGGCCCCGAGGGCACCCCGGCCTCACGCAGCCATGCCCGCCGGATGCTCGGTCTCGCCGACGAGCAGGGCGTGCCCGCCGTGCTCACCGCGGCGGTGCGTCACGTCGACCCGGGGGAGTCGGCGGTGGTCGACCTGCTCGACGCTGCCCGACGCCTCGTCGCCCTCGACACCCGCCACCTCGACCGGGTCACCGACGCGGCCCACCTGGCGGCGACCCCGACGATGCACGCCGTGGCCCTCGAGGTCACCGGTGGCGACCGCGGCCGCGCCGACGAGCTGCTCCAGCGCACCGTGGCCCTGGGGGTGTCCTGCGCCCAGAGCGCCCGGCACGACCTGGGCATCGGCTCGGTGCACCTGCCCGAGCCCCGCACGCTGAACATCGAGCCGGGGGAGAGTCCGCAGGCCAGGCTCGAGCAGCGCTGCCGCGCAGCCGTCGGCGGTCGCTACCCCGGTATCGGCGAGAAGGAGTTCGCCGCGGTCGAACGCCGGCTCACCGACGAGCTCAAGGTCATCGCCGAGCTGGGCTACCCCACCTACTTCCTCACCGTGGCCGAGGTCGTCGACCTGATCCGCGGCATGGGGGTCCGTGTCGCCGCGCGGGGGTCGGGGGCGGGGTCGCTGGTCAACTACCTGCTCGGCATCAGCGGGGTCGACCCGATCCGCTACAACCTGCTCATGGAGCGGTTCTGCTCGCCGCTGCGGGCCGAGCTGCCCGACATCGACATCGACGTGGAGTCCGCCCGTCGCACCGAGGTCTATGAACGCATCCTCGACCGGTTCGGCGGCGAGCGGGTCACCTGCGTCTCGATGATGGACACCTACAAGGTGCGCCACGCGATCCGTGACGTGGGCGCGGCGCTCGGCCTGCCCCCGACCGAGATCGACGAGATCGCCAAGGCCTTCCCGCACATCCGGGCCAAGGACGCCCGCAGCGCCATCGCCGAGCTTCCTGAGCTGCGTTCGCGGGGGCTGGACAACCCACGGATGCGGGTGCTGTTCGACCTCGTCGAGCGCCTCGACGGGCTGCCGCGCCACATCGCGCTGCACCCGTGCGGCGTGGTGCTCTCCGATGGCGGCCTGCTGGACCGGACGCCGGTGGAGGCGAGCTGGTTGGGGTTCCCCATGAGCCAGTTCGACAAGGACGACGTCGAGGCCCTCGGCCTGCTCAAGCTCGACGTCCTCGGCATCCGGATGCAGTCGGCGATGGCCCACGCGCTGCAGGAGGTGGAACGGGTCGACGCCGTGAAGGTCGACCTCGACGACCAGCAGCAGGTGCCCCTCGACGACGAGGCGACGTTCCGGCTGATCCGCACGAGCCACACCCTCGGCTGCTTCCAGATCGAGAGCCCCGGCCAGCGCGAGCTGATCGGCAAGTTCGGCCCGGAGCGCTTCGAGGACCTCGTCATCGACATCTCGTTGTTCCGGCCCGGGCCGGTGAAGTCCGACATGATCACGCCGTTCCTCGAGGCCCGGCACGGGTGGAAGGAGGCCAGCTACCTGCACCCCACCCTCATCGAGGCGCTCCGGGAGACCGAAGGGGTGGTCGTCTTCCACGAGCAGGTCCTGATGATCCTCGCCGAGACGACCGGGGTCTCGCTGGCCCAGGCCGACGAGGTCCGCCGCACCCTGGGCACCCCTCGAGGTCAGCTGGAGATCGAGGCCTGGTGGCGCCCGGCAGCCCGGGCCCGGGGCTACGCACCCGCCGACGTCGACCGGATCTGGGAGGTGCTCAAGGCGTTCGCGTCGTTCGGGTTCTGCAAGGCCCACGCCGCCGCCTTCGCCCTTCCGACCTACCACTCGGCCTGGCTCAAGACCCACCACCCGGCAGCGTTCCTGTCCGGGGTGCTCACCCACGACCCCGGCATGTACCCCAAACGGCTCATCCTCGACGACGCCAGGTCGTTGGGCATCGCGGTGCTCGGGCTCGACGTCAACGCCTCGACCGGTGCCTACCGCGTCGAACGCCTCGACGACCTCGCCACCGGCGTGCAGGTGCAGGCCTTCGACGAGCCGTCCCCGGCCTTCGACCGGGCCCAGTGGGCAGAGCCCGACCGGTCCGACCCCGACCTTCCCGACGCCCGCGGCTACGGCATCCGGCTGTCCCTGGCCGACGTCCGGGGCATCAGCGACGCCGAGGTCGCCCGCATCGTCGCCGGCCAGCCCTACGCCGGCCTCGCCGACTTCTGGCACCGGGCGCACGTCTCCCGTCCTGTCGCCGAGCGCCTCGTGCTCGCCGGCGGGTTCGACGCCCTCTACGGCATGGGGTCGCTGGGCGGCCCGGGGGGAGCACCGAGGGCGGCGGGCGCCGGAGGTGGGGCCTGGGGGGCAGGATCACGCGGTATGGGCAGTGGTGGCCTAGGGCGCCGTGGCCGTACCACCCGCCGTGACCTGCTCCTGCACGTCGCCGAGCTCGACCGCTACGGCCGCGCGCTGGACCGGTCGGCCAAGCGGGCGGCACCCCGGCGGGCCAGGGGCGCACGCGGCATACCGGTGGGTGGGCGGTCCCAGTCGGCCGGGGTCAGCGACGGTTCAGGGGTGCGGGCGCTCGCTGCCGGACAGTCGCAGGCGGCGCTGCCGGTGACGGCGGCGCAGGACCAGCCGACCCAGCTCACCCTCGACCTCGGCGACCACCCGGAGCTCACCTCGGGCACGGGGCTCCCGGAGCTGACCGGCCCCGAGCGCGTCCGGGCCGAGCTCGACATCCTCGGCCTGGACGCCAGCGCCCACGTCGTCGACTTCTACGCCCCGCTGCTCGAGGCGCTCGGGGTGACCCGCAGCCGTGACCTGTTGGGCTCCCGCAGCCGGTCCACCGTCTGGGTGTGCGGGGTCAAGGTCGCCACCCAGACCCCGCCGATCCGTTCGGGGCGACGGGTCGTCTTCCTCACCCTCGACGACTCCACCGGGCCGGTCGACGCGACCTTCTTCGAAGACGTCCAGGGACCGTATGCCGCCACGGTCTTCCACTCGTGGATGATGCTCGTGCGTGGTGTGGTGCGCCGCACCGGACCGCGGGGGATCTCGTTGCGGGCGACCGGTGCGTGGGAGCTCACCCCGCTGTGGGAGGCGTGGACCCGCGGCGGCATCGAGGCCGTGCACGCCGCCATGGAGGACAGCGAGCGCAGCGCCACCGAGCTCGCCGAGGCCGCCGAGGAGGTCCAGCGGGCCGCCGGCCCCCAGGGGCGTCGTGTGCTGGTGCACGCCTCGGGGTTCAAGCAGTCGCCCTACGCCGACATCAAGCCAGCGGGTCAGGACGTGCGCGGGTCGCGGGTCCTGGGTCAGGGTGGCCAGGTGCCCGACGACATCGACGGGGGACAGCTCGCCCCGCCGCGCAAGCTGTGGCACTCCAGCCCGGGCAGCTCCGGCCACTAGGGTGGACACGACGATTCGGCGGGGGTCGCCCGCACCGACGACCGCCGCCACGCGCAGACCCGCGACGACCAGATCCAGCACACCAGACCCAGCACGAGCACAGGAGGTGGCCACGGTGGCCGACGAGCAGTGGCGGACCCGACGCGGTGGTGTCGGGACGGCCTTGCGGACCTCCGCGGTGTGGACGGCAGTGACCGGTCTGCTCGCCGACAAGCAGGCAGCCCGCCCGGCCGGCGCCGACCAGTCCCTGCGCGTCCTCGACCTCGGCGGCGGCACCGGCGGCCTGGCCGTCCCCCTTGCCGAGCTCGGTCACGAGGTCGTCGTCGTCGACCCCAGCCCCGACGCCCTGGCCTCGTTGTCCCGGCGCAGCGCCGAGCGCGGGGTGGCCGACCGGGTCACCGCTGTGCAGGGAGACGCCGACTCGCTCGCGGGCATCGTCGGTGACCGCCTCATGGACCTCGTCTGCTGCCACGGCACCCTCGAGGTCGTCGACGACCCCCAGGCCACGCTGGTCTCGCTCGCCGGGGTGGTCGCCCCCGGTGGGCACCTGAGCATCGTCGCGGCCCAGCGCCTGGCGGTCGTCCTGGCCCGCGTCCTGGCGGGTCAGTTCACCCAGGCCCACCAGGCCCTGGTCAGCGACGACGGCCGCTGGGGAGCGGCCGACCCGTTGCCACGACGGTTCGACGCGAGCGCACTGCGCACGATGGTCGAGCAGACCGGCCTGGTCGTCGAGGACGTCCACGGGGTCCGGCTGTTCAGCGACCTCGTGCCCTCGGCCCTCATCGACTCCGACGCGGACCGCACCGCGCTGCTCGAGCTCGAGGCCGCCGCCAGCAGGCACCCCGAGTTCGCGTTCCTCGGCCAGCTCGGCACCGCGGTCCACGTCCTCGCCCGCACGTGAGCCGTCGCCAGTTCACCCTGCCGTCACGCAGCGCGGACCGGCCACCTGACGACACCGGCTGCACGGTCCTGCACGTCGACATGGACGCCTTCTACGCCTCGGCGTCGCTGCTCAGTCGCCCCGAGCTCGTCGGTACCCCGGTGATCATCGGCGGCGGCAACCGCGGCGTGGTGCTGTCCGCGACCTACGAGGCCCGACGGTTCGGGGTCGCCTCGGCGATGCCCATGTCACGGGCTCGCCGGTTGTGCCCGCAGGCCACCGTGATCGCCCCCGACCACGCGCTCTACAGCCAGATCTCGGCCGGGGTGATGGCCACCTTCGACACCATCACCCCGAAGGTCGAGCCGTTGTCCCTCGACGAGGCGTTCCTCGACGTCGCGGGCTCGGTGCGGCGGCTGGGCAACCCCGCACGCATCGGTCAGCTCATCCGCGACACCATCCACGACGAGCAGGGCATCACCTGCTCGGTCGGCGTCGCACCGACGAAGTTCGTCGCCAAGCTCGCCTCCGGCCTGGCCAAGCCCGACGGCCTGGTCGTCGTGCCCCGCGACGAGGTCGTCAGCTTCGTCCAGCAGCTGCCCGTCGGGGCCCTGTGGGGTGTCGGCGACAAGACCGAGGAGACGCTGCTGCGCCTCGGGCTGCGCACCGTCGCCGACATCGCGCACACCCCGCTCGACACGCTGCGGCGGGCGCTGGGGGAGTCCGCGGGTCCGCACCTGCACGACCTGTCGTGGGGCCGTGACCCCCGCGGGGTCGAGCCGGTGCGCCGCGAGCGCAGCATCGGCTCGGACGAGACCTTCGAGTTCGACATCGACGACCCGGTTCAGATCCACCGCCACCTGCTCAAGCTCAGCGACCGCACCGCGGCGCGGGTCCGGGCCGCCGGCATGCTCGGGCGCACGGTGACCATCCGGGTCCGCTTCGCCGACTTCACGACGATCACCCGCAGCAAGACGCTGCGCGATCCCACGGACGTGAGCCGTGAGATCTACGAGACGGCGCGGACCCTGTACGACGCGCTGGGCCTGCAGCGCGCCCGGATCCGCCTCGTCGGTGTACGCATGGAGGGGCTCGTCGACACCGAGGGCGCCCCCATCCAGGGACTGCTCGACGAGCCCGACCATGGCTGGCGCGAGGCGGACCGTGCCGTCGACCGCGCCAGTGCCCGATTCGGTGCCGGGAGCGTGCGTCCCGCCGCTCTGATCAGCGACAAGGACCGCCGACAACGGCCTCCGGGACGTCCTGACGATACCCCTCGTCAGGGCCGGTGACAGGGCAGTAGGTCCTGGACCCAGATCACCATGACGGGTGCCCCTGAACGGATGGTGCAACACCGCGCGGCGACATATCCTGAGGGTGTCAGCGCTCGGCCACTGACCGGCAAAGATGCTCCTTCGCAGGCGCAACGAATCGGGGGCCCGGCGCGTTGGAGCACATGCACGCCGAACGCCAGGAGGTCACCGTGCCGCTCTCAGAGCACGAACAGCAGCTGCTGGAGCAGATGGAGCAGGCTCTGTATGCCGAGGACCCCAAGTTCGCGTCACAGATGCAGGGCGCGGGTGCCCGCGCCGCGGCTCGGCGCCGGGTGGCCATCGGTGTCGTCGGTGTGGTGGTTGGCCTCGCCCTGGTGCTCGTCGGCGTCAACACCACCATGTGGATCGGTGCCATCGGCTTCGCGGTGATGGTCGCCGCCGTCGCGTTCGCCCTCACGCCGCCCCGTCGCGGCAAGGCCTCGCTGGGTGCGGTCCAGCCCGACGGCACGGTGCGCCGGGCGGCCCCGCGACCCAAGGCCAGCCCGGGCAAGGGTGCCAAGTCGCGCCGCTCGTCCGGGTCCTTCATGGACCGGATGGAAGAGCGCTGGGACCGTCGCAAGGACGGCGGCTACTGAGCCCTCGGCCACCAAGCCCTCGGCTACTGGGCGCTCAGCTCGTGGCGAGGACGGTGACGAACCACGTGGTCGCGATGGCCAGCCCGGCGAGCAGCTCGATCCCGATCGACAGGAAGACCGCCCCCAGGGCGGCACGGGTCGAGGTCCACGCGACCCGTCGGTCGCGGGAGTGGCCGAGCTCGACGAGGTAGATCCCCCCGACGAACCCGATCGCGGCCCCGACGACGGGCACGACGAAGAACCCGACGACGGCGAGCAGCACCGCCAGCAGCAACGTCGAGCTCCGTACGCCCGCCGCGCGCATCCGGCGACCGGGCAGGGCGTACTGCAGCGCCATGCCGGCGAGGTAGAGCAGCACGCAGAGCGCGAAGACCCCCCAGCCGGTGGCAGAGCCCGTGTCGACGGCCCAGACGAGGACGGCGGCCAGCACGAGCAGGAGCCCGGGCAGCACGGGAAGAACGATCCCCACCAGCCCGATCACGATCAGGACGGCGGGGACCCACAGGGTGGCCTCCACGGCAGCAGCGGTGGAGAGGCCTCTTTAGCGTTCCTCGACGGCGGCGGAGGCCGGCGTCTCGTGGAGTCGCTCGCTCTCGTCCTGGATGTCGGCGTGCTCGCGCAGCTTCGGCAGGTGCTCGCGTCCGTGGTGGGCGCAGAACAGCAGTTCCCCACCAGCGTGAAGGCGAGCGCGCACGTAGGCCTGGGCGCCGCAGCGGTCGCAGCGGTCGGCCGCGTTCAAAGAGGGTGCCAGTGCAGTGGTCACGTCAGCCTTCCTTCATTCGTCTGTCTCCATGAGACGTCCTCCGCCGGGTCAGGGTTGCCACAGGGGCGGGGCAACTCCGGGTCCGGCGCCGGTTAGAACAGTCAAGCATGCCTTCTTCTTCCCGGCGCGTATTGGGCCACCATGTGGGTCACGTCATGTCGCATCAGGTGATTCGTAGGTCGGGTGTCCAGCGGATGGGTTCGGAGCCGGTCGTCTGCACCCGGGATGCCCGACATGTCCACGGTGTGTCGCCCGGCAGCCGTGCCGCGTGCCTGCGTGCTGCTGTCCGGGGCGGGAGATACCCTGCGGGGACCGGTCAGCGACCTGGCCGCCGAGCACCGAGAAGGGAACCCCGTGGCTGAAGCCACCACCGCGAAGAAGGCGGCGACGACGAAGTCCACGTCGGACTACAGCGCCCACCACCTGCAGGTCCTCGAGGGCCTCGAGGCGGTCCGCAAGCGTCCCGGCATGTACATCGGGTCCACCGACGGCCGCGGCCTCATGCACTGCCTCTGGGAGATCATCGACAACGCCGTGGACGAGTCCCTCGGCGGACACTGTGACCGCATCGAGGTGATCCTCTACCGCGACGGCTCGGTCGAGGTCCGCGACAACGGTCGCGGCATCCCCGTGGACATCGAGCCGCGCACCGGCCTCACCGGTGTCGAGGTGGTCTTCACCAAGCTGCACGCCGGCGGCAAGTTCGGCGGCGGTTCCTACACCGCGTCCGGTGGCCTGCACGGCGTCGGCGCCTCGGTGGTCAATGCGCTGTCGGCGCGCCTCGACGTCGAGGTCGACCGCGGTGGCAAGACGTATGCCATGAGCTTCCGCCGCGGCGAGCCCGGCTACTTCCCCGACGTCGCCACCGCCGACAAAGCCCCCGACCATGCGTTCACCCCGTACGAGCGCTCCAGCGAGCTGGCCGTGGTCGGCAAGGCCAAGCGGGGGGTCACCGGCACCCGGGTCCGCTACTGGGCCGACGAGCAGATCTTCCTCAAGGAGGCGGCCTTCGACTACCCCGGGCTGGTCTCCCGGGCACGGCAGACCTCGTTCCTCGTCCCGGGGCTCACCATCGTCATCCGTGACGAGCGCGGGGTGCCCGGCACGCCGGGAGCCGACGGTCCGCACGAGGAGACCTTCGTCCACGACGGCGGCATCTCCGAGTTCGCCGAGTTCCTCGCGCCCGACACCGCCGTTACCGACGTCTGGCGGCTGCAGGGCACCGGAACGTTCACCGAGACGGTGCCGGTCCTGGACAGCCAGGGGCACATGTCCCCGACGGCGGTCGAGCGCGAGTGCGGCGTCGACATCGCGGTCCGGTGGGGCACCGGGTACGACGCGAAGGTCAGCTCCTTCGTCAACATCATCGCCACCCCGAAGGGCGGCACCCACATCGCGGGCTTCGAGCAGGCGCTGCTCAAGGTGTTCCGCAAGCAGCTCGAGGTCAACAGCCGTCGCCTCAAGGTCGGCAGCGACAAGCCCGAGAAGGACGACGTCCTGGCCGGCCTGACCGCCGTGGTCACCGTCCGCCTCGCCGAGCCGCAGTTCGAGGGCCAGACCAAGGAGGTGCTCGGCACCAACGCCGTCCGGGCCATCGTGTCCAAGGTCGTCGAGCAGGAGCTCACCGCGATGTTGACCACGACCAAGCGCGGCGAGAAGGCCCAAGCTGCCCTGCTGCTGGAGAAGGTCGTCTCCGAGATGAAGTCACGCATCAGTGCGCGGCTGCACAAGGAGACCCAGCGCCGCAAGAACGCCCTCGAGTCCTCGACCCTCCCGGCCAAGCTCGCCGACTGCCGGTCCTCGGAGGTCGAGCGGTCCGAGCTGTTCATCGTCGAGGGCGACAGTGCGCTCGGCACCGCGAAGCTGGCCCGGTCCAGCGACTACCAGGCCCTGCTGCCGATCCGCGGCAAGATCCTCAACGTCCAGAAGGCCTCGGTCTCGGACATGCTCAAGAACGCCGAGTGCGCCGCGATCATCCAGGTCATCGGCGCGGGCTCGGGTCGCTCGTTCGACCTCGACACCGCCCGCTACGGCAAGGTCATCATCATGACCGACGCCGACGTCGACGGCGCCCACATCCGGACGCTGCTGCTCACCCTCTTCTTCCGCTACATGCGTCCCCTCGTGGAGGCGGGGAGGGTGTATGCCGCGGTGCCCCCGCTGCACCGCATCGAGGTCGTCAACAACGGCGCCAAGAAGAACGACCTCATCTACACCTACTCCGAGAAGGAGATGCGCACGACCGTCGCCTCCCTCGGCAAGCGCGGCAAGAACATCAAGCAGCCCCTGCAGCGCTACAAGGGCTTGGGTGAGATGGATGCCGACCAGCTGGCCGAGACCACGATGGACCCGCGGCACCGCACCCTGCGCCGGGTGACCCTCGCCGATGCCGAGATGGCCGAGCACGTCTTCGACCTGCTCATGGGCAACGACGTGGGACCGCGCAAGGACTTCATCGTGGAGTCTGCCGCCGAGCTCGACCGCGAACGCATCGACGCCTGAGGGCTTGTCGTTGCCGCGGTCCCTGAGTTGCGCCAGTGTGGGGCCCCTGCAGGGGTCGTGAAGGGCGACCTCCGCGACCAGGAGGTTCCGCATGTCCACAGCCGTCGACACCGGGGAAAGTCAGACCGAGCTCAAGCGGGTGATGGGGCCCAAGCTGCTGCTGCTGTTCATCGTCGGTGACATCCTCGGCACCGGGGTCTACGCCCTCACTGGGAAGGTCGCCGCCGAGGTGGGGGGTGCCGCATGGGTGCCGTTCATCGTCGCCTTCGGCATCGCCATGATCACCGCGTTCTCCTACCTCGAGCTCGTGACGAAGTACCCGCAGGCGGCGGGGGCGGCCCTGTACACGCACAAGGCGTTCGGGGTGCACTTCCTCACCTTCATCGTGGCGTTCACCGTCATGTGCTCGGGCATCACCAGCGCCTCGACGGCGTCCCGGGCGTTCGCCTCCAACCTGGCCAAGGGCTTCGGCCTGGACAGCGACAACACCTCGTTGATCCTGGTCGTCGCCCTGGCCTTCATGGCCCTGGTCGCCCTGGTCAACTTCCGCGGCGTGGGGGAGAGCGTGCGCGCCAACATCGTGCTCACCCTCGTCGAGCTGTCCGGCCTGCTGCTGGTCATCATGGTCGGCTTCGTCGCCCTGTTCGCCGGCAAGACCGACTTCGGGCGCACCATGGTCTTCGACAGCCCGAGCGACAAGAGCGCCTTCCTGGCCGTCACGGCCGCGACCTCGCTGGCGTTCTTCGCGATGGTCGGCTTCGAGGACTCGGTCAACATGGCCGAGGAGACGCACGACCCCGTGAAGAACTTCCCCACGATGATGATCACCGGCATCTCCATCACCGGGGTCATCTACATCCTCGTCGCGTTGTTCTCGGTGGCGATCGTGCCGGTCGGCGAGCTGGGCCAGAGCGACACCCCGCTGGTGACGGTGGTCGAGAAGGCTGCCCCGGGTGTCCCGATCGACACCCTGCTGCCGTTCATCTCGATGTTCGCCGTCGCCAACTCGGCCCTGATCAACATGCTCATGGCGAGCCGGTTGCTCTACGGGATGGCGCGCCAGGAGGTGCTCCCGCCGTTCCTCGGGAAGGTCCACCGGACCCGCCAGACCCCGTGGGCCGCGATCGTCTTCACGACGCTGCTGGCGTTCGGACTGGTCACCTACGTCTCCGGGGCGAGCGACTCGGCGACGGAGACCCTCGGTGGCACGACCTCCCTGCTGCTCCTGGGTGTCTTCACCATCGTCAACATCTGCGTCCTGGTCCTGCGCAAGGACACCATCGACCGCAAGCACTTCGTTGCCCCGACCGTGCTGCCGGTGCTCGGTGCCGCGCTCTGCTTCTTCTTCGTGCTGCCCGTCACCGGCCGTGCCGGGGAGCAGTACAAGATCGCCGGCATCCTGCTGGCCATCGGCGTGGTGCTGTGGGCGCTCACGTGGTTCGCCAACCGGGCACTGCGAGCCAAGAAGACCTACATCCGCGACCCCGAGGACCTGGGGGAGCGGGAGGGGTCGGTCAACTGAAGGTCGCCGCGAGCCACCGGGGAGGCGCCGCTCAGGCGGGTGCCGTGACGGCACCCGCGGCCGTGGTCGCCGGTGCCTTGCGCCTATGAGCAGCCCGGCCCGATGGCTGGGCCGCCGTGACCTCCTTCGGCGGCGCGGTGGACCCGCGCACGACGAGCTCGACCCCCAGGACCTCGTCGTGGGTGCTGCTGAGCTCGTGACCGTGCAGGGCCGACAGCATCAGGGAGCCGGCGTGGCGGCCCTGCGCCTCGACGTCCTGGCGCACCGTGGTGAGGTCGTGGATGCGTGAGTGGACGTGGTCGTCGATACCGATGACGGACACGTCCCCCGGCACGTCGAGGCCGTGGCGCCGGGCTGCGCTCATCACGCCGAAGGCCATCTCGTCCGAGGCCGCGACCACGCAGGTGGGTCGCTCGGAGCCTGCGAACAACCGGTCGGCGTGCTCGGCCGCACCGTCGGCGGTCCAGTCGCACCGCAGCGTCCACTCGGGCCGGTTGCTGAGGCCGTGGCGCGCCAGCACCTCGTCGAACGCGTCCCGCCGGTCGAACGGCGTCTGGAGGTGGGAGATCGACACCGGCACCGTCCCCGCATACGCGATGGAGCGGTGACCCAGCCCGACGACGTACTCGACCGCCATCGCCATGGCGGCCCGGTCGTCGATGCGCACCGAGGGCCAACCGGGTTGCCGGTTGCCCACGGTGATGACGGGTAGTCCCATCCGGTCGAGGAGGTCACGCTCCTGCGGCTCGGGGGGCACGTTGAGGATGATGACGCCGTCGACGCGCTTCCACAGCATGTTCTGCGTGATCGGCAGGCGGGAGTCGAAGGTGTGGCTCTCGAGGTCGCAGAGCAGCACGTGATAGCCCTCGTCGCGCAACGCCTTCTCGATCCCCGTCACGACCGTGGCGAAGAACCACCGGTTGAAGAACGGGGTGATGACACCGATGCCCCGTGTGCGCCCTGACACCAACGACGTGGCTGCCGGCGAGGCCACGTAGTGGAGCTCGGTCGCGGCCGCGAGGACGCGTTCGCGTGTGCGGGGGCTGACGCGGTCCACGCCGCGCAGGGCGCGCGAGACCGTCGCCACGGAAACCCCTGCAGCCTTGGCAACGTCGCCGATGGTCGTCATGACACCTGTCCTGGTAGGTCAGACTCCGGTGTTCTTCCGGGCCCGCCACACCACGTAGAGAACGCCGAGGAGGACCGCGAGGAGCAGCGCTGATGTTCCCGCCGGCTCCCCGCGGACCTCCAGGACGACCGTCTGCACGACAGCCATGAAGGTGAAGACACCGATGATGCCGAGCAGCATGTCCAGTCGCTGGGCCTTCGCCCGTGGGCCACCGGTACCGCTGCCGGGGTTGAAGAGTCCCATTGCGGTCGTGAGAGGAAAGGGCAGGACCCTATCCCTTCACACCTCCCGCCGTCAGACCCGACACGATCGCGCGCTGGAAGACGAGCACCATGATGATCAAGGGCACGGTGACGATGGTCCCGGCCGCCATGACTGCGGTGTAGGGCTCCTGGTGCGGTTGGGCACCGGTGAACTGGGCGATCGCCACGGTCACCGTCTGGGTCTGCGCGGTGGAGAACTGCTGAGCGAGGAGGAACTCGTTCCAGCTCGCGATGAAGGCGAGGATCGCCGTGGTGAACAGACCGGGTGCCGCCAACGGCAGCATGATCTTGCGGAAGGCCTGGCCCGGGGTGCAGCCGTCGATGCGCGCCGACTCCTCGAGCTCCCACGGCATCTCCGCCAGGAACGCGGTGAGGGTGTAGATCGTCAGCGGTAGCGCGAACGAGATGTTGGGGATGATCAGCGCCTGGTAGTTCGCTCCGTCACGCCAGCCCAGCGTGGTGAAGAGCTGGAACAACGGCGTGACCAGGGCCACGCCGGGGAACATCGAGGATCCGAGGATGATCCCGAGGACGACGTACTTTCCCGGGAAGTGCAGCCGTGCCAGTGCGTATGACGCGAAGACGCCGACGACCATGGCGACCGTCGTGGTGGCGACCCCGATGATGGAGCTGTGGACCAGGGCCGCACCGAAGTGGTTGCCCCGGTCGGTGGAGAACGCGGTGCGGAAGTTGTCGAGCGTGACGTGGGTGGGCCACGGCGTGGTGTCGAACGTGTAGCCGACGTCGCGGAAGGCCGTCACGACCATCCAGTAGAACGGCGCCAGCCCCCAGATCACCAGCGCGGCGAGGCCGAGGTACATGCGGATCTTGGCGGCGCGGTCGCTCTTGAAGTGGATCTCCTGGGCCTCGGTCCGTCCGCTGGCCGGCTGGGCCGTGGCCGAGGTCGTCGTTGCGGTCGACATCTCAAGCTCCCATCGTGGTGACGTTGGCGGCGACAGGGTTGCCCGTCTGGGCATGCGTCTCGTTCTTGGGGGCGTCGTCGCTCTCGCCCTTCTTCTTCTTCGTCGCCGGCGGCCGCTGGATCACGTCGGCGCCGCCGAACTTGATGAAGAGGAACGCGACGAAGGCGATCAGCAGGAAGATGATGGTCGACAGGGCCGAGGCGCTGTTGAACCCGCCCTGGCGGATCTGCTTGATGACGAGCATCGACAAGGAGGTGGTGCCGCCTCCACCGTTGGTGAGGATCGCCGGCAGGTCGTAGATGCGCAGGACGTCGAGGGTACGGAAGAGCACGGCGACCATCAGGGGCACCTTGACCAGCGGGAGGGTGATGCGCACGAAGGTCTGCCACTTGGACGCGCCATCGATCTCCGCGGCCTCGTAGACGTCGCCGGGGATCAGCTGCAACCCGGCGAGGATCAGCAGCGCCATGAAGGGCGTGGTCTTCCAGATGTCGGCGATGACGATGGCGAACTTCGCCGCGTTCGGGTCGCTCGTCCACAGCTGTGCCGGTATGCCGACGAAGCTGAGGAGGTGGTTCGCGATGCCGTCGAAGGCGAAGATGAAGAACCACAGCTTTGCGGTGACGGCGGTGGGGATGGCCCACGGCACGAGGATGGCGGCGCGGACCAGCCCGCGGCCCTTGAAGGTGCGGTTCATGATCATGGCGAACCACATGCCGAGGGTGACCTCGACGAGCACGCTGGCGACCGTGAAGAACAGGGTCACCCAGAAGGCGCTGTAGAACTGGGCGCCCAGGGTGCCCGGCGGGCAGTCGATGTTGCCACACTGCTGGAACAGCCAGTGGGTGTAGTTGGAGATGCCGGCGCTGCCGCCCTCGACGAACAGACCGGTCGCCGTGTCGAGTCCCGGGTCCTTCTTGAAGGAGTCGAGCACGGCCCTGATGAGGGGGTAGAGGATGACGGCGGCGAGGAACAGCAGGGTCGGAGCGACGAGCAGCAGCCCTTGCCTTCGCTGGGCGTCGTTGAGGCCCTTGCTCTTCTTGGGTGGCTTGTTCTGCGTCGAACCCCGCGTCGACGATGCGACTGCGCTCATGTCTGCTCCTTGCCCGGAAGCGATGGTGGAAAGACTGCCGTGTGGTCGCGCTCGGCGACGATCAGGTGCGGGACGGTTCCCAAGGGTCCGGCTGTGGGGGCGACTCCCGTAGGAGCCACCCCCACACCCGGGTCATGCGGGGTGGATCAGCTGGACGCGGCCTGCATGGCGGCCTGCATGTCCTTCACAGCGGCCTCAGGAGTCTTCTGCCCCTGGATGGCGGCGTAGAAGTTGTCCTGGATGGCCGTGCTCACTGCGGGGTAGAACGGGGTGACCGGACGCGACACCGCGTTGGAGATGGACTCCTTGAGCACCGGCAGGTACGGGTACTTGGCGACGAGCGCCTGGTCGGTGTAGATCGACTCGATGACCGGGGCCAGGGAGCCCTTCTCCATGTTGGTCTTCTGCTCCTCGGGGCTGGTGAGGAACTTCAGGAAGTCCAGGGCCGTGGCCTTGTGCTTGGAGTAGGCGCTGATGGCGGCCATGTGACCACCGAGGGTCGAGGTGCCCGGGCCGTTCACGCCGGGAAGCGGAGCGACGGCGAACTTGCCCTTGACCTTCGAGGAGGCGTCGGTGCTGGCCAGGTTGTAGACGTAGGGCCAGTTGCGCAGGAACAGCAGCTTGCCCGACTGGAACGACGCGCGGCTCTGCTCCTCCTGGTAGGTGATGGCCTGCTTGGGGATGTCACCGTTCTTGTAGTGGTCCGCCAGCGCCTTGAGCCCGGCAGCGGCCTCGGGGGAGTCGACCGTCGGCTTGCCGGACGCGTCGACGACCTTGGCGCCGTAGGCGTTCATCCACTCGGTCGCGTTGCAGGTTCCGCCTTCGTACTTGGCGAACTGGCCCGCGTAGCAGTCCATGCCGTTCTTCTTGGCGATCGAGCACATCGACCACATCTCGTCGAACGTCTTCGGCGGCGTCTTCACCAGGTCGGAGCGGTAGTAGAGCATCGCGCCGTCGGAGGAGGTGGGGGCCGCGTACAGGGTGTTGTTGTACGTGGCGGCCTTGACGGTCGGCGCCAGGAAGCCCGTGGTCGGGAGGGCGAACTTGTCCTTGAGCGGCGTCAGCCAGCCCTTGGCCGCGAACTCCGCGGTCCAGACGACGTCGACGGAGACGACGTCGTAGGCGGTGCTCTTGGCCTGGAAGTTCTGCACCAGGTCGTCGTGCTGCTGGTCGGCCTGGTCGGACTGCTCCTTGACCGTGACCTTCTCGTTCGGGTGGGCGGCGTTCCAGCGTGCCGCCTGCGGTGCGAGCAGGTTGCTGTTGTCCTTGCCCTGCACGTAGGTGATGGGGCCACGGGCGTCAGCCCCGGAAGACGCCGCAGAGTTGCTGCTGCTGCCGCCACCGCAGGCCGCGGCGACGAGGGCCACGGACACTGCACCGGCAAGCACCGTGAAGGTGTGCCGCTTGTTCATTCGGAGGGCCATTCGCCCGCCTCCATTTCTCGCGTCGTGCTGAGGCGGACATGCCTCAGCGCTGAGGTAACGGCCCCATGTAAACGTTTGCGCTCGTCCATGGCAATCAGTTGGGTAGCAGAACGCGGTAACGATTGCGTAACTGCAGGCCGATCGTGGTGGTGACCTGGGCCACTCAGCTCAGCAGCGAGACGGCCCACGCCGCGAGGGGGACTGCGGGCTTGCCGCATGATTCGGGCAATTCGCCTGTGGTGAGCCGTTTTTCGCACCTGACGGACCAGCTGCGGCCATCGCGGTGGGACACCGTGAACCGGCCCGACCCAGCGCCGTGACGACCGTCGTCGGGGACCTCGTCGATGACCTCGGCGGTGCTGAGTGCGGTCAGGGAGATCTCGCCGACCAGGTGCCGGACGTGGGACTCAGCGGCCTGCGCGCCCGCGGACAGGGCGCTGCGTCCCCGGTCGTGGATCGGCCCGAGGAGGGCGGGCGGGAGGGTGGCGCCGTCCGCGGCGGTGAGCACGGCAGTCGCGAGGTCCACGTCGAGCCGGGCGAGCGTCGCACCGTGCGGGAGCAGCACACCCGTGGGGGCGAACCGGTGCCCGCCCGTGTGCGACGCCTCCCAGACCCGGCCGGGAGAGATCGCTGCGGCATCGAGGGCCACCGGCCGGCCGCGCACGGCGCAGCAGACGTCGCGCCGGCCGTTGGTGCACACGAGCAGGACCGGCGCGCTCGACGCCGCACCGTCCAAGGTCGACGCCACGGCGTCCCGGTCCCCACGCGCGAGTGCGTCGAGGTCGACCTCCAGCAGGACGGCGGGGTCGGTGACGCGGGCCCGCAGCAGCCACGGCTGCTCACCCGCCCAGGCGAGGTATGCCGTGTGGCCGGCCTGCGCCGGGTCGTCGCCGTCGTCGGGGTGGCGCCCCGGGCGCCGGATCAGGCTGAGCCGCCCACCGCGGCTGCTGCAGGACTCGGCGAGCGCCGCGCCCAGCTCCACCGGCAGGTGCGACTGGGTGGCCGCCTCGCGCCCCCACGGTCCGGGCTGCTCGAGGGCGACGAAGAAGGTCGCCTGCGCGGCCGTGCCGAAGGTCGACACTTCTGCACGGTCGAAGCCGACCGAGCAGGCGTCCGGCGCCGGGACGCCGTGCCCCGAGGTGGGCACGGAACCCGTCACTGCGGCGGCCCGGCGATCCGCGCGATGGCGGCCGGCGCCGGGACCCCGGAGCCGTCGCGACGGCCGGTGGGCTCGGGAAGGTCGAGGGCGACACCGTTGGCGCCAGAAGCCTTGGCCGGCAACGGTCCTGCCCAGGCCAGGACGAGGGTGTCCTCGCCACGCAGGAAGCGGTGGCACCGCACCCCGCCGGTCGCACGGCCCTTGGGCGGGTACTCCGAGTACGGGGTCGCCTTGATCGATCCCGGCTCGGTGCCCGGCAGGGCGCCGGACGAACCGGACGAGGTGACGACGACGGCATCGGCTCCCTGCGGCACGGCGCCGAAGAACGCCACGCTCGCACCGGCGGCGAGCTTGATGCCCGCCATACCTCCGGCGGCGCGACCCTGGGGGCGGACCACCGTCGCGCCGAAGCGCAGCAGCTGGGCGTCGGTGGTGATGAAGACCAGGTCCTCGTCGCCGGTGGTCAGGCCGACCGCACCGACGACCTGGTCGCCGTCCTTGAGGGAGATGAGCTCGAAGTCGCTGCGGCTCGGGTAGTCCGTCGTGACGCGCTTGACGACACCGTGGGCCGTGCCCAGGGCGATGCCGGGGGAGTCGGCGAGCAGGCTCACGATCGTCAGTGGTTCCTCGCCGGAGGGCAGGTCGACGTACGCCGCGAGCGGTGCGCCCCCCGACAGCGAGGGCGCGCCGTTGGTCGGTGGGAGCGTGGGCAGCTCGAGCGCCGACAGCCGGATCAGCCGGCCGCGCGAGGTGACCAGGCCGACCTCGCCGCGCGCGGTGGTGCGGACCGCACCGACGAGGGCGTCGTGCTTGCTGCGCGAGGGGTCGACCGGGATGGGGTCGGCGCCGTTGGTGCGGGCCATGAGTCCGGTCGAGGACAGCAGCACCCAGCACGGGTCGTCGGCGACCTCCAGCGGCGTCGCGGTCGTGGCGGGGACACCGGCCGACTCGAGCAGGACGGTGCGCCGCGGCGTGCCGTGGCTCTTGGCCACGTCGGCCAGCTCGGTCGAGACCGTCTTGAGCAGCAGCTTCTCGTCCCCGAGGATCGCCTCGAGCTCCTCGATCTGGCGCTCGAGGTCGGACTTCTCGTTCTCGAGCTCGATGCGCGAGAACTTCGTGAGGCGGCGCAGCTGCAGGTCGAGGATGTAGGTGGCCTGCGGGTCGGACAGGTCGAAGACGTCCATGAGGCGCGCCTTGGCGGTGGTGCCGTCGTCGGAGGTGCGGATCAGCTGGATGACCTCGTCGATGTCGAGGATCGCGACGAGCAGTCCCTCGACGAGGTGCAGGCGGTCCTTGCGCTTGCCGAGGCGGTACTCGGTGCGGCGGCGCACCACGTCGGTGCGGAACTCGACGTAGACCTTGAGGAGGTCCTTGAGCCCGAGGGTGCGCGGCTGGCCGGCGACGAGGGCGACGTTGTTGATGGAGAACGAGTCCTCCATGGGCGTCAGCTTGTACAGCTGCTCCAGAACGGCGTCGGGGTTGAAGCCGTTCTTCACCTCGATGACCAGCTGCAGGCCGTGCTTGCGGTCGGTCAGGTCCTTGACGTCCGCGATGCCCTGCAGCTTCTTGGACTGGACCGCGTCCTTGATCTTCTCGATGACCTTCTCCGGGCCGACGAGGTAGGGCAGCTCGGTGACGACGATGCCCTGGCGGCGTGGCGAGGTCTTCTCGATCCGGGTGGTGGCGCGGGTCTTGAAGCTCCCTCGGCCGGTGAGGTAGGCGTCGCGGATGCCGTCGAGCCCGACGATGCGACCGCCGGCGGGCAGGTCGGGACCGGGAACGAACTTCATCAGGTCGTCCAGCGAGCACGTGGGGTTGGCGATGAGGTGCCGGGCGGCGCCGATGACCTCGACGAGGTTGTGCGGCGCCATGTTGGTCGCCATGCCGACGGCGATGCCGCTGGCCCCGTTGACCAGCAGGTTGGGGAACGCCGCGGGCAGGACCTCGGGCTGCAGCAGCTGGTCGTCGTAGTTGGGGACGAACTCGACGGTCTCCTCGTCCAGCCCGGTCGTCATGAGCATGGCGGCGGGCGCCGGACGGGCCTCGGTGTACCGCGAGGCGGCCGGGCCGTCGTCGAGCGAGCCGAAGTTGCCGTGGCCGTCGACGAGCGGCAGGCGCATCGTGAACGGCTGGGCCATGCGCACCAGGGCGTCGTAGATCGCCGTGTCGCCGTGCGGGTGGTACTTGCCCATGACGTCGCCGACGACGCGTGAGGACTTCACGTGGCCGCGCTCGGGACGCAGGCCCATCTCGTTCATGGAGTAGAGGATTCGTCGCTGCACCGGCTTGAGGCCGTCGCGGGCGTCGGGCAGGGCGCGGGAGTGGATGACGGAGACGGCGTACTCGAGGAACGCTCCCTGCATCTCCTCGCGGACGTCGATGTCGACGATCCGCTCGACGAACGACTCGTCCTCTGGTGCTGACGCGGTCTTGCGGGCCATACCTGGGTGCCACTCCTAGCGGTCGTCCCGCGGGGCGCGGGGGTCGTCCCAATCTTGGACCACGGCTAGACGGGCCCGGTCCCCGACTCGCCGGGACCGGCTCCGAAGCCACCCCAGTGCACCACGTCGGCCTCGTCCCGGCGGCCGCGCCGCAGGCTCGGGGAGGTGGTCCGCTCCCGCTCGTGCCCGAGCGCCACGACGCCCACCAGTCGCCGCCCGGGCGGTATGCCGTGCGCCGCCCGGACGGCCGCGTGCCGCGCGGGCGGCACTCCGAAGAAGAGCGCACCGAGGCCCTCGTCGACCGCCGTGAGCAGCATGAGCATCGCGGCCATGCCGGTGTCGACGTCCCAGTAGGGGACGGGCCACCGGGCGGGGTCGCGGTCGGTCCAGCCCTTGTCGGGCTCGGCGTAGCGGTCGAGGTAGGCGTCCGGGTCGGACAGGCACAGGACGAGGACCGGGGCCGCAGAGACGCCGCGCAACCACGCGTCCGGCTCCCGGTCCCCATCTCGGGTGGACGCCCAGAACGGCTCGGTCTGCGCAGCCCCCTCGAGCACGACGAAGTCCCACCCCTGGCTGAAGCCGGCGCTGGGAGCCCGCTGCGCGGCATACAGGATCCGCTCGAGGACCTCCCTCGGGACGGGGCGGTCGGGGTCGAAGCGGCGCACCATCCGGCGACGCCGGACCACCTGGGAGAGCTCCATGCCCCCATCCTGTCGCGCCGCGCGACGGAGGCGCTGACAGGATGGGCCCAACCACGAGCGGGGGTGCGGCGTCCACAGGACATGACGACGATGACCGCCGTGGCACTCAGGGGAGGGGTGGGCGTGGCGACGCGGGACCAGGTCGACGTCGAGGCTGCGGTCCGCGAGGTCTACGACGTCCACTACGGCCGCCTCGCCGGGTGGACCGCACGGCTGGTCAGCGACACCGACCTCGGGCACGACCTGGCCACCGAGGCCTTCCTCAAGCTGTTCCGCGAGTTCGGCAAGGTCGAGGACCCGCGCGCCTGGCTCTACACCGTCGCCGCCAACCTCGTGCGCGACCACTGGCGCAAGCGAGGGCGCGAGGCGGTGGCCTACGAACGGCACCAGGCCGGCCGCGACGACTTCACCGCGGCCCCGGACCTCGCGACGACGCTCACCGTCCGCGACGCCGTCCAGCAGCTGCCGGACCGTCTGCGGGTGGTGGTGCTGCTGCACTACTTCGCCGACCTGCCCGTGGCCACGGTGGCCAGACAGCTCGAGAAGTCCGAGGGCACCGTGAAGCGGGACCTGTTCGACGCACGCCACCGCATGGCCATGATCCTGGGAGAGACGAGATGAGCCGCGACCCCCTCGAGGAGTTCTTCGCGCGTGAGCGCGGGGAGGTCCACGAGCTGCCCGCAGGGGAGGACCGCTGGGAGGCGATGCTCGCCGAGTCGCGCCGCCCGCGCCGCCGAGGTGCGGTCGTGTGGCTGGGCGCTGCAGCAGCCGCCGCGGTCGTCGCTGCCTCCGTGGTGCTGGGCACCGGCCACGGCCCGGGGCTCCAGGAGGCCTCCAACAGGACCACGACGTCCCCGGCAGTGTCCGCGTCGCGGACCACCGGTCAGCCCACCGTGACCATCACCACGACCGTCACCCCCCGCCCGAGCGGGGCCGCCCCGTCAAAGGTCCCCCCGCCGGGCAGCACGACGGCGTCGCCGAAGGTCCTGCCCGTCCCGAGCGGGTTCGGCCTCGCCTCGATGACCAACGCCGGGGGCGGTCACCTCTTCGCCCTCGGGTCCGGGTCCTGCGCCACGGGCGACTGCACCGCCGTCGCCGCCTCGGACGACGACGGGCGCACCTGGTCGACCCGTGCCTCCTTCACGGACCTCACCACCCGGGGTCCGCTGGTCACTCCTGCCGACCCCCACCAGCTCGTGGGCATCCGGTTCGCCACCCCACAGATCGGCTACGTGTTCGGCGGCGAGGTCCGGCGGACCACCGACGGCGGACGCAGCTGGAGGCCGGTCGCCGTGGGCGGACGCACCGTCCTGTCGCTGGAGACAGATGGCACCACGGTCTGGATGGTCACTGCGGCCCGCTGCGCGCACCGGGGCACGGCGGCGACGCTCGGGTGCTCGGACCTGCAGGTGCGGACCGGCGCGGTGACGAGCAGCAGCACGTCGCCGGTCCCGGTCAGCGGCATCCCGAAGGTCGTCGAGAACGCCTGGATCGCCATGGATGGCCCGGACGCCTACCTCAACGCGACCACCACCGGCGCGCAGCAGCCGGCACGCGCCATCCGGGTCTCGGGCACACCCACCGTGCTGTCGGTGCCGAAGGGGTGTGACCCGTCGCAGGGGCTGACCCTGGCGGCGACGGCCAACACGCGCGGCACCCTCGTCGGGCTCTGCCCCTCCTCCGACGCCCCGGACAACCGCTACACGGTGGTCACGTCGACGGACCGCGGTGCCACCTGGCGACCGCGCCCGGCGCCGGGCCTCGGCAACCCCACTGCGGCGGGGGTCTGGCTCACCGCCACCGACGCCGACCACCTCGTCGCCGTCGTCCAGGGCCTCCCCTCGAGCACGGGGGAACCGACATCACCCACCAGGATGCTGGCGAGCAGCACCGGCGGGGCTGCCTGGACGCAGGTCGCCCCCGGTGGCTCGCGCGACACGGCCTGGGCCGGTGCCGCCGGCGGTGGACTGGTCTACGCCTTCAGCGGCGGGGGCTCCTACTGGCTCAGCCACGACGCCGGCTCGACCTTCGAGACGGTCCCGCTGCGCCGCTGATCCCCGCACCCGGGCGGACCGGCGCTCATGCCATGCTTTCACCATGAGCCGGGCCGACAGCGGGGCCGCATGACCGGGACCACGGGTCTGCCCGACGGGTACCCCGCGCAGTGGGAGGCCGACGTCGTGCTCCGCGACGGTTCGGTGGCGCACCTGCGGCCGATCACGCCCAGCGACGTCGATGCGGTGCACCGCTTCCACGCCGGGCAGTCCGCCGAGTCGATCTACATGCGGTTCTTCGCGCCCCTGCGCAAGCTCAGCGACCGGGACGTGACCCGGTTCACCAACGTCGACTACCACGACCGCGTGGCCCTGGTCGCGACCGTGCGGGGCGACATCATCGGGATCGGCCGGTACGACAAGATCACCGCGACCAGCGCCGAGGTCGCCTTCAACATCTCCGACTCCTACCAGGGCCGGGGCATCGGGTCGATCCTGCTCGAGCACCTCGCCGTCATCGCGTGGGAGGCCGGCGTCGAGGAGTTCACCGCGGAGGTCCTGCCGCAGAACCGCAAGATGATCTCGGTGTTCAGCGAGGCCGGGTACGAGGTGAGCCGCCGCTTCGAGGACGGCGTGGTCTCCGTGCGGTTCCAGATCCAGCCGACCGAACGCTCCGAGGCCGTCCGCCTGTCCCGCGAGCACCGTGCCGAGTCCGTGAGCATGCACTCGGTGCTGTTCCCGGACACCATCGCCGTCGTCGGCGCGAGCCGCCGCAGCGACTCGATCGGCCATCACATCCTGTCCAACATCCAGGCCGGCGGGTTCAACGGTGCGGTCTACGCCGTCAACCGCGAGGCCATGGAGGTGCTCGGGCTGCACGCCCACGCCCGTGTCTCCGAGATCCCGGACGAGGTCGACCTCGCCGTGGTCGCCGTGCCCGCGGAGGAGGTGCTCGACGTCGTCGCCGACTGCGCGGAGGCCGGCGTCAAGACCCTGCTCGTGGTCTCGGCCGGCTTCGCCGAGGCCGGGCCCGAGGGGGAGGAGCGGCAGCGCCAGCTGCTGGCCACCGCCCGCGCCGCCGGGATGCGGGTGCTCGGCCCCAACTCCTTCGGGGTCATCAACAACCACCCGAGCGTGCGCCTCAACGCCTCGCTCGCCCCTGAGCTGCCGCCCCACGGGCGACTGGGCCTGTTCGCCCAGAGCGGGGCGCTCGGCATCGCGGTGCTCGCCTCGGCTGGCCGTCGCGGGCTCGGCATCTCGGTCTTCGCGTCGGCCGGCAACCGCGTCGACGTCTCCGGCAACGACTTCATGCAGTACTGGATCGACGACGAGGACACCGATGCCGTCGGCCTCTACCTCGAGTCGATGGGCAACCCGCGCAAGTTCTCCCGCATCGCGCGGCGGCTCGCGACCACGAAGCCGGTCATCGTCGTCAAGTCCGTGGTGTCCTCGTACGGCGTCCCCCCGGGTCACCGGGCCCGCCCCACGCGGGTGCGTCCCGAGGCGTTCGACGCGATGCTGCGCCAGGCCGGCGTCATCCGCGTGGAGAACGTCCACCAGATGTTCGACGTGGCGCAGCTCGTGGTGCACCAGCCGCTCCCGCAGGGCAACCGGGTGGCGATCGTGGGCAACTCCGACGCCCTCGGTGCGCTGACGGCCGAGGCGTGCGTCAGCTGGGGGCTCGAGGTCTCCCACGGTCCGGTGTCGCTGCCCAGCGACGCCAAGGGCGAGCACTTCGCCGCAGCGCTCGCCGACGCGTTCGGCGACCCGGACGTCGACAGCGTCCTCACCTGCTTCATCCCGCCGCTCGTCACCGAGGACGTCGAGGTTGCCACCGCTGTGCGAGACGCCGCCGTCGCGTCCGACAAGCCTTGTCTCGCAACGTTCCTCGGTATGCGTGGTGTCCTCGACCGGTTGTCCGACCAGCGTGGCGAGGGGCGGGTCGAGGTCGTGCCCGCCTACGCGATGCCGGAGGACGCGGTGCGCGCGCTGGCCGCCGCTACGCGTTACGCGGAGTGGCGCGCCAGGGACCGCGGCGTCCCGGTGCACCCGGTGGGGATCGACCGCGACGCGGCCGAGGCGGTCGTCGAGCGGGTCCTCGCGGAGGCGCCGGACGGCCGCCGGCTCACCCACGCGGAGGTCACCGAGCTGCTCAGTGCCTACGGCGTCCAGCTCTGGGGGAGCGTGCCGGCCAGGACCGTCGAGGACGCGGTCGCCGCCGCCGAGTCGGTCGGCTACCCGGTCGTCATCAAGTCCGTCGCCCCGCTCATGCGCCACCAGCCCGGGCTGTCGGGCATCCGGGTCGACCTGCGCTCCGAGGCGCAGGTGCGAGAGGCGTTCGCCGGGCTCACCGAGCGCCTCGCGCCGCTGTCGGCCAACTCGTTCGTCGTGCAGCAGATGGCGACCCCCGGCGTCTCCTGCGTCGTGCGCTCGGACGAGGACCCGTTGTTCGGTCCGGTCGTGTCGTTCAGCATCGCGGGGCCGCCCACCGACCTGCTGGGTGACATCGGGCACCGGATCCCGCCGCTCACCGACGTCGACGTCTCCGACCTCATCTCCTCCGTCAAGGCGTCGCCGATGCTGCACGGCCACCGCGGGTCGACCCCGGTCCACCGCGCCGCCCTCGCCGACCTCATCGCCCGTGTCTCGGTCCTCGCGGACAACCTCCCCGAGGTCTCCAGCCTCGTGCTGAACCCCGTCAACGCCCACACCGCGGGGGTGGACGTCCTCGGCGCCGAGGTCGTCGTGGCCCCAACGCCGCGCCGCAAGGACCCGGGCCGGCGATCGCTGACCTGACGGTTTCCGGTTCGCGCCCCGGAGCCGCACCGCAGGAGGCGACGGCCCGGGTCCTTGGGGCATCGTCGCAGGTCACCGCCACCGCGTCGGCGTCCGCGCGACCGCCGGACCTGCGAGCACCGGCAGGGTGCGCCCTACTAGGGCAAGATGGACAACATGGCCTCCACCTCCTCCCACCCGGCATCGGGGCCGCTGACGCTCCCTGACGACCTCACTCGAGCGATCCAGCAGGCCGGCTACTACCCGGCCCTCGTGGCCGACGTGGTCCTGGCAGCCCTGGGAGGGGACGAGGTCGTCTCGCACCTGGTCCACCAGGAGACGACGTTCGACCACGACGTGGTCCGTCGTCACATCACCGTGCTCGCCCTGACCACGAGCCGACTGGTCATCGCCCACGCCGATGACCACACCGACGGTGGACCCGGCCAGGAGGACGTCGCCACCGCGACCACCGAGAGCGTCCCGTTGAGCGCGGTCCGCGGGGTGATGGTCACGCACGTCGTGGCTCGCCCGCAGGACTACCAGCCCGGGTCGCTCGGCCGCGAGATCACCCTCACCCTCGGTTGGGGAGCAGTGAGCCGCATCGACCTCATGCCGGCCTCGTGCGCCGATCCGGACTGCGACGCCGACCACGGCTACGAGGGCAGCGTCGCCTCCGACGACATCTCGCTGCGCATCAGCGCCGACGCAGAGGGCGAGGTCGCCCTCCAGCAGGCGCTGGACTTCGCGCAGGCGTTGTCGACGAGCATCGGCCCGTGACCGCCGTGCTGCCTTCCGCGCCCCACTCGAGTCCTTCTCCGACCGCGACGGCCTAGGCCGTGCCGCACGAAGGTCTGCTGCACCCCCGATACGACGCCGCCGGGCTCGCCGGGGTCCTTCCCGTCGTGGCAGCCACCCTCGGAGTGGACCGTTTCGCCCCGGCCCTCGCGGGGAGCTCTGCCGAGCAGGCAGCCACCTCGCCCACCGGTGCAGATGGCCTCGACCACCAGGGCAAGGCGGGCCTGGCCCTTGGTCCGGCTCGCCGGGCCGTGGTCGTCCTCGTCGACGGCCTCGGCTACGAGCTGATCCGGAGACGCGGCGGGCACGCACCCTTCCTGCGCTCGCTGCTGCCGGCGGCATACCGCATCACGGCAGGGTTCCCGTCGACGACGGCCACGTCGATGGCGACGTTCGGCACGGGGCTGCCACCGGGCAGCCACGGACTGCTCGGCTACGAGGTGCTCGTGCCCGGTGAGGACCGCCTCGTGAACGAGCTGTCGTGGGAGGACGGCCCGGACCCGATCGCCTGGCAGCCCCAGGACACTGTCTTCGAGCACGCCGAACGCGCCGGGGTGTCCGTCACCCGCGTGGGTCCGGCCTTCTTCGACGGGTCGGGCCTGACCCGGGCGGCGATCCGAGGTGGCCGGTTCAAGGCTGCCGACACCCTCGAGGCCAGGGTGGACGCGTCCATCGCGGCGGTCCGCGCCTCCAAGCGCTCGCTGGTCTACCTCTACTGGGGCGAGCTGGACAAGGTCGGCCACGTCCACGGCTGCCAGTCCTGGGAGTGGGGCGACGAGCTGGAGGCGATCGACTCCGAGCTCGCCCGCCTGTGCCGGTCGGTGCCCTCCGACACGGCGGTCTACGTCACCGCCGACCACGGCATGGTCGACGCTCCCCACGCCCTGCGCATCGACCTCGCCCACGACCCCGAGCTGGCTGCCGGTGTGCGCCACGTCGGGGGTGAGGCCAGGGCGCTCCAGCTGTACTGCGAGGACGGCGCCGCGGCCGACGTCCAGCAGGTGTGGACCGAACGCGTGCGTGAACGCGCGTGGATCCGGTCGCGCGACGAGGCCATCCGCGAGGGGTGGTTCGGCCCGGTGAGCGCGGTCAACCTGCCGCGCATCGGCGACGTCGTGGTCGCCATGCGTGACAACTTCGCCATCGTGGACTCCCGCCGGGCGCGTCCGCAGCTGCTCGCGCTCGTGGGCCTGCACGGTTCGCTGACGGCGGACGAGTCCGCCATACCCCTGTTCCACGTGCCGGCACGGGACAGCGCATAGGGTGGTCCCTCGTGGCTGAGCTCGTCTTCTTCTCCGGGACCATGGACTGCGGCAAGTCGACCCTTGCCCTCCAGATGGACCACAACCACCAGGCGCGCGGCCGGTCGGGCCTGATCTACACGAAGATGGACCGCGCGGGCACGGATGTCCTCTCCTCACGGCTCGGGCTGTCGACGGCGGCCCACGAGGTCGGTGACGACCTCGACTTCTGGGACGCCGTCGTCGAGCACGCCACCAACGGGCTCCGCGTCGACTACCTCATCTGTGACGAGGTGCAGTTCTACACGCCGGTCCAGGTCGAGCAGCTCGCCCGGCTCGTGGACGAGATGGGCATCGATGTGTTCGCCTTCGGCATCACCGCCGACTTCCGCACCCAGCTCTTCCCGGGGTCGCGGCGGATGATCGAGCTCGCCGACAAGGTGCAGGTGCTGCAGGTCGAGGCCCTGTGCTGGTGCGGCAAGCGCGCCACGCACAACGCCCGTGTCGTCGACGGGCTCATGGTCGTCGAGGGGGAGCAGGTCGTCGTCGGTGACACCAAGCCGGGCAGCGAGAGCCTCGTGGAGTACGAGGTGCTGTGCCGGCGCCACTTCATGCGCCGGATGAACTCCGCCGCGGCGCGCGCCGCCTCGGACTCCCCGGACGTGCTGCCGTTCGACCTCGATCTCTGCCCGGTGCCGCAGCACTGAGCCCCACCACTTCTGCCGCGCGGCCACTCGTGGTGGCGTCGTCGTCGCGTCAGTCGCGGGACTTGGCCCCGAACATGACGTCGTCCCAGCTCGGGACGCTGCGCCGACCGGACTTCTTCGCCGGGCGCGGACGGTTCTCCACGGGCGCGGCGTTACCGTCCTCGGTCTCCGCGGCCGGGCCTACGTCCTCGTGCAGGTCGTCGGAGACGACCCCGACCGCGGCCAGGCGCTCGGTCGGAGCGGCCTCGACCGGAGCGGCCTCGACCGGAGCGGCCTCGACCGGAGCGGCCTCGACCGGGGCAAGGTCGGGAGCGACCTGCACCTCAGGCTGAGGTTCAGTCTCGTCGTCCAGCTCGAGGGCGTCCTCGACGGTGGCCGACTCCTCCTCGGTGACCGACACGTCGTCGGTGACCGACACGTCGTCGGTGACCGACACGTCGTCGGTGTCCTCGTCCGGATCCGCCTCCGTGTCGAGCGTGCCGACCTCGTCCGTGACGATCACGGTGGCGGGGGCCGCCTCGTCGGTGACCTCGTCCGCAGCCGGCTGGGGGTCGAGCGGGTGCGGGCCGCGCGCAGCCGGGGGTGGCGGCATCGTCTCGGGGTCGTAGGCGAGGTCCTCCAGCGGCAGGGCGTCCTCGCGTGGGGCTTCGTCGCCCGGGGTCTGGGTCGCCGACGCCTTGGCGCCGCGGCGACGCGGGCGACCTCGGTGCGACGCGCGCTCGCGCATCGCGGTCATGAGGTCGACGGGCTCCTGCGTCCGCGTCGGCGCCGTACGGCGCGGGGCGGCCTGCACCCCGCCCTCGGCCTCCACGTCGTAGACGGTGGTGGCGCGCGCAGGCGCGGTGGCCTGGTGGGGCGTGGGCAGCGGCGAGGTGTCGTTGCCGGTGTCCTCCTCGCTGAGCCAGCGGGCCTCGTCGTCGGCCGCGACCACGGTGCGGGCGGGCACGTCGAAGTGCCAGCGCGCCTCGCGCTCACGACCCCCGGCGGGGAAGGTCACGAGGACCGTCCACTCGCCGCTGTCGTTGCGCGCGGAGTCCCAGAGCGCAGCCGCCGGGTCGACCCCGCGGTGCGAGAGCCGGGCGCTGACCCGGGCCGAGAGGGTCGGTGTGCTCGAGGCGCCACCCGCGCGGCCGCGCAGCCGGACCCCGCGAGCCAGGCCCGCGACATACTCGCGCTCGGCGAGGATCGGTCCCTCGTAGCGACGCACCTTCTCCACCGGCCAGCCGGAGCGGTCGGCGACGTCCTCCGCGCTCAGACCCGCGCGGATCATGGCCTGGACCTCACGTGGGCGCATGCCACCGTCGATCTCGATCTGGAGCTGGCCGAGCCGTGGGCGGTCGCGTCGGACCGCCGCTCGCAGGGGCTCGTCGAGGGGGACGCTGAACTGCCCGCCCTCGGAATCGGACAGCAGCAAGTGCTGGCCGTCCTCATGGACACCGATCAGCCGCAGGTCGCGCATTGCCTTCTCCCGTATCGCCACATCGTGGTCGACTCTGCCATCACGGGGCTCGCCGAGGAAGTGACCACGCCGCGAGGGTAGTTTTGACCTCGCGATGCTCACCTACGACCCCCACTTCCAGCTGGCCCTCGACCTGGTCGGCGTCTTCGCCTTCGCGCTGTCCGGCGGGCTGGTCGCGGTGAAGAAGCGACTCGACCTGTTCGGGGTCCTCGTGCTGTCCGGAGCGGCGGCCCTCGGCGGTGGCGTGCTGCGCGACGTCCTCATCGGCGCCCTGCCGCCGGTCGGGGTCTCGGACTGGCGGTTGCTGACCAGCGCCCTGGTCGCGGGGCTCGTGACGTTCCTCTACCACCCGGGGGTGGAGCGGATCTCGCGCTTCGTGCGGGTGCTCGATGCCGCCGGCCTGGCCGTCTTCGCGATCGGCGGGTCGCTCAAGGCCCTCGGCGCGGGCATGGACCCCCTCACCTCGGTGATCGTCGGGGGCGTCACCGCGGTCGGTGGTGGCATCGTCCGTGACGTCCTCGCCGGCCAGGTCCCCGAGGTCCTGCGTCGTGAGATGTATGCCCTGCCCGCCTTGCTGGGGTCGGTCCTGATCGTGACCGCCCACCACTTCGACGTCCTCACTCCCGTGACCATCTGGGGCTGCGTGGCCCTGGTGTTCGTCGTGCGGATGATCGCCGTCGTCCTCGATGTGCACGCCCCCAAGCCCCTGCGAACCGGAGAACTCACGTGAGCACCCCCAGCATCGACCCCACCCCGGACGAGACCCGCCCCGACGCCACCGCAGGCGACGCCGAGGTCTCCCCGCTGGACCCCTACGACGGGATCCTGCTGCTGTCCTTCGGCGGACCGGAGAAGCCCGAGGACGTCCTGCCGTTCCTGCGCACGGTCACGGCCGGCAAGAACATCCCCGACGAACGGCTCGAGGAGGTGGGGGAGCACTACTACGGGTTCGGCGGCCGCAGCCCGATCAACGACCAGAACCGCGCCCTCATCGCCGCCCTGCGCGCCGAGCTCGACCGTCGGCAGATCAGCACCCCGGTCATCTGGGGCAACCGCAACTTCACGCCGTTCGTGCACGAGGCGCTCGAGGAGGCCCACGGCCAGGGGCTGTCCCGCCTCGTCACGGTGATGACCAGCGCGTACTCGTGCTACTCCTCCTGCCGCCAGTACCGCGAGGACCTCGCCGCTGCCACGGCGAAGGTGGCCGAGGCAGGCATCGACATCGCCGTCGACAAGATCCGCACCTACGCCAACCACCCCGGTTTCTCGCGCACGAACAGCCGGCTCGTCACCGAGGCCGTGCGCGAGGTGCTCCGAGGTGGAACGGACGCGAGCGCCGTACGCCTGCTGTTCGTCACCCACTCCATCCCGACGGCGATGGACGAGACGTCCGGACCCGGTGACGAGGACGGCAGCGCCTACAGCCGCCAGCACATCGCCCTGGGCGCGGCCATCACCGACGAGGTGAACGCGACCCTCGACACCGACCTGTCCGGCGAGCTCGTCTTCTGCTCCCGGTCCGGTCCGCCGAGCCAGCCCTGGCTGGAACCCGACGTCAACGACCGGCTCGAGGAGCTCGCAGCCGAGGGCGCGCAGGTCGTCGTGGTCTCACCCATCGGGTTCGTCTCCGACCACATGGAGGTGGTCTACGACCTCGACACCGAAGCCGCCGCGACCGCGGAGAAGCTCGGGCTGCAGCTGGTCCGGGTGCCGACCGTCGGCATCGACCCCGAGTTCGTCTCCGGGCTGGTGGACCTCGTCGAGGAGCGGGCGGCCGTGGCCCGCGGCGAGCGGCCGGTCCAGCCGTCCTGGCCCGGGCGCGACCCGTTGCGGTCGACCTGTGCCCCCGGCTGCTGCCCCAACCTGCGGGTGGCCAAGCCGGCGCTGTGCGGACAGGACTGACGATGGAGCCGCTGACCGTCCCCGCTGACGACGTCCTGGCCGAGCTCGAGCAGCTCGCCGTCGAGGTCGCCCTCGAGGCGGGGCGACTCGTCGTCGACGAACGGCCCGTCGACCTCGGGGTCTCCAGGACCAAGAGCACGGCCACCGACGTGGTGACGGTGATGGACCAGCGAGCCCAGGACTTGCTGCGCTCGCGGCTGCGGGAGGCCCGGCCCGGTGACGGCTTCCTCGGCGAGGAAGAGGGCGGCACCGACCGCGAGTCCGAGATCACCTGGGTGGTGGACCCCATCGACGGGACGGTCAACTACCTCTACGCCATCCCCTCGTATGCCGTGTCCGTCGCCGCCGTCGTCGGTGACCCCACGACGCCCGGCGCGTGGCGTCCGGTGGCAGGAGCCGTCGTCAACCCGATGACGGGGGAGCTCTTCCATGCCCGCCTGGGGGCCGGGGCGTGGCTTCGCCGAGGTGAGGGTGAGGCGACACGCCTGGTCATCGGCGAGCCACCCGCCCTGGGGCACGCGCTGACCGGGACGGGCTTCGGCTACGACGCCGGACGTCGGCTCTGGCAGGCGAGGGTGCTCGTGGACGTCCTGCCACACGTGCGTGACATCCGTCGCATCGGCAGTGCGGCCCTGGACATCTGTGCGGTCGCTGCCGGCTCGCTCGACTGCTACTTCGAGCGCGGCCTCAACTCCTGGGACATGGCAGCAGCCTGGCTGGTGCTCGCCGAGTCGGGTGGACTGTTCACCGGTCTGGGCGAGACGGCACCCGACCCGAGCATGGCCGTGGGAGCTGCACCGGGCCTGCACGCCCACCTCGAGGCGCTGGTGCGCCGTGCCGCCGAGGCGGCGGGGTCCGAGTAGCTCCTCTCGCCTCAGGTGGGCGCGCAGCGCGCCCGTCCGCAGACGTGACGAGGGCGCGGCCGCCGGGTGGCGGACGCGCCCTCGAGGGGACGAGACGGGTCAGGCGGCGTTGAACCTGGCGAGGTCGGGGATGCGCAGGCCGTGCTCGTCGGCGAGCCGCGCAAGGTTCTCCAGCTCGGCCTCGCGGACGGAGGCGAGGTAGTCGTCGCCGGACTCCTGCGCGATGCGCAGGGACTGCACCGCACGGCTGGCACGGCGGGTGATCTCGGTGTGGAACTCGGTCATGCTGCACCCCTCTCTGAGTCGTGTCACGAATCGGTTCGGGTGGATCCGGTCGGGTGGATCCGGGTCAGGTGGAGACAGGACTCTACGGGGACAGACGCCGAGGGACCCACTTCGGGTTGCGGTCCTTGGGTGAATTGTGGGTTAACCCAGACCGATCCTTGGGGCTGCGCGGGCGGCGCTCTGTCCCGGTTGCCGACGGTCTGGGGTCACGTGGAGGACACCGTCGTGGACGCGATGGTGACGGGCCCCGCGAGATAGGGCACAATCCCCGCCGGCGGTGGGCACAAAACCACGACGGTCAGCGTTAACACCGGCGACTTGCCTTCTCGAGCATCGAGAGGGCACAGATGCGAATGAAGAGGGAGAGCGACAGCGACTATGGCGACTGACTACGACGCGCCGCGTAAGACCGATGACGAGCTGTCCGAGGACTCGATCGAGGAGCTGAAGTCCCGCCGGGTCGACAAGAGCGCCTCGAGCGTCGACGTCGACGAGACGGAACAGGCCGAGGGCTTCGAGCTCCCCGGCGCCGACCTGTCCGGCGAGGAGCTGTCGGTGCGGGTGATCCCGCGGCAGTACGACGAGTTCACCTGCTCCCGCTGCTTCCTCGTCCACCACCGCAGCCAGCTGGCCAAGGAGGTCAACGGGCAGATGGTGTGCCGGGAGTGCGCGGCCTGACCGTGCTGCAACCACCGATAGGGTCAGTCCACGTGACTGGCCCTATTCGTGTCTCGCTGCCCCTGCGGCGGCTCGACCCCGACCTGCCGGTGCCGTCCTACGCCCACCCCGGTGACGCCGGCGCCGACCTCTACGCCGCCACCGAGGTGACGCTGGCGCCGGGGGAGCGGTCCCTCGTGCCCACCGGGATCGCCCTGGCGCTCCCGGAGGGGTTCGTCGGCCTGGTCCACCCGCGGTCCGGGCTCGCGGCACGGCACGGCATCACCATCGTCAACGCCCCGGGGACCATCGACGCGGGGTACCGCGGGGAGGTCCTGGTCAACCTCGTGAACCTCGACGCGCGCGAGGCGTTCACCGTCCACCGCGGCGACCGGATCGCCCAGCTCGTGGTCCAGCAGGTCGCCGTGGCCGACTTCCTCGAAGTGGATTCGCTCGAGGACACCTCCCGGGGTGACACTGGTCATGGTGCCAGTGGCGGCTTCGGCAACCACACCCACACAACGAAGGACTGAACACTCCAGTGGCCATCTTCCGACGAGGCAAGAAGTCCGAGCAGACCGACGAGCTCGACGCGACGAACGACTCGACCCAGCTCGAGGACGCGACCGACGACACCGTCGACGCCACGCTGGGCGACGACACGACCGGGGTCGACGCCCCGGAGACGACCGTGGCGGCGAAGGCTGCTCCGCTCGACCGTGAGGGAAACGGCCCCCACGACAGCTCCGAGGTCGACCTGTCCGAGGACGACCGCCTCGACCTCGGCGCGCTGCTCATCCGCGGGGTGGCCGGCATGGAGCTGCGGCTCGAGGTCGACGAGAGCGCCAACCAGGTCGTCGGGGCCACCGCCGTCATCGCCGACTCCGCAGTGCAGCTGCAGGCGTTCGCCGCACCCAGGTCGATGGGCATCTGGGACGAGATCCGCAGCGAGATCGCCGAGTCCATCCTGGCCCAGGGCGGCACCGCCGACGAGGTCCAGGGCGACCTCGGCACCGAGCTGCGCACCCGGATGCCCTCCGCAGGGCCCGACGGGCGCACCGTCTTCGCCCCCGCCCGCTTCACCGGCGTCGACGGCCCGCGCTGGTTCCTGCGCGCGGTCTTCTCCGGACGTGCGGCCATCGACGACGAGGCCGCTGCTCCGCTGCTCGAGGTGGTGCGCAGCGTGGTCGTCGTCCGCGGTGACAGCGCGATGGCTCCTCGCGAGATGCTCACCCTGACCCTGCCGGTCCAGCCGGACGCCGAGGGCGCCGACGGCGAGGCGTCGCAGGACGACGCTGACACCACAGTTCGCGCCGACGACCTCTCGCCGTTCGAGCGTGGTCCCGAGATCACCGAGGTGCGCTGACCACCATGGCCCACGACGTGCAGACGACCCAGTCCCAAGGCCCTCGGGGGCACCACAAGTCGGCCATCGCCCGGCTCGGTGAGCGGCTGACGAAGTCGGTCACCCAGATCGAGGCCGACGAGCTGCGCGAGGACGCTGCCCGGCTCGGGTGCACCCCGATGTGCGACCTGCTCGACCGCCAGCAGGCGACCGTCTCGGGCACCGTGCGCGCCGTCACCCTGCGTCCGCGGGTCAACGTCCCTGCGCTGGTCATCGACCTCTACGACGGCAGCCGCACGATCAACCTCGTCTGGCTGGGCCGCCGTTCGATCGCAGGCATCGGTCCCGGCACCTACCTGCGCGCCCAGGGCCGGGTCACCTACTACCGCGGGATCCCCACGATCTTCAACCCGTCCTACGAGATCGTGCCGGTGCGTGCCCACTGACCGGGTCGGGGCTGCGGCCGAACGCCCTGACGCGTCGACCGCTCCGGTGACGGACGCCTCGGCGACCACCGGCCACACCCCGGCCGCGACGGTCGAGGAGGTCATCCGCCAGCGGCTCTCCAAGGCCCTCGGTGGGTGGCGCGGCTCCCTCGAGACCGCCCTGCCGACCGTGGCCTTCGTCGTCGTGTGGACGGCGACCAAGAACGTCCGTACCGCTGTCATCGCGGCCGGCGCGGTCATCGTGGTGCTTGCCCTCGTGCGCCTGGTGCAGCGACAGAGCCTGCAGTTCGTCCTCTCGGCGGCCCTGGCGACCGGGATCGCAGCGTTCTTCGCCCTGCGCAGCGGCCGGGCCCAGGACGCGTTCCTGCCCGGCATCCTCACCAGCGCCGGCTGGGGCGTGGCGGCACTCGTGTCCGTGGTCAGCCGCTGGCCGCTGGTGGGGTTCATGGTGGGGGCCGGCGACCCGCGCGCCGCGGAGGACCCGTTCGCCTGGCACCGTGACCGGGGGCTGGTCCGCGTCTGCCAACGGCTCACGATGGTGCTCGTCGTCATGTATGCCGTCCGCGTCGCCATCATGCTCCCGCTGTACTTCGCGGGTGAGGTGGCCTGGCTCGGGGTGGCCAAGGTGGCCCTCGGGTGGCCGCTGTGGCTCGCCGGCCTCGCCGTGATGGGGCTGATGCTGGTGCGCGGGCAGACGCCGCAGGAGGTTCCCGCGCCTGACGGCCACCACGTCGAGCACGGCAGCGAGCGCCATACCGTGGGCGACGTCGAGACCGACTGAGGTCAGGCCTCGCCGCGGGGGTTGCGCTCGCCGGGGCTGAGCATGGCCTCGAGCTCGTCCTCGAACTCCGGTGTGGAGATGAACAACAGCTCGTCGTGTGGCTCGAGCGAGTCGTCGCGGCTCGGCGCGATGGGGTGGTCCTCGCGGATGATGCCGACGAGCACCGTCTCGCCGGGGAAGTCGACGTCGCCGACGCGCTTGCCGGCGTAGGGGCTCTCCGGCGGCAGGGTGAGCTCGACCATCGTGGCCTTGCCCTGCTGGAACTGGAAGATCCGCACGAGGTCGCCGACGCTCACGGCCTCCTCGACCAGGGCCGTCATGAGGCGAGGCGTGGAGACGGCGACGTCGACGCCCCAGGCCTCGTCGAACATCCACTCGTTCTTGGGGTTGTTGACGCGGGCGACGGTGCGTGGAACGCCGAACTCGGTCTTGGCGAGCAGCGACACCACGAGGTTGACCTTGTCGTCGCCGGTCGCGGCCACGACGACGTCGCACTCGGCGAGCCCCGCCTCGTGCAGTGCCGTGATCTCACAGGCATCGGCCAGCAGCCAGTTGGCCTCGGGCACGCGGCTGGACTGGATGTCCTTGCGCTCCTTGTCCATGAGCAGGACCTGGTGGCCGTTGTGCAGCAGCTCCCGGGCGATGGAGCGGCCCACGCTCCCGGCCCCGGCGATGACGACGCGCATGTGGTTCCTTCTGCTCAGTGCCCGGACGGGGCGGGCGGGGCGTCGAGGGTGCGCTCCACGGCCGGGAGCTCGGTGGCGAGGGTGGCGAGGTGCAGCAGGTCGCCCTCCTGGAACACCGTCTCCGAGGTCGGCAGGATGCCCGAGCCCAGCCTGGTGAGGTAGGCGGCGCGGGTGCCGGTGACGACCTCGAGCTCGCTGACGAGCCTGCCGACCCAGCCCGGGTTGACGGTGACCTCGGCGATGACGACCTTGCCGGACGGGTCCACGAGCTCGGGCACGTGGCCCTGGGGGAGCAGGCGGCGCAACATCTGGTCGGAGGTCCACTTCACGGTGGCGACGGTGGGGATGCCGAGCCGCTGGTAGACCTCGGCGCGGCCGGGGTCGTAGATGCGTGCCACGACGTGCTCGACGCCGAAGGTCTCGCGGGCCACGCGGGCGGCGAGGATGTTGGAGTTGTCACCACTGGACACGGCGGCGAAGGCGTAGGCGTCGGAGATCCCGGCCTCGCCCAGGGTGTCCCGGTCGAAACCGACACCGGTCACCCGGCGACCCTCGAAGGCAGAGCCCAGGCGTCGGAACGCGGACTCCTCCTGGTCGATCACCGCGACGTCGTGGCCCTGGCTCTCGAGGCTCAGCGCGAGTGAGGAGCCCACTCGGCCGCAGCCCATGATCACGAAGTGCACACGGCGACGCTACACCGCGGCATACGTGCTCGTGCGCGGTGCCACGCAGGGGGGTGACCCGCGTGGGCCTCCACACCCGGGCGTGGGCACGAGTGGACGCGCGGGCGCCCTAGAGTGTTCGCCGTGGCAAGTTCTGGACGCGTCGTCAAGCGTGTGCTCCTCGGTCGCGCGATGCGCAGCGACCGGCTCGGCGACACCCTCCTCCCCAAGAAGCTCGCGCTGCCGATCTTCGCCAGCGACGCGCTCTCGTCCGTGGCGTACGCGCCGGACGAGATCTTCCTGACCCTGGGCCTGGCGGGTGGGGCCCTGGCCCTGACCCACTCCTGGCAGATCGGCCTGTGCGTCGTCGCCGTCATGCTCGTCGTGGTCGCGTCCTACCGCCAGAACGTCCATGCCTATCCCTCGGGTGGCGGCGACTACGAGGTGGCCAACACCAACCTCGGGTCCAAGGCCGGCCTCACGGTGGCCTCGGCGCTGCTGGTCGACTACGTCCTCACCGTCGCGGTGTCGATCTCCTCCGGTGTCCAGAACGCCGCAGCCGCCCTGCCGTTCATCCGAGGGCACGAAGTGGTCGTCGCGGTCGGGCTCGTCGTGCTCCTCACGGCGATGAACCTGCGCGGCGTCCGTGAGTCGGGTCAGGCGTTCGCCATCCCCGTCTACCTCTTCATGCTCAGCGTCATCGGCATGGGCATCGTCGGGGTCGTCCGCGAGCTCACCGGCACGCTGCCCCAGGCCGAGAGCGCCGCCCTGACCCTGGCGCCGGAGTCGGGGTACGAGTCGCTCGGCAACGTCGCCATGCTGTTCCTCCTGCTGCGCGCCTTCTCGTCCGGATGTGCCGCGCTGACCGGCGTCGAGGCGATCTCCAACGGCGTGCCCGCGTTCAAGAAGCCCAAGAGCCGCAACGCCGCCAGCACGCTGCTCCTCATGGGCGTCATCGCAATCACCATGCTCATGTCGATGCTGACGCTGGCGAAGTGGACCGGCATCAAGTACGCGGAGAACCCTGCGACCCAGCTCCTGCGCGACGGCAAGCCGGTCGGCCCGGACTACGTCCAGGACACGATCATGGGTCAGGTCTCCAAGGCCGTCTTCCAGGGCTTCCACCCCGGCGTCATCATCGTCTCGATCGTCGCCGGACTCATCCTCATCCTGGCGGCCAACACCGCCTTCAACGGTTTCCCGGTGCTGGGGTCGATCCTGGCCAAGGACGGCTACCTCCCACGACAGCTGCACACCCGTGGTGACCGGCTCGCCTTCTCCAACGGCATCCTCATCCTCGCCGGGGCCGCGGCCTTCCTCATCGTCCTGTACAACGCCGAGGTCACCAAGCTGATCCAGCTCTACATCGTCGGCGTCTTCGTGTCGTTCACGCTGAGCCAGACGGGCATGATCCGGCACTGGAACCGCCACCTTCGGCTCGAGCGTGACGCGGCGGCGCGAGCCCGTATGCAGCGCAGCCGCGTCATCAACGCCATCGGCGCGACCATGTCCGGCGTGGTGCTCGTCGTCGTCCTGCTGACCAAGTTCATGCACGGCGCCGGCTACGCCATCGCGGCCATGATCGTGCTGTTCTTCCTCATGCTCGGCATCCACAAGCACTACGAGCGGGTCCGCGCCGAGCTGCGCGTCTCCGACGACGACCTCGACGCGCAGATGCTCCCGAGCCGGGTGCACGCCATCGTGCTGGTCTCCAAGATCCACAAACCGACGCTGCGGGCCCTCGCCTACGCCCGGGCCACCCGTCCCTCCAAGCTCGAGGCGATCACGGTCAACGTCGAGCCGGAGGAGACCATGGCGCTGCAGGAGGAGTGGGACCGCCGCGACATCCCGGTACCGCTCAAGGCGCTCGACTCGCCCTACCGCGAGATCACCCGCCCGGTCGTCGACTACGTCAAGTCGCTGCGCTCCGGGCACCCTCGCGACGTCGTCGTGGTCTACATCCCGGAGTACGTCCTCGGAAAGTGGTACGAGCAGGTGCTGCACAACCAGAGCGCGTTGCGGCTCAAGGGCCGCCTGCTCTTCACCCCCGGCGTGATGGTCGCGAGCGTGCCGTGGCAGCTGGCGTCCTCGGCCGGCCAGGAGGAGCGCTACGACGGTCCCACCGCCGGCTCGGTCCGGTTGGGCCAGTGACCGGCACCGAGCAGGCCGACCTGCACGTCGGCGACGAGGTGGAGGTCGAGGTCGGCCCGGTCGCCCACGGCGGCTTCTGCATCGCGCGCCACGAGGGCCGGGTCGTCTTCGTCCGCCACGCCCTGCCGGGTGAGCGGGTGCTGGTGCGCGTCACCGAGGCACGCGACGGGCAGCGGTTCGTCCGCGCCGACTGCATCGAGGTCCTCGAGGCCAGTGAGCACCGGGTCCCCGCCCCCTGTCCGTATGCCGCGCCCGGCCTGTGCGGTGGGTGCGACTTCCAGCACGTCCGCGTGTCGCACCAGCGCGAGCTCAAGGCCACCGTGGTGCGCGAGCAGTTCGCGCGGGTGGCCAAGCTCGACGTCGAGGTGGTCGTCGAGCCCGTTGCCGGCGACCACGACGGCCTCGGCTGGCGGACCCGGGTCGAGTTCGCCGTGGACGAGGTCGGCCGGGCCGGCCTGCGCCAGCACCGGTCCCACGACGTCGTGCCCGTCGACACCTGCCTCATCGCCGACGAGCGCATCCTCGCCACCGGTGTCCTGCGCGGGCACTGGGACGGCGACGACGCGGTCGACGTCGTGGCCCCGTCGCAGGGGGAGGCGGTCGTCGTGCGGGTGCCGTCCGGTGAGGCCGACGCCCCGACCGTCGTCGAGCACGTCGAGACGCCCTCGTTCAGCGCCGACTTCGAGGTCGCGGCACGCGGGTTCTGGCAGGTCCACCCGGGGGCCGCCGGCACGTTCGTGCAGACCGTCCTCGCCATGCTTGAGCCGCGCGAGGGCGAGACCGCGCTCGACCTCTACTCCGGTGTCGGTCTCTTCGCCGCAGCCCTCGGTGAGGCCGTGGGTCCGCAGGGCAAGGTCGTCGCGGTCGAGTCCGACGCGGGAGCCGTCGCCGCCGCGGCAGGCAACCTCGCGCGATACCCCTCGGTGCTGGCGATCCGCGCCCGCGTCGACGACGCCTTCGGGGTGCCCCGTGCCAGCAAGTCCGGGCCGGCCGGCCGCCGGGGACAACGCCCGCGCAAGCTGCGCCGCCACCCGCTGCTGCCGCTGGCAGCCGACCTGGTGGTGCTCGACCCGCCACGTACCGGCGCGGGCAAGGACGTCGTCGCCCAGGTCGCGCGCCTGTCGCCGCGGGCCATCGCGTACGTCGCCTGCGACCCGGCGGCCCTCGCCCGGGACACCTCCTACCTGCGCGATGCCGGGTACGAGCTCAAGGGGCTGCGGGCCTTCGACGCGTTCCCGATGACGCACCACGTCGAGTGCGTGGCCCTGTTCGAGCGGTGACCGCCAGCCATCCCCAGGCCCCACCGGGTGCGAACGGGTCGGTCTGGACGTATGCCGGGATGCCGGCGCTGGGGCTGCTGTCGGTGTTCGGCTTCAGCGGGTACGCCGCGCTGCTGTCGGTCGCGCCGCTGTGGGCGGTGCGCGGTGGCGCGGACGCGGCCGGCTCCGGCCTGGTCAACGGTGTGCTGCTCGCCGCCACGGTGGCGACGCAGTTCGGCGTCCCGGCCCTGCTGCGCCGGTTCGGGCACGGTCCCGTCATCGCCGTCGGGGTGGTCCTCCTCGGCGCCGCGTCACCGCTGTACCTGCTGTCCGACGACCTCCTGCCGGTCCTGGCCCTGTCTGCGGTCAGGGGCGCCGGTTTCGGCATCCTCACGGTCACCGGTTCGGCGGTGGCTGCCCACCTCGTGCCGGCACACCGACGTGGGGCCGCCATCGGCGCCTACGGCCTGGCGGTCGCCGTGCCGAACCTGCTGCTCCTGCCCCTGTCCGTCGCCATCGCCGACCGGTGGGGCTTCGCGTGGGTGTTCGCCCTCGGCGCGCTGCCCCTGGTCGCCACCCCGTTCGCTTTCGCGGTGGCACGCGCTCTCGGCCCGCTCGACCGCGTGGCCGAGCGGGCGCCCCGCCTGGACCGCGCCGGGGTCGTCGCCATCGCCCGCCCCACGGGGATGCTGTTCGCGGTGACCATGGCCGGTGGGGGACTGCTGACCTTCGCCCCGCAGATCGTGAGGTCCGGCACCGGCTCGGCGCTGGTCCTCCTCGTCCTGGGGGTCGGCACGGCCGGGTGCCGGTGGGGTGCCGGCCACCTCTCGGACCGGTATGGCGCGCAGCGCTTCCTCGCGCCCCTCCTGCTCGTCGGCGCCCTCGGCCTCGCAACGTGCGCGTGGGGAGCGTCCCGCGGTGGCGACCTTGGGCTGCTGGTGGCGGGGGCGGCCCTGGTCGGCATCGCCTACGGCGCCCTGCAGAACCTCACCCTCGTCGTCGCGTTCGAGCAGGTCGACCCGGCCCACATCCCGGTGGCCAGCGCCGGGTGGAACATCGGGTTCGACGGTGGCACCGCTGCCGGTGCCGTGCTGGTGGGCGCGATCGCGACGGGTGCGGGGTTCTCCGCCGGACTGCTCGTGCTCGCGGCCGTCTGCGTCGCCGCCCTGGTCCTGACCGTGCCCCGGCGGTGACGGGCGCGCCGACCCGGCACGGCGCCATACCGGGACCGGCGGTGCCGGGTCCTCGGGGCGGGTGACCTAGGCTCGCTCGTCGTGTCGACGCAGCCGGACCACAAGCCCAGCCCCGCCCCGTTCACCCACCACGTGGAGGTCCACTTCTACGAGGTCGACCAGGTGGGGGTGGTCTTCAACGCGTGGTACCTCGCCTGGTGCGACGACGCGCGCCTGGCGTACCTCGCGTCCCGTGGTTACGGGCTGGAGGACGCCCGCGAGGCCGACGCGCTGCCCCTGGTGCGGCACGCCGACATCGAGTGGCTGGCGAGCCTGGCGGCGGGGGACCGGGCCGACATCGTCGTGCGCCCGGTCCGTGTGGGGACGACGAGCTTCACGTTGAGGCACGAGATCCACCGGCACTCCGACAACCTGCTGTGCGCGGTGCTGACCATCACCTATGTCGCCGCGGGTCTCGCCGAGCGGACCAAACGACAATTGCCACTTTCGCTGCGCACCGCATTGGACGAGGATCGGGTCCGGACCTGACCACGCGGGACCGACGACGCGACCGCCAGCGACCGACGTGATATCTTGACGTCAAGATAAATCGAGTTCGACAGCAGAGTGCAGCGACGCACACAACTGAGCATCGAAGGAGCAGGCAGTGGCCAGCACGAACAGCTTCAACGCCCACGGTGAACTCACGGTCGGCGACCAGTCCTACGAGGTCTACCGGCTGTCCGCGGTCGAGGGCAGCGAGACCCTCCCGTACAGCCTCAAGGTGCTGCTGGAGAACCTCCTGCGCACCGAGGACGGCGCGAACATCACCGCCGACCACATCCGCGCCCTCGGTGGCTGGGACGAGAACGCCGAGCCCGACACGGAGATCCAGTTCACGCCGGCCCGCGTGCTCATGCAGGACTTCACGGGTGTCCCGTGCATCGTCGACCTCGCCACCATGCGCGAGGCCGTGAGCGACCTGGGCGGCGACCCGGCCAAGATCAACCCCCTCAGCCCGGCCGAGATGGTCATCGACCACTCCGTGATCATCGACGTGTTCGGGCGCAAGGACGCCTTCGAGCGCAACGTCGAGATCGAGTACCAGCGCAACGGCGAGCGCTACCAGTTCCTGCGCTGGGGCCAGACCGCGTTCGAGGACTTCAAGGTCGTGCCCCCGGGCACCGGCATCGTCCACCAGGTCAACATCGAGCACCTCGCCCGCACCGTCATGGTCCGCGACGGCGTCGCCTATCCCGACACCTGCGTCGGCACCGACTCCCACACGACGATGGTCAACGGCCTCGGCGTGCTCGGCTGGGGTGTCGGCGGCATCGAGGCCGAGGCGGCCATGCTGGGCCAGCCCGTGTCGATGCTCATCCCGCGCGTCGTCGGCTTCAAGCTCTCGGGCTCCATCCCGTCCGGCGCCACCGCCACGGACGTGGTCCTGACGATCACCGAGCAGCTGCGCAAGCACGGTGTCGTCGGCAAGTTCGTCGAGTTCTACGGCGAGGGCGTCGCCCAGGTGCCGCTGGCCAACCGCGCCACCATCGGCAACATGAGCCCCGAGTTCGGCTCGACCTGCGCCATCTTCCCGATCGACGACGTGACGCTGGAGTACCTGCGCCTCACCGGCCGTTCGGAGCAGTCCGTCAACCTGGTCGAGGCTTACGCCAAGGAGCAGGGCATGTGGCTCAAGGCCGGCCCGGACCAGCCCGAGGCGCGCTATTCGGAGTACCTCGAGCTCGACCTGTCGACCGTCGTCCCGTCCATCGCCGGACCCAAGCGCCCGCAGGACCGCATCGCGCTCACCGATGCCAAGACCGCGTTCCGCAAGGTCCTGCCGACCTACGTCTCGCACGACGAGGGTGACGCCGGTGTCGCCAGCAGCTTCCCGGCGAGCGATCCCTCGCCGCAGGGCGCGACCGACGGCACCAACGGTGGCGACAAGCCGGCCGAGCAGGGTGACGGCGCCGGCCGTCCGTCCCGCAAGGTCTCGGTGACCTCGGCCGAGGGCACGACGTTCGAGATCGACCACGGCATCGTGTCGATCGCCTCGATCACCTCGTGCACCAACACGTCGAACCCCTCGGTGATGATGGCCGCAGCCATGCTCGCCAAGAACGCCGTCGACCGCGGCCTCGCGGTGGCTCCATGGGTGAAGACCTCGATGGCCCCCGGCTCCAAGGTGGTCACCGACTACTTCGAGAAGGCCGGCATGTGGCCCTACCTCGAGAAGCTCGGGTTCCACCTCGTCGGCTACGGCTGCACCACCTGCATCGGCAACTCCGGCCCGCTGAGCGACGAGATCTCCAAGGCCATCAACGACAACGACCTCGCCGTCGTGTCGGTGCTGTCGGGCAACCGCAACTTCGAGGGCCGCATCAACCCCGACGTGAAGATGAACTACCTCGCCTCCCCGCCGCTGGTCATCGCGTACGCGCTCGCCGGGACGATGGACTTCGACTTCGAGACCCAGCCGCTGGGCACCGACACGTCCGGCAACGAGGTCTTCCTCAAGGACATCTGGCCGACCCCGGACGACGTCGAGCGCACCATCGCCTCCTCGATCAACCAGGAGATGTTCACGTCCGACTACGCCGACGTCTTCGCCGGTGACGAGCGCTGGCAGTCGCTGCCGACCCCCGAGGGCAAGACCTTCGACTGGGACGGCGAGTCGACCTACGTCCGCAAGCCCCCGTACTTCGACGGCATGTCCATGGACACCACGCCGGTCGAGGACATCTCGGGAGCGCGCGTGCTGGCCAAGCTGGGTGACTCGGTCACGACCGACCACATCAGCCCGGCGGGTTCGATCAAGGCCGACAGCCCGGCGGGCACGTACCTCGCCGAGCACGGCGTGGACCGCAAGGACTTCAACTCCTACGGCTCGCGTCGCGGCAACCACGAGGTCATGATCCGTGGCACGTTCGCCAACATCCGCCTGAAGAACCTCCTGCTCGACGGCGTCGAGGGCGGTTTCACTCGCAACTTCCTGTCCGGCGGCGACCAGACGACGATCTACGAGGCGTCCGCTGCCTACCAGGAGGCCGGTGTCCCGCTGGTCATCCTGTCGGGCAAGGAGTACGGCTCGGGCTCGTCGCGTGACTGGGCGGCCAAGGGCACGCGCCTGCTCGGGGTCAAGGCCGTCATCGCCGAGTCCTACGAGCGGATCCACCGCTCCAACCTCATCGGCATGGGCGTCATCCCGCTGCAGTACCCGGCCGGGCAGAACGCCGAGTCCTTGGGACTCGACGGCACCGAGACGTTCGCGATCTCTGGCATCACCGCGCTCAACGACGGCACGACGCCCAAGACGGTCAAGGTTCGCGCTGAGAAGGACGGCGGCGACCCGGTGGAGTTCGACGCGGTCGTCCGCATCGACACCCCCGGCGAGGCGGACTACTACCGCAACGGCGGCATCCTGCAGTACGTCCTGAGGTCGCTCGTCAACAGCTGAGTCCCGTTCTCCCGCAACACCGTCGAGGGGTATGCCGCGTGGTCACCACGCGGCATACCCCTCGATCGTGGGTGGGGTCGATCACGAGACTCTGAGGAGGCCCGGTGGGCGCATTCCAGCGGCCCCGCCAGCGGCGGGGTGCGGGGCGAGGTCAGGTTCGTTCGTGGCCGGGCGGCCGGTGGAGGACACCGTCATGCGGCCTCCCGCTGCGGTGATCGTACGAACCCAGCGCCAGGTCCCAGACCACGGTCGGCCCTTGTCGGGCGTCGACCACGCTGCCGCTCAGCCTCTCGCGGTGGACCACGGTGTGGTGTGCCCGGCAGAGGAGGGCCGCGTTGTGGATGTCGGTGGGGCCGCCGTCGGCCCAGTGCACCAGGTGGTGCGCGTCGGTCCATCGCGCCGGCTTGCTGCATCCGTTGAAGGTGCAGTGCTGGTCGCGCAGCCACAGGTGGCGGATCTGGGCCGTCGTGAACAGCCGAGCTGCTGTGCCCTGGTCGAGCACCTCGCCGCGGCTGGCGAGCACGACGGGGACGACCTCGGCGTCGCAAGCCATCCGACGCACGGCGTCGGTGGTCAGGACATCACCGGTGAGGGTGAGACCAGCTCCGCGAGCCCGACGTTGCAGCACCTCGAGCGGGACCGTGACCAGCACGGTCGTCTTGGCCTGCCGCGGCAGGCCGTCGGGTGCCTCCACGGCGCGGGACACGAGGTCCACCAAGGCATCGGCACGGCGGGCGGCGGGAGTCCTGGTGTCGAGGTCCCCGGTGTCCTCGTCCCGGCGAGGCCGTGCAGGCGCCTCCACCGCGGCGTCGACGACGGCAGCCCCGTCGTCGTCGAGGAGCAACGTGTAGCGGGACAGACCCACAGGACCGCGGGCCTTGGTGAACGACCGGTGGGCCCGCGCCACGTCACCGTCGTGCTCGACGGCTGGGTCCGGGCGGAGCAGGTCAGCGGTGCGACGCACGCAGATGGCCAGGTCGCGCTCGCTCAGGCCGCCGGGACCGGTGGCCCCATCGAGAAGCGTGTCGAGCGCCTCGTCGAGCTGTTGGGGGTCCGCCAGCCCGGCCACGGACCGGTGGAAGCGCACCAGCTGGGCAGCCTTGCCGATCGGCAACACCTGCCCGATCGGGTCGCGTTGCCCTCTCGCGGGAACCGAGCCGACGGTGGCAGCCTCGAGGACTCCTGCCAGCCGAGGGTCGCTGGCCGCCCGGGCGACTGCCTGGGCGTCGGTGACCGTGCGAAGCGGGAGGAGTGGCGCGAGCGAGCGGGCCCAGTCCACCGGACCCCAGCCCTCGCCCCTGCCCAGGCCACGCGACCCGGCCTCCGCGAGCACGCTCACCAGCGTGGCGTCGACCAGCGCGGAGAGCTCGCCGAGGGCTCGGACGGCCCTGGTCAGCTCGGGCTCCGACATCGCCCAGACTCGAGTCGTTTGTGAGTCGACCATGGCAGCGACCGCCACCTCCAGGGCGCCAAGCACGGGGCGGACAGGGTGCTCGCCGTCCTGCCCGTGAGGCTCCTGCGGTGTGATGGCCATGACGAAACCCTAGCGGCGACCACTGACAGTGCGCCGCGCTGCAGGCAAGGTGAAACCGTTGTGGCGCAACGGTATTCAGGTTGCTGGTGGTACGAATGGCCAGCGTCGGGGGCGCCGCTCACTGCCGCTGCCGAACGCCCTCAGCCCATGGTCTTCTGGCCGTCGAGGGCCTCGCGGATGATGTCGGCGTGACCGGCGTGCTGCGAGGTCTCGGCGATGATGTGCAGCACGGCCCGGCGGACCGACCAGTGGGCGCCCGGCTCGAACCAGGGCGCCTTGGGCAGCTCGTGGTCGGTGTCCAGGTCCAGGGTCTCGACGAGCTCATCGGTGTGGCGGGCGATCTCGTCCCAGCGCGCGAGCTGGCCTGCGAGCGTCTCGTCGTCCTTGAGCCGGTGCGAGTCGGCGTAGGCCGCGACCTCGGCGGGCGGGTTGGTCAAGTCGATCGACTCCCAGTCGATGTCCGGGGCTGACCCTGCGCCCTCGGTCATGAAGGTCGCCCACTGGGCTTCGGTGTCAGCGACGTGCTTGACGAGCCCGCCCAGCGTCAGCTCGCTGACGGTCGTGCGCTGCCGCGCCTGGTCGTCGTCGATCCCGCGCACGGTGAAGCGCAGGAAGTCGCGGTGTCGGCGCAGCGACTCGATCAGGTCGGCGCGCTCGCGGCTCGGGGTGGATGTCGGGGTGCTGGGCTCTGGTGTCGTGGTCATGGCACCAGCGTAGGAAGGGAAGAGGTCAGTTCCTGACCGCTTCGGCCTCCGGCGTCGTCCCCTCACCTGTGCCAGTACGGCCGTTCGGGCCCGATCGTGCACGAATGGACCGTCACCGGCGGGCGGAGGGGCGATTTCTGTCGTTTCGGGCGCGACTCGTCCGCACGGGCGCTGCTTGCCATGTCCGGGTGAAGGTCGCGGACGGGTTCGCACGACGTCTCTCGTGCACGGGTACGCGCAGGACGTGCCCCGCTCGTCGCCTTCCACCGGTCGCCCGTACCGTGATGCCATGCCCACCAACGCTGCTGCCCGGGCCCTCGACTGGGCGATGGACAAGTCCCTGGTCCTCGGTTACACCCGCCTCGGTCCCCGTCTGCGCCGGTCCTGGTGGCCGGCTGACCCGCGGCCGGCCTGCCTCGCGGGTCGGCACGTCCTCGTGACCGGGGCCAGTGGCGGGCTCGGGCTTGCCGCCGCGCAACAGATCGCCGCCCTGGGGGCGACGGTGCACCTGTTGGGGCGCAAGGCCGAACGTCTCGAGTCGGCTCGCACCGAGCTTCTCGCCGCCGAGCCCTCGGCCCGGGTCGAGATCGCGCCCTGCGACCTCAGCGACCTCGATGCTGTGCGTGGGTTCTGCGCAGACTTCTCCGCGCGGGTGCCGGAGCTGCACGCGTTGGTGCACAACGCGGGTGTCCTCCCTCCCGAGCGCCGGACCACCGCGCAGGGCCACGAGCTGACCCTCGCCACCCATGTGCTGGGGCCGCACCTGATGACCGCCCTGTTGGCCGACAACCTGCGCGGTGGACGCGTCGTCGTCGTGTCCTCCGGTGGCGCCTACGGCCAGAAGCTGCCGGTCGACGACCTCGAGTACACGCAGGGCGACTACTCGGGCGTCACGGCCTATGCGCGCACCAAGCGGATGCAGCTCGTCATCACCGAGCAGTGGGCCGACCGGCTGCGGGGTCGGGTGTCCGTCCACAGCATGCACCCGGGCTGGGCCGACACCCCCGGTGTCACCGAGTCGCTGCCCGGCTTCAACAAGGTCATGGGGCCGCTGCTGCGCTCGCCCGCCGAGGGCGCCGACACCGTCACCTGGCTGGTCGCCACCGACGACCCCATCGGCACCGGCGGCTTCTGGCACGACCGCAGCCGCCGTCCCACCCACTACGCGCCGATCGGTGTGGAGACGGCCTCGCAGCGGCAGCGTTTCTGGGAGTTCGTGGTCGCCGCCACCGGCGAGCCCCTCGCCTGACCGCGGAGCCGGCGCCGCGGCATACGCGGCCGTCGTGGAACCGGTATGCAGCAGGGCTGGCCGCGCGCGCCGTGGCCAGCCCTGCTGTTGCCCAGGATTCTCGCGCCTCAGCGCGGGTGGTGCGACTCCTGCAGCCCGTAGACGGGGGTGTCGAGCCCCTCGTACCGCGCCCGTAGCTGGAGGGCGAGGAACTGGCTGTAGTGGCGTGACTGGTGCAGGTTGCCGCCGTGGATCCAGAGGTGCTCGACGTTGGTCGGCTTCCACATGTTGCGCAGCTCGCCCTCCCAGGGGCCGGGGTCCTTCGGGGTGTCGGAGCCGAAGCCCCAGACCTTGCCGACGCGGTCGGCGACCTCGGGGGAGATGAGGGTCTCGAGCCAGCCGTTCATCGACTGGTAGCCCGTGGCGTAGACGACCACGTCCGCCGGCAGCTCGGTGCCGTCGGTGAGGACGACCGAGCTCTCGGTGAGGTGGTCGACCTGTCCGTTGACGACCGGGATCCGACCGTCGATGACGAGCTGGGAGGCGCCGACGTCGATGTAGTAACCGGAGCCGCGGCGCAGGTACTTCATGAACAGCCCGGAGCCGTCGACGCCGAAGTCGAGGTCGAACCCGGCCTCGCGCAAGGCGTCGTAGTAGTCCTTGTCGCGCACCTGCATCTCGTCGTACGCGGGCTTCAGCACCCCCGGCATGATCCGGTAGGGGAGCGAGGCGAAGACCAGGTCGGCCTTCTCCGTCGTGACGCCGCTGGCGAGCGCGCGCTCGGAGTAGAGGTCGCCGAGGGCGAGGTCCATGAGCGACTCGCTGCGCACGATGTGGGTGCTCGACCGCTGCACCATCGTGGGCCGTGCGCCAACCTCCCACAGCGAGGCGCAGATGTCGTGCGCGCTGTTGTTGGACCCGATGACGACGACGTCCTTGCCGGCATACGCATCGCCACCGGGGTGCTGGGAGGAGTGGTGCTGCTCGCCCCGGAACGTGTCGGCGCCGGGGAAGGACGGGATGAACGGGTAGCCGCTGACGCCGAGCGCGATGACGAGGTGCTTCGGCCGCAGCGTGACGTCCTTGCCGTCGCGGTTGACCTTGACCTCCCACTCCTGGGCTTCCTCATCCCATTGCGCCCCAAGGCATTCCGACCTGGTCCAGTAGTTGAGCTCCATGAGCGCGGTGTAGTGCTCGAGCCAGTCGCCGATCTTGTCCTTGGCCGCGAACACGGGCCAGTGGTCGGGGAACTTGAGGTAGGGCAGGTGGTCGTACCAGACCGGGTCGTGCAGGTGCAGCGACTTGTAGCGCTTGCGCCACGAGTCGCCCGCCCGGTCGTTCTTCTCCAGGATCACGGTCGGTATGCCGTGCCGCTTCAGGCGTGCGCCGAGCCCGATCCCACCCTGCCCGCCGCCGACGATGACGACGTAGGGCTGCTCGGTGTCGCCGAGGGCGGCGTCGTCGGCCGTCTTCTTCTCCAGCCAGCTCTGCCGGCCCTGGTGGATCTCGTGCTCGACCCCCTTGACTCGACGCGGGCCGCCCGGCTCCTCGAACCCCTTGAGCTCGGTCATCGTCGTCAGCAGCGTGAAGGCCTTGCCGTCCACGAGGCGCAGGTGGCCGTGGCCGCGGGCATCGGCGGTCTCGAAGTCGATCCACGCCTCCACGGTCCCGTCGGCCTCGGTGGCCGGCTCGGCCAGGGCCCACCCCTTGGGCTGCACGCGGCCCAGGGTCGCCTCGAGCATCTCGGCGATCTGGTCGCGGCCCTCCATCGTCCTGATGTTCCAGGTGAAGGCGACGAGGTCGCGCCAGTAGCACTCGTCCGCGAAGAGCGCGGTCACCGCCGGCACGTCGCGGGCCTGCAGGGCCTTGTCGAACGAGGTGAGCCACGCCTCGGCGGCGTCGCTGGGGGAGGTGTCCATGGTTGCTCCTTCGCATCCGGGAGGACCAGTCCACGACCGGGGACGTTGCACGGGCGTTGCACCGGCTCTCGTGCCGCCGGCGCACCCGTTGCCGCTCCCTGCTTGGGGGGTCCCGCTCGGGGCTCGCGCGTGCGAGAGTGCAGCCATGGGCCGACGCAGTGTCGCGGGGCTCCGTGAGGCGCACGAACGCGTCCTCGCGGGGGAGGACGACGCGCGCGTCAGTGACCAGATCGCTGCGTCGTGGCGCCGGGCGGTCGCCCAGGGCATCGACCCCGAACGCCAACGGCCACGCCGGTTCCGCGAGGTCGACGACACGGTGCGGTTGCGCGTGGAGCACCCGCTCGCGCCATACATCCCTGTCGTGACGGGCCTGCTCGGCGACTCCTCGATCAGCGACGACCACCTCGTGGTCGTCACCGACGTCTCGGGGGAGGTGCTCTGGCGGATCGGGTCGACGGCGGCACTGCGGGTGGCTGAGTCGATCGAGTTCGTCGAGGGTGCGAACTGGTCGGAGGGCGGGATCGGCACCAACGCCATCAGCCAGTGCCTCGTCAGCGGCGCGGCGGTGGACCTCGTCGGGGGCCAGCACCTCGTGCACTCCCACCACGGGTGGCTGTGCTCCGCCGCGCCGATCACCGATCCCGGCACCGGTGACATGGTGGCCGTCCTCGACGTGTCGGCACCGGTCGGGCTCGAACCCGTGGCCGCAGGCGCCCTGGTCCGCACCGCGGCCCGGCTCATCGAGGAGCTGATGCGCGGGGACGCGCTGCGCCGTCGCGCGCAGGCCCAGCCGGCGTTACGCGCCGTCGCCCAGATCGGGGTGAACCTGCTCGGGCCGCGGCCCACCGTCCGGGTCGGCGGCGCCGTCCACGACCTCACTCCACGTCGCGCCGACATCCTCGCCCTGCTCACCTCCCGAGAGCGCGGCTGGAGCGCCGACGAGCTCGCCGGCGCGCTGTACGGCGACCGCGGCGTGCCCTCCTCGGTCCGCGCGGAGGTGCACCGGTTGCGAGAGGTGCTCGGTCCGCGCCTGGACTCCGCCCCCTACCGGCTCGGTGGCGACGGGGTGTCGGTCGACGTGTGGAGCGTGCGGCGTGCGCTGGCCGCGGGCGACCTGGCTCGGGCCCTGGAGCGGTACGCCGGACCGCTGCGTCCGGGTTCGGGCTCGCTCGAGGTGGCGCTGCTGCGGGCCGAGCTGCACGAGACGCTGCGGGGCGCCGTGCTGAGGTCGGGGGATGCCGGGCTCCTGGCCCGGTGGGTGGACGGTGGGGGCGCCGACGACGTCGTTGCGCTCCAGGCGCTGCTCGCCGTGCTGCCCGCGGGCGGCCTCGCGAGCTCCCTGTATGCCGCGCGGCTGGCTCGGCTCGACGCCACCTTGCGCTGACGGAGGGCTCTGGCCCCGCTGTTTTCCGCTCGCCGTCTCGGGCATCTCCCTGCCGCACCCTCGCTGCCGCCATTCGTGGCTTTGGGGCCACGAATGGTCGGTGGTCCCGGACAGGACGGGGCAATCCGTGGCCGCCGCGCCACGGATTTCGTGGTGGGTTCCCGCATCTCTCGCCATGGCCTAGAATCGAACACATGTTCGAACGTGACGACCCCGAGCCCCGGTCGTCCGTCACGCTGCCCGGAGCTGGTCGTGGCGAGCCGCGCCCGCCGGGCTGAGGTCCTTGGCGCGGTCCCGCCCGGCTGGCCGCCGCTCGTGCCGCCGCCGGAGAGCCCGGGCTGGCAGGTGCCTGCCGTCTCCTGGCTGCTCGACCACTGCCCGTCGGACTACCGCTCCTACGCAGGCTGGCGGCGACAGCCGGTCGCCCTTGCCTGGGTCGCCACCCGCCACATCGACGCCCAGTTGGTCGCGATGCGACAGGCCTACCGCGAGGTGCGCGTCGAGCTCGGCGACCACCTCACGAGCGAAGGCCTGACCCAGGTGCTCGCCGACCTCGAGGCCGAGGGGGTTCGGCTGCTGGCGGCTCGACGCAGCGCCGGGTTGGTCTACGACGCCCTCCAGGGCAAGCGCTACGTCCCCCGACTGTGAGCGGGTGGCTCCGGACCAGTCGGCGGGGTGCTGGCGGAGTGCTGGTTTCACCGTTGCCTAGACCGCCGCCTATCGGGACGAAGCGAACGTCCGCACATGCCGATGTGCGGACGTGCGGGTGGCGTCCGTCGAGGGGCTCATGACTTGCCGACAAGGGTCGTCGATCCCGGGCATGTTGTGTCCCTCCTGGGCGGCCAAGGGGGCTGCGTCCGCGAGGCCGCCACGCGCCGTCATCCGTCGTTGCTGTCCTCTGACCGCACGAGGTTGCGCCGTACCGTCATCAACGCGTCTGGCCCACCAGACGGTCGCCTACGGCGGCGCGGCTGCGGCGATTGCGTGGCCGGAGCCGTGGTGGTCCCCGGTACCTCTCACACCGTACGCAGGAGGGACTGGAGCAGCTCGCGCGTGTGCGGCTCGTCCAGGACTTCGCTGATCCATGCGGCGGAGTCGGCACGGTCCGGGGAGCGCGGGTTGGGGTGCAGCCAGTCGGTGGCGGCCAGCTCGGTGATGTGTCCGAGCTGGGCGATCAGCATCGAGAAGTGCCCGCGGCGAGTCACCGACCCCGGCCCACCCACCTGCCGGTAGGCGGTGACCAGGTCACGGGCACGACCAGGGTCGGTGCGGGCGAACTCGAAGAGCACACAACCGAGTTCCTGGCTTGGATCGGCTGGCCCACTGTCCTCCCAGTCGATCACGCACACTCCGCCCTCAGTCGTTCCAAGGAGGTTGTCGGCCCACAGGTCGCGGTGGCAGGTAGTCAGCACCTGCGGTGGCTCCATCCAGGACTCCAGCGCCACCAGCTCATCACGAAGCTCGGCCAATCGGCGGCCAAACGGCGCCCGTGCCCCTACGAGTCGCTCCACCAAGCGGTCCCAGCGATCAGCACCGACGGGTTTGCAGTACCAGGCGTCCAGGTGACGCACGTCCGTGTCAACGAAGGGGACACGGTGGATCGCGGCGACCACAGCGCCGACCCGAGCGGGATCAAGAGCCGGGTCGGCGGGGCACAGATCCACCCACTCGTACACGCGCGCCTGGGCGCCGTCGACGGAGGCGAACACGGATCCCCATGTGGTGCGGCGCACCTGAGGCGTCGGCACCCCCGCGGCGTGGGCCGCCTCGTGGAATGCGGTCGACGAACGCACCTCCTCCTCCGACGAAGGCCACAAGGGCACCTTGACCGCCCAGCTGCCGTCGGTCGTGTCCAGCCGCCAGACAACACCCTGCTTGCCCCGTGCGACGGGTCCATCCGACAGCTTCGCTGAGCCGCCAAGCGCATACTGTCGCGCCAAGTCCGCCGCATCCATGTGTGCATTCGAGCACCCGAACGCGCCGGCGTCGACCCGAGCAGCACCTCCCAGGCGTGGTCGACGTGTAGTGGCCTGCGGTGACACGATGCCGGTGTGTGGGATCGAGGACGGGCGCCAAGGCGGCTGGCCCCCCGGGCAGCGGCGGTCCTGCTCGCGGTGCTCACCGCAGTGTTTGCGGTCCTGGCGTGGCGCCGCGACGAAGAGGTGTTGGCGAGCGGCTGGTTGAGCATCTGCGACCTCGGGGTCGGACTGGTGTTCCCGCTCGCCGGTGCGTTGGCTCGCGGGGCAGCCGTTCCCCGACTGGCGTTCTCGTCGGTCGGGCCGGCCTGGCTGGCCGGGTCGGTGTCAGGTTGGTTCGTCGGGTTGCACCAAGGAGTTCTCCTCGTGGCTCTGGCTGTCTTTCCGCGGGCCCGGCCGTGGCTGGCGTCGCTGTCGCTGGTCGCGGGAGTCGGTGTGGCCGTCGTGGCGCCGGAGGCGCTGGTCACCGGCCTGACGTTCGCGGCCTTTGCGGTGATGTTCCTCGTGGTGGATCTTCAGGAGGTGCTCCACGAGCGCGGCTTCTCGGTCTTGGCTGCCGCAGGCCTGGCGGGCGTGCTGCTCCATGCGCACTGGCTGGCGACGAGCAGCCGGCCGGCCGTGCCCTTGCTGTACGAGGGCGCCCTCGTCGCGTGCGCCGTCGGCTATGTGCCCGCGTCCCGGGTGGTGACACGGCAGCGCCGAGGGTTCGGGAGCAGGGCGCTCACCGGGTCGGTGGGCGTCGAGGGTCTGGAAGGTCTCCTTGCAGCTACGGTGCGCGATCCCGCGCTGCGCCTGACCCCTGAGGGCCGGGTCCTTTCCCGCTCCGCGGTGCTGTCCGACCCGGACGTGGCGGACTCGGTTGCCCAGGCGGTCCGCATTGTCGTCCGGCACGAACAGCTGCGTCGCGAGGACCTGGCGCAGGTTGACGCGCTCGAGTCCGCGCGCAGAAGGCTGGTGTCGGCGGTCGATGATGAACGGGCCCGAGTGGCACAGGAGCTCGAACAGCGCGTGGGGAACGTGCTCGATGCGGCGATGTCGGAGCTGCAGGAGCAGGCCCCCGAGGTCAGCGCAGCGCTGCGGGCGACGAGAGCCGAGATAGAGCAGGTGGTCGCTGGCCTCCCCCCGGGAGACTTGCACGAGGTCGGCTTGAGGGGCGCCCTGCAGCGACTGGCCGCCGTAGCGCCGATAGCGCTCGAGGTGGACATCGCCGACACCGTGCCGTCAGACGTGGAGGCGGCTCTGTTCTTCGTGAGCTGCGAGGCGCTCACCAACGCCATCAAGCATTCGGGGGCGTCTCGGTTGCGGTTCCGTCTGGAGGTCAGGGGCGACTACCTCGAGTACACGGCCAGCGACAATGGCAACGGCGGTGCCGACGCGGGCGGGTCGGGACTGTCTGGGCTGGTCGACCGGGTCGACGCCATTGGGGGGACTCTGGAGATCGTCAGCCCACCCGGGCGAGGCACGACGATGACGGTCCGGGTGTCATCGAAGGCACGTCGCCGGGACGTCGGGGACGTCCGCGCCGGTGTCGGCGGCGAGAACTGACTCGACCTTGCGAAGGAGGGGGCCGCTGACCGGATCGGCTGCGATGGTGTCCACCACCGGCCTGACCGCGGCCCTGAGGTCAGCGAGCTGCCGTACCGAGGCATCGTGGAACCGCACTCCCGCTCGACACATGTTGAGCGCCGGAGTGGCCTCGTCGTACTGGTAGTCGACCGAGGCCTGCACCGCGGCCTGCGCGGCCTGCCTGACCCACTGTTGCTGTTGCGGGGTGAGCCGGTCGTACGTCGACGCGTTCATGGTGAACACAAACATCTTCGCCCACAGCGCAACGTTTCTCGTGGTGTCGGGCAGCAGGTCCCCCAGGTCGTTCTCGTCGTACTGAGCGATGTCGATCTCCACCCCGTCCAGCTTTCCGGCGTTGACGAGCTCGGGGAAGCTGTAGCTGGCGCTCACCGGTGTCGCGCCCAGCGCCTTGACGGCATCGGCTTGGACCCGGGAGTTGGTCGTGCGGAAACGCACCCCCTTCCAGTCCGCCAGCGTGACCAACGGCCTCGAGGCCATGGGCCGCCGTAGCGGGCCGACGGCCAGGCCGAGCCCTACCAGGCCATGGGCGCGCAGCGTCGCCAGCAGCTCGTCGGCGACCGGGCTGGTGACCAGGGCACGCTGCGCGCTGACGGATGTGATGAGGAAGGGCGTCTCCAGGGCCTGCAGCGATGTGATGCCTGCCGCGCCGAAGGCGCGGGTGCTGGGCCACGCGAGGTCGTACCTGCCGTCCGCCAGGGCGGTGATCTCGTCAGTTTCAGCCGCCGGCTTCCCGCTTTCGAAATGGGATTCGACCGCGACCTTCAGCTGGCCGCCGGACAGCGCGACCACCTGCGTCAGGAAGACCTGCGCGGCTGGGCTCTGATGGTTCGGGTTGAGCGCATCGAAGTTCACGACCCGCAGGACCTTGGTCTTGACCCCGGTCTTGTCAGCACTGTCCCGTTCGGTGCATCCGGTGACAAGACCCATGGCCAGCGCGAGTGCGAGGGCGAGGACTGGCACACGACGCATGCTGGCCTCCTGCTCCGTTGAGAATGCCTCACGCTACGAGAGGCGCCGTTCGGGGCACCACTGAGGTAGCACGGGCAAGGCGTAACCGTCGGACTGCGCGTGAGCCAGGCCGTAACCTCCTCGGTGTGAGGACTCTGCTCCTGCCCGCTATGGCCACCTTCTCGACCCTCCCGGTGGTGGCCACGCTCGCTGGGGTCGACCCCTTCGGCACCGTCGGCCCTACGCCCGTCCTCGATACGGCCCTTGGCTGCGGACTCGCCCTGGCGCTGCTCGCCTGCTGCTGGCTGGGACTCTCTCTGCGCGAGGGGCAGGCGCTGTCCCTCGTCGTGATCGGCTGGACGCTGTGGGCGCTCCGTTTCCAGACATGGGCTCCTGCGGAGGTGGTTGCTCTTGCATCTGCGGCAGGGGTGTTGGTCGTGCTGGGTTCTGCCCTGGCTCTTGGGCGGCTGCGCCGCGGTGTGATGGTCCTCGGCGCAGCGGCCCTGCTCGTGCACGTCCTGGCCTATCAACCCTTTTCGCAGCCCGGGTGCGGTTCGGTCTGCGTCGAGACGTGGGCTCCGTTGGCTGGACTGTGGGGCGCCAAGACGGCTCTCGGCATCGCGGTCGGCCTCGAGTGGCTGGTCCTGCTCGCCATCCTGGTCGGGCCCTTCTCACCGTGGGTGCTGCTCCTCGGGCTCACCACCCTTGCGGCGGTGGCCGCGGACAGCAGCTCCTGGTGGCGTTGGCCGACGCTCGAGTCGACCATCGCTGAAGACCGGCTTCGCACGGCTGCTGTCGTCGTACTGGCCGTCTGTCTCGGTGCAACGATCGTCCGCCGGATGTTGGCCCGGCGGGCCGTGCACGACCTGGTCCAGGCGCTGTCGGCACGCGAGGACTTCCCCGGTGTGGCCTTCGCGGTTCCGGGGGCGAGCCGCTGGGTCGCCGTCGACGGTCGGCGGGTCCTCCCGCCCACGGCCGGGCTCCGACTGCCTGGACCGGACGGACACGCGGCAGTGAGTGTCCCGCGTTCGTGGCGCGCGGAGGACTCGCTGTCCCCGGTCGACAGGTTTTTGTTGGACTCCGCACGCCTCACAGTGGTTGCTCGAGCGCGGCTGGCCGACCTGCGGGCCTCACAGCAACGCATCGTCGCGGCGGCCGACGCGGAGCGCCGAAGGGTGGAGCGCGACCTGCACGACGGCATCCAACAGCAACTGGTCGGGGCGAGGCTGCTGCTGGCCTCCAGGGAGGACCCGGGCGTGGCTGGGGCGGAGCGCAAGGTCGGCGAAGCGGCGGCGGCCCTGCGCAACATCTCTCACGGCGCCCTCCTGTCCGTCCTCGTCACCGACGGTCTGCAGGCTGCCCTCGAGGACCTGGTCGTCGGGACGGACACCCAACTGGTCGGGGCCGACCTCCCACCCCTGGATGCTTCGGTGGAGCGTGCGGCCTACGACGTGGTCGCAGGCGCGGTGCGTACGACGCGCCAGCCGTTCACCGTCCGGCTCGAGGTCCGGGACCGGCGGTTCTCGGTGATCTGCGATCCGAGTCCCGGCCTCCCGGAGCAGATGGTGCTCGACCGTGTCGCCGCGACCGGGGGTCGCGTGCAAGAGGAGGGCGCGACGATGAAGGCGCAGTGGCCATGCGAGTCGTGATCGCTGACGACGTGCTCATCGTGCGGGTCGGCCTGGCACAGATGCTGGCGAACCTGGGCGTGGACGTGGTCGGCGAGGCGGGAGACCCTGCCGCCCTCTTGCAGCTCGTCGCGACCCAGCTTCCCGACGTCGCGATCGTGGACATCCGGATGCCGCCCACGCACAAGGACGAGGGCATCGTTGCCGCACAACGGATCCGCAAGGAACACCCAGACGTAGCGGCCCTTGTCCTGAGCGAGTACCTGCAGCCTGCGTACGCAGACCGGCTGCTGGCGGACAAGCCCTCTGGTCTCGGGTACCTGCTCAAGGAGCGCGTCGCGGATCCGGGAGTGCTCAGCGACGCCTTGACCCGCGTGGCTGCGGGCGAGTGCGTCGTGGATCCCGGCATCGTCGAGCGGTTGATGCGCAAGCGGGCTGACTCCCCGCTGGCGGGTCTGACCCCCCGAGAGCGGGACGTGCTCGCGGGAATTGCTCAAGGGCGATCCAATGCAGGAATCGCAGCCGAGCTCGGCGTTCGAGAGCGCACGGTGGAGGCGCTGTGCGCGCAGGTGTTCCGCAAGCTCGATCTCGAGCCTGACCCGAATGTGAACCGGCGGGTGCTCGCCGTGCTGGCGCTGCTCAGGCCAGGCCGACCCAAAGTCACCGGGGGTAGCACGGTGCCAGGAGGGCGCTCCGGCTCGTACCGTCGAAAGGGACCAGCAACCCACCAGGAGTGAAGGGCGTCACCATGAGACCGCTGCACCACTGTGCCGCCGCAGTCGCCCTCGTCGCCGGCGTCACCCTCTCAGCCTGCGGGGTCAGCAGTCCGGTGGCGGGCGCCGCGGCCACCACAGCCCCGACCTCGGCTCAAGCGCAAGCGTCGGCGACGAGCGCGAAGGGACAGGAGCCGCCGACGACGCAGGCACCGATCCCTCCCGGAACGTACCGCGTGCGGATCACCGCGCAGGAGCTCGTCGATGTCGGTGCCTTCGACGGCCAGTCGGCAGGCACGTGGACCCTGACACTGGGTCAGGGTCGGTACCAGTTGCACTGTGCGCGGGTGGAGAAGGACAGCGAGCAGTGCGGGAACAGCGCCGACCTGGGAGCCAACAGCGGGATGGTGGTCGAGGTGGGCACGACCGCTGGTGACGCCTCGACCCTGTGGCTCGTCTACGACCAGGCGAGCACCTTCGCGGTCAATCACTGCGATCGCTGCAACCCGACGAACAGGCAGCTGCCTCCGTACCGCCTGGACTGGAGCCTTGAAGGAAACGACCTCGTCCTGAAGAACGTCTGGTCCGCGAGCGGCTACAACAAGGACCTGCCGGAACTCAACAACTACTCCCTCAAACCCTGGAAGAAGATCGGCTGAAGACGCTCCGCTCTCCAAGGAGCCTTCGCCTCGGAAGACTCGGTCCTCGGTGGGCTCTCAAACCAGGCTGGCTCTGTTGACGGCATGACGACCCCAAACACCTGCCAGCGCGGGAAGCGTGGCCGCGGACGTGGGGTCCAGGCGTCCGCAACCGCCGCAGATGGCGCCGCGCGACCGCGAAAAGGGGCGGTATCCTCCTGGCCGTGTTCCACATCGTCAGCGCATCAGGCGCCGGCCGAACAGGGGCACCGAGATGCTCGCGCTCATGCCGCAGTGAGTGAAAGAGCGAGCCTGCCGTCTCCGGGTGGTGTGCGGGACAACATTCGCATGATCCGCCCCGGCGCGTCTGCGCTTGGTGCCACACTCCAGTTCCATGACGCGTGCTCAGAACACGACCCTCTGGGGCCTTGCGTTGGTCGTCGGCGCCTTCGTGCTTGGCAGGGGGGAGAACATGCTGCCCTGGGCGGTGGGAGCCGCGGGGGTGGTCGCCGCCATCGGCGGTGGACTCGTCGCCCTCAACGAGCGTGATGCGGCACAGCTTGCCGCACGGGAGGAGAGCGGGAATCCCGACGCCGAGGGGGCGTGACACGAGCGATCCCCGCCCCGCCGTCACGGCAGCGCCAAGACAACGTGAGGTGACTCTGCTCGAACGAATGCAGCACCTACGGGGTAGGCACTGATTCTCGCTTTCTCCCTAGCTGGCACGCCCGCTCATGCCGCGATCCGCTCGTGCCGAGGGTAGGTCCGCTCATCGTGCCATGGCTTTTTGCCCTTGCTCATTCTTGCATCAGGTCGCTGCCAGTGAGGTCTTGCCACGGCACCAGGCCACCTCCAAGGGGACAAAGCATCCCTCTCCCACGGACTCGACGGCAAGGTCCCACCGTTACCCCGGAATGCCCAGCGGGGTCGGCGGCGATCCGCGATAGTGGCGTCGTGGGTTTGGTACTGAGGCTTCTCCAGCGGCTCGAGAAGCGCACGGAGGCATGGCCTACGCCCACGATTCCGGAGGGTCCGGTGAAAGAGGTATGGGCTGAGGTGCTCATCCGCGCCTCGTGCCAAGCTGTGTGGGACCAGATCGAGGCACCGACCGCGCAGACCCATGTCGCCGACCCGGACTCCACCAAGGAGGTCTCGCTCGCCGGACCTTCACCCGGGGCCGGCGGAGCCAGCAGCCTTATGTTCCGGATGACCGACCACGGCCAGCTCAGCGTCTTCCCCTCCACGGTCGTGGCAGAGGAGCCCCCTCACGAGTCGACTCGCCACATCACCATCCCCAGCGTGGACGTGGTCGACGTGCTCGAGCGCCACACCCTCACGGAGGTGCCGGAGGGGTGCTCCTATCGCGTGGCGATTGTGTGCCACTCCGGTCGCTCCCAACATCTCTCAAACAGTTCCGTGTCGATGATGCAGGAGGCCCTCGTCGAGTTCGCCGCCAAGGTCAGGTTCCTCGCCGAGGGTGCACTCGATCGACCCACGTAGCAGGGCGGCTATTCCTCGGCGCGCGTTCCCACATGACCACGGCATGGATTCATGAAGTCAGCCTGAGGGCCGCAGACGCCCGCTCATGCCCGCTTACCGGCGATCGCTCCACACTTCGTCGAACACGTCCTGGGAAGTCGCCCAGGACGACCAGTCTTCAGACTCATCGAGCTGCACCCTGCCCAACTGCCCGAACTGGTCTTCCTGGCGGTCGGGGCCGTAGCGCAGGACAGGGCCGGCGTCGTAGACCTCGATCTGCCGTAGGGGCCATCCGTCCTCGCCGACTTCGAAGTAGTACGTGGCTGCACCCCACGTGTCGTACTGATCGCCGCGGCTCTCGTCCCAGCGCCGTCTGAAATACCGGTTGCCCACCGCACGAGTCTGCCCGACAGTGCACGCTCGTGCCGCGATCCGCGCGGTCTCACCGAAAGGCGTGCGGTGGTGCCGAGCATCTGGCAATGGGCCGTTTCTACCGCCTCGGGCGCGGCCGGCCCGTAGTCTTCCCACCGGTCGGGCCTGAAAGCCACTTGAGGGGAACTATGGCTGTAGAGATATCGGTTGCTGAGCGGATATTCGATGGTCTGTATCTCAAAACGGTTCGGACCTCCGATGGTGAGATACGAGACATCCCTTCTGGGCAACTGCCCGAGCCATCGGACGAGCTCCTGATGACGATCGGTGAACCTTCCTTCGTAGTGCGTCTGGAGAAGGAGGTTCACGAAGACGCCGACGTCCCTGAGGCGATTGGCTTCGCTCTGCGTCAGGTCGCACGTCGGCTACATCACGTCATGCCTGACGGTCGAGAGGACGCGGACGATGAGGGCCCGGTCGAATGGGTCCTGGGCCCAGCGGTCCATGATGGGGGCGTCGTTCTGTGGCTCGATACCGACGGCACTGGAGCTGCCAGGGCGATGATCGACGGAATCGTCAAAGTCTTCGTTGAGGAGCTCGCCCCTTTGGGGGTGCAAGCTCATGTCTGCGCCGGCCCCCCGTACCCAAGCGCGCTGGTGCCCGCTTGGATCAGTGGGGGCGAACGTCAGCGCCAATGAACGCCTAGCGGGGCGGCACGCCCGACTAAGGACAGGAGGGTGGAGATCGAGCGGCGAACGTCCGCTCATGCCGCGATCCGCGTGGCCTTGCCCATGGGCGGACGTCGTGAAGATGGAGTCGACTGGAGCAGGTCCTACAGCAGTTACTTGACGGAAAGTTTGGGTCTTGGCTTTCGTCGGTGGCGAAACGGTCCCCTTCGAGTAGCGATCGTGCGTTCATGCCGCGATCCGCGCGGCCGTGCCGATGAGTGTGCGTTCGATGAGTCATTTCCGGCGCTATGTACGGGTACGTTGCGGTCATGCCGCTCCCCATAAATCAGGCTCTTGAGGCAATAGAGACGGGCATGCACAGTCTCGGGCGGACCTTCACTGCTGGCCTCCTCAGGCCCGGCCTCCCACCCGAGCAGACTCGCACTGACCTTGGTGAACGAGGGCTGGTCCCATCCGACGAGCTCGTTGAACTGTATGGATGGCACGACGGGACCGACGCGCTCGAGGGAACGACGCTGGATGACATGCACCTGTTCCCGGGCTTCTACTTCGCCTCTCTGAAGGAGGCGCTGACCAACTACGACGCCTTCCGAGACGACCGTCGGTGGAACCCGGATTGGCTACCGGTCTTCGCCAACGGCGGCGGGGACTTCTTGGCCGTCACGTGTTCCGAAGAACCAAACACCCGGGGCGAGGTGATCCACTTTCGGATCGAGGAATCAGAGCATCCAGTCGAGTTCGCATCTGTCTCACGCCTTCTCAACACCGTGGCCGCCGCCTACCTGGAGCGCGTGTACTTCATCGACGAAGACGGCTACCTGGAAATGGACGACTCGGTCTTCTCCGAAGTCGCGAGACGACTCAACCCAGACGTCGCGTGGTGGCAGGACTAGCACTGCAGTCGCACGGATCTGCCGCGGACAGGGCGGATTAGGCGGGGTGGAACGCCTCGGGCCGCTCAGCAAGCTGCCGCCGGAATGCGTCCTCGAGCGCTTGGTCAGAGGGAAGCGCATGTTCGTATGAGTCGTCAGCGCTCTCTTCCAGCGCGTCGGCGGCGTCTTCGTCCTCCATGTCGGTGTCACCGATCTGCTGCGCCGTATCCTCCATGAAACGAGCCACCTCAGGCAGAGCGAGCCACACGAAGCCGTTGCGTGCGCGGCTCAACTCTTCCTCCGACAGCACCTCGAACGCGTGCAGCACTCCGCCGTTCATGGCCAACCCGTGGAAAGCCAGAGAAGCCGCCAAGGCGATGTCGCCCTCTCGCGGTGCATTTCCTCCGCCACGCGTCGCCCTGTTCCAGATCTCGTCCGCGTCGTCCATGGGAGCAGGCTCCATGTTGGCGCTGCGCCACGCAACCGCTGCCAACGGAACATCCGCTCATGCCGCTGTCCGCGCGTCGATGCCGATGTGCAGTCCTGCTGCCGCCCGCCTTCACGGCTGACGAGCCTTCACGGCTGACGAGCCGCCTCGTCGTAGAAGGAATGGAGCTCGGACAGGGGAACAGGCCGCCGGCTCACGGCTGCCATGTCTCTCCCCTCAGCGGAGAACGGCGGCGGCCACAAGCTCAGCCCTTGATCCAACGCAAGTGCCGCCACTTCCTCGGCCCATCCGGGCCACCGGAAATCCTCGTAGAACTTCGTCGTCACGCCTGTGACGAAAGCCCGGACGAACGCGCCATGACCGAGGTCCGTGCTCTCCCATCTGAGTGCGTCAGGAGCCCAATAACAGACCTTGCCCAGGCTGATTCCGAGGCCGCCTCCGTCGATAGCAAATCGGCCGCCGAGCACGTCGAAGGCCACGATCAGATACGGGAGGGGGGCTGCGCCGTTGTAGGTCCGTGTAAGCCGTTCGCGGCTGCAATGCTTGGTAGCCCCAGATATCCGCCACCAAGGATGCGCAGCCAACCGCCGTCTACAAGTAGTCCACCGCAGTTCAGTGCCAGCGCTCCCAGCGCGGACGCTGCGGTGACCTGTAGACCATGAAGACTCGCTTCACCGGTCACACGGTCCACCGGCAGTATCCGTGCCAGCGGGCTGGACTGTCTGACCAGCGATTCGATGGCTGGCCAAGCGGGCTCATCAACGCTGGCCAACTCCTCAGCCGAACGAAGTTCCATACGCCGAACCTAGGGCAGGAACGTCCGCTCACTGCGCAAAGGTCTACCTGTCGGTGGCGTGATGAGGACGTGCGTCTCTCCTCCAGTTGGGACGGCCCCTGATGAATGAAGCACATGTGCCGGCGCCTGGGACGTGGCTACCTGTCCCGGACGTGGTGCCGGTGCTACGTTGCTGAAAGCGGCCGCAGCCTGGCGATCGCGCAAGCGAAGGAGTCAGACTCATGCTGACCAAAGCTCTTCTCGTGCGTCTTGAGGCCCTGCCGGGGAAGGAAACTGAGCTCGCGGAGTTCCTGACCGGGGCGCGTTCGATCGTGATGGAGGAGCCGGGTACCGTCGCTTGGTTCGCCATCCAGTTCGGGCCGACGACGTTCGGGGTGTACGACGTGTTTCCCGATGACGCCGCTCGAGATGCGCACCTCGCCGGTGGTGTGGGCCAGGCGCTCGGACCGAACACAGGCGTCCTCTTCTCCGAGCCGCAGATCGAGAAGATCGACATCCTCGCCGACAAGGTCCCGGGATAAGACTCCCCCTCACGCCTGCGGGTGACGCGGCGTCATTAACGCCTCCTTCCGACCTCCGCCCGTAGAGGCGGGCTTGCCGCGTTGCCGGTGGCGGCTCAGAAGTCCACCCCGGCTTGCGGGATGGTCAGTGGCCCTAGCCATTCCGCGCGGGTGGCTGCCTGCATGAGGTCTTCGACATCGCCGTTGAAGCGGTCGATGCCCAAGGCGATGCACAGCAGCAGGGTCTCCAGTCGCCGTACAGGATCAGTCCATTTGAGCAGCACATCCATGGGCAGGCTCGCCCTCATCAGCTGTATCTCGGCCAAGTCAGCTCGTCGACCCCGCCAGGATCCACCCTGCGCCATCCACACGTATGTCTCTGCGGCCAGGTGACATGCGTCCCGCAGTTCGGAGGATGTCAGCGACTCGGGGTCCGTGACGAGACGAACGCGAATGCCCAGGGGTCTCATGGCGTCGACGAGTCCCGTGAGTGTCTCCGTGAACGGCGCACCGCCGTTCCGGCGGATTCGACCCGCGGTGGCGACCAACCCCAGCTCTGTGGCACCGGCAGCGACGAGCCTGTGCGCCTCCTCCAGCGTCTCCATGGGGAGCATGGGCTCGGAGTCGTCAGCGTTCCAACCCACGACGGTCGTGCACCCGACCGTGGAGCCGCTCAGCTCGGCGGCCGCGAGACGCAGGTTTGCGGGTCGGACGATGACGCTGGCCAGCCCCCAATGACGAGCCCGGGCACAGCCGGTGGCGATGTCACGTTCGCTGAGATGGTCGTCATAGAGCCTGCTATCCAAGCTGGACGCCAGCTGGACCCTCGAAATCTGCACACGCTGCGGAATTTTGCGCCTCCCAGTTGGTGACTGCTCCATCACGATCCCACTCGTTGTGGCTCTCGACGATGCTGATCTCTGCTCAGTGGGTGGCTGCACATCCATTGACTCGGCTCCCATCGGCATCGCTCGTTCTCGAAAGGCGTTCACCACGCCCAGTTCGCGCGTCCTCCAACATGGAAATCATCACAGCCGACCATGGGTCGGCGACGATTCCCTGAAGACGTGTGCGCGAATCGGATGTACAAGTGCGCGGAACGGTCATCGATGGGGTGTTCCGAGGCGCCCTCCGACCGTTCACAGCGCCTTCGACGTCGCCATCGGCGATACCCACCGCCGACCGAGCCTCGGCCGACAGCTCGCCCGTGGGGCGGGTGGCACGGCCTGGGTCAGTAGTCGACTCCGCGGACCGGAACCACCAACGAGCCGAGCTCGATCCGTCGTGCAGCCTCGCTCAGGAGTGTGGCGGGGTCACCGTTGAAGCGATCCACGCCTTCCGCGATGCAGATCAACATGGCGTCGAGCGTCCTGATGGGCGACGTCCACTTCAGTCTGACGTGTGGCGGGAGTGACCCCCTCATCAGCTGGATCCGAGTGAGGCTGGTCCGTGCTCCCAGCCACGAGCCACCCTGAACGAGCCAAGCCCCCGTGCTCGCCAGCCGATGACAGACCGCCACCGTGTCGTCCGGGGTCAGATTGTCGGTGTCCAGGACCACCCGCACCCGCGCCCCGTGATCACGCATCGCGCCTACGAGCGAGGAGGCCGAGTCGACGAACCGAAGGCCCTGGTCCCCCTTGAGGCGGGATGCGTCCGCGAGCAGCCCCACCTCGGTGGCACCGTCTCCCACCAGCCGCCGCGCTTCGGTCAGCAACTCGTGGGTGGACAGGGGCCGAACGTCGTTCTCGCACCATCCAGGAACGCTCACGATTCCCATCAGCGTGCCGGCCGAGCGCAGACCGACCGTGGAGACGACCTCCGGACGGACGATCACGCTGGACAAGCCGTGGCGGGTGGTGAGCGCGTACTCCTCGCCGATCGCCTTTGGCGTCGCCTCCGTCAGGTAGAGGCGATGCTCGAGCCTCGAGGCGATCTCGCCGAGGCTGATGGGCCGGCGGCCGGTCAACCGAGGGCGGGGCACACCGGTGCTCCAGCTCACCGATCCACGCGCCGACCCGAACGTCGATGATCCGAGCACATTGGCTCCTCGTTCCTGCAATGGGGTTTGCCGTCGATGCACAAGGGGTGAACGGCCCCGGGGCAGCAGGGGGTCGGCCCGGGACCGCTCACCGAGCTGTTTGGTGTGGAACGCAGTCGCCAGACAGCCCTACGCGGCTTCGTTCGACTCCGTTCTCCCTCGACCGCGACCTCGGGTGTCCCTGGCCACGGCTCTGGAGCATCCACTCCGTCTGCATCTGCGCCCGACCCATTGGACGGGGACCGAGGCAGGGCCAGAACACCTGTCATCAGGTAATCGGATCAGCGGCCGCTCGCCTAGCCACACCGCGCAGCGAGCAAGCCGCATCACGCACAGGTCGTTGCTCCCTCACCGGCACGCTCCTTAGCCTGGTGGTTGCTTCAAGGTCTGGGATGGGAGTTCGCCGAAGGCTTCTCGGTACGCGGCCGCGAACCGGCCCATGTGCAGCATCCCCCAGGAGTAGGCGACGCTCTCCACCGTTGTCGTCCCTGCGGTGGCCAGCTCGAGGTCCTCCCGTATGCGTGCGAGTCTCAGCTCGCGCAGGTACGCCATCGGTGGTCTACCGAGGTGGCGGGCGAAGCCGCTCTGCAGCGAACGCAGACTCACGTGGACAGCTCGAGCAAGGGTGGTGCTCGACCAGGGCTCCTCTGGGTGCTCGTGCAGCAGGTCGACCGCACGGGCGATCGTGTTCGGGAGCGCAGGTGCGGCGGGACGGTTGAGCTCCTCAGCATGGTTGTGCGCATGTCCCAGCAGCAACGTGTCGATCAGCGTCCGCTCGACCTGGCGTCCAGCGGCGAGATGCGTGAGGAGCGGCCCTTTCGCTGAGAGCTCGCCGGCAATCAGGTTCATCATGCTGCGCCACACACGGCCCTGGGGCGTGCTGAGGCTCATGTGAAACGGCAAGCGCAATGGTTGCTTGCACGCCTGACCCATGAGCTCTTCGAGTTCGTTCTGCAGAGTGGCCTGGGGCACCATCACGCACAGCTGTGCAGCATCGGTGCTCCACTCGATCTGGGCCGGCGCGCCAGGGGCAAAGACGGCCGCGGACCTGTTCGTCGTGGTCAGCAGCTCAGAGCGACCCGTACGGGAGACGACGGTGCCGGTCAGGGGAGTGTTGACGTGGACGTGCGTGGCCTCGTCGGTGAGCAGGCGCACGTGCCGTCCGTACTCGAGCTGGCCCACCGTCGTCCTGCCCACGCGGAGTGCGGTCAGGCTCATGCCCACTGGACCCCGCTCGAGTGTCCGGACCTGGTTGGGTAGGTAGATCCTGCCCACGACATCCTCGGCCTCGTCGGACGAAGCCGCCTTCAGCACCGTCACCCCGAGCGCCCTCGGTGTGTGGTCTTCTTCGGCTGGAACCGGATCCCCCGGACCATCGCGTCCAAGTCTGGACACTTCGTGCGCACCTCTCTCCACGCGTCACACGCCCTTCGCGTGACGTCCTGACCAAATGACTCATCGAGCTCCTGCTGCTGGACCGACTCCATCCGGAGAAACTCCGTCTCCCAAGAAGTCGAGTCACTCTTGGGGATCGGAGCTGATGCTGCGGAGTCGGCGGCGGCAGCACCGCACGACAACGCCGCCGACTGCACGGTTCACTGGAAGCGCGCATCCAGGACGGGCACGGTTCACTTGAGCCGCGCAGCTGGGGTCGGTCCGGCACTCCGGCCCCGCACGCCTCTGTGCGTGCCCAGAGCCCCGGACGTCAGTGAAACGTGCTCGACGTCGCCGACGAGCGCCGGGCGGTCGTCCACGTCAGGTCTCACGAAGCCGATAGTTCGTACCCTAACTATACGCCTCTTCGGACTTACCCCTGACACCACTGGCAGGCCTACCTCAGCTGATCCCTCGGGCCGAACCACTTGGTCAGCCCTTCCTCCAGCCCGGACCCAGAGCCAGGTCCTGAGCCAGAGCCCGAGCCCGAGTCCGAGCCGGAGCCGTCCCCGACCCAGGCGACATGGCCGTCGGGCCGGACCAGGACTGCCGCAGGGGCCTCGACCGCCCCGACCACCGGGAGCTCCCACGGACCGTCGTAGGTCGCATCCACGACGGGGACCCGGTCCGCCCACGGCCCGGGGTCGACGGAGCCGGACTCCCGGAGGTTCACCAGCACCGGACGGGCGGTGTGGAGCAACGAATAGAGACGCACCACACCGGTTTCCGTCACGAGGTCGAGATCAGGCATGCGACGACCGAGCAGCGGGTGGCCCTCGCCGAGGTCGTACCGCACGTCGAGGCCGGAGATGAGCCCGACGACATACCGACGTGGCTCGTCCATCTCCACGAGGCGGTCGACGAGGTCACGGACCGCGGTGATGCGCGGGTCCTGGCGCTGCAGGACGCTGACCGACATCGAGTACTGCAGGGCTCGGGCGCCGGCGGGGTGACGCTCGGCGGTGTAGGTGTCGAGCAGATCCTCCGACGACATCCCGGCGACCACCTGCGCGAGCTTCCAACCGAGGTTCGCAGCGTCCTGGATGCCAAGGCCGATGCCTTGGCCACCGGCAGGGGAGTGGATGTGCGCCGCGTCCCCGGCGAGCAGCACGCGCCCTTGTCGGTAGGTCGCCGCCTGGCGGGTGGCGTCGGTGAACCTCGAGATCCACGTGGGGTCGTGAACCCCGAAGTCGGTCCCGAAGACCGCGGTCAGGTTGGCGCCGAGGTCGGCCAGGGTGGGTTCGGCGCTGCGGCCGACCTCCGGTTCGCTCGAGACGACCCGGACCGTGTGGCCGTTCTCCATGACGCTCAGGCCGTGGACCCCGTGCTCGTCGTAGGTGACGCCCGTCGGCAGCTTCTGGGTGACCTCCACCTCCGCGATGAGCGTGCTCGTGGTGGCCGGCCACCCGGGGAAGTCGATGCCAGCCGCCTTCCGGACGACGCTACGACCACCGTCGGTGCCCACGGCATACCGGGCACGCACCTCTTCACTGCTTGCGAGGTGGAGGGTGACCCCGTCCTCGTCCTGCATGAGGCCCGTCACCTCGACGCCACGTCGGACCTCGACCCCGAGCTCGTCGACCCACTCGGCCAGGATGCGCTCTATGTGGTTCTGGAACAGGCCGAGCGTGTAGGGGTGCCGGGTCGGGAAGTCGCTGATGTCGAGCATCGTGCGCCCTGCGTAGGGCACCGGGAACGTCTTGCCTGCACGGAGGAAGCGGTCGGCGATGCCGCGCTGGTCGAGGATCTCGATGGTGCGCGCATGGAACCCGCCGGCCCGCGAACCCACCAGCTCCGCGGTCTCACGACGCTCGACGACCACCACCTCCACCCCGGCAAGGACCAGCTCACCGGCCAGCATCAGCCCGGTCGGACCCGCTCCCACGACGACGACGTCCACCATCAGCAACCTCCGCTCCCCACCGCCCGGACGGGCCGCGGCCGCCCAGTGTGGGGCAGCCGGGGGGCCTTGCCGCAAGGCCCCCTGTGGGCTATACCTTGGACATGGCAGGGAGCGAGCGCTTCCTGCCTTTGCGCTGTCCGGGGGAGGGCCCGCCGAGGGCCGAGGAAGACGCAGGCGGGCCGGGTACGTCCCCGCCGGCCCGCCTGCAGATCGTGGTCCTGCTACCCCTTGTCGCCGCCCTCGTTGCCGCCGCGGACGAACTGCCGCTGGAAGACGAAGAACAGCAAGGCGACCGGGATGGTGGTGAGCAGTGCCGCGCCGAGCTTCAGGGGGTACTGCGTCCCCGCGCTCAGCTCACCGCTGGCCAGGCTCGCAAGGCCCGTCACCAAGGTCTTGAGCTCCGGGCTCTGGGTGGTCACCAAGAAGTGGGTGAACTCGTTCCACGACCCCTGGAACGACAGGATCGTCAACGTGAGCAGCGCCGGCTTGGCCATGGGCAGAATCACCGACCAGAAGGTGCGGAACACCCCGGCGCCGTCGATGCGCGCGGCCTCCTCGACCGACACCGAGATGGAGTCGAAGAACTGCTTCATGATGAAGACACCGGCCGCGTCGACCAGCAGGGGGAGCACCATCGCCGAGTAGGTGTTGTAGATCCCGAGATAGCTGACCATGAGGAACTTCGGGATCAGCAGGGCCACCCCGGGGACGCTCATCACCGCCAGGACCGTGGCGAACAGGAACTTTCGGCCCCGGAACTTCAACCGGGACAACGCATATCCCGCCAGGCTGTCGAAGAAGACCCGCGCCGCCGTCACGACCAGCGTGATGACGACGGAGTTGCCGAGCCACCGCATGATCGGCACGGGGCTCTCGACGCCGATGCCGAAGATGCGCTTCCACGCCGAGGTGTCGAGCGGGTTGGGGATGAGGCTCAGCGGGTTGTCCGTCGAGGCGCTGTCGCTCTTGAACGACGTCGCGATCTGGATGAGGAACGGGTAGAGATAGATCACCGAGAAGAGCACGAGCACGACGTAGAAGAGGATGAGCTTCCATCCGGTGGTGCGCCTGGTCATCGCGTCCCGCTCCTCACTGCGTCGGCCTCGTCGTCGGTGACGGGGTCGTCGGCAACCGGGTCGTCGGCAACCGAGTCGTTGGCGCGGACCACGGCGGCCGGGGCTGCAGGTCCGGTGCGCGTATCCGGCGTGGCCGGGGCTCCCGGGCCGCGGCGGCGGGTGCGCGGGGTGTCCTTGTCACGCATGAGCCAGCGCTGGAACGCGGTCAGCGCGATGATCAGCACGAACACGACGAAGGACATGGCCGCACCGCCGCCGTAGTCCAGGTTCGTGAACGACTGCTTGTAGGAGAGGAAGGCCGGCGTCAGGGTCGTGTTGGCCGGAGCGCCCTTGCCCATGACGTAGATCTGGTCGAAGACCTGCCAGGTGCCGATGAGGCCGAGGGTCGTGACGAGGAAGATCGTCGGCTTGAGCATGGGCAGGGTGACGAACCGCAGCTTCTGCCAGGGGGAGACGCCGTCGAGCTCGGCTGCCTCGTCGACCTCGACGGGGAGGTCCTGCAGAGCGGCGAGGAACATCAGCATGAACGTGCCGGTCGTCGTCCAGATGGCCAGGATGATGACGACGCACATCGCCACCGACGGTCCCGCGAACCAGTCCCACACCGAACGACCCAGGACCTCGCCCTGCGCCCACGACGGGTTGTCGCCGACGCCGACGAGGTCGAGCAGGATGTGGAAGAGGCCGCGCGAGTCGCTGAACCACGCCGGGCCCTGGATGCCGAACATCTCAAGCACGGCGTTGACCGCGCCGGAGTTGGCGAACAGGAAGAGGAACACGACGCTGATGGCGATCGAGCTCGTCACCGACGGGAAGTAGAAGGCCGTCCGGAAGAAGCTCTTGCCCTTGAGGAACCGGTTGCTGACGATCAGCCCGAGGAAGAACGAGATCGCGGTCTGCAGCGGAACGACGAAGAAGACGTACCAGAAGTTGTTGCCCAGCGACTGCATGAAGTTGTCGCGCTTGAGGCCGTCCTGGGTGAACAGCGCCGTGTAGTTGCGGGCTCCCACCCAGGCGGCGTTCTGACCGCCCTGGAACGGTGAGCCGTTGCCGTTCCAGTTGGTGAAGCTGACGTAGAGCGCCATGAGCACAGGGATGAAGAGGAACACGCCGACGACGACGATCAGCGGCGTGACGAACAACCAGCCGGCCGTACCCTCGCGACCGCGGATCCCGCCGCCGCCACGAAGGCGGCGACGGGACCCGATGGTGGTGGTGGTCACGGTCACTGGCCCTTGAGGGCCGAGTCGCCGTTCTTCTGCAGGGTGGCCAGGATGGACTTGGGGTCCTTGGAGGCCAGCTGCTCGAGGTCGGTGTTGAAGGCCGACATGACCGGGTCGAAGCCGGCCAGGTTCACCGGGCCGGTGCCGTACTCGCCACCGGCGGTGAAGGCGGCATCGTCGGGGAACTCGGCGGCATACTGCTTGGCGCCCTCGGTGGTCGACGGCATGACGCCGAACGCCTTGGCGAACGTCATCTGCTGCTCGGTCGAGGTGAGCGACTTGACCAGGTCCACGGCCGCTGCCTGGTTCTTGGACTTGGCTGCGATCCCCCAGCAGTTGCTGAACAGCAGGGTGCCCTTGCCGGCGGGGCCGGCCGGGAGCTCGACCACCTTGGTCTTGATGTTCGGGAAGTCGTTCTTCAGGGCGCCGCGGATCCAGTTCCCCTCGATCGTCATGGCGGCCTTGCCCTTGCCCAGCGCCTCGCCACCCCAACCGGCGTCGACCTGCTTGGCGTACTTCATCGAGCCGGCCTTGAGCAGCTTCTGCGCCTCGGTGAGGCCGGCGACGTTCTCGGCGGAGTCGGCGGTGACCGTCTTGCCGTCCTTGCTGACGACCCAGCCACCGGCCTGACGCATGAACACGCCGAGGCGCGCCCACTCGCCCCCGACGACCAGGCCCGTCACCTTGCCGGACGTGAGCTTCTTGGCGACCGTCTCGAGGCCGGCCCAGTCCTTGGGGACGTCGGCATCGGTCAGGCCGGCCTTGGTCCACAGGTCGGTGTTGATGACGAGCGCCAACGTGGAGAAGTCCTTCGGCGCGCACTGCAGCTTGCCGTCGTAGGTGTAGGTCTGGACGAGGCTGTCGAGGTAGCCGGCGTCCTTGACCTGGTCCCCGTACGCATACAGGTTGCCGGCCTTGGCGAAGTCACCGATGCGGGCGGCGTCGGCGTAGAACACGTCCGGCGGGGTGCCGCCGGCGAAGCCCTGACCGAGCTGCTGGTTGAGGTCGGAGGCCACGACGACCTCAGCGGTGTTGCCGGACTTCTTGCTCCAGGCGTCGGCGGCGGCCTTGACCGCGGCCGTCTCGGCGTCGCCGGACGTGCCGATGAGGATCTGCAGCTTGGCAGGTCCGGAGGACTGCTGCGGGCTCGAGCTCTTGCTGTCGAATCCGCCTCCGCCACAGGCGGAAAGGGCGAGTGCGGACGTGGTCACGAGGACCAGTCCCATGGTGGTGGTGCGCCTCATTGCTGCTCCTCGGTGATGAGTGTGTCGCGGGGCCGGGTGGCCGGCGACGAGGGGGTGCGGGTGGTGCTGGAACGAACGGTGAGCTCGGGGGAGAGCAGCACGGGTTCGGTGCTTCGGGGGGACAGGAGCATGCGCCAGGCGGTCTGGGCCGCCTGGGCGATGGGCTGTCGGATGCTGGTGACCGACAGGGCCTCGGCCACGTCGGTGTCGTCGAACCCCACGACCCCCACGTCCGGGCCCAGGGCCAGTCCGGCGTTGCGGGCGGCGCGCACGGCGCCGAGGGCGAGCATGTCGGAGGCGCAGACCACTGCGCTGCCGGGCCCGAGCCGGGCGAGCAGCCGCTCGGCGGCCGCGGTCGCCTGGTCGAGGTCCTGCACGGACTCCTCGGCCTCGGCCTCGTCGGGGTCGTGGCGGCCCGCGTCGGCGAGCCCCGCGAGCCAGCCGCCGCGGCGGTCGTCGCCGACGGGGGAGCCGGAGGGCCAGCCGAGGAAGCCGATCCGCCCGTACCCGGCGGCCACGAGGTGGGCCACCGCCTGCCGGACGCCGCTGCCGCCGTCGACGTCGACCCACTGGTGCAGGTCGGGCAGGTCCCACACCCGGCCGAAGGACACGAACGGCACGTCGTGGTCGAGCAACCACTGCGGGCGGGGGTCGCCCGGCCGCGTGTCGGCCAGGACGAAGCCGTCCACCAGGCCGGTGGCCAGGATCTGGCGGTACCCCTCGACCACGTCGTCGGGATCGGGGGCGAAGGTCATGAGGTGCGAGCCGTGGTCGGGCGCGGCCACCGTGAGCTGGACGAGGAACTCGTCGAGGATGTGGCCCATCTTCGCGTGACCGGAGGGGTTCACCTCGAAGCCGTATGCCGCGGCCTTGCGGCGGCGCAGCTGCTGGGCGGTGACGTTGGGGGTGAAGCCGAGGCGGGCGATCTCCGCCAGCACCCGCTCGAGGGTGGCGGGGGCGACCTTGTCGGGGCGGTTGAGCGCGTTGCTGACGGTCTGGCGGGACACGCCGGCCGCGTGGGCGACGTCCACGATCGTGGCGCGCGACGTCGGGCCGGGGGCCGTCGTCAGCTCCGTCATGCTCGCTCCCTTGCGATGTGATCGTTCAAACGAGAACGCGTTTGAACGTTCCAACGAAAGCGAGCATGCTCTACGCACCCGGCGCCGTCAAGGGCATGATGGGGCGGCACGCCGGGACCGGCCGAGCCGTCCGTCGCATCACCCGCGACCACGCCGACAGCCCGCCGACCTGCCCAGACGTCAACGGAGAGAAGGCCCACAGGTGTCCGACCACGAGCCGACCGAGGCTGCCCAGGCAGCTGCCCCGTCGCGCCAGCCCTGGCTCCACGAGCTCACCATCTGTGTGAACGGGAACGCCACGGCCCTGTCCGGGACCCGCGGCGACATCGAGCCGGCGACGGCCCACGGCCTCTACGTCGACGACGTGCGCGTGCTGAGCACGGCCACCATCCGCATCGACGGGGAGGCGCCGGCCTTCGTGGCCCAGGGGGCCAGCGGGGCACGTGCGGAGTTCGTGCTGTCCGCCCGCAACCTCGGCAACCCCGGGCCCGACCCGACCGTCGAGGTGCACCGCGCCCGGGCGCTCGAGGACGGCGCCATGGTGGAGCGTCTCGTGCTCAGCTCCAGGGCCAGCGCGCCGGTCACCGCGACGGTCGTCGTCGAGCTCGCCGGCGACGGTGCGCCCATCGGCTCGGTCAAGGCGGGCCACGTCGTCCACCCGACGGTGGCCCCCTCGCGGGACGGCGACGCCCTGGTCCTCGACTTCGAGCGGCACACCACCCGGGTCGAGTTCGAGCCGCAGCCGGCGGCCGTGATCGTCTCGGACCACCGCGCGGTCGTGGAGCTCCTGATGTCGGTGCAGCCCGGCGAGAGCACCGAGGTCACCATGCGGGCACGGACCACGCGCCGGTCGGCATCGGTGCTGGACGCCGACCCCGGCCACGCCGCCGTCTCCTGGGGCTCGGTCCGGGTCGTCGCCGACGACCCGCGGCTGAGCCACCTCGTCGAGCACGCCATGGACGACCTGCAGCACCTCCTGCTGCGCGACCCCGACGACGCCGACGACGTGTTCGCGGCAGCCGGAACGCCTTGGTACCTCACGCTCTTCGGCCGTGACTCGATCTGGGCCGCGCGGATGATGCTGCCGTTCGGCACCGACCTCGCTGCTGGCACCCTGCGGGTCCTCGCCCGCCGCCAGGGGGAGAAGGTCGACCCCCGGAGCGCGGAGGCGCCGGGCAAGATCCCCCACGAGCTGCGCCGCACGGCATACCTCGATCCGGAGAGCGGGCTGGCACTGCCGCCGGTCTACTACGGCACCGTCGACGCCACCGCGCTCTGGGTGACGCTGCTCGTCGAGGCGTGGCAGTGGGGCATGGCCGAGGACCAGGTCCGGGCGTTGCTGCCCAACCTCCGTGCCGCTCTCGGCTGGCTCACGACCGACGGACGTCCCGACGACGACGGCCTGCTGAAGTACCTCGACACGTCGGGCACCGGCCTGGCCAACCAGGGCTGGAAGGACTCCGGCGACTCCATCCGCTGGCGCGACGGACGCATCGCCGACGCCCCCATCGCGCTCGTCGAGGCGCAGGCGTATGCCGTCGAGGCGCTGTCCGGGGCCGCGCGCCTCCTGCGGGCCCTGGGAGAGGACGGCGCCGATGACGCCGAACGCCAGGCGCAGGAGCTGCGTGAGCGGATCGGCGAGCGGTTCTGGGTCCAGACCGACGCCGGGCGCTACCTCGCCATCGCGCTGGACGGGCACGGCGACGCCGTCGACGGCCTCGGCTCCAACATGGGCCACGTCCTCGGCACCGGCGTGCTCACCCCGGCCGAGTCGGCCTCCGTCGCCGCCCAGCTGACCGGCGACGAGCTGCTCGACGAGTTCGGGATCCGGACCATGGGCAGCGGCAACGGCGGCTTCAACCCCATCGGCTACCACACCGGTTCGATCTGGACGCACGACACCGCCATCGTCGCGCTGGGGCTGGTGAAGGAAGGACACCGGGCCGAGGGTGCCCTCGTCGCACGCTCGCTCGTGGCCTCGGCCGAGGCGTTCGACTACCGGTGGCCCGAGCTCTACTCGGGGCTGCCCATGATGGGACGACCCTCGCCGTACCCGGCCTCGTGCCGTCCGCAGGCCTGGTCGGCGGCGTCCGCGGGGGCCCTGGTCACGGTCGCCCTCGGGCTCCGGGCCGACCTGCCGGCCGGGGTGCTGGAGATCGACCCCGCCGTCCCGGCACCGTTCGGCGCGCTGCGGGTCGAGGGGCTGCGGATCGGGGACGCCGCGGTCACCGTGAGCGTTGACCGGGAAGGGCAGGTCGAGGTGACCGGGGTGCCGGACAGCCTCGAGGTCAGGGTGCGCGGCACGGGCGGGTAGTCCCAGCGCTTAGACTCAGTCGCTTGCCCGTTGCGGTGAGCCGGGTGAACCGACTGCGTGAAAGGACGGTCCTGCGTGGGACTGCTCGAGACGATCAAGAGCCCCGCCGACCTCAAGGCGCTGCCCGCGCCCCGGGTCACCGAGCTCGCCGAGGAGATCCGTTCCTTCCTGGTCGAGTCGGTGTCCAAGACCGGTGGCCACCTCGGCCCCAACCTCGGCGTGGTCGAGCTCACCCTCGCGCTGCACCGGGTCTTCGACAGCCCGCGCGACACGATCGTCTTCGACACCGGCCACCAGTCCTACGTCCACAAGCTGCTGACCGGACGCCACGACTTCAGCCAGCTCAAGAAGCAGGGCGGCCTGTCGGGCTACCCCAGCCGGGCCGAGTCCGAGCACGACGTCGTCGAGAACTCCCACGCCTCCACCGCCCTGTCCTGGGCCGACGGGATCGCCAAGGCCCGGCGCCTCAAGGGCGAGCGCGGACGCCACACGGTCGCGGTGATCGGCGACGGCGCCCTCACCGGTGGCATGGCCTGGGAGGCGATCAACAACATCGCTGCCGACAAGGACCTGCCGCTGACGATCATCGTCAACGACAACGAGCGCTCCTACGCGCCGACCATCGGTGGCCTCGCTGCGCACCTCGCAACGCTGCGCACGACCCGCGGTTACGAGCGGTTCCTCGACTGGGGCAAGAACACCCTGCACCGCACTCCCGTCGTGGGTGGAGCGATGTACGAGACGTTGCACGGAATGAAGAAGGGGATCAAGGACATCGTCGCCCCCCAGGGGATGTTCGAGGACCTCGGCCTGAAGTACCTCGGCCCGATCGACGGCCACGACGAGCCCGCGGTCGAGGCGGCCCTGCGCCGCGCCCGTGCGTTCGGTGGGCCCGTCCTCGTCCACGTCATCACCCAGAAGGGCAAGGGCTACGACCCGGCGGTGAACGACGACGCCGACCAGTTCCACGGCGTCGGGAAGTTCAACCCCGAGACCGGGCTGCCGTTCGAGGTGAGCGGTCGCATCTGGACCGACGAGTTCAACGACGAGATGGTCGCCCTCGGGGCCGAGCGCAAGGACGTCGTGGCCCTCACCGCGGCCATGCTCATCCCCGTCGGGCTCGACGGCTTCGCCGCGGCCCACCCCGACCGGGTGTTCGACGTCGGCATCGCCGAGCAGCACGCGACCACCATGGCCAGCGGTCTCGCGTTCGCCGGTCTGCACCCCGTGGTCGCCGTCTACGCGACGTTCCTCAACCGCGCGTTCGACCAGCTCCTCATGGACGCCGCCCTGCACCACGCGGGCGTCACGTTCGTCCTCGACCGCGCCGGCGTCACCGGCAGTGACGGCGCGTCCCACAACGGCATGTGGGACATGTCGATCGCCTCGATCGTCCCCGGCCTGCGCCTGGCCGCGCCGCGCGACGGGCAGCAGGTCCGTATGCAGCTGCGCGAGGCCGTGCAGGTCACTGACGCCCCGACCGTGATCCGCTTCCCCAAGGGCGACGTGGGTGACCCGGTGCCGGCCGTGCGGACGGCGGGTTCGCTGGACGTGCTGCACGAGACCTCGGCGGATGCCTGCGACCTGCTCGTCGTGGGTGTCGGTGCCTTCGCCTCCCTCTCCGTCGAGGTCGCCGAGAAGCTCGAGGCGCAGGGCCTGCGGGTCACCGCCGTCGACCCGCGGTGGGTGCTGCCCGTCAGCGACGACCTCGTCGAGCTCGCGCGCACCGCGGGTGCCGTGGCCGTCGTCGAGGACAACCTCGTGACCAGTGGGGTCGGGGTCGCCGTCACGGTTGCCTTGCGCGACGCCGGCCTCGACGTGCCGGTGCACCTCTACGGCATACCGAAGTCGTTCCTCCACCATGCCTCGCGTGGTCAGCTCCTGGACGAGCTGGGGCTCACAGTCGACGCGGTGGCGACGTCGCTGGCGACCCGCCTGCACTGAGCCGGCGCAGGCGCAGCGCGAGCTGCAGCTCCAGGGCGGGGTCGGGCTGCTGCCAGTGCGGGCCCAGGAGTGCGGAGATGCGCTCGAGCCGCTGGCTGACGGTGTTGACGTGCACGTGCAGCTGCGTCGCCGCGTGGCGTGGGCTGCCGCCGGCGTCGAAGTAGGCCTGCAGGGTCTTCACCAGCTCTGAGCCGCGCTTGGCGTCGTAGTCGAGCAGCGGTCCGAGGTGTGCGCTCACGTAGCCGTCGACGTCGGGCGCCGAGCCCACGACGAGGCCGGCGAAGCCGAGGTGTGCCGAGCTGGCGCCGGTGCCGGCCAGGCCGAGGGAGCCCAGGGCCGAGACGGTCCGCACGGCCTCGGCCCACACGGCTGGGACGTCCTCGGCGAGGCCCACCGGTCCGGCAGCCCCCACGCTGACCCGGCCGAGCCGGCCGAGGCGTCTGGCCAGCTCCCCGGCAGCCTGGTGGGGGTCGCCGGAGGGGATGAGTGCGACGACCCGTCCGTCGTGCTCACCCACGACCGAGCCGGGCCCGGCGGCAGCGTGGGCGGCCAGCAGCAGGGTGCGCCGGGGGACCTGGTCGTCGGCGTCCGCGACCAGAACGGCGTGCGGGACCGTCGGGTCCACCCCTTCGCCACGGGCGCGGCCGGCAAGGGTCTGGGGGTCGCCGCGGCCACTGACGAGGTCGGCGACGAGGTCGGTGCGGACCCGCTGCTCGGCCTCGGCGGCCGTGCGCTCGAAGAGCAGGACCAAGGCGGTGACGACGGAGGCGCGTTCGACCGTGCGGCGGTCGGCGTCGTCGAGGTTGCCGACGCCACCCAGGACGAGGACACCGAGCGGGGTCTGCGGCGCCTTGACGCCGATCGCCCACCGGTCGCCGGTCTCGTCGTGGGCCAGGCGTCCGGAGGCCTGCGTCATGCGTACGACGGGGGAGTCGGCCAGCGCCCCAGCTCTCGGGTCGTCGGTCGGCGCGTCGCCGTGGGTGCTCAGGCACTCGCCCTCGGAGTCGAGCAGGACCACCCAACCGCCGAGGAGGTCGCCGAGGGCCTTGGTGACGTCGTCGAACCCGCCGCCGGCCAGGACGAGCTCGGCGAAGCGGTCGTGCGCAGCGGCAGCGCGCTCGACTCCGGCGGTGTGGCGGCGCACCTCGTCGGCGGTGCGGGTCTGGACGATGGAGACCGCGGCCAGGGCGGCCAACGAGCCGAGGAGGGCGACCTGGTCCGGGGAGAACGGCCGGGGGGAGCGGTTCGCCGCGAAGAGCACCCCGACGAACTCGTCCTCGACCGTCAGCGGGGTGCCGCAGATGGACACGAGCCCCTCGTCGCCGACCGCGCTGTCGATGGTCCCGGTGTGCTGGAAGCGGCTGTCGTGGAGGTAGTCCGCGCTCCAGTAGGGCTTGTGGGTCGAGGCCACCAGTCCACCGAGCCCGTCCCCGAGGGACAGGCGCACGGTCTGGAACTCCACGCTCACCGAACCGTCGGTGGCCCGCATGAAGGTGTCGCCGGCCTCGGGGTCGTAGAGCGTGAGGTAGGAGACGTCGGTGCCGATCAGGGCCCGGGCCCGACGGACGATCGCCTCGAGGATGCCGCTGGGGTCACGCAGCGAGGCCAGGTCCCGGGCGGTCTCGACCAGCGCGGTCAGCTCGGCCTCGCGACGTCGGCGTGAGTCGAAGGCCGCACGCACCCGCAGAGCAAGCTCTCGCGCCTCGCCGCCGGGGTCCTCCACCGCGCCGAGCTCCGACGCCGGAGCGCCCTCCGCCAGCAGGCGCAGGAGAGCCATCGCGGAGTCGTCGTGGGCGTCCATCGAGTCGGATCCTAGGCGGCCGTCGCCATCAGTGGGCGGTCCAGCCGCCGTCCATCGCGAACGACGAGCCGGACACCGAGGCGGCTGACGGACCACACAGGAACGCCACGAGCTCGGCGACCTCGTCGGCCTCCACCATCCGCTTGACCGCGACCGGCTCGAGCATGACCTTGGCGACGACCTCGTCCTCGCTGATCCCGTGCGACGCAGCCTGGTCGGCGATCTGCTTCTCCACCAACGGAGTTCGCACATAGGCAGGGTTGACGCAGTTGCTCGTCACGCCGTGCTCGCCACCCTCGAGCGCGGTCACCTTCGACAGCCCCTCCAGCCCGTGCTTGGCGGAGACGTACGCCGCCTTGTAGGCGCTGGCCCGCAGGCCATGGACGCTCGAGACGTTGACGATGCGCCCGAAGCCCTGGGCGTACATGTGGGGGAGAACCCGCCGCGTGAGCCGGAACGGGGAGGTGAGCATGAGCCGGATGATGAGGTCCCAGGTCTCCACCGGGAACTCGTGGATCGGGCTGACGTGCTGGATGCCGGCGTTGTTGACGAGGATGTCGACATCACCGGGGAGCTCGTCCACGGCGTCCAGGTCGGACAGGTCGGTCGGCAACGTCTGGACGCCGGCCATGGAGGCGAACCGCTGCAGGCCCTCCTTGTCCCGGTCCACGGCATGCACCCGCGCGCCCGCGGCGACGAGGCGCTCGACGCAGGACGCGCCGATCCCGCTCGCCGCTCCGGTCACCAGGGCTGTGCGTCCGGTCAGGTCCAAGAGCGCAGGGGTCATCGGCATGCCGCGAGACTAGGTCCGCCGACTCGGACCGAGCATGTGGCGGCGAGCCACAGTTCAGGCGATTCCTGTGTGGTGCGGGAGGCCATCTCGCGCCGAAGACACGACGACGCCCCGACAGGGTGCTGTCGGGGCGTCGTCGTCGGGGAGGCGCCAGGGCGCACACCACCCCGGGCCGGTATGGCGCGTGCAGGCTAGGCGGGCACGCTGGCCACGCCTGCGGGGAGGAACCGCTTGCCGGTGACCTTCTCCGAGACGCCCTCACGGTCGAGCAGCGGGGTGAGGCCGCCGTTCCAGAACTGGAACCCGGCACCGGTGATCATCGCCAGGTCGAGGTCCATCGGGGCCTGGGCCACGCCCTCGTCGAGCATCCGCCGGGCCTCGTCGGCCAGGACGCCGAGAACTCGCTCGCGCACCTGCTCGGTGGTCAGGACCACCGGGTCCGCAGGCTTGTCGAACAGCGCCTCGACCTCGGGGTCGACGACCGGCTTGCCCTCGGGCCAGGTGTAGATGGCCGACTTCTTCGCCGCGACGACCTTGCGCAGGTTCTCCGAGACGTAGAACCGATCAGGGAACGCCTTGGCCAGGGTCTCGTTGTTGTGCAACGCGATCGCCGGTCCGACGAGACCGAGGAGGATGAACGGCGGCATCGGCGCGAGGCCGGCGAACGCACGGTCGGCGACCTCGATCGGGGTGCCCTCGTCGACGACCTTGGCGACCTCACCCATGAACCGGCCGAGGAGCCGGTTGACGATGAAGGACGGCGAGTCCTTGACCAGGATCGTGGTCTTCTTCAGCGTCTTGCCAGTGGCGAAAGCCGTTGCGAGAGTTGCGTCGTCGGTCTGCTCGCCCTTGATGATCTCGAGCAGGGGCATCACGGCGACCGGGTTGAAGAAGTGGAAGCCCACGACCCGCGCCGGGTGCGCCAGCTCCGCGGCCATCTCGGTGATGGACAGCGAGCTGGTGTTGGTCGCGAGGACGCACTCGGCCGACACGACGGCCTCCACCTCGGCCCATACCTGCTTCTTGACCGACATCTCCTCGAAGACGGCCTCGATGACGAAGTCCGCGTCGGCGAACCCGTCCTTACTGGTCGAGCCGGTGACCAGGCCCTTGATGCGGTTGGCCTTGTCGGGGCTGACCCGGCGCTTGCCGAGGAGCTTGTCGACCTCGGCGTGCACGTAGCCCACGCCCTTGGTGACCCGCTCCTCGTCGAGGTCCGTCATGACGATCGGCACCTCGAGGCGCTGGGCGAACAGCAGCGCGAGCTGGCTGGCCATCAGCCCGGCGCCGACGATGCCGACCTTGGTGACCTTGCGGGCCAAGGCCTTGTCGGGTGCACCGGCGGGGCGCTTGGCCCGACGCTGGACGAGGTCGAACGAGTAGAGCCCGGCGCGCAGCTCGTCACCCATGACGAGGTCGGCGAGCGCCTCGTCCTCGGCGGCGAACGCCTCGTCGCGGGTCGCGGTGCGAGCGGCCGCCACGAGCTGCAGGGCACGGTACGGGGCGGGGGACTTCCCGCCGGTCTTCAGGTCGACCAGGCCCTTGGCCGCCTTGATGGCGCCCGCCCACTCGGACTCGTCGCGGGAGATCCCGTTGCCGTCCTTGGTGGTCCGCTCGACCGTGGTCTCGCCCGTGATGACCTTGGCGGCCCACAGCAGCGACTCCTCGAGGAAGTCGGCCGGGGCGAACATGACGTCGGCCATGCCGAGCTCGAAGGCCTGGGGACCCTTGAGCATCCTGTTGGTGTTCATGGGGTTCTCGATGATGACCTTGAGCGCGTTGGCCGGTCCGACGAGGTTGGGCAGCAGGTAGCAGCCACCCCAGCCGGGGACGAGGCCGAGGAACGTCTCGGGAAGGGCGATCGCCGGGACCCCCGCGGAGATGGTGCGGTAGTCGGCCGAGAGCGCGATCTCGACACCGCCGCCCATGGCGGCGCCGTTGACGAACGCGAACGTCGGCACGGGCAGGTCCATGATCGCGCCGAACGCCGCGTGGCCGGCGCGGGCCACCTCGAGCGCCTGCTCGCGGCTGGTCGCCTGGGCGACCGCCTTGAGGTCGGCGCCGACGGCGAAGATGAACGGCTTGCCGGTGATGCCGACCGCCTGGATCTCACCCGCATCGGCCCGGGCGCGAAGCCCCTGGACCACGTCGAGCAGCCCGGCGATGGTCTGCGGCCCGAAGGTGTTGGGCTTGGTGTGGTCGAACCCGTTGTCCAGCGTGATGAGCGCGAGGACCCCGGCGTCGCCGGGGAGGGTGATGTCGCGGACCGGGGTGTGGGTCACGACCTCGTCGAACGTCTGCTGGTCGCTCATGCGGCGACCTCCTTGCCGTAGTCAGCGTGGTGGGGGTTCTCCCAGATCACGGCGCCGCCCATGCCGATACCGATGCACATGGCGGTCATGCCGTAGCGGACCTCCGGGTGCTCCTCGAACTGGCGGGCGAGCTGGGTCATCAGGCGCACGCCCGAGGAGGCGAGCGGGTGGCCGGTGGCGATGGCGCCGCCGTACTGGTTGACGCGGGGGTCGTCGTCGGCGATGTCGAAGTGCTCGAGGAACGCGAGCACCTGCACGGCGAACGCCTCGTTGAGCTCGAACAGGCCGATGTCCTCGATGCTCAGGCCAGCCTTGCCGAGCGCCTTCTCGGCGGCCGGCACCGGCCCGATCCCCATGACCTCGGGCTCGACACCGACGAACGCGAAGTCCACGAGCCGCATACGGATCGGCAGGCCGAGCTCCTGGGCCGCCTCCTCGGAGGCGAGGATGCAGGCGGTGGCGCCGTCGTTGAGCCCGGCGGAGTTGCCGGCGGTGACGTTGCCGTGCGGGCGGAACGGCGTCTTCAGCTCGGCGAGGCTTTCCATCGACGTGCCGGGGCGCGGCGGCTCGTCCTGGGTGGCCAGGCCGTAGCCGAGCTCCTGGTGGCGGGTCGCCATGGGCACGAGGTCGGGCTGGACCTGACCGTTGGCGTACGCCTTGGCGAGCTTGTCCTGGGAGGCGACGGCGTAGGCGTCGGAGCGCTCCTTGGTCAGCGTGGGGAAGCGGTCGTGGAGGTTCTCCGCGGTGGAGCCCATGACGAGCGCGCTAGGGTCGACGAGCTTCTCGGCGACGATGCGCGGGTTGGGGTCGACGCCCTCGCCCATCGGGTGGTGGCCCATGTGCTCGACGCCGCCGGCGATGGCGATGTCCATGGAACCGAACGCGATCGACGACGCGGTGGTGGTGACCGCGGTCATCGCGCCGGCGCACATGCGGTCGATGGAGTAGCCGGGGGTGGTCTTGGGGAGGCCGGACAGCAGGGCGGCCATCCGCCCCAGGGTCAGACCCTGGTCGCCGATCTGTGTGGTCGCGGCGATGGCCACCTCCTCGACGCGCTCCGGCGGCAGCTCGGGGTGGCGGCGCATGAGCTCACGGATGCAGCGGATGACGAGGTCGTCGGCGCGGGTCTGGGCGTAGATGCCCTTCTCCCCGGCCTTGCCGAACGGCGTCCGGACGCCGTCGACGAAGACGACCTCACGAAGGGTGCGGGGCACGGGTGGCCTCCTGTGTCGGGTGACGGGTGGGTCGGCGCGGGACGGTCGTCCGGGCACCTTCGACCGATGCTACTTCCCGGTAACAAGACGGTCACCCGGCCCCACGCGTGAGAGCCGTCACCCCGGCACCGCAGGTATGCCGTGAGGGCGTCCCGGCGCCTGCCTACTCGTCCGCCTGCTCGTTCGCGGGCTCGTCCGGGTGGGCTTCGAAGGCGGCGGCGACCATCGGCGCGACGACATCGGTCTGCCAGCGCCGGGCACCGAGGGCCTGCAGGGCGTCGGCGAACCCGTCGGCGCTGCGGTCCTGCGGCGGGCTCCAGATGACGCGGCGAAGGGGCTCCGGGGACAGCACGTTCTCCACCGGGATCGAGTGCTCGGCGGCGAACGCGGTCAGGGCCTCGCGGGTCTGCGCCAGCCGGGCGGCGGCGACCGGGTCGCGTTCGGGCCACGCCCGCTGCGGCGGAGGTCCGTCGGACCGCAGGGTCATCGGCGGCAGGTCCGCCTCGGGGATCGCGTTGGCGCGGCTGACGGCGTCGAGCCACTGCCGCTGGTATCGGCGCACCGACCGATGACCCGAGGGAAGCCCGGCAGGTGTCGTCGGGGCGGCCATGGCGACCTCGACGAGGACGGCGTCGGGCAGCACCCTGCCGGGGGAGACGTCCCGGTCCTGGGCGATCGCGTCGCGGGTCTCCCACAGCTCGCGCACGACCGCCGCGATGCGGCGCTGGCGGACCTTGTGCATGCCCGACGTGCGTCGCCAGGGGTCGACCCGCGGCGCCGGGCCGGTGAAGTCGAGCAGGGCCTCGAACTCCTCACGGGCCCACCCCGCCTTCCCCTGCTTGGCGAGGTCCACACCCATGAGGTTGCGGACGTCGACGAGGACCTCGACGTCGAGGGCGGCGTAGCGCAGCCACGGCTCGGGCAGCGGACGGGTCGACCAGTCGACGGCAGAGTGCTCCTTGGCCAGCGACAGCCCGAGGTAGTGCTCCACGACGGCGGCCAACCCCACCCGGGGGAGCCCCAGCAGGCGACCGGCGAGCTCGGTGTCGAACAGCTGCCGCGGCCGCAGGCCGACCTCGGCGAGGCAGGCGAGGTCCTGGGTGGCGGCGTGCAGGATCCACTCGGCGTTGCCGATGGCCTCGTCGAGGGGGGACAGGTCGGGGCAGGCGATCGGGTCGATGAGCCAGGTGCCGGAACCCTCACGGCGCAGCTGCACGAGGTAGGCCCGCTGGCCGTAGCGGTAGCCGCTGGCGCGCTCGGCATCGAGGGCGACAGGGCCCTCGCCAGCGGCGATCGCCCTGGCGGCCTCCATCAGTCCCCGCTCCGTCTCCACGACCGGTGGGACGCCGTCCGCAGGCATGTCGAGCGGGATGAGCTCAACGACCTCTGCCGGGGTGTCCGCGTCAGCGGTGGAGGGCGCCGCTCCCGTCGTGGGGATCTCGGCGTCGGTGTCGGTCACCGGCCCAACCTACCCGGCGCGGTCAGCGCCGTGGCCCGGGCAGCGCGATGACTCCCTCGGGCAGCGGGGGGAGCCCGGCGATCGTGCACAGCAGGTCGGACCAGGCAATGAGGTGGGCGCCGACGTTGCCTGCCACCGGGGTCCACGACGCGCGGACCTCCATCTCGACGCTGGCCGGGCGGTCGGACAGGCCGGCGAAGCTCTCGGAGACGACCCGGGTCACGGTGCCGGCCTCGGCCGTGTAACCGAGGTGACGGGACTCCAGGGCATCGGTCAGCCACGACCACCCCACGGCACCCAGCATCGGGTCGTTGGCCAGCTCCGGCTCGAGCTCGGCACGGGCGAACGTCACCGCCCGCCAGGCACCGTCCCAGGGGTCCGGTGCGGAGGGGTCGTGCAGAAGCACGAAGCGACCCGAGGCGAGCTCGTCCTCGTCGTCGGCGGCGCCCACGACCTCGGCGGTGAGAGCCACGGCATACGGAGCGATGCGCTGCGGAGCAGGCACCTCGGTGAGGCGGATCTCGGGGCGCAACCGCGCACCTCGCAGGTCGCTGAGCGCCTGCGTGAACTCGGGTGACTGGTCGCCGGGGACCGTTCTGCTGCCCACCATCAGAGCGTATGTCGCCGGGTCGCCCTTGGGGGGGAGGCTGCGCCCGCGTCGTGTCGCGCTGCCCGGATAGCGTTCGTGGGTGCTCTCCCTCCTCGCCCTCGCCTCCAGCGCGGCCTGGGGCACGTCCGACTTCTTCGCCGGGCTGTTCTCGCGTCGGCGCCCGGCGGTGGCCGTGGTCGGCTGGACCCAGGCGCTCGCCTTCCTCGCGCTCAGCGTCGTCGTGCTCACCCAGCTCGGGGAGGTCACCGGGTCCGGGTGGCCGCTGTGGTCGATCGGGGCCGGACTGTCGGGCCTCACCGGCCTGCTGTGCTTCTACACCGCCCTGTCCACCGGGACGATGGGCGTCGTCGCCCCGATCGCGGCCCTCGGGGTCGCCGTGCCCGTGCTGCTCGGCGTGGCCACCGGCGACCAACCGCCCGCACTCACCTGGGTCGGCATGGGCGTCGCGGTCCTCGGGGCGACCCTGGCGTCGGGGCCCGAGCTCAGCGGCGACGTGTCGACGCGGCCGGTGGTCCTCGCCGGGATCGCGGCGGTGGGGTTCGGGCTGGCGTTGTTCTGCCTCGACCGTGGGGCGCGCAGCTCGACCCTGATGACGCTGTGGGGGATGCGTGCCACGTCGGTCGTCGTGTTCTGCGTGGTGGCCCTGGTCACGCGGTCGCTCGGAGGCGTCGTGGCGCGCGAGGTGCCGCCCCTGTTCCTCATCGGCTGCGGCGACCTGACGGCCAACGGGCTCTTCGCCATCGCGTCGTCCCGGGGCGAGGTGAGTGTCGCCAGCGTCCTGGGCTCGCTGTTCCCCGTGGTGACCATCGTGTGGGCGCGCCTCGTCCTCAAGGAACGGTTGCGCCCGGTTCAGCAGGCTGGAGCCCTGCTGGCGCTCGCGGGTGCGGCGATCATCGCCGTGTGAGCAGGGCTTCGCGCGCAACCTAGGATTGGCCGCGTGACCTCCCCCCTCGACACCCCCCTCGACTCAGCGCTGGTCAAGGCTGCCCGCCGCCAGCCCGTGACCCACACCCCGGTGTGGTTCATGCGCCAGGCCGGGCGCTCGCTGCCCGAGTACCGCAAGGTCCGCGAGGGCGTCGGCATGCTCGAGTCCTGCCGCCGCCCCGACCTGGTCACCGAGATCACGCTGCAGCCCGTCCGTCGCCACGGGGTGGACGCGGCGATCTTCTTCTCCGACATCGTCGTCCCGCTCGCGGCCGTGGGGGTCGACCTGGACATCGTCGCCGGCGTCGGCCCGGTCGTCGCCGAGCCGTTCCGCTCGCGTGCCGACCTCGACCGGTTGCCCGAGCTCACGCCCGACCTGGTCCCCGACATCACCGAGTCGGTGCGCCTGCTCGTCGCCGAGCTCGGCGCCACCCCGCTCATCGGGTTCGCCGGGGCGCCGTTCACCCTCGCGAGCTACCTCGTCGAGGGCGGCCCCAGCAAGAACCACGAGCACACCAAGGCCCTGATGTACGGCGACCCCGAGCTGTGGCACGCCCTGTGCGCGCGGCTCGCGCAGATCTCGGGCGCGTTCCTCGACGTGCAGGCGGCTGCCGGTGCCTCGGTCGTCCAGCTCTTCGACTCGTGGGTGGGCAACCTGCCCCGCGCCGACTACGAGACGTACGTCCAGCCGCACTCCCGCGTGGCCCTGGCCGCTGTGGCTCGTCACGGCACACCGACGATCCACTTCGGGGTGGGCACCGGGGAGCTGCTCCCGGCCATGGGCGCGGCGGGCGCCGACGTCGTCGGGGTCGACTACCGCGTCTCCCTCACGGATGCGCTGGCCCGGCTCGGCGACGGGTATGCCGTGCAGGGCAACCTCGACCCCGCCCTGCTGTTCGCGCCGTGGCCGGCGCTCGAGGCCAAGGTCCGCTCCATCGTCGAGGAGGGAAAGGCCGCTCCCGGCCACATCTTCAACCTCGGTCACGGTGTGCTGCCCTCCACCGACCCCGATGTCATCACCCGGGTCGTCGAGCTGGTCCACGAGGTCGGCGCCCGCTGACCCGGGTCCAACCGGTCCCGGCTACTGCGGGAGGACCGTGGACGCGGTGGGCGCCGTCGGCACGGGGCGGCGACGACGCCACACCACCCACAGGGGCACTCCCACGATGGCGCCGGCCGCGGCGAACGGCACCACGGCGCCGACGATCGTCAGGACGACGCGGACCGAGGACGAGAAGGCGTCCCACCCACCACTGAGGCCGGCCATGAACCCGGTGGCCTTCGCCGGTGCGGGAGTCGCGATGACCCCGGACTCGGTGGTGAGGCTGATCTGGACGGGTGCGCGGGCGACGCTGTCCTTCAAGGCCGCCAGCTGCGCCTCCAGGGCCTCGAGGTCGGCCTGTCGACGGCTGACCTCGGCCTCGAGGTTGACGATCTGGGTGAGGTCGGTGGCCTTCGTCATGAGGGCGCGCACGCGTTCGACGCTGGCCCGCATGGTCTCCAGCCGCGACTGGGTGTCGACGATCTGCTTGCCGACCTCGTCGCTGGAGCTCTCCGAGCGGATGACCGTCCCGAGCTGGCCCAGCTCGGCCATGACCGTGTCGAGCTGCGTCGCGGGGACGGAGAGGGTGATCTCCGCGTACGTCGTCGCGCTCACCTTGGAACGGTCCTCCAGCGGGACGTAGCCGCCGCCGGTGCCGATGTTCTCGGCCAGGACGATGCCGTCGGAGGCTGCGGACAGGGCCCGGACCGCGGCCACCGCCCGCGAGAGGTTCGTGACCTTGAGGGCGACGGTGGCCCGGCGGGCCAGGGTCGAGCCAGGGGCGGTGAGGACCGCGGGGTCCACGGCGGCGGGGGCGACGGCGGCGCTCTCCTTGGCGCCCTGCTTGGGGGCCGGTGCCCCGGCCGAGGTGTCGGCGCGGGCGCCTGAGTCGGCCCTGCTCCCGGACGAGTTGGCGGACGAGGAGCTACCGGAGCTGCCGCTGCAGGCGGCCAGCGTCAGGGCGGCGAGGAGACCGGCCGTGAGGCCGACGAGAAGGCGGTGCGGACGATCACGGAACATGGCGACCCCCAAGGTCATCGTCGAGCGAGCGGGTGATGCCACTCGGACCGGGCAGGTCGGGCGGGCGTTCCGACCCTGCGGTGTCGAAACAGTCACGATGTTGAAAGGGTGGGGCCATGGTCGGGTCGCGGGTCGTCGTCATCGGTGGAGGCATCACCGGGCTCACCGCTGCCTGGCAGCTGCTGGAGTCCGTCCCCGGGGCAGACATCACCGTCGTCGACGCAGCCGACCGCCCCGGCGGCAAGCTCCGCCGCGAGCCGGTGGCGGGGGTGGCCCTGGACGTGGGTGCAGAGTCGGTCCTCGCCCGGCGCCCGGAGGCACTCACGCTGATGTCCGAGCTCGGCCTCGACGACCAGGTCGTGCACCCGGAGGCGACGACGGCGAGCATCTGGTCGCGCGGTCAGCTGCACCCGATGCCGCGCGGCACCCTGATGGGCATCCCGTCACCGCCGTCCTCGGCTGCCGGAGTGCTCTCGGCAGAGGAGATAGAGCGTGCTGAGGCCGAGACGCCTTGGCCCTCAGGCGAATTCGACGACATCTCGGTCGGTGACTACGTCGCCGCGCGACTCGGGGACGCCGTCGTCGACCGGCTGGTGGAGCCGTTGCTCGCCGGCGTCTACGCAGGTCGCGCCAGGCGCCTGTCCCTGCGCGCCTGCCTCCCGCAGGTGTATGCCGCCGTGACCGCAGGTGCCTCGCTCACGGATGCCGCGGCCACGGCGGCGCAGACCTCGGCGTTGTCCCCGGCCGGCTCCACGGCCCCCGTCTTCGCTGGTCTGCACGGGGGAGTGGGACGCCTGGCGGAGTCGCTGTCGGAGACGCTCCGCTCGCGCGGGGTGACGATCCTCAGCAGCACCATCGCCCGCGAGCTGCGCCGTGACGGCGCGGGTTGGACGGTCGTCACCGGTGCCCGTCCGGCTCCGCGGACGCTGGGCGCCGATGCTGTCGTCGTCGCGGTGCCGTCGGCGCCCGCGGCCCGGATCGTCGAACCGCACGCGGCCGCCGCAGCCGCGGCGCTGCGGGAGATCGAGTACGCGTCCATGGCCATCGTGACCCTCGCTGTCGACTCCTCCGGGGGCCCCCTGCCGGGGTCGGGCTTCCTCGTGCCGGCCGTGGACGGTCGCACGATCAAGGCGAGCACGTTCTCGTCGACGAAGTGGCGCTGGACGGCCGAGGCTGCCGAGGACCTTCTCTTCCTGCGCGCGTCGGTCGGTCGGTACGGCGAGACCTTCGACCTGCAGCGCCCCGACGCGGAGCTGGTCGGTATCGCGGTGGCCGAGGTCAGCGAGGCGCTCGGCCACCAGCTCCCGCGGATCGCCGACGCGCACGTCCAGCGGTGGGGCGGCGCGCTGCCGCAGTACACGGTGGGGCACGTCGACCGGGTCGCCAGGATCCGGACCGCGGTGGCCGGCGTCCCTGGGCTGGAACTGGCCGGCGCGGCATACGAGGGGGTCGGGATCCCGGCCTGCATCGCGAGCGGTCGGGCCGCCGCGCTGGCCGTGACCACCCACCTGCGCGCCCGCAGCGGCGACGCGGGAGAATGAACCCATGACTGGCAAGCCCACCCCGTCCCGGATCCGCGAGATCAACGACTCCATCAGGTATGCCATGTGGTCGGTGTTCAGCGTCACCGCACCGCTCGGTGACGACCGGGAGCAGATGGCCAAGGAGGTCGAGACCCTCTTCGGGGAGCTCGAGGAGAAGGGCGTCCTGACGCGGGGTGTCTACGACCTCGGCGGCATGCGGGCCGACTGCGACTTCATGGTTTGGTGGCACGCCGAGAAGATCGAGGACGTCCAGGCGGCGTACCGCGCGTTCCTGCGCACCGACCTCGGCCACCTGCTCGAGCCGACCTGGTCGGCGGCAGCCCTGCACCGCCCGGCGGAGTTCAACAAGAGCCACATCCCGGCGTTCCTCGCCGACGAGACGCCCAAGGACTTCATCTGCGTCTACCCGTTCGTGCGGTCCTACGAGTGGTACCTGCTCGACGACAAGGAGCGCCGCGACATGCTCCGCGAGCACGGGCAGATGGCGCGCGACTACCCCGACGTGCGCGCCAACACCATCGCGTCGTTCGCCCTCAACGACTACGAGTGGGTGCTGGCGTTCGAGGCCGACGAGCTGCACCGCATCGTCGACCTGATGCGCGAGCTGCGCGCCTCCCGGGCCCGGATGCACGTCCGCGAGGAGCTGCCGTTCCACACGGGGCGGCGCGTCGAGGTCGCCGAGCTGCTGCGGTCCCTTCGCTGACGCGGACGGCACGTCGGGACGAAAGTCCCTGCGGCCGTAGGGATGTGGCGCGCGCCACACGCAGGTGAGGACGATGGTCCCGGTCAGGGGGGCCTCGGCCCCCCGATGCTGAAGGTGCCCACACGGGCGACCACCGGGGCCGCGAACCCCGTTCAGCGGGAGACGAATCCATGCGACGCAGAACCTTTGACACGCTCCTCACCATCGGCGGCCTCATCCTCGCCACCGTCCTGCTCGCCGCCGGCGGGCTGCTCATGTGGGCAAACAACTTCGTCTCGGCGAACGTGCACAGCCAGCTCGCCGACCAGAAGATCACAATGCCTTCGGGGAAGGCGATCGAGGACCCGCTCATCAAGCCGTACCTGTCGCAGTACGCGGGTCAGGAGCTGACCACGGGTGCCCAGGCGAAGGCATACGCCGACCACTACATCCTCGTCCACATGAACAAGGCGAGCGGTGGCAAGACCTACGAGGAGGTCAGTGGCCAGTTCATCGCCGCCTCGGCCGACAAGACGGCCGACCCGGCCACCGTCGCCGAGCTCGGCCAGCTGCGCCAGACGCTGTTCATGGGCAACACCCTGCGCGGCCTGCTGCTCAACGCGTACGCCTTCGGCACCATGGGCACCATCGCCCTCTGGGGGGCGATCGCGGCCTTCATCGGTTCGGGCCTGATGTTCATGCTCAGCTTCCTCGGACTGTGGCACCGTCGCACCGTGCCCGCCGAGGAGGAGGTCCGTATCGGAGTGGGCCACCCAGCCGCTCCGGCTCCCGCTGTCGGCTAGGCGGCCAGCACCTGCGGACACCGCGAGCCCCCGGCCACCAGGCCGGGGGCTCGCACTCGTCCTGCCTCCCACGGGCGACGATGCATTTCCTCAGCCGCGTCTCAGGTGACGGGAGCAGGCTCGGGGGGTGCCAACCTTCGGCTTCAGCGACGTGTTCACCGCGTGGATGCTGTCGCCGGTCGGAACCGTGCTTGCCGTGCTGCTGACCGCCGGGTATGCCGCCGCCCTCCTGAGGCTCCGGCGTCGCCACGAGCGCGTGCCCGTCCTGCGCGTGGTCACGTTCGCCGTCCTGGGCGTCGGCACGCTCGTCCTGGCCACGGACGGTGGCCTGGCCGTCCACCGTGACACCTCGTTCGTGGCGGCCGCAGCCCAGTCGGCTGTCCTGGCCGCGATCACGCCGATGGGGCTGGCGCTGGGTGACCCCGTCGGACTGTGCCTGCGAGCCCTGGGCGCCGGACCGGCCGCCTCGCTGCGCCGCGCACTCGGTGGACGGGTCGTCCGGGTCGCGATGTTCCCGCTCATCGGCTCCGTCGTGGCGACCGGGCTGCACCTGGCGATGTTCGTGACGCCGTGGCTCGCCGCGTCGTTGCAGCACGCGTGGCTGCGGGAGGCGACCTACGCGCTCCTCGTCGGCACGGGGCTGATGTTCGTCCTGCCCCTGCTCGCCGACGAGCTGACCCCGGTGTGGTGCACGCCGGGGGTCCGCGTCCTGATCGGTTTCGGCGACGGACTGCTCGATGCCGTGCCGGGCGTCGTGGTCATGGCCGCGCCCGCCCTCCTCGGCGCGCCGGTCGCCGCATACCTCGCTGCGGCGGACCCGCTGTGGGAGCAGCACGTCGGTGGCGGGGCGATGTTCGGCCTGGCCGAGGTCGTCGGCCTGCCGCTGCTCGCGGCGACCGTGGCGGCCTGGGTCCGCGCCGATCGCGTCGAGGCGGCGGCGGTCGACGCACGCCTCGACCTCGAGCCGGTCTCCGACCGTCCATGGTGGGAGACCGACCCGAGGTTCGGCGGCCCGGGCAGCTGACGAGCGGGTGTCAGCCCTGGTCGGCGGGGCGCAGCGTCATCGAGATCGAGTTGATGCAGTAGCGCTGGTCGGTCGGCGTGCCGTACCCCTCGCCCTCGAAGACGTGACCGAGGTGGCTGCCGCAGTTCGCGCAGCGGACCTCGACGCGCTTCATGCCCATCGAGACGTCCTCGATGTACTCGACGCTGTCACCTGCGAGGGGGGAGTAGAAGGACGGCCAGCCGCAGTGGCTGTCGAACTTCGTGCCCGAGGTGAACAGCTCAGCGCCACAGGCGCGACAGGCATACACGCCCTCGGTCTTGGTGTCGGTGTACTCCCCGACGTACGGGCGCTCGGTCCCCGCCTGGCGCAGCACCTGGTACTCCGCCGGGCTGAGCTCGGAGCGCCACTCGTCCTCGGTCTTGGTCACGGCATACGTGCGGTCGGTCTGGTCCATGCTCACGTCACGACTCCTTCGGTTCAGTCTCACGTCGTGCTCAACGCTGCCGACCTCGAAATTGGTCCCTGGCAGGCACCCCCGATTCTTGCGGGTCCCTGACGCACCCGCCGGATAGGGTCGGGCCATGGCGGCAGCGGCGACGACGGTGGAGGTGCCCGGGGGGCCTTGGGGGGACGCGCGAGAGGTGCGGATCTCCAGCCCGGACCGGCTGATCTGGCCCGATGACGGGCTCACCAAGCTCGACCTGGCGCAGTACGCCGTGGACGTCCGGTCGGGCTTCATGAACGCCCTCGGCCACCGCCCGGTGACGCTCCAGCGCTTCCCGGAGGGGATCGCGGGCGAGGAGTTCTGGACCAAGAACCCGCCCAAGGGCATGCCCGACTTCATCACCCCGGTGATGTGCACCTACCCCTCGGGGCGCAAGCACCTCCAGGTCGTCGTGGACGAGCCCGCTGCGGTCGTGTGGGCCATGCAGATGAACACCGTGACCTTCCACCCGTGGCCGGTACGCACCGCTGACGTCGACAAGCCGGACGAGCTGCGCATCGACCTCGACCCGCAGCCCGGACGCACCTTCGCCGATGCCGTCGAGGCCGCGGTCGCGTTGCGCGAGCTGCTCACCGAGATCGGGCTGACCGGGTGGGTCAAGACCTCGGGCAATCGTGGGGTCCACGTGTTCGTCCGGGTCGCGCCGACCCACGAGTTCCTCGACGTGCGCCACGGGGTCATCGGCATCGCGCGCGAGCTCGAGCGCCGCCTGCCCGACCTCGTGACCGCCGCCTGGTGGAAGGAGGAGCGGGGCGAGCGGGTGTTCGTCGACTTCAACCAGGCGTGCCGCGACCGCACCATCGCGTCCGCGTACAGCCCGCGCCCCCTCCCCGGCGCGCCGGTCAGTATGCCGCTGGGCTGGGACCAGCTGGTCGGGGTGGACCCGGGGGAGTTCACGGTGCGTACGGTGCCCGGCATCCTCGCGTCGTCCGGTGACGCCTGGGCCGGGATGGATGAGGCGGTCGGTGATGTCCGCGGTGCGATCGCGTTGTGGGACAAGGACATCAACGAACGCGGCCTCGGTGAGCTCAACTTCCCGCCGGACTACCCGAAGATGCCGGGCGAGCCGCCACGGGTGCAGCCGAGCAAGCGGCGGACCGACAAGGCCGACGCGGACTACATGACACCCAAGGCCGACCGTGACGCCGAGCTGCGGGAGCAGTGGGGGCCGGTGCCGCCGCCCGTGGCACCGATGCTGGCCAAGCCTGTGAAGGGGATCCCGACGGGGGACTACCTGTTCGAGCCGAAGTGGGACGGGTTCCGTTCGATCATCTTCCGGTCCGGCGACTCGGTCGAGATCGGTAGCCGGAACGAGAAGCCGATGACGCGCTACTTCCCCGAGGTGGTGTCGGCGGTCCTGGAGAACTTCCCGGACCAGGCTGTCGTCGACGGCGAGATCGTCGTCGTGGGGTCGTCAGGGGACCGGCTCGACTTCGAGGCGCTGCAGCAGCGCATCCACCCGGCGGCGAGCCGGGTGAAGAAGCTCGCCGCGGAGACGCCGGCGCAGTTCGTGGCGTTCGACCTGCTGTCGCTGGCCGGGGAGGACCTGACGGGCCGGCCTTTCTCGGAACGTCGGTCGTTGCTCGAGGAAGCGTTTGGCTCGGTGGCTGCTCCTATCCACCTGACCCGCGCCACGCGCGACCCCGAGGTGGCGCACGAGTGGTTCGAGCAGTTCGAGGGCGCCGGGCTCGACGGGGTGATCGCCAAGCCACTGTCGGGCACGTACGAGCCGGACAAGCGGACGATGCTCAAGATCAAGCACGTCCGCACCGCTGACTGCGTGGTTGCCGGGTACCGCACCCACAAGACGGGCGACGACCTCATCGGGTCGCTGATGCTGGGGCTCTACGACGACGACGGCTCGTTGATGAGCGTCGGGGTCATCGGTGCGTTCCCGATGGCGCGACGCAAGGAGCTGTTCGAGGAGCTCCAGCCCCTGGTGACGACGTTCGAGGACCACCCGTGGGCCTGGGCGGAGCAGGAGGCCGGGACGCGGACCCCGACCAGCGGGGCCACGAGCCGGTGGAACGCCGGCAAGGACCTGTCCTTCACTCCGCTGCGGCCCGAGCGCGTGGTCGAGGTGAAGTACGACCACATGGAGGGCATCCGTTTCCGCCACACCGCACAGTTCGTGCGGTGGCGCGAGGACCGCGACCCGCGGTCCTGCACCTACGAGCAGCTGGAGGAACCCGTGAGCTTCGACCTGGCCGACGTCCTGAGCGAGGCGGGTCGATGAGCCTGGAACGTCGGCCGTTGCGCACGGCTGCCACGGTGGCTGGTGTCACCGCGGGCTCGCTGGCTGCGACGGCGGCGGTCTCCTCGGTCGGCGTGGCCGCCTACGTCGCCCGCCGGGCCCTCACACCGGACCGGCAGCGGCCCGACGACACCCACATCCTGGCCGTCGACGACCGGGTGGTGACGCTCGGCGTCACGCCGGAGAGTGTCGTGCCGGGTCGGTACGGGTTGTGGCTCGACGGCTCCTCGGGTCACGTGCGGCTCGGCGACGTCCTCGACGTCGACGAGGACAGGGGTCGGGTCCGTCGTGAGGTCCTCGGCCTCGACTCGGGCCACCTGGCGCCGGGCTACGGGAGATGGGACCAGTACTTCTACGCGGGTCCGCCCGACCGGGCCCTGGGCCTGCGCACCGAGTACGTCGACGTCCTCACCGAGCTCGGCACCATGCCTGCGTGGGTGATCCGGGCCGAGAAGCCGTCCACCCGGTGGGCCGTGCTCGTGCACGGCCGTGGCGCCCGGCGCGACGAGGGGCTGCGCGCCGCGAGACCACTTCACGACAGCGGGATCAACATCATCATCCCGTCCTACCGCAACGACCTCGGTGCCCGTCACGGTGCCGACGGGCGCTACAACCTCGGGCTGTCGGAGTGGCGTGACATCGAGGATGCGGCGCTCTTCGCGGTGCAGGAGGGAGCCCGCGAGCTCATCCTCGCGGGCTGGTCGATGGGTGGGGCGATCGTCCTGCAGACGTTGAGCCGGTCATGGCTCGCCGACTACGTCTCGCACGTGGTCCTGGACGCCCCAGTCATCGACTGGACCGACGTTCTCGTGCACCACGCGCGGATGCACGGCATCCCCGACCCGATCGGCGGACTGAGCCGGCTCCTGATGGGACGCAGGCTCACCCGACGTCTCGCGGGCGTCCACGACCCTGTCGACGTGGCGCAGACCGACTGGGTCAGCCGGGCCGCGGAGCTCAAGCACCGCACGCTGATCATCCACTCCGTCGACGACGAGTTCGTCCCTGTCGGTCCGTCGCAGCAGCTCGCTGCTGCCCGCCCCGACCTCGTGACGATGGAGCACTGGGACACCGCGCGCCACACCAAGGAGTGGAACGTCGACCCGCAGCGCTGGGAGCGCTCGGTCGCCGACTTCGTCAGCAGCTAGCGGTGAGCGACTCCACGGTGAATCCGGTCAAGGCCGGTGACGTACCCATCCTCTTGGCCGTGCTGGGGCGGGTCGAGGGTGAGATCCGCGGTGGCGCACACGATGCTCAAGCGGTACGAAGCCTCGGCGAGAGGTGCCTTGCCGCTGGTCTGGTCGCTGATGACGTGCCACTGACGAGCGAGGGCGTTGCAGACGTGTTGGAGGGCATCGGGCAACGCCTTCGATACGCGCTGGGTGAGTACGGCCAAGACCCGACCCAACCGCCTCAGTGACCACCTCACCCTGCCGGCGATGGGCGGCTGCGGCCGGATCGAGGGTCGGGTCACGGATCCGCGTCAGAGGACGCGGATGAGGCCGCGGTCGGGGTTGGCGGGGTCGTCGAGCCAGGAGTATGGCTCGGGTGGTTCTGGTGGGACGAGGCTCAGTGCGTCGCCTGGTCCTTGCTGCTCCGGGCGGAGTGGTCCAGTGATGCCGTGGCGGAGCTCGTGGTCGGAGGGGAGTGCGGTGTCGGCCCAGCTCACGGGTCCGCCGGATGGTGGGTGGTAGGTGCCGGCTGGGACGTGGGGGTCGCCGGCCGCTGGTGGTGCTGTCTCGGCCGGGCGGGGTGGTCGGATGGGAAGGCCGTGGCGGTTGACCACGGTCAGCCCATCGGGTCGGGTGGGGTCGCCGCTGATCTGGTAGTCGCCGCGGTCGATGCCATCGTGGTGGGCGGTGCACAGGGATATCTGGTTGTCCGCGTCCGTGCCACCACCGTCGGCCCAGGCGTTCAGGTGGTGGATCTCGACGAATCCGGTGGTGGGGCAGCCGGGGAACCGGCACCCGCGGTCGCGGTCGATGATGAGGCGGCGGGAGCGTTCGGGCAGGATCCGCATCGCCCGGCCGACGGAGACCGGTTTGGCGTCGGTCTCCCAGACGGGTTGGGCGATTCCGTCGCTGATGAACCGGGTGAGCAGTCGTCGTGGGATGGCGTGGCCGCCGGTGATCCAGGCGCCGGTGGTGTCCAGGTGCAGGTACACCCGGTAGTGCGCTGCCCGTGTCGTCGATGTGATCGAGGACAGGGACCGGTTGGCCATCTCTTCCAAGGCGTCGGCGTAGGTCGGCAACCCCGCGTGGCGGTCGGGGAGGCCAGTGGGGGTCGTTTCGGAGTTGTCGGCGGAGTCGCAGGAGTCGGCGTTGCCCGGTGCGTTGGGGTTGCCGTCGGTGGGGGTGGTGCGGCGGGTGAACAGGGCGTCCTTGGCCTCCTTGACGGCCTGCTCGACCAGGGCGCCGATGGTGGCGGGGGCGGAGTAGCGCAGCTGGAACCGGCCGTCGGTGTCATAGGACATCGACAGGTTCGGCTTGGCGCAGGCCCGTTGCTCGGCCGCGGCCACCCTGGCGGCGTCGAGGTCGCGCTGGACCCGCGCCCACGGGTCCAGCGCCGCGTCCTCGCTCGTCACGTCAGCCCCGGCATCGTCAGCGGTTGCGGCGAAGGCGTGCCGGGCGACCGCCCGCCGCAGCTGGGTGACGGTGGCGTTGCGGGCGAACCCGGTCACTGACGTCTGGTGGGAGGCTGGGACGTGCCGGGCCAGGACGGCGACCTGGTCCAGGGACAGCTCCCCGGCGTCGAGGGCGGCAGCGGCGTCAGTGAGCTCGGCCCGGCGTCGGGCGACCTGCACCACGTCAGCGGCGTGGGCGTGGGACAGCCCGGCCCGAACCACGAGGTAGTGCTCGGGGGACTTGAACCCGCCCTCGCCCCAGTGCCGACCGGTCATCACCTCGTCGATGATGTCGACCAGCTCGGCCTGGGCGCGGTTCAACCGCCCCGCGACGGCCGCGGTCCGGTCCCACAGCGCCCGGCTCCGCACACCCCAGGCCCGGCCGTCCCCGGATGAGCCGTCCCACGACGATCCGTCCCCGGACTGGGCGGCGGTGAGTGGGTTGGTCAACATACCCCAATCGTACAGGTGTTCGAAGGCGATCGGAAGAGTTGTCCACACCACGGCCACACGAATCTGCCGACAGCAGAACCAGATTCGTCAGCCCGCGCACACCTTGGCCGCCCGAGCGCACTCGAACTCGGTCACCAGCGCTCCCGGACACCAGCGGACCCGTTCAGCGGGAGACACGCCAGCGGCCGAGCACCGTTCCGTCCTCCTCGACCAGGAGCATCGGCGTCAGTGGCACATCGAGATCGGGGCCCGCAGTGATCCGGCCGTGGCTGCCGCCGACGAGAGTGGGCGCCCAGGTGAGGTCGACCTCGTCGACGATGCCCGCGGCGAGCATGGACGCGAACAACGTCGGTCCTCCCTCGGACAGGATGCTGCGCAAGCCCTTGCGCTGCAACGCCTCTCGCGCGGCCACCAGGTCAACGCGTTCGTTGCCGACGACGACGACGTTGTCGTTGCCGAGCGCCACGCGTGCGGCTGAGAGGTTGTCGGCATCGGCCGTCGCGCAGGTGATGAGCAGGGCCGACCCCGGCGGCGACGTCATCGACGCGACCGTCGGGGGCAGCTCGCCCCGGTTGCTCACCACCGCCAGGACCGGTGCGTCCTCGTCCTCGTCCCGCAGGGCTGGATACCCCTCTGCGCGAACGGTTCCGGCGCCCACCAGCACGACGTCGGCGAGCTGCCGCAGCACCGAGAAGACGGTGAAGTCGGCGGGGGTGTTGATGCTTCCCGAGCGACCGTCGGCGCCGGTGACGGCGCCGTCGAGCGACGCCACGAAGTTGACGCGCAGCCACGACCTGTCGGCCGGCACGGCATACAGCTCGCGCAGCGCGGCCTCGTCGAGATCCGTGCCGGGGGCGGGGGAGCCGGTCTCACTGAGCAGCAGGCGCATGGTCGGAAGTCTGCCTCACCTACGCTTCGACTGTGCCCTCCTCGCTGACCGACCGCACCCCCACGCTCGACCGCGACCGGCTGGTGCGCGACCTCGTCCCACCACCGCGGTTCGACGCCGAACGGTTCTCGACCTACCGACCCGACCCCGCTGAGCCGAGCCAGGCCGCCGCGGTGGACAAGCTCGAGGCGTATGCCGCGTCGCTGCGTGCCGCACGGGGCGGCACAGGGCTGTTCGGGCGGCGCCGCAAGCGTCCGCAGTCGGGGCGGGGGATCTACCTCGACGGCGGGTTCGGGGTCGGGAAGACCCACCTCCTGGCCAGCCTGTGGCACGAGGTGGACGGGCCGAAGTCCTTCGGCACGTTCGTGGAGTACACCAACCTCGTGGGCGCGCTGGGGTTCGCGCAGACCGTCGAGGCGTTCAGCGGGCACACCCTGGTCTGCATCGACGAGTTCGAGCTCGACGACCCGGGTGACACCGTCCTCATGGCGACGCTGCTCGCCCGGCTCGCCGAGGCCGGGGTGTCGTTCGCCGCCACCAGCAACACGCTCCCCGACGCCTTGGGGGAGGGGCGGTTCGCGGCCGAGGACTTCCTGCGCGAGATCCAGGCGCTGGCGTCGCGGTTCGACGTGCTGACCGTGGACGGCCCGGACTACCGGCACCGCGACTCCGTCGACAGCCCCCCGCCACTGACGGAGGCAGAGGTCGCCGAGGCCACCCAGCGCGAGGGCGCGGTGTTCGACCACTTCGTCGACGTCGTCCGCCACCTGTCGACGGTGCACCCGAGTCGCTACCGAACCCTGCTCGACGGGGTGAGTGCCGTGGGGTGGACCCACGTGCGCCCCGTGGTCGACCAGGCCGTTGCGCTGCGTCTGGTGGTCCTCGCGGACCGCCTGTATGACGCGGACATCCCGGTGTTCGCCAGTGGCCAACCACTGGGGGAGGTGTTCTCGCAGGAGATGCTCGCCGGCGGCTACCGCAAGAAGTACTACCGCGCGGTCTCCCGGCTCACAGCCCTCGCGCGAGGTGACGACCGGTGACAGGATGCGCCAATGGCGAAGAAGGACACGAAGAAGAGCAAGTCCACCAAGGCCGGCGCGTCCACGAAGGGCAGCAGCAAGGCGATGCGGTCCAAGGTCGCCGTCGAGGCTGACCGTGCGGCGAAGGCCACCAAGCACCCGGACTCCAAGCCTGCAGAAGCGACACCTCTTGCCTCGGTGACGTTCAGCGACGCCCTCCGAGCCAGGGACGGGTTCGTCCTCGCCGAGTGCGATCCCCGCTCAACGCCGGCCTTCGACGGGGACAAGGCCGCCGGCAAGGAGGCGCTGGAGCTGCGCGCAGGCGAGATCGGCGAGTTCCAGGAGCGCCTCTACGCCGAGGCCAAGATGGACGGTCAGCGCTCGTTGCTGCTCGTCGTGCAGGGCATGGACACCTCCGGCAAGGGCGGCATCATGCGCCACGTCGTGGGGCACATGGATCCGCAGGGCGTGCGCTACACCGCGTTCAAGGCGCCGTCGGCCGAGGAGCGGCAGCACCCGTTCCTGTGGCGCATCCGCAACGCACTCCCTTCGCCCGGGCAGATCGGGGTGTTCGACCGCTCGCACTACGAGGACGTGCTCATCGTGCGCGTCCACGACCTGGTGCCCAAGGCGACGTGGTCGCGCCGCTACGCCCAGATCAACGCCTTCGAGGAGAAGGCCGTCGCCGAGGGGACCACCGTCGTCAAGGTGATGATGCACATCTCCGCGGACGAGCAGAAGGCGCGGTTGACCGAGCGGCTCGACCGCCCCGACAAGCAGTGGAAGTACAACCCCGGGGACGTCGACGAGCGGCTGCAGTGGCCGCGCTACCAGGAGGCCTACCAAGCCGTCCTGGACCGCACCTCCACGGACGCTGCCCCGTGGTACGTCGTGCCCGCCGACCGCAAGTGGTACGCCCGGCTCGCCGTCCAGAGCCTGGTCCTCGAGCACCTCGAGGCGATGGATCCGCAGTGGCCGGCGGTCGACTTCGACGTCGCCGCCGAGAAGGAACGGCTGCGCGTCAGCTGAGCAGTCATGGCTCGGCACCACGCAGCTCCCCGTCGAAGCGCCCGATCCGGCAGGGACCGATGACTTCCGTACCTTCGGGCGGTCGGTACGGATAGCAGGCGCCAGTCTCCTGGTGCCGTCCACCGACGAAGGAGTCAGGAATGCTCAGCGAGTCGAAGGCCTTCAGCGGGTTCTCCGCCAACGACATCGAGGCAGCGCGCGCGTTCTACTCGGACGTCCTCGGTCTCGAGGTCACCGATCAGATGGGGATCCTCACGCTCCACCTCGGCGGAGACCACCGGGCGATCGTCTACCCCAAGCCGGACCACCAGCCGGCCGGCTTCACGGTTCTCAACTTCCCTGTCGCCGACATCGACGAGACCGTCGACGGCCTCACCGCGGCCGGTGTGGAGTTCGAGAAGTACGAGGGGACCCAGATGGCGACGGACGCGAAAGGCATCTTCCGCGGTGGCGGTCCGCTGATCGCCTGGTTCACGGACCCGGCCGGGAACGTGCTGTCGGTCATCCAGGACTGAGCCCAGGCACGGCAGCTCAGGCGCCGAACGCCCGGTCGACCAGGCTGGATGCCACTGCCGCGCTGAGTCGGGCGTCGAGGGTCCCGAAGGTGACCCCGTGTGCGCCCCCGAGACGACTGGCGACGAACGCGTCCGCCACCGCTGTCGGCGCGTACTGCGCGAGCAGGGCTCCCTGCAGGGTGAGGGCGAGCTGTTCGACGACCTGCCGCGCGCCTGCTTGCGCCTCTGCCTGCGTGGCGCGTGACAGCACGTCAGGGAGGGCGTCGATGGCCTGGTCCAGGACGTGGTGGTGCCCCCTGCCCAGCCGGACCTCGGCCAGGTATGCGTCGACCGAGGCCTGGTCGCGGCCGATGGCGCGCAGGACGTCGAGGGCGTTGACGTTGCCCGAGCCCTCCCAGATCGAGTTCAGGGGGGCCTCACGGTAGAGACGGGCGAGCCCGTTCTCCTCGACGTAGCCGTTGCCGCCCAAGCACTCCAGGGCCTCGGCGACCATCACCGGGGTGCGCTTGCACACCCAGTACTTGCCGAGGGCGACGCCGAGCCGGGAGAAGGCCGTGTCGCCGTCGTCGACGGCGTGCGCGAGCCGCAGGGCCAGGGTCGTGGCCGCCTCGGACTCCAGCGCCAGGTCCGCGAGCACGTTCTGCATCAGCGGCTGGTCGACGAGCAGCGCGCCGAACGCACTCCGGTGCCTCGCGTGGTGGATCGCGCGCAGCAGCGCCGCGCGCATCGTCGCCGATGAGCCGAGGATGCAGTCCAGCCGGGTCGCCGCGACCATGTCGAGGATGGTGCGGATGCCTCGTCCCTCGTCACCGACGCGTACGCCCCAGGTGCCGTCGAGCTCGACCTCGGAGGACGCATTCGACCGGTTGCCCAGCTTGTCCTTGAGGCGTTGCAGCGCAAAGGGGTTGCGTTCGCCGTCATCGAGCACTCGAGGGACCAGGAAGCACCCGACGCCTGCGTCGGTCTGCGCCAGAACGACGAAGGCGTCACTCATCGGCGCCGAGCAGAACCACTTGTGGCCGGTGAGCCGGTAGGTGTCGCCACCCGCCACGGGACCGTCGGGGGACGCCTCGGCCCGCGTCGTGTTGGCGCGGACGTCGGAGCCGCCCTGCTTCTCCGTCATGCCCATGCCCGCGATGGCACCGGTCTTGGTGTCGAGCGGGCGAAGCCCGAAGTCGTAGCTGCGCGAGGCGAGCTGGGGGAGCCAGCGGTCCCGCAGGGCGGGGTTGGCCGCGAGCGCCGGCGCCGCGGCATACGTCATGGAGACGGGGCACAGGTGACCCTGCTCGACCTCGGACCACGTCGTGAAGCCGGCGGCCCGGCGGACGTGGGCGCCACTGCCGGTGGGTTGGGTCCACGGTTCGGCAGTGAGGCCGCCACTGACGGCGACGCTCATCAGGGAGTGCCACGCCGGGTGGAAGTCCACTTCGTCGAGTCGTTCTCCGGTGGGGGAGTGCGTCCTGAGGACGGGATGGTGGGTGTTCGCCTGCTCGGCCCACTCCCTCGCCTGCGCCGAGCCTGAGCGTGCACCGAGGTGCTCGACCTCGTCGTATGCGGCCTCGTCGGCCCAGCGGCGCACGGCCTCGGCGAGCGCGGGATTGGTGGTCAGCGCGTTGTAGTCCGGCAGGGCAGGGACCTGGTTGGTGACGGCGTGGGTGGGCACGACCGCAGACTATGCGGGATAACGTGGGTGGGTGAGTGTGAAGGCGCGGGTCCGTCGCGAGCTGGTGCGCGTGCCCGGAGCCATGCCGGTCGCGCGGATGACGGTGGAGACCATTCGGGTCTGCATGAAGTACCGGGTGACGGGGCTGGCCTCCGAGGCGGGCTTCTTCATGCTGCTCTCGCTGCCGCCGTTGGTGCTGGGGCTGTTCGGTGGAGTCGGTTACCTCGGCAAGTGGCTCGGGGACGAGACCGTCGCGCGGATCGTCATGCAGATCCAGGTGTGGGCAGGGCAGTTCCTCACGCCGGGGCTGATCCAGAACACCCTGCTGCCGACGGTCCAGGACGTCTTCAAGGACGGGCGGTTCGACCTCATCTCGGTCGGCTTCCTGCTGTCGGTCTGGTCGGGGTCGCGCGCCCTCAACGTCTTCGTCGACACGATCTCGATCATGTACGGGCAGTCGGGGGTGCGCGGCATCGTCAGGACGCGTGCTCTGTCCCTGACGCTCTACGTCCTGTCGCTCGTCGTCGGCATCGTCGTCATCCCGCTCGTGGTGATCGGACCGACGTGGCTCAAGGACCTGCTCCCCAAGGAGGCCAGCTTCCTCGCGTGGCTGTACTGGCCGGTGGTGACGGTCCTGGCCGTCGCCAGCATCGCGACGTTGTTCCACATCTCCACGCCCCGCCGGACCCCGTGGGCGCGCGACGTGCCGGGTGCGGTGCTGACCGTGGTGCTCTGGTCGTTGTCGTCCTATGTGCTGCGCGGGACCGTGGCCGCCTCGTTGAAGGGTGGCACCTCGATCTACGGACCCCTCTCGGCCCCCATCGTGCTGCTGATCTTCTTGTACGCCCTGGCCATCGCGGTCCTCATCGGTGCTGCCCTGAACGCGGCGATCCGCATGCTGTGGCCGGTCGAGGAGCGGCCATCCCTGCGCGCGCAGGCGGTGATGTGGCTCCGGGCGCGGCTGGCTGCCCGCAAGGAGGCCAAGGGGCTCAACAAGGGGTCTGGCGCAGAGGCAGGGGCCCCGGCGGGCGCCACGGTCGCTGCCACCTCCACGGCGACGTCCACGGCGGGGGCCATGTCTCCGGCGGCGCCGCCGGCCGCGGCGGGGGTGACCGGCGGGGTCGCTGGCCTGCTGGACGCTCAGAAGATGGGTGCGCGGGGAGGTGACGCCGGCGAGGCGGCGGGCAGGCTGCATACGACTGCCCAGGGCGATCGCCGGACCGCCGCCGAGGAGGGGCTGACGGAGTCGTTGGAGGGGCTCAAGCAGGAGGCCCGCAAGCCGCTGACCCCCGTGCCGGACGACTCGGACGACACCCAATTTGGAGAGGAAGCGCCTGATCCGATAAGTTTTCTACGCACGCGCAGCGGGTAGCAAAAAACAGCCCGTTCGTCACCAACGCGCGTGTAATGCGGATGTAGCTCAGTTGGTAGAGCGCAACCTTGCCAAGGTTGAGGTCGCCGGTTCGAGCCCGGTCATCCGCTCGGAAGGGTTTTACCGCCTTCACGGTGGAGTGGCCGAGAGGCGAGGCAGCGGCCTGCAAAGCCGCGTACACGGGTTCAAATCCCGTCTCCACCTCGACTACGTACGAACCCGAAATCTTCACCCTCGGGCGATTGGCGCAGTGGTAGCGCGCTTCCTTGACACGGAAGAGGTCACTGGTTCAAACCCAGTATCGCCCACCAGTACGAAATAGCCCCTGACCTGCGGAAACGTGGGTCAGGGGCTTCTTCGTTGGGTCGCGTCCTGGGACACCTGCTTGACTAGCTGCTTGACTAAGCCGTCGTGGTTCGGCCTTGGCGCGGGTCCCTGCACGTTCGCTGACGTGCGTGGACGTCCGGCCCACCGTCTGTCACTTCCCATGTGGGGAAGAGGTCAGTCGCCGTCGTCGAAGGGACGTGATGTTGGAACTCTTCATGCACCCTTTGACGCCGGCCGTGTTCGAAGCGACGTGTCCGCGGGTCAGCTCGAGGGCGCAAACTCAATGACACGGCAATGGGGACACCGGCCGCGTTGACTCTTCGACCACCATGTTCCCCGAAGGGCCAACACGCTCACGAGCGCTGGGCCTGAACGGTGCCTTGATGGCGGCCGGGTTCACCCCAAGGCGCCGTCCTCGGCAGGTCTTCACCGGGCCGGTCGCCGGCGCTGGCATCGATAGCCGCGACCAGCCGCCGTGAACTCGCACGGACGGACGGCTCCGACGGTGGAACCTCAGCCTCATGAACCGTCGGGAGGCGCCATAGATGCTTGGGCGGTCCTGATCGGCTTGGCCTTGAACAGACCCGAGCTGGACGAGTCTCAGAGATGCCGCTAGGCGTCTGTTCACCCGATGCCTGTCATCTCCCGAAGTTCTGTGCCCGTTTTCTCGCCGTTCGTCGGATATGACCCAGCCAGGGGAGAAGGGACTCGTATGTTCCTGATCGGAGTCGAGCTGCGGCCACCACGAGAGGAACCAGATGAGTCCGAACACGGCGGTCCGTGCCCGGGGGGTCACCAAGACGTTCGGTGATGTCGTCGCCCTCGACGAGCTCGACCTCGACGTCGACCGGGGCCAGATCCACGGGCTGGTCGGCCCCAACGGAGCTGGCAAGACCACCCTGCTGGGCCTCTTGCTGGGCCTGGCCGTCGCCGACACCGGGACCCTGGAAGTCCTGGGCGCGCAGGTGGGTTCCGTGCTCTCGACACCCGAGGGTGTCGCAGGGTTCGTCGACGGACCCGGCCTGTACCCGTTCCTGACCGCACGGCAGAACCTGCTGTCCGTGCTCAGCCTTCGCGGGCAGGATGACTGTCGCTCACACGTCGACGAGGCGCTGTCCCGCGTAGGACTGGACGAGGTCGCTGACGACCACGTCCGAGGCTTCTCGTTGGGGATGCGCCAGCGGCTCGGCCTCGCCTCGGCCCTGCTGAGCCAACCCCAGCTGCTCATCCTCGACGAGCCGGCCAACGGTCTCGACCCGGCAGGCAAGCGCCAGGTGCACCGTGTCCTCACCGAGTTCGCGTTGGGCGGCGGCACGGTCATCCTGTCCAGCCACCGGATGGATGACCTCGCCGCGCTGTGCACCGACGTCACGCTGCTCTCGACCGGCCGCATGGTGTTCTCCGGTCCACCGCAGGAGCTCGCGATCGAAGGCGGTCCGCTCGACTACCGGATCCTCACCTCGGACGGTGACGGGGCCCGACGCGTTGCCGAGGCGACCGAGGGCCTGCGAGTCGTCAATGCCCGCAACAGTCTTGGGCCGACGCACCCCAGCGCGCTCGTCGTGCGTGGCCGCGCGCCGGCGGTTGATGCCTTGGTCGTGCGCCTGGTGGGTTCAGGGATAGCGATCCGTGAGCTGGCGCCGACGGTTCCGCCACTCGAAGCGGCCTTCCTGGCGCTCACTGGAGCCGATACCGAGAGCCACTCCACGCAGCACCTCAGCCCGGTCGAAGCCACCGCCGTCGAGGAGCTCGTGCGATGACGACAACCCTCGAACGTCCCGGCAGCACACCGCCGAACCGACCCACCCCGCAAGAACGCTCGGCCCCGTGGGCGGGACGAACCAGCCTCGCCGCCGTCTATCGCTTCGAGCTGGTCAAGCTCCTCACCCAGTGGCGCCTGCGGGCTGCCTTCCTCGCCTGCCTCATCGTTCCCGCGCTCTACACCGCGGTCGTGAGCGCCCAGACCTCGTTACCGGCCGACGCCGTCTTCGGGCGGTGGATGAACCAGTCGGGCTGGGCCGGATCCCTGGTGATCCTCGTCTTCATGGGCACCCTGGTCCTGCCGCTGTTGACCAGCGTCGTGTCAGGCGACATCTTCGCCGTGGAGGACCGCCTCGGCACCTGGCGCCACCTGCTCGTCACGGTCCGCTCACCGCGCTTGATCTTCGGCGCCAAGGCGCTCGCGGCACTGACCGTGACCGTCGCCCTTTTCGTGCCACTGGTGACCTCGTCCATCATCGGCGGGTTGCTCGTCGTCGGCAGCCACCCGGTGCCCGGTCTGGACGGACACTTCATCGGCACGGGCGAACTCCCTGGGCTCGTCCTTCTCTCGTGGGCCACCGTCATCCCACCGACCTTGGCGTTCTCGGCGATCGGCCTGCTGGGTTCAGTCGCCTTCGGTCGCTCGCCGCTGGGTCTGCTGATGCCGGTCGTGTTCGCCGTGGTCCTTGACCTCGTCCACCTCATGCCGGCTCCGGTCGCCCTCCGGGCAGCCACGCCGACCAGCGCTTTCACCGCATACCGAGGACTGTTCACCGAACCGGCGCAGCTCGGCATGCTCGGCGTGGGTCTCGTGGTCAGCGTGACCTGGACGGCACTGGCGACCTGGCTCGCCTATCGGACCTTCGTCCGCCGCGACTTCACGGACCTCGCCAACGACGGGTCCGCCCGTCGGTTCGCCGTCACGGGCCTGCTCCCGCTCGTCGGCTTGTTCATCGCGACTGCGGTGGCCGTGTCGACGGCGACGGGAGCGACCGGCAGCGGGGTAAACCGGCCCAAGCTCGAGGCCTCGCTCGCCACATCGTTCTCGCACCTCTACGTGCTGCAGAACACCGAGCTGAACCGCCCGGCTGTGGCACCTGAGCAGCTCGAGTCGACCGCCGAGTGCGACAAGGGTGGTGACCGCGTCGAGGACACGGGCCCGGGCAACGACTGGCGCTGCGTCGTGACGTGGACCGTGCCCGGCGCCGCGGGACCCGCCAACGCCGTCTACCAGCTCGACGTCCTGCCGGACGGCCGCTACCTGGCCGACGGCGACGGGCCGAAGGAAGTCAATGGCTACTTCCTCGTCCGCACCAAGACGGGGGATTCCCCCAACCCTCTGTGGCAGTTGGACGGTCTCATCGACCTGTTGCAGAAGTAACCCCTGAAACACCACTCAGCACACCACTGAAAGGTTTCCGCATGCGCGTCACACGCAACCGCGTCGAGAGGGTGGCAGGCCGCCACCGCTCCCGACACCTCATGGCCATCACTGCAGGGTCACTCGCCCTGGTCGTCACCGGAGGGATCGCCTACGGCTCGACCAACGGGTTCGGCACGAACCGTGTCGGGACCGAGTACGGGAACGGTGAGCAGATCTCTTCGAACCAGCTGATCAAGCCGATCGGTCAGCGCCTCCTCACGGACTACGGCAAGTTCATGGGCTCGACGGTCAGCCCGGACGGTCGCTACCTCGCGGCTACGGCCAACGATCGCTCGATCTCCCTGCAGATCTTCGACCTCCGCAACAACACGCTGATCTTCCGGGCGGGCACCGCGTCCGGCGCCAACCTGCGCCCTGCCGACAACACCGTCGGACAGGAAGGCCCCACCTACTCGCCTGACGGCCGCTTCCTCTTCATGCCGAACGCCACCGGCATCACCCGCTTCCCGGTCAATGCCGACGGCACCCTCTCAGCCGGAACGAAGATCGCCATCCCCACCCTGGCGAACCCGAGCCGCCAGGCGCTCACTGCCGGCATGGCCTTCTCTCCTGACGGCAAGACCTTGTATGCCGCGGTCAACGGTCAGAACTCGGTCGTCGCCATCGATCCGATCGCCGGAACGATCACGCAGACGTGGAACGTCGGCATCGCGCCCCGTCAGCTGAAGCTCGTCGGCGCCAAGCTTTTTGTCTCCGACGAGGGTGGTCGCCTGGCAAAGTCTGGCGAGACCACGATCAACTCCTACGGCACCGACGTCCCAGCCAACCCGGTTCTCGGCACCTCGACCAACGGCACCCTCAGCGTCATCGACACGGCGAATGCCGGGTCACCCGTAGCGTCGCTCGAGGTGGGCCTGCACCCGACCGCCATGCACCTCAACGGCACGACCCTCTATGTCGCCAACACGAACGACGACACCATCTCGGTGGTCGACACCAAGACCGACAAGGTCGTCCAGACCATCGCGACGCAACCCTGGGCCAGGTCGAAGGTCGGCTACGAGCCAACGGGCATGACGGTCAAGGACGGTCGCCTCCTCGTCACGCTGGGTCGGGCGAACGCGGTCGCGGTCTACAAGCTGGGCTCGTCGGCCCTCGAGCCAGTCAGCTACGTCGGGCTCCTCCCGACCGACTACTACCCGGAGGACGTCTTCCCCGTGGGTGACGAGCTCGTCGTCGCCAACCGCCGCGGCAACGACGCCCGTGGACCCGAGATCACCTACACCGAGGGCTATGGCACCACCCCCGCCACAGGTCACGGCACGCACTCGACGACCGCCTCGCTGACCCGATTCACGCTGCCGAGCGACGCGATGATCCGCAAGACCTACACGGCGCAGGTCTTCACCCAGAACGGCTGGGGCAGGTCTGAGTCCGAGGTGGAGCACGCCAACGACAAGAAGGGCAACGCGCATCCCGTCGCGGTCCCCAAGCGCATCGGGGACCCGTCGACCATCAAGCACGTCTTCCTCCTGGTCAAGGAGAACCGCACCTACGACCAGATCCACGGGGACATGCCCGAGGGCAACGGCGACCCGAAACTGGCCCAGTTCGGTGAGCAGGTCACCCCCAACGCCCACGCACTGTCCCGCCAGTTCGGCCTCTACGACAACACTTATGACGTCGGCACCAACTCCGCCGAGGGCCACAACTGGCTGATGCAGGGCGACAACCCGGAGTACACCGAGTCGAGCGCGGGGGAGTACACCCGTTCCTACGACACGGAGGACGACGTCCTGGGTCACCAGCGTTCCGGCTTCCTGTGGACCGCGGCGCAGGCGGCGGGAAACACCGCGCGCAACTTCGGCGAGTTCTCCTACTTCGAGAACAAGCCCGCGGACGCAACGTGGCAGAAGTACTACTGCGCCACCAAGAGCGTGGAGAACGGCGGCGACCCGGCCCAGCTCACCGACCCCGCGATCCGGGTCAACCAGGTCTCACCGATCCCGTCACTCAACGACATCTCCAACCACGATGCGCCGATGTTCGACACGAACATCCCCGACCAGTACCGCTACCAGATCTGGAAGCAGGAGTTCGAGAAGCAAGGTCCTGCCAACTTCCAGATGATGTGGCTCTCCAGCGACCACACCGGTGGTGCACCTGACCCGCGCGCCCAGGTCGCCGACGGCGACCTGGCGGTCGGCAAGGTCGTCGACACGATCTCGCACAGCAAGTACTGGAAGGACTCGGCGATCTTCGTGGTCGAGGACGACAGCCAGAACGGTGCGGACCACGTTGACGGTCACCGTGCGCCGATCCAGGTCATCAGCCCGTATGCCGTTCACGGCAAGACGATCTCGACGTACTACTCGCAGATCAGCATGGTTCGCACCATCGAGCAGATCCTCGGTGCCGAGCCGCTGAACCAGAAGGTCGCTGCGGCGACGCCGATGTTCGACGCGTTCCAGCGCAAGCCGGACCTCACGCCGTACACGGCCAAGGCCAACCGTATTCCCCTCACCGAGAACCTCAAGACCCCGCCGGCGTGTGGTCTGGACCAGGTGGCCAACGCTCCTGCCGCCCCTATGGTGGCACCGGCGCAGGTCTCGACCTCTGCCGAGTGGGACACGTGGGCGAAGCAGCAGCACTTCAGTGGCAAGACACCGCGTGCGGACTTCGCACACCCGGAGCAGATGAACCGCTTCGTCTGGTACCAGACGCACAACTGGTCCCTGCCTTACCCCGGCGATTCCAAGATCTACCTCCCGAACGAGGTGCCAGGCGCTGCCCTGCCAGGTGCCGACACGGAGTAGTCCAACATTGACCGCTCGAGCTCCTGAGGGAAGAGCGATGCAGCGGCCCACCGACCTCCGGTGGGCCGCTGTCGCGCGCCATGCGCGCCCCGGGGTCGGCCTCGGGCCGGTGAACCACGGGTGAACCTTGTGCCAACGGCTTGGGGAGTTCGCTCCGGCGGCCCTAGCGTCGGCTGCATGACCTTTACGCGGCGACAGTTCCTGAACGCCGCGGCCGTGGTGGGGGGCACCGCCGCGCTCACGACCAGCTCGATCGGACAACAGCTTCCACAGGCCATGGCAGCCCAGCCCGCGCTCCCCTCACCGGGTGCCTCGGGGATCGACCACATCGTGGTCGTCATGATGGAGAACCGGTCATTCGACCACTTCCTCGGCTGGCTCCCGGGAGCTGATGGCAAGCAGGCGGGGCTCACCTACACCGACCGGTATGGCGTTCCTCGCAGCACCCACCATCTCCAGACGTTCGCGAGCTGCGGACATGCAGATCCCGACCACTCCTACGAGGGTGGGCTCATCCAGTTCAACGAGGGGCGCGCGGATGGCTGGTTGCGGGCCGGGGAGGACGACCTACTCCCTGTGGGGTACTACCGGCAACCCGACCTGGCTTTCCTAGGCCAGGCTGCCCCCCGGTGGACCGTGTGCGACCGGTACTTCTCGGCCGTCATGGCAGAGACCTACCCCAACCGCTTTTACATGCACGCCGCTCAGACGGACCGACTGCACAACTCGACGATCACCGCGACGATCCCAACGATCTGGGACCGGCTGGCCGCTGCGAACCTCACCGGTCGCTACTACTTCTCGGACATCCCGTTCCTGGCGCTGTGGGGAACGAAGTACTTGCCCATCTCCCGGCCGTTCGCGACGTTCCTGACGGACGCTGCCGCAGGGACGCTCCCTGAGGTGAGCTTCATCGACCCGCGGTTCGAGGACGAGGCGTCCGGATCTTCCTCCGACGACCACCCCCACGCCGACATCCGCGCGGGAGAGAAGTTCCTCAACGAGGTCTACCGCGCGGTCACGACCAGCCCGAACTGGTCTCGCACCCTTCTGGTCGTGAACTTCGACGAGTGGGGCGGCTTCTACGACCACGTCGCCCCGGGGACCGCTCCGGATGTCAGCTCTCGGACCGCGTTACGTGGCTTCCGAGTGCCGGCGCTCGTGGTTTCCCCTCGGGCCAAACGGGGATACGTTGCGCACGGTACCTACGACCACACGTCGGTGTTGAAGGCGATCGAGTGGCGCTGGGGACTTCCTGCCCTGACGCCGCGCGACTCCGGTGCCCGCAACATCGCTGAGGTGCTCGACTTCACCGCCGCCCCCAATCTGACCGCTCCCGCTTTCACCCTGCCACCCTTCCTAGCCACGGCCTGCGCGCCCGCACCCCTCACAGGGCCCGAGCAGGCCGAATGGCCCGACCTACGAACCAAGGCCATCGCCGACGGATGGAGCCTCCCGTGATGACTCGCAAACAGCTCTCCCGACTCCTGCTCGCCATCGCCGCCGTCGGCGCGGTCCTTACGGCGATCACCGTCCAACCGCTCTTCTTCGGCGGCGACGAGGCGGTTGCGGCGACATCGCCGGGCTACCTACCGCCCGCCAAGCACGTCTTCGTCATCAACATCGAGAACAAGGGGTATGACGCGACGTGGGGACCCGCGTCGGCAGCGCCATACCTGTCACAGACGTTGCGCGGCAAGGGAGTCCTGCTCAATACGTACTACGGAACTGCGCACAACTCCCAGCCGAACTACATCGCACAGATCTCCGGTCAGGGTCCCAACGACCAGATGCAGAGCGACTGCCAGATCTACTCGAGCTTCGTGGGGGCGGGCACGGCCACGCCCGGTCAAGCGGTGGGATCGGGCTGTGTGTTCCCCACCAGCGTCCCCAACGTCACTGACCAGCTGAAGGCCAAAGGGTTGACCTGGCGCGGCTACATGGAGGACATGGGCACCCCCTGTCGCCACCCGGCCCTGAACACTGTCGACCCCACGCAGAAGGCCACCCCCGGGGACCAGTACGCCGTGCGGCACAACCCGTTCGTGTACTTCGCGTCAGTGACCAACTCCGCCGACTGTGCCGCCAACGTCGTCGACCTGTCCCAGCTCTCAACGGACCTGATGACAGCCGGCACCACGCGGAACCTCACCTACATCACACCCAACCTGTGCCACGACGGTCACGACTCACCGTGCGTCGACGGACAGCCCGGTGGCCTGGCCAGCGTCGACGCGTGGATGAAGGTGTGGGTCCCCAAGATCATGGCCGCGCCCGCGTTCAAGAACGACGGCATCCTCGTCATCACCGCGGACGAGTCCGACGGACCCCAGAGCGACGCCAGCGCCTGCTGCGGCGAGGGTCCGAGCCCGAACTCACCGCTCCCCGGCATCGCCGGGCCTGGCGGCGGAAAGATCGGCGCCCTGGTGATCTCGCGGTACACCAAGCCGAACACGTGGAGCACCACGTCGTACAACCACTACTCGCTGCTGGCCTCCATCGAAGACCTCTTCGGACTGTCACGTTTGGGCTACGCCCAGACGCCGGGCCTCAACCGCTTCGGCCTCGACGTCTACAACGCCCGCTGACTACCCCCTGGCCTTCGCTTGAGGGCTTGAGCCCCCATGCATGAAGCAGCGCAGGCCGCCCTTGACGGGCCAGGCGGGCAGGGGATGACATCGCGCGCGTCTTCGCGCCGCAGGTTGGTCGGTCGGTCATTCGGTCCTCTTGGTGGCTCGTCGGCGCCATCAGCCGCAGACGACGGTGCCGGGGTAGCCGAGGCGCTCGCAGTCGGGCCCCTCCGCCGCGTGAAATGTCGCCGGAACCTTCGACAAGCTGGAGTACTGGACCTGCTGGATAGGCTGGCGCACGCTTGACTCATGGGCTGGGTGAAGTTGCTCGGCTGCATGGCGATCGCCTTTGGTGTGGGCAGGTACGTCACGGGGTTGCGTCACGGCCGATGGGGCGACGCGTTCGAGCGCGACCTGGTCGCGTGCATGCTGCTCGCGTGGATAGGCGTTGCTCTGGTGGTCGGCGCCGTGGTCGCGTAGTCCGGGTGGGCCGATCTCGTCGGCCTCGTCCCGAAGCACGCGAAGTAGTTCCCGCTTCGCCTCCACTCGCTCACGACGGCGGGTCGCGCGCTTGACCTTCGCGGCCGCTCCAGCACGCTTGAGCCCGCGGTAGGCGCCGCTAGCCGGTTTGCCCCTCGCGTTTGTCGGCGGTGACGATCTGGCGGCGACCCAGGGAGGTCGGGCGGGAGCTCGAGCGGTGCGTCATGAGCAGAGCTCGCAGCCGCAGCCGGTCGGGTAGTCCGCGGCCCCACCGACGTCGCAGAAGGGCTAACTAGTCCAATTGAGTCCACAGGACCCCCTGTGCACGGCGGCCCAGCGTGCCCGCAGGCTGTGTATATCCCTTTGTGAGGACAGTGTTCTGGCTCCTATCTGGGCGTGGTCGAAGCAGATGACTAGTTACGACTAGACGCGATCTGGAAGGTGATGACAGCGGCTCGCTGCCGGGAATCACCATGTGGATCGCGCCGGTCCCAGCCGGCAGGCACGGATCTGAGTTCAGGCTCTTGACCTCCCCTTGGTCCCACCCGAGCTGCTCACGTGGCAGCGGGACCAACGTCCCTCGTGCGCTTGGTCCAGGGCAAGGAGTATGAGTGCTGCGCAGGGCGAGCGTGGGTGCTGCGTTGGGCACCGGGATGTGCAGCCGCCCCAGCTCGGCCGCACGCCCGGTGCCCGCGGGACGCTGCCGAGCCCGCCCCAGCATCGAAGCGCCCCCACTCTCCTCGGGGAGGGTGGGGGCGCTTTGCAGTCCAGACGTTGTAAGGAGCCGCTCGCCACGATCCCCTGATCCCGTGGCGAGCGGCTCATCGCGACGCACCCCCACAGGCGTCGCGCCCGCGGCCATCCTTCGCTGTGCTGCGAGGGATGGCCCAGTGAGGACGAGGTTCACTCCCGTGAATGGCCGCGCACAATGGACCGTTCGGGCTAGTCCAGAGCGCCGGTGAGCTACGTGCAATGGGTGAGTTCGGTTGCGTTGCAACGCCTGAAAGACCCCAATGGTCCAGTCCCAAGCGGTTCCCTGCAAGGACTACTGAAGCAGCCCAATGAGTCGTCAGCGGATGGCCGAGAAGGTCGATTGTGGGCTAGCCGCCCACCCGCTTGCACTATTGCTCGATTCGGCAACGGCGCGAGTAGCGACGATGAACGGCGTGTGGATGAGCGACCGAGGTGTCATGGTGACACCTCCCTGTCATCGGTGGTGACACTTTCACGTCGCGTCACAATTCGCCCCCCCCCCCCGGCTGGAGGCGGTCGACGCGCGGCCAGGACAAGCGCGGTCCGGCCGTTGACCGGTTTGCCCGTTGCCTCGGGTGGGTGCCAGGAGGACGCTGGAAGACGCGGCGGTGCCGCAAGGGCATCGCCCGGACCCGAAGGAGGTGGGCCGTGTACGCACGTTCCACGACTGTCCGTGGGCAGCCCGCGATGACCGACGCTGGTATCCAGCACGTGCGAGATGTGGTGATGCCGCAGGTCAGAGGCATGACCGGTTGTGTCGGCATCTCGCTGCTTGCCGACCGCACCAGCGGCCGGTGCATCGTGACCACTGCGTGGGAGTCCGAGGAGGCCCTGCGTGGGTCTGCCGACACTGTCACCCCAATCCGCGCCCGCGCAGCCGAGCAGTTCGGTGGCGAGGTGAGGGTTGACGAGTGGGAGGTGGCCTACCTACACCGCTCTCACCACGCCGCCGACGGCGCCTGTGCCCGGGTGACCTGGGCCGAAGCCGACCCGGCAGCCATCGACCGCATCGTCGAGGCATTCCGGATGAGCATCATGCCGCGCGTGGAGCAGCTCGAGGGCTTCTGCAGCGCCAGTCTGATGATCGACCGGGCCAGAGGACGCAGCTGCGTCACCGCGAGCTACGACTCGACCGAGGCGATGGCCAAAGCGGCCAACCTGGCCATGGGTCTACGCGCCGACCTGGTGCAGGAGACCGGTATGCGCGTCGTCGAGGTTGCCGAGTTCGAGCTCGCCCTGGCACACCTCGACGTGCCCGAACTGGTCTGAGCCGGTACGGACGGCATCGGTCCGAGTGCCGGCGCCGTCCGTCCCCTCGGCAAGTAACCGCCCTCGATACGCCTCGCTCAGAGTCCGAGGCACAGCGCCGCCGCAACGAAGCGGAGGGTGTTTGGAAGTCCGAGCCGGACCCAAACCGCGCAGTCATGATGATGGTCCCGAAGCTGGGAGGCTTCCTGTCGTCAACCCAGAAGCAACGCCATACTGCGTCCGCAGTACCGACGCAGAACTTTCCGAGGTCCTATCGGACGAATGGGATCGAGCCAACGTACTCTCGCGCCTCCCGAACTGATCGCAGCATGTGCGTGCGAGTGGCCACCCGATGGGGGGCCAAGGGACGCCAGAGCGCCCCGTGGGAGTGCATGACGCGGCTCAGAGGGTCCTTGTTTGCTGCGCCTCCGTTGCAGCGTCGGGCACCGCGTGGAACTGGACAAGGAGCGCGCTCTTGATCTCCAGGTGGCGCACCAAGAAGGCGCGCTCGTCCAGCCGCTTGCGCCGCAGCCAACCCGTGACCTCGTCGTTGCACTTGCTCGCGTTGCAAGAACCACAGGCCGGAGCGACGTTGTCGAGCGTGTAGCGCCCGCCACGTGAGATGGGCAGAACGCAGTCCCGCTGCAGAGGTTTGTCGGTGGCTCCACAGTAGGCGCAGCCACCACCCCAAGCCGCCTGCAGTGCAATCCATTCGGCATCGCTGAGGTCATGGGTGACGCTGTCCATCCGGCGTTTGCGTCGGTGGGCGATCCGCGCCCTGCGACTTCGTTTGACCGCCATTGGGACAGCCTAGGCACCGGAGCGCTTGAAGAGATTCATGCGAGGCGCCAACGGGTCGTGTCGGCGTGCACGACGATTACGAGAGCACCGTCGCGGCATTCGGAGGTGAGTCGCTGCAGGTCGAGGCATGGTTGGGCCGGACGGATCGCGGCTTGTCAGTGCCCCCGGGTGGGGCAGTCCATCAGGCTCTGAGCTGAGAGCCCTCATCACCGCACCCGGGTGCGGCGCCAGCTCTTGCTATGCCGGGGAGGACCTTGAGAGTTTGGGTCATGCAGCGATCCGGCGGCGCGTCGAAGGCCGTTGCTGTGGGGTTCCTGGTGGCGGGGTTGGTGTCCTGCACGGGCCAGGCGGCACGTCAGCGTCATTACCCGTTCCAGGATGCGTCTCGACCCATCGCCGCGCGGGTCGAGGACCTGTTGGGGCGGATGTCGCTGCCCCAGAAGATCGCGCAGATGGTGCTCGTCGAGCGCAACACCGCGTCACCGGAAGACGTGGGATCGGTCGGGCTCGGTGGAGTGCTGTCCGCGGGCGGCTCAGCACCCGATCCGAACACGGCGGCGAACTGGGCGCAGATGGTGGATGGTTACCAGAAGGCCGCGCTGCAGGGTCCCTTGCCTGTGCCGATCCTGTACGGCACCGATGCCGTCCACGGGCACAACAACCTCGTCGGCGCCACGTTGTTCCCTCACCAGATCGGTCTGGGCGCGACGCGCGATCCGGCGCTGGTGCAGCGGGTCGAGCAGGCCACGGCACAGGAGCTGGCAGGTACCGGGCCACGGTGGGACTTTGCGCCATGCGTGTGCGTGGTGCGTGACGCCCGGTGGGGGCGCACGTATGAGTCATTCGGGGAGGACCCGCGCCTGGTTACCTCAATGGGCTCGGCCGCAATCGAGGGTCTGCAGGGGGCGAATGTGCTGGCCACTGCCAAGCACTACCTGGGTGACGGCGGAACGACCGGTGGCACCGACCAGGGCAACACCCAACTGACGGAAGCGCAGCTGCGGGCGATCCACCTGCCACCGTTCCGCGCGGCGGTTGACCAGAACGTGGCGTCGGTGATGATCTCGTACAGCAGTTGGAACGGCGCCAAGCTGCACGGGGACCGGCACTTGATCCAGGACGTGCTCAAGGGCGAGCTTGGCTTCAAGGGTTTCGTCGTGTCTGATTTCGACGGTATCCAGCAGATGGATGGTCAACGTGGGCTGACCGCGACCGAGGTGAGCGCAGCGGTCAACGCCGGGATTGACATGGCCATGCTGTCCGACGACTGGCGAAGCTTCATCGACCTGCTCAGCGCTGAGGTGGGCAAAGGGCACGTCCCGCTCGCCCGCATCAACGACGCCGTCCGCCGCATCCTGACCCAGAAGTTCCGGTTCGGGTTGTTCGAGCACCCATACACCGACCGGTCGCTTGCCTCGACGATCGGCAGCCCTCAGCACCGGGAACTGGCCCGGCAGGCGGTTCGCGAGTCGGCCGTGTTGCTGAAGAATGATGGCCGTGTCCTTCCGCTGCCCAAGACCGGCGGCAAGATCTTCGTCGCCGGTGATAACGCGGACGACATCGGGAACCAGAGCGGCGGGTGGAGCGTGACCTGGCAGGGCCACTCCGGACCGATCACCCGGGGCACCACAATCCTGGCCGGCATCCGCGGCGCGGTCGCCGGCCAGACGACAGTCACCTACAACCGTGGCGGCAACGGACTCGACTCCAGTTACCGGGCCGCGATCGCAGTCGTCGGCGAGAGGCCCTATGCCGAAGGTCGGGGGGATAGCCCCAGCGGCGTGCGACTGGCGGACTCCGACACCGCAATGCTCAACCGGCTCAGCGCCGCCGGGGTCCCGCTCATAGTGGTCCTCGTCTCCGGGCGCCCCATGGACGTGCACGAACAACTCCCGAGCTGGCGTGCGCTCCTCGCAGCGTGGCTCCCCGGGACCGAGGGAGAAGGGGTCGCTGACGTCCTCTTCGGGGACTACAACCCCACCGGGAGATTGCCCTTGAGCTGGCCAGCAACAGCGATCCAGGAGCCTATGAACGCTGGCAAGGGGAGGACCCCGCTATTCCTCAACGGGTACGGGCTTAGCTTCTGATCCAAACAAGCGACGGAAACGGTCCTGGGGGGGCGCGTACGTCCGTCGAGGGTCCTTGGGTGCACTGGTTGGGGCGCCGGCTTGCCATGACTCATTGCCGACTTCTTCCGGAGCCGTGCGCCTTTCAACCGCTATCAGGTATCGGTGATGGCCCTCTCCGCTCCCTCGGCGAAGAACGCCACCACGTCGTCCAGCACGGCCATCGGCCTGGCCGCACCGAACGACTCGTTCCAGAAGTCGCCCTGTCGCTGCCTCCACGGACCGACGTAGGCGTAGGGCTCGGGGATGACCGCATCGCCGGGGGAGACCCCGTAGTTGACCTCGCCGAGCGAGATGCCGATGTCAAAGTGCTCGGGCCAAAGCACCGGCTCCTCGGACGCCGCGAACGCGCGGAGGGCCTCGTCGCCTCGGGCGAACGCGTCGAGCAGAACGCCGACGTGATCAGGATCGGTCACGATCGAGTCCTCCGGACCGAGCTCGACGGTGTCGGCGTAGACGTCGCCCAGCCTGCGTGGAGTCACCCCAAGGACTGCAGCGGCCGCGGCAAACGTCCCCGTCAACGGATGCCGCCCGTTGGGTCCGACCAGCTCGAGGCCCACCAGCCGCAGGTCGGGCTTGGCCACGGTCGCGATGCCGCCGGGGACGACACGGAGGCGGATGTCGCCGCAGGCGTCGTACTGCGGGCCCGCGAGGAGGAGCTCGGCCACCGCGTGCAGGCTGGTGCGGGTCTGGGTGAGGTCCACGTCGTTCTCCGATCGACTCCCGTGCACACGAACGTACTTCTCCGAGGCGATGTCACGCTACGGCAGAAGGTGTGTACTGATCCTCCTACCGGTCCGCACGGGCACGAGGAGCGTGAGATGGACACCACCACGGAATCGTGGCACGAGGTCCCACCGCAGGACGTCCCGGAGGAGGGGCGGGTGCGGAGCGTCACCGTCGACGGGCGCTCCATCGCCCTGACCCGCTGTGGCGGGCGGCTCGGTGCGCTCGAGAACCACTGCCCGCACCAGGGTGGTCCGCTGGGGGAGGGGTCCATCGAGGACGGACTGCTTCGTTGCCCCTGGCACGGCTACGACTACGACCCCATCTCCGGGGCACCTCCGGGGGAGCTCGCCGACCACCTGGATGACCGGGTGGCGGCCTACGAGGTGGAGGAGGGTCCCGGCGGGGTCCAGATCCGGCTCCCGGATCGAGTGCCCACGGGGCGCACGGTGGCGGATGTCCTGGTGGAAACCCTTGTCGCCCATGGAATCGACACGGTCTTCGGAATGGTCGGCCACTCCAACCTGGGGTTCGCCGACGCCCTCCGGCACGCGGAGCAGCGGGGTGAGCTGCGGTACGTCGGGATCCGGCACGAGGGCGCTGCCGCCTTCGCCGCCAGCGCCTACGGCAAGCTCACTGGCCGACCCGCAGCGTGCTTCGCCATCGCGGGTCCGGGCTCCACCAACCTCCTGACCGGTCTCTACGACGCCAAGCTGGACAGTGCCCCCGTAGTGGCGATCTCCGGGCAGGTGCCGTCGAAGGTATTGGGCCGCGGAGCCTTTCAGGACCTCGACCTCGGGGCGGTGTTCCGCGATGTCGCGATCTCCACAACCACTGTGCAGTCTGGCAGCGACCACGCTGAGCTCGCCGCACTCGCGGTCAAGCATGCTCGCGACGGCCGGGGGGTTGCTCACCTGGTTCTCCCCGACGAGGTTCAGGCTCAGGCGTCGTCCGCGCCGGCCGGATCACCGGACGGCCGCTACTCCCGTCGACCGGTCGGACCCGATCCCGATGCGTTGGCCCGGGCGACCGCGCTCGTCGCCTCCGCAGTCCGGCCCGTGCTCGTGGTCGGACACGGTGCCCGCGACGCCAGAGCCGCGGTCGTCGCACTAGCCGAGCAGCTCGGTGCGCCGGTGCTCACGACCTTCAAGGCCAAGGGCCTGGTGCCTGACACGCATCCCCTTGGCGCAGGCGTGCTCGGGCGGAGCGGGACCCCAGTCGCCAGCTGGCTGATGAACGAGGCCGACCTCCTCGTGGTCGTGGGCGCATCGTTCTCCAACCACACCGGCATTGCGCCGTGGCAGCGGATCGTGCAGATCGACGACACCCCGAGAGCCATCGGAAGGTTCGACGCGGTGACCTCCGAGGTGCTGGGCGATGCAGCTGCCGTCCTCCCCGCCCTGGCCGACGCGGTGAGGGCGGCCGGCGCGAAGGCCCGGGACCAGCGTGGCGACGTGGCGGATCGCTGGGCGATCTGGCGCGCCGAGAAGGCCCGCCGCGTCGTCGACGACCGAGGCCGGGGCGTGTCGGCCGCCGCCGTCTTCGCCGCCCTCTCCGAACACCTCCCGGCCGACGCCGTCGTCGCCGTCGACGTCGGCAACCATGCCTACTCGCTCGGCCGCTACCTCGAGTCCAAGGGGCAGCCGGTGCTGATGTCGGGCTACCTCGGCTCGATCGGCTTCGGCTACCCGGCAGCGATGGGCGCGTGGGCCGCCGACCCCAGCCGCACCGTTGTGGCGGTCACCGGCGACGGTGGCTTCGGCCAGTACGCCATGGAGCTGACCACGGCCGTGCACCACGGCATACCGGTCAAGCACGTCCTCCTCAACAACAACGCACTCGGCAAGATCAGCAAAGAACAGCTGGCCGCCGACTACCCGGTGTGGCACACCTCGCTGACGAACCCGGACTGGGCCGCGTATGCCGTGCTGTGCGGTGCGCACGGGATCCGCGTCACGCATCGCGACCAGCTCGACTCGGCCATGACCGAGCTCTTCGCCACCGACGGCCCGGTCCTTCTGTGTGTCGAGCAGGACGCCGAACTCCTGTGAACGGCTCCCCGGCAGACGGTCACTGGTGAGGGCCACGGCGCCGGGGCTTGTGGTGAGTGACCAAGTGAGTGACAACGGCTACGGAATGGGCGGACATCGGGGGACGATCGGGGAGAGGTTAGTGCTCAGACGGAGCTCCACACGCTCCCGCGGACGGTGTGAAAGTCGTTGACACGGAAGAGGCCACGGGTTCAAACCCAGTCTCGCCCACCAGTGCGAAACACCCCCTCAACTGCGGAAACGTCGGTCAAGGGCTTCTTCGGGCGACGAAGCAGATTCCGAGGCACATCGTGCGCTGTCGACCGGCGTCGCCCCTGTATTGACCAGCCTGCTGACGCCCGTGTTCGCGGAACTGCTGTCTGGTGTGGGGTCCCTTAATGCGGTTAGGGGTGTGGGTTTCTCGCCAGGGCAGGACCGGCGAAGGAATGAGCCAGAGTCGCCGAGCCGCGCGGTGTATCGACTGTCCGGTGCGCTTGGTGCGCCTGTTTTCGGCAGGGAGCAAGGCTACGCCGCGTCGGCTGGGTGTCCCCGGAACCGACGCGGCATAGGTGTTGTCTACGGTGCTGGGTGCTACTCGCCGAGCGGTGAGTGGCCGCTGGTGGGCCGAAGGGTCTGCCGCGCGAGCGCCTCGTTCATCGCGACGAATCCAGCGTGGGTGCGGGCCAGCAGGTGGCCGGTGAAGGGGACCAGGGCACCGGTCACGGTTTCTGACTGTTGGACGAGGGTGCGGTTGACGCCCATCGGGGTGAGCTTGAAGCTGTGCCGCCCGTCGAAGATGCCCGGCACTGCCAAGCGTCCGAGCCACTCGAGGTAGCGATGTTCCTCGAGCGCGGTGACCCACGGTCTGAATGCCATGGCCCGGCCGCGGGGTGGCTGGATGGTCAGGTCCAGGCGTTCTCCGAGGGCGACGGTGCCAGAGGCTCTGGTGATGAACGGGTTCCAGGTTCTGTATCTGGCGAGGTCGGTCAACGTTGCCCACACGTCCTCGGCGCCGGCGGTGACGGTCAGGTGGGTGGCGATCAACTTGCTCATCTCAGCGCCAGCGGTCGCCACGCGTCGTCGTGTACTGGCGTGCCACGTGCAGCCAGGGGACGACGGCAATGACGGGGGCCACCCACAGGATCGTGATGAACTGTTCGCGTGTTGCGCCGGTGAGGTTGCCGTCCAGCCACAACGGCAGGGCAACCGTTCCGAGCCACAGCAGCTTCCACCCGACTTCGAACAGCAGGATCGGCAGCATCCGCTGCGGGTAGCGCAGACCGATCAGCGCGAGCACCGACATCGCCACGAGGATGGCCACGACGGTGCCCTGCTTGAGCTCCCACGGGTCGTGTGAGATGAGTTCGGGCCATTTGGTGATGGCGAGGCCGACACCCATCTCCAGGAAGCCGATGCGCATGAGGTTGAGCCGCCACGTCGGCAGGGACGCGCTGCGGGATGCTGCGCCGTCCTTGGTCTGCTCGTGGGAGGGGGAGGTGCGTGGAAGCTGCTGGAGAATGTTCATGACGGCGACCCTTTCGAGGGTTCAGAGGTATCGGACCGGCTTGGGAGGCCGTGGCTCAACACTCGCCGCCCGGACCCTTGGGCCACATCGGGCAGCGGGCTACACCGCAGGCATCGAAGGGCGACAACTCAACGGTCCAGAAACCAACTTTCGACATCCGGGCGGCCGACTTTCGTTCGTGTCCTCCAGGTGGCGTGCGGGGCTACGGTGAGGGCGTGTCCCGGGTGCAGCAGGCGTGGGCCGCGCTGGCGCGTCCGGCTGTGGCGTTCGACGACCTGCCCGCGCCGGACGTGGCTCGCCGTCACGCGGGACGGGAGCGGGCCGTTGACGGCCTCGTGTTCCTGCTGGCCGTGGTCCTTGGGGCGCTGTTCATCAGCCCGCAGCTGCACGACAACCCCGACCCGCTGTCTGCCATCGAGGTCGCCGTGGACGTCGGGGCCGGCGTGCTCGCCTGCTCCGCCCTGTGGTGGAGGCGCCGCTGGCCCGTTGCCGTTGCCCTGGTGTGCCTGCTACTGGGGACTGTGTCGAGCTCGGCGACCCCTGCTGGGCTCCTTGCGCTGTCCTCGTTGGCGGTGCATCGCCCGGCCCGTCCAACGGTCGTTGTGACACTGCTGTGGCTTCCCTCCCTGTTGGTCTACGCGTTCTACAGCCCCAGCACTGGCCCCATCTCCGTGGTGCTGTTCGTCATGCCGTTGGCGTTCGCCGCCACCGGGTGGGGCATGTTCATCCGGGCACGCCGGCAGCTGCTGTTGTCGCTGCGGGAGCGAGCGCTCCGAGCAGAGGCTGACAAGGAGCTGCGCGACGAGCAGGCTCGGGTGGCCGAACGAACACGAATCGCCCGAGAGATGCACGACGTCCTAGCTCATCGGATTTCGTTGCTGGCATTGCATGCCGGCGCGCTGGAGGTGCGTCCCGACCTACCGCCGCAGCAGGTGCAGGAGACCGCTGCACTTTTACGCTCCACGGCACGTCAGGCGCTGGAGGAGCTGCGCAGTGTCATCGGCGTCCTGCGCGAAGACGCTGGACCGCAGCCGGTGGTGGTGGCACCGCAGCCGACGCTGTCCGACCTGGGTCGCCTCGTGGAGGAGGCTCGCGCGGCGGGTACCGTCATCGACTTCGAGATGCACGTCGAGCACAGTGACGAGCTACCCGCCCCACTGGGACGGGATGCCTACCGCATCGTGCAAGAGGCCTTGACGAACGTGCGAAAACACGCACCCGGTGCCACGGTCAAGCTGCGAGTCGACGGGGCTGCCGGCCACGGCCTGCATGTCGTGGTCCGCAACCGCGAGGCCGTCCCCGCGACAGCGGTGTCCACCCTGCCCGGGGCGGGTGCTGGGCTGCTCGGGCTGCGCGAACGCGTTGAGCTGGCTGGCGGTACTTTGGCCGCCGGCCCCGACGACGTCGGTGACTTCGTTGTGGAGGCTGCACTGACATGGCCAACGTGAAGGTGTTGCTCGTCGACGACGACGCCCTGGTTCGGGCAGGGCTACGACTCATCCTGTCGTCGGCCGACGACATCGACGTCGTCGGCGAGACCGCTGACGGGGCTGGCGCGGTTGCAGCGGTGCAGGCGACCCGTCCGGATGTGGTCCTGATGGACATTCGTATGCCGCAGATGGACGGCATCACCGCAACCGCCGCGTTGCGGCGCCTCGAGAAGCCGCCGCAGGTCATCGTGCTCACCACGTTCCAGGCCGACGCGCAGGTCGTGGCTGCCCTCAGGGCGGGCGCCAGTGGATTCCTGGTCAAGGACACACCGCCCGCCGAGATCATCAGTGCGGTCCGGTTGGTGGCTGCTGGCGACGCCATCGTGTCCCCGTCGGTGACCCGGATGCTGCTGTCTCACTTCGGGGACAGCGAAGGGGCAGATCGACGGCACACCGCCGCCGAAAGGTTGGCCGCCCTCACTGACCGAGAGCGGGAAGTGGCGACCGCCGTGGGTGCGGGCGCCTCCAACGCGGAGATTGCCGCGTCCCTGTTCATGAGCGAGGCCACGGTCAAGGCGCACGTGTCACGCCTGCTGAACAAGCTCCATGCGGCCAATCGCGTGCAGGTCGCCATCGTCGTGCATGACGCCGCCACATCCTGACGCTCGGTCCGATCGCCCGCCCATGTCTGCGCTCGTACGCGAAACTCCGTAAGCACGGGGGTGGTCTCGCGGCTACACCGCACTCTTCGCCGGCACGGCGTAGTCTCGGGACAACGCGTCTTCGATCCTCCAAGGGGTCCGCGACAGAGTCGAGGTCGCCCACCATGGAAACCGATACCGCCGCACTTGCCCGGATGGGCCCACAGATGTTGGTCACGCTGGCCATGGACATCCGCTTGGCACGCGAGGAAGTCCGCATCGGACGCATTGAACCCGTGCTCCAGATCAGCCTCCTGTCTGCCCGTCAGAAGTTGCTGCGCGCCATGGAGGTGTATGCCGATGAGCTGACTGCACGACGGCTGCCCGTGCCCCACCAGCTGCACGACGAGCTACGCCTGCTGCGCGACATTCGACGCCAGCCGCAAGGCAGAGCGTGGCACCGTCGGGGATGAACGGGCCAACGTGCTGTGCAACGTACGCTCACCAGTCGTGACCTCGGGCGCTCAGGACGCCCGGGCTCGCCTCGAGAGGGCGGATCCACGTGGGCGTGAACCGGTGAGCGGGCATTGCCGAGACCGTCCAACCGGCAGCGGCTAGGCGCCGGCACCCGGTACCGGCCCCAGTTCGGGGAAGCTGACTGGCGTGAGCAGCTGTCGGGTGACGAGGCCGACGAGGGATGCGCGGGAGCCCAGGTACGCCGCATACGCGTCTTTTCGGCTCTGCAGGGCCCACTGGACTGTGGCACTGAGCCACGCCGCGTCGCGGGCGGCCTCGATGCTCCAGCCGCCGACGACGTCCAGCTCCGGTGCCGCTGCACGGTCGAGCTGCAGGGCGACCCCGGCGAGGTAGGACTCCCGCACCTCTTGGACTGCGGCGGCGAGGATCTCGTTGACGGCAAGGAAGTCGGCACGTACCCCAGGCGAGTCCAGGGTCCGGCCGAGCTGGCGGCAGGTGCGCACGAGAGCAAGGCCCAGGTCGAAGTTGATGTGGGCGTTCATCCCTGCCAGGGCGTGCTGGAGGCGTGCTGTGCCCGGTTGTGCCCGGAGGGCGAACAGCGGCTGCCAGGCGCTGCTGCGGCTCTCGTCGGTCGCTCGGCAGGCGTCGAGGTAGAGACCGGCAAAGACGCAGTCGAGACGTTCCATGAAGGCCGCGTCCTGGAAGGAACGCGCTGCCGCCGCTGCTCCGATGAGCTCGGTGACGTGCAGGTACATGCGGTGGAAGTCTGCAACGCCGTCCTCGGTGGGCATCGCGGCGCCGAGGAGGCGCAGCTCCTCGATGACTTGCGCGATGGAGGTGGGCTGGTCCGGTGGCGGGTCGCTCGGGGTGAGGGCGCGGCGGTCGTTCAGGTTGGCGGCCATGCTGGTGATCGCGCCCAAGGCCTGGGTGACGCCTCGACGTGCGGCGTTGGCGACGTCTCCGAGGAAACCCATCGCGGCACCCCTCTTGGTCTCAGGCCGTTGTGCCTCACGATAGGCGGTGCCTGCGACTTCGTCACCGACCCGCAGGGTCACCCGCCCTCAACTGGCCAAGGCGAGCTGACGAGGTGGCGTCATTCAGCGTGGGACGTTCGGCTCTTGTCGAACGCCCAGAGCGTTGCTCACCATGGGACTCGTAGACCCGGCGAGCCCGCTCGGGGCCAGCCCACCGTTGGGGGTGTGTGGTGGTCGGAATCAAGCAGGCAGCCTCGGAGTTCCTGGCGAATGGGCACATCGCGGTCACCGGGGTTTCTCGGAACCCCAAGGGTCACGGGGCGAACGTGGTCTATCAGCGGCTGAAGGACCGCGGGTACGAGGTCGTGGCGATCAATCCGAATGCCGACCGTGTCGAGGACGACAGGTGCTACCCGGATCTGAGGTCGGTTCCCGGCGGTGTGAAGGCCGTGGTGATCGGCACGCGCCCCGAGATCGCTGAGACCACCATGCGCGAGTGTGTGGACCTGGGTGTCGAGCAGGTGTGGATGCACCGGGGGCCGGGCGCCGGGAGCGTGTCAGAAGTCGCGACGGCATACGGGCGCGAACACGGGGTCACCGTGATCGACGGAGGCTGCCCGTGCATGTTCGGCCCAACCGCGGACACCGGCCACAGGATGATGCGATGGATGTTCGGCCTGACCGGCAACGTGCCCAGACGGGTGTGACTCCGACGAGCCCCAGGACTTGAACCCCGGCGACCGCCACCGATGTTTGTGGCTGCGCCTGGACCGCCGTTCCACTCACACCAGTTCGACGCGATCGGCCTGTGGTCCGCGATCGCTCTGTCGCACCTGGTACCGGACCCGATCACCTTGGTGCAGCTCCTCGGCGCCCTTGAGGACCGACACGTGCACGAACAGGTCGGCGCCGCCAGAGTCCGGGGCGATGAAGCCGAACCCCCGTTCAGCGTCGTAGCGCGCGACCACTCCCTCGCCGCCGCGCACAGGGGCGTCGGTTGCCTCCCGGTGGCCCGACCGGGCGCGGGTCGTCGACGTCGCGGGTGCGCCCCGCGGTGTCGAGCTGCGCGCGAGGCGAACGTCGCGAGCCTGCGGGCCCTTCTCGCTCACGACGACGGCGTAGGTCACCCGGTCCCCCTCGTCCAGCCCGAGGAGCCCGTCGGCCAGCTCCCGGACGTGGACGAAGACATCGGGGTCGCCCGACTCGGGGGTGATGAACCCGAAGCCTTTGTCCCCGTCGTACCAGGAAACGGTTCCGTCCGCCCCGTCGGATGCCATGGCCTGGGCGTGCTGGGCGGCCTGAGGTCCCAAAGGGAGCAGGTGGTCAGCCTGCGGTCCCCTCTCCCCATCGACGACGAGGAACGCCACCCGCTGCCCCTCCGAGACCACGCCGCCCCCCACGATGGCCGAGCTGTGCACGAAGATCTCGGCACCACCGCCATCGGGCGTGATGAAGCCGTACCCCTTGGCAGGCTCGTACCAGGAGACGGTGCCGAGCACGCCCAGCGGTGTGTCGGCGGCCTGGTCGGCCGTGACCCGTACGCGGCGTGCCTGTGGGCCGCGGTCACCCTCGCCGATCTCGAACTCGACCACCTGCCCCTCCCGGAGCAGCTTCATCGCGTCATCGCTGACGATCTCGGACGCATGCACGTACAGGTCATCTGTCCCTTGCCCGAGGGCGATGAAGCCGAACCCTCGGTCGGCATCGAACCAGCGGACGGTTCCCTCGGTCACGGCTGACTCCTTGTCAAAGCTACGGGTGGTCTTCACCCAAGTGTCCCCGACGGGACGGGGACCTGCCGCTCGGCCAACTGATCGGACTGGTCTCCCAGCCGAACCGTCGTACCGGCTGGTGACGCCCGACCGGAGAGCGCAGACGCTTGGGCCCGGCCGAGGACTGGTTGACCGGGCCCCAGACGCAGGTCGCTGCGCTCGTGCGGGAGGTCGACAGCGGCCCTCGCGACGCCAAGGCGCAAAGTCGCCAGATCGGCGCGAGCTAGCACGGTCACAGGCTGGCGAAGCTCGACACGCCGACGCTCGTGGTGCACGGAGACCCCGACCCGCTCCTGCGGACCTCTGCGGGGCGGGCCACGGCCGCCCGCATCAAGGACTCGCGGCTGATGATCTGGCCCGGAGTGGGCCACGACATCCCTGCACCGTTGTGGCCGACGGTGGTGAGCGCCGTTCCCCTAGGGATTGATGCCGCCATCTGGCTGGGCTGGGCCGTCGCTGCCACCGCCTGGAAGGTCACAGCCGCCTCACAGCGCCGGTTTGGTCGACGGTAAGGCAGGCGGGGGATCCTCAGAGGGCGCCAGCACCTCAAGGCAGCGCGACTGACGAGGAGGCCCCATGAGCACCATGCACGACCTGCTCCTCTCCGCCCTGCTGGCCGCCACTGGATGGCTGGCGCTCCGTCGACGCCCCGAGGTCGTCCTCGCCGCGGTCGCTGCGGCTGGGATGCTGGGCGCGGACGCGTGGTTCGACGTGGCGACAGCGAACTCCGGCGACCGGCTCTCCTCGGTCCTCAGCGCCGTTTTGGTCGAGCTACCCCTTGCCACGACACTCGTCGTGGTGGCCGCTCGCCGGGTCCACCAGCTGGCTGGCGCCTCCTCGAGCACCCTCCCGGTGTCCAGGGCTGGGACATGAGCAGCGCCGGCCGCGCGGCGTCATCCTGCGGCGTCATCCTGCGGCGGGTGAACCAAGGACTTGGTGTGGCTGCGGAGCGCAACCGGTCTCAAGAGGTGCTGTCGAGGATCAGCTGGACCGCTTCGTGCGGTGCGTCCCATTGCGGAAAGTGACCGCATCGCTCGAACCAGTGCAGCGCAGCGTCGGGGAACAGCTCCGTGGCGCGGGCGGCCTGTCTCGGCACGGTCACCAAGTCACGGCGCCCCCACCCGATCGTCACCCGCCCGGGCACTGTGCCAGCCGGGGCACCGCGTTGCTTGGGTCCCTTCGTCAGGGCGTCCATTGCCGCTGCGGTCGCCGGGGAGTCGGCCAGCCCACGTACGTCTGGCAGCACCGTGTCGCGAGAGAGCGCCCAGGGCCGCGCCGACAACTGCGCCAGCAGCACAGTCCTCGTGACAGGGTTCCCTAGCAGTGATGGCAGTACGCCTCGCAACGCTCGGACCAAAGCGATCGACGGTCGCAGGGTGGCGCCGAAGGCGACCAGCTCGCGGTCGCTCCAGAAACCGCCCGGGTCCAACGCCACGGTGTCGCCGCCGACCCCGCGCCGCGCGAGCTCGAGCACCATACGGCCGCCCATCGACTGGCCCACGGTGGAGACCCCATCCAGCCCCTGTTCCCTGATGAAGTCCGCGACGGAGTCGGTCAAGGTCGCGATCGAGACCTCACCAGTCAACGACGGTGTCTCACCGAACCCCGGTAGGTCGACAGCGATGACCTCACGGCTCTCGGCGAGGTCGTCAATGATTGGGGCCCAGGACCGCCACCCTGCGCCCAGACCGTGCACGAGCAACAGCGGACTGCCGCTTCCGCGTCGAACATGGTTCAGCGTCATGGCCGAGACGCTACCTCATGGCGCTCCAGCGGGTTTGGTCAGTGCAAGGGGAGTGGACGTCTGAAGGGAGGCCCGTCACTTCCCCCGCGGCGACGAGGTCAGTCGCCTTGGTGGAGGGGGGGCGTCGGTGCTACTGCGGGAGGACGACGAGCCCGATGATGCCGAGCACGTAGAGGCCCAGGACCGCGATGCTGTCGATGCCGAGGCGGGCATGCTCCTTCGCAGGACGAAAGATCAGCCCACCCATGTAGACGACGGTCAGGAGTGCGGCCAGGCCCGTGAGATAGATGTCGGCGGCGTGGGCGTTGGGCAGGACGGCCTTGCCCGAGACCAGGACCGCCAGCAGGAACAGCACCGGCAGGAAGGCGTTGCCACCGAAGATGTCACCGAAGGCGAGCTTGTAGTCACCCTGTCGTGTCGCGTTCAAACCGGTACTGAGCTCTGGCAGCGACGTCGCAGCCGCGAGGACGGTGGCACCGAAGAGAGCCCCTGACAGGCCGACCTGGTCGGCGGCGGCAGTTCCGCTCTCCTCGGCGAGGGCGCCGGCGACCAGAGTCGCCACGGCTGCGGCGCTGAAGATGAGGAGAACCCGGGTGGTGCTGACGCCTCTGCGGGTCGCTTCGTCTGAGCGGGTCTTCCTGGAGTGGCCGCGAGGCTTCGGTTGGCTGTCCGGGGCCTCGCCGCTGTTGGCCCAGGGCAGCTTGCCGCCTGCGCGCTGAGTCAGCACGAGCCCCATTACCCAGACGAGCGCGATGAGGACGACGTCCGGGCTGATTCGGGCTACGACAAGGTCCTTGGGGAGTTGGGTGCCCATGACCACGACGACAAGCACTGCCAGGACGATCGCCCCCTCGATGACGAGGGTGAGGCTCGCGGCCTGATATGTCAGCGGCCGCCGTTCCCGAACGCCGAAGGCGTCCAACGCGACGAGGACCACCGTCTGGATCGCGATGCCCCCGAGGATGTTGCTCACGGCCACGTCCAGCTTCCCGCTGGCGGCGGCGCTGTAGGTGATGGCGATCTCGGGGAGGTTGGTGGCCACAGCGAGAAGGATGAGTCCACCGAGCGCCTGACCGAGGTGGAGCCGGTCGGCCAAGATGTCCGTGTAGTTGGACAGCGGGATGCCCGCGACCCAGATCACGGCTGCACTCGCGACGAAGAGCAGCAGCTCCGCCCACAAGGGCAGGTGCGGCAACACGTCAGGTCCTCCCGATGGGGGTGGATGCCTGCGGGGTCGCCGGGGGAGCCACGATCAGGGCCTGGGGTGCGGCGGACTTCATGCGGGTCACCAGCCACGCCAGTTGGCGCGAGACGTCCTTGCGTGCGGTCTTCTCGATGGACAGCAGCTCCTCGTCACGCAGTCCCTGTGCCCCCTGTCCGATGACCGTCCAGGTGCTGTCGACCAGGGTCGCGAGCATGTGGAGGTCTTGCAGGTCACGCAGCAGACCGACGGCGCCGCTGCGAACCTCACCGACACCCGAAGCGTGCAGGCGTTGTGGTTCTTCGACGTCTGAGGCTTCGCCGTACCTGGCCACCACGGGCTGCAGCTTCGACACGTGCTCCCGGCTCATCTTGGCCAGGGCCTGGCAGGTGAACAGCACGTCCGGATGGTTCGCATGTCCTTGGCCGATGGTGTCGAACGAGTCGGCCAAGGTGGCTTCGCTGGCGTGGATGAGCGCGACATAGGTCGCGAGGTGGGTGCTCATGACCGGTCCCCTTCCGACGTTCTGGCGTCGCCTTCCGGCAGGACCGCGACGCGACCGGCCCCGGGGGACTGTGCGGGGTCGTTCGGATACAGGGGTATGGGGTCGAGCATGACGCTGGAGGTGGGCGTTCCCCCGCGAGTCGGTGGAACATCAGCTCGCGGGGGTGCGGAGGCGGCCGTGGTGGGAGCGGGCGACGGTCGGTGGCCGTCGCGCACCTTGACCACGCGGCACGCGGCCGTCTTGAAGTAGGGCTGCTTGGACACGGGGTCCCACACGGTCATGGTCAGCTCGTTGGCCTGCCTGGAAGGGTCGTCGACCTTGGCGTCGGGGAGGTCCCAGGTGCCGTAGTGGAAGGGCGCGAACACCGCTCCCTTCATGACGCGGCCCACGCGGGCCTGGACCTCGATGGCGCCTCGGGGGGACTCGACGCGGACGACGTCGCCCTCGGTGACTTCGAGGCTCGCTGCATCCTCGGTGCTGAGCTCGACCCAGGCGTCGGGTGCGGCTTCGTTGAGCCTGCGTGCTCTACCGGTCTTGGTCCGGGTGTGGAACTGGTAGACGGTGCGACCTGTCGTGAACAGCAACGGGTACTCGTCGCTCGGGACCTCGTGGGCGGGAGTCCACTCACACCCCTTGAGGAAGGCTCTGCCCGCAGGCGCGAGGGCACGGTGCTCCGTCTCGGTGACGGCGCCTCCGGTGAGCAGGTCGTGGCCGTAGGTCTCGCACTCGTCCGTGTGGGTGGGGAAGACGGCGTCGGTGTAGAGACGGTCGGTGCCGTCAGGTGCGGTCCTGATGTTCACGGGCCAGGGGATTCCGCTGGGGCCGCGCAGCTTGTCGTAGCTCAGCCCCGTGTAGTCGACCGGGCGCCCTGCCGTCGCCGCCTTCCACGCCTCGAATGCCTCCTCGGGGCCACGCCACGACGGCAACGGCCGACCCGAGCGGTCGGTGAAGCCCATCAGCTCCGCGTACAGGGTGAAGATCTCGAGGTCGCTCTTCGCCTCGCCGGGGGGCTCGACGGCTTTCTCGGACAGGTGCACGGTGCGGTTGACGTTGGTGAAGGTCCCGGTCTTCTCGCCCCAGCCCGCGGCTGGGAGCACGACGTCGGCCAGCTGCGCGGTCTCGGTCATGAAGAGGTCCTGCACCACGACGAAGCACTGGTCGCCGCCGAGGATCTTGCGGATGCGGGCAGACTGGGGCATCGACACCGCAGGGTTGGTCGCCGACACCCACAGCATGCCGATGGTGCCCTCCTCGGCGTGGCGAAAGATCTCCATGGCGTTGGTCGGGGGAGCCCAGTGGGGGATGACCGACGCATCGACGTCCCACAGGTCGGCGAGCTCCTGGACGTGGGCTGCGTTGTCCCAGTTGCGAAAGCCGGGCAGGTCGCCGTCAGCTCCGCACTCGCGGTTGTTCTGCGCCGTCGGCTGACCGTTCATCTGCAGCACGCCGGACCCGACCTTGCCGATCTGCCCGCGCAGGAGGTGCAGGTTGTTGACGGCAACCGACGCCGCGGTCGCCTGGTGGGACTGGTAGAAGCCCTGGAGGACCGTGGACAGCACGTGGTCGCTCTCACCGAAGATGCGCGCCGCACGCCGGATGTCCGCAGGGTCGAGACCACAGATCTCGCCGGCCCACTCCGGCGTGCAGTGCTCGACCGTCTTCAGCAGATCCTGCTGGCCGACGGTGTGCTCCTGCACCCACTCGTGGTCGACCCAGTCGTTGACGAACAGCTCACGGGTCAACGCGTTCATCAGCGCGAGGTTGGTGCCCACCTTTGCCGCCAGGTGGACGCCCCCGGTGCGGATCGCCTCGTCAGCGACACGGGTGCGGCGCGGATCGACGCAGACGAGGGTCGGCGGGTTCGGACCACGCGTGCGGTCCAGGATCCGGGTCCACAAGACCGTCTGCGTCTCGGCCATGTTGTGGCCGAACAGAAAGATGGCGTCACAGTGTTCGATGTCGGTGTACGAGCCCGGCTGTCCGTCGGCGCCGAAGCTCTCCTTGAAAGATGCCGCAGCTGTGGCTGTGCACAACCGCGTGTTCCCGTCCATGTGCGGTGTCCCCAGGCAGGCCTTGCCGATGACGGCCAGGGCGTAGTACTCCTCGATGAACAGCTGCCCGGAGGTGTAGAAGCCGAGCGAGAGCGGACCCTTCTCGTCAAGCAGGCGCTTGCTCATCTCGACGACCTTGCCCATCGCCGTGTGCCAGTCGGACTCCACCAGGACCCCGTCCCGACGCACCAGTGGTCGGGTCAGGCGATCTGGGGACGATGCCCACGGGGTGCTGCCGTACAGGCCCTTGGGCCCCAGCCGCCCATGGTTGACGACATCGCCGCCACGACCCCGCACCCCGACCATCCGGCCGTCCTTGACCGCGATGTCACATCCACATCCGTTGCTGCACAACACACATGCCGACTGGACCCAATGGTCCACGGAGTCCGGGGTGATCCCTTCCTCGAGATGGGTGTCGACGCGGGCGGGCCACACGGTGCCGCGTGCGTGCGGGGTCAGTGGGCCCCAGATGTCCGCGATCCGGTCGATCGAGTCGGTCATCGTCCGCTCCTTGTCCTCGTCGTCAGCCCGCCAGGTGCCCGGCGAGGGGTCCTCGCCGTAGAGCCTGAATGCAGCCTGCCCAACTATGTGCGCAAGCGCAACAGATGCGCCGGCGCATGCTAATTTCCCAGCGGGCCCTTACAGGTCCGTATCTAGGTACAACGATTGTGGTGGTCCAAGTGAACGGAGGGGCGCGACCACAATGAATCCCCGAGCGCAACGATTGATCGGATGCAACGGCTGTCATACTCGTGTCATGAGGAGTGATTCGGTGACCAGCGTGGATGACCCAGACCGGCAGGCCGATGCCGTCATGCGTGCGGCCCGGGTGCTGGTCGGCGTGATCGCACGGTCCGTGGCTGAGGTGGAGGACATCGTGTCGTTGCCGCAGCTGCGCGTCCTGGTCCTCGTCGCCAGTCGCGGGACACTCAACCTCGGGCAGGTCGCCGAGGCTCTGGGGGTCCATCCGTCCAACGCGACCCGGACGGTGGAACGGTTGGTGGTCGCAGGGCTGCTCGAGCGCACCGAGGACCCCGCGGACCGCCGTTACCTCGCGTTGGAGCTCTCCAAGGACGGCCATGACGTGGTTGAGAGCGTGATGGCCTATCGCCGCGAGTCGATCCTGGCGGTGATGGAGAACATGAGTCCCACGAGTCGTCGTGCTCTGGCCCGGACCCTGGAATCGTTCGCAGAGGCAGCGGGGGAGCCGTCCGAGGGCGAGGACGCCTACGTCCTCGGGCTGCCGACCTGACCCTGCGTGGTCTCCACGCGGGTCTCTGCGTTGATCTGTCGGCAAACAATGGACCTGATGGATTGGAACGGAGAACGACACTGATGGCTGAAGACGGGTGGTTGCGTGTCGGCGCGCTCACCGAGCTGGCCGACGAATCCGCGGCGCGTCTCGATCTGGACGACGGCGCGATCTGCGTGGCCCGCAGCAACGGGAACGTGTACGCAGTGAAGGACGAGTGCAGCCACGGTCAGGTGCCGCTGTCCGAGGGCGAGGTGGATGACGGGTTCGTGGAGTGCTGGATGCACGGCTCCAGATTCGACCTGGTCACCGGCGCTCCTACCGGCCCACCAGCACTCACGCCGGTGCGGGTGTACCCCGTCCGCGTGGTGGACGGGTTCATCGAGATCCAGCTGCGGGCCGAGGCGGCGACGTGATGGCCCATGCCTATGGCGCAGGAGTCCCCATGGCCCCAGAAAGCTTCTCCTCCACACGGACGTCACCAGTTCAGGTGACTGAAGGCGGGACGCGTCACTCGTCGATCATGCGCGACTGGGGGTGCGCCTCGTGCCACGCCTGCATGGAGGCGTCCCATTCATCGCCACTGAGGGTCACCAGCGATGCGGGGAAGAGTCCGTCCTCCTCCTTGGCGATGTGTTCGTGCAGCTCGAAGACCGCGGTGCGCATACGTGCCTGGTCGGAGGGCTTGGTGAGATCACATGCGTCGAGGAGTGTCTCCAGCTCGCGGTGCTCGTTCACCAGTGGCCCGATGTGCTCGGCGAAGAGATCGTCACGACGCATCACGGCGAACAGGCCGTTCTCCTCTCCCTGCCAGTGGGAACGCAGCTCGGCGGCCATGGCGCGCAACAGTGCGGTGGCTTCGGTCAGCTCACCGCGGTCGAGCGCGCGCACTGCGTCGCCTCCCAGGTTGGTCGCGCGTTCGTGTTCGGCGATGTAGTCCCGGATCAGCGGTATGTCGCGGCATCCGCAGTAGTGGCACATCGTCGTCTAGGTCCCCGTCCCCGGTCGCGCGATCATGACGCCTTCAGTCGGTACCGATGTCACGTCGTCTTGGCCACGGTCAACAGGATGACCGAGTCCTCGACTGCGTGCAGGGCGTGTCGGGAGTCGGGGATGAACAGGAGGTCGCCCGGCGACCCGTTCCAGCTGTCGTCGCCGGCGCTCAGGGTGATCCGTCCCTGCAGCACCTGCAGGGTGGCTTCGCCTGGGTTTTCGTGCTCATCCAGTCTGCTCCCGGCCGCGAGTGCGATGAGGGTCTGACGCAGGACGTGCTCGTTGCCTCCGTAGACCGTGTGGGCGCTGCGACCGCTGGAGGCGGTCGATGCCAGCTGCAGCTGGTGTCGGGCCAGTGCCGTCAGTGACTGCTTCTGCACGTTTGCTCCTGAGCTAGGGGTGGGTGGGGACGTCGACGTGTCCCGCAGGTGGGTGATCAGCCGACGCGATCCCAGCCTCGCCGGTCCCGGTGGCTGCCGAGCTGGTCGTCGTCGCGGCTGCGGTAGACGATGTAGGGCCGGGTGAGGTAGCCGACTGGCGCACTGAACACGTGCACGAGCCGGGTGAAGGGCCACAGTGCGAAGAGCCCGAAGGCGACGAGCGCGTGCAGCTGGAAGCCCAGTGGTGCCCTTGCCATCAGGGACGCGTCAGGCTGGAAGGCCAGGAACGAGCGGTACCAGACCGACACGCCCTCGCGGTAGTTGTACTCGCCACCGATGGTCAGGATCGACCCGGCAACGGTGTTCCACATGCCCAGGACGATGACGACGGCCAGGAACGCGTACATCACCTTGTCCATCACGGTGGTCGCGGAGAACACCGGCCCCACGGTGCGGCGGCGATAGATGAGGATGACCATGCCCACCAGGGCCGCCAGCCCGGCGACGAGGCCTCCCGCCACGGCCACCACGTGGTAGCCGCGTTCACTGATCCCTACCGCCTTGGTCCAGGACTCCGGCACGAGGAGACCGATGATGTGGCCACCGACGACCCCGAGCATGCCGAAGTGGAACAGCGGGCTCCCGATCCGCAGCAGTCGGTTCTCGTAGAGCTGGGACGACCGGGTGGTCCAGCCGAACTTGTCGTAGCGGTAGCGCCACAGGTGTCCGACGACGAAGGTCGTCAGGCAGACGTAAGGAAAGATGACGAAGAAGAACACGCTCATGTCCGGGCTCCGGGGAACGAGGGCATGGGCAGCGGGATGGACCCGGCGACCTCGCCACTGGAGGCGCCGGGGCTGAACTGCGGGCTGGCGAACGGGGCGAGCCCGACCTCCTCCTCGGGTGGGCCATCTGCGGCCAGCCGTCGAACTGCGTCCCGCTCGTCGCCACGCAGCTTGGGCAGGGTGGTAGTGACCGCGTCGATGAGGTCGGCCCACGGAGAACCCATGTCGCGCAACGAGAGCCGCAACAGCTCCAGGCCGGCGCGGTGGTCGAGGAGCAGGTCCCGACCGCGGGCCTGGTCGACCGTGGCCGCGAACTCGAGGACGACGCAGAGGTGGTCAGGCAGCTCCGCGTCATCGAGCTCGAAACCTGCCTGCAGGTAGGTCTGCTTGAAGCGCAGCAGCGCCATCCCACGCTTGCGGGTGTCACCGTGCGCGAAGTACGTGAGGAACAGGTTGCACCGACGACGCGTGTCGAACGTCTCCACGTAGTCGGCCTGGAGCTCAGGCAGGGGTGTCTGCTCGACGTGGTCGAGGAAGGTCGTGAGGGAGTCGCGGATGACCGGGGACACGTCGCGCGATGCCGATCGGACGAGCGCGACCCGGCCCGGGAGCCGGTCGTCGGGGTAGTCGAGCAGGAGGGAGACCGACTGCCACACGATGGTCAGCTGGTCGGGGGGCAGCGTGGGAGCAGGTCTGCGGTCGCTCACGAGTCGGACCCGGTCGGCGGGAACATGCCGGGGGGTGAGCCCTTGCCGTCCCAGTTGAGCAGGTTGACGCGTCCCGCCTTGTTGACCGGTCCCGCAAGGGAGTCGGAGGTCTGCCGGGCCTGGAGCATCTGGAAGTTCTCGACCGCCACCGGAGTGGGCGTTCCGGACCCCTCGCCGAAGACGTCCTGCTGCCCGCCGCCGTAGTCCGAGACGGAGCACTCCGTCGACAGCTCCTCCAGGGAGTGCGCCAGCTCGGCATGCGCCGGTGGGATGACGTACCGCTCGTCGTACTTGGCGATCGCGAGGAGTCGGTACATGTCATACATCTGCTCCTCGGTCATCCCCACCGCGGCCGGGATGGACGCGTCCGGGTCGCGCCCCATGTTGATGTCGCGCATGTAGCAGCGCATGGCTGCGAGCTTCTTGAGCACCGCGTCGACGGGCCCGACGTCACCGGCGGTGAACAGCTCCGCGAGGTACTCGACCGGGATCCGGAGGGCGTCGATGGCAGCGAAGAGGTTGCCCGTGTCCTCGGCGTCCTCGCCGGTCTCGGCAACGACGTCGACCACCGGGGACAGCGGCGGGATGTACCAGACCATCGGCATGGTGCGGTACTCCGGGTGCAGGGGCAGGGCGACGCGAAAGGTGTTGATGAGGGCGTAGATGGGGGAGCGCTGGGCGGCGTCGACCCAGTCCCGGGCGATGCCCGCCCGCTCTGCCTCGCGCATCACCTCGGGGTCGAAGGGGTCCAGGAACACCTCTCGCTGGGCCTCGACGAGACCTTCGTCATCGGTGGTCGAGGCGGCCGCGAGGACCTTGTCCGCGTCGTAGAGCATCAGACCGATGTATCGCAGTCGCCCCACGCAGGTTTCCGCGCAGACGGTCGGCAGCCCGACCTCGATGCGCGGGAAGCAGAACGTGCACTTCTCGGCCTTGCCGGTGCGGTGGTTGAAGTAGATCTTCTTGTAGGGGCAACCAGAGACGCACTTGCGCCATCCACGACACTTCTCCTGGTCGACCAGGACGATGCCGTCCTCCTCGCGTTTGTAGATCGCGCCGCTGGGGCAGGACGCGGCACAGGACGGGTTGAGGCAGTGCTCGCAGATCCGGGGCAGGTAGAACATGAAGGTCTGCTCGAACTCGAACTTCACCTTGTCGGCGATCTTCTTGAGCATCGGGTCACGGTGGGCCGTGGCCGTCGACCCTCCGAGGTCGTCGTCCCAGTTGGCAGACCACTCGATCTTCATGTTCTTGCCGCTGATGAGGGACTTGGGTCGTGCGACCGGGGTGTGCTCCTGCGCCGGGGCGTCGGTCAGGGTGGAGTAGTCGTAGGTCCACGGCTCGTAGTACTCACCGATCGAGGGCAGGACGGGGTTGGAGAAGATCGTCATGAGGTTCTTCAGGCGCCCGCCCGCCTTGAGCTTCATCCGTCCGCGCTTGTCGAGCTCCCAGCCGCCCTTCCACTTCTCCTGGTCCTCGTAGGTGCGTGGATAGCCCAGACCCGGCCGGGTCTCGACGTTGTTGAACCAGATGTACTCGGTACCTGACCTGTTGGTCCACGCCTGCTTGCAGGTCACCGAGCAGGTGTGGCAACCGATGCACTTGTCGAGGTTCATCACCATCGCCATCTGGGCCATGACCTTCATCAGTACGTCACGTCCTGGCTGCGCTTGCGGATGATGGTGACCTCGTCGCGCTGGTTGCCGGTCGGGCCGAGGTAGTTGAACGCGAAGGTGAGCTGCGCATAGCCGCCGATCAGGTGGGAGGGCTTGACGAGCAACCGGGTCAGCGAGTTGTGGATGCCTCCGCGCTTGCCCGAGGTCTCTGCCAGCGGCACGTCGATCAGCCGGTCCTGGGCGTGGTACATGTACACGGTTCCTTCCGGCATGCGGTGCGACACGATCGCCCTGGCCACGACGACACCGTTGCGGTTGACCGCCTCGATCCAGTCGTTGTCCTTGATGCCGACCTTGACCGCGTCTCGGTCGCTCATCCAGATGTTCTGGCCTCCGCGCGACAGCGAGAGCATGAACAGGTTGTCCTGGTACTCGGAGTGGATCGACCACTTGTTGTGGGGTGTCAGGTAGCGCAGGGTCAGCCCCTCGACCTGGCCGTCGGACCCGTCCGACACCGTCCCCAACGCGGGCTCGGAAAACAGGGCTGCCATGTTCAGGGGTGGCCGGTAGACCGGGAGGCCTTCACCGAGTTCGGTCATCCAGTCGTGGTCGAGGTAGAAGTGCATCCGTCCCGTGAGGGTGTGCCATGGTTTCTTGCGCTCCACGTTGATGGTGAAGGGGGAGTATCGCCGTCCTCCGGTCTCGGAGCCGGACCACTCGGGAGACGTGATCACGGGGACCGGTGGCCCTTGCGTGTCCGCGAACGTGATCAGTTTTCCCTCGTGCTCGGCAGCGAGGTCTGCGAGCTGGACACCGGTGCGCTTCTCGAGGGTCCTGAAACCCTGGGTGGCCAGGTGTCCGTTCGTGGTCCCGGACAGGGCGAGGATCGCCTCGCAGACGTTGACGTCCTTCTTCAGGGAGGGCCGGCCGTCGGCCACACCGCCGCGGACGGCTCCGTTCTTGGCCCGGAGGTAGTCGACCTGCTTGCTGAGCTCGAAGGTGACGCCCTTGGTGGTCGCGCCGAGGGTGTCCACCAGGGGACCGAGGGCATTCATCTTCTCGAACACGGCGCCGTAGTCGCGTTCGACCTCGACCAGCCTGGGCATCGTGACGCCCGGGATCGGTTCGCAGTCGCCCTTCTTCCAGTCGCGCACGACGCCGTGCGGGTTGGCCATGGCGTCCGGGGTGTCGTGCGTCAGCGGCACCGCGACGACGTCCTTACGGACCCCCAGGTGCGTGCCTGCGAGCTCGCTGAACTTCTCGGCGATCGTCTGCCAGGCGTCCCAGTCGGTGCGGGTCTGCCATGGAGGTGCGATGGCCGGGTTGAACGAGTGCACGAAGGGATGCATGTCGGTCGTGTTGAGGTCGTGCTTCTCGTACCAGGTCGCGGCAGGGAGGACGACGTCGGAGAAGATCGTGGTGCTGGTCTGGCGGAAGTCGATCGTCATCAGCAGGTCGAGCTTGCCCTCGGGTGCCGTGTCGCGCCACGTCACGTCGACAGGGCGTTGGTCCACTGGTGTCTCGGTGGCGCGTACCGAGGAGTCGGTGCCCAACAGGTGCTTGAGGAAGTACTCGTTTCCCTTGCCAGAGGAGCCCAACAGGTTGGCGCGCCAGATCGACAGGATGCGGGGGTAGTTGCCGGGTGCGTCGGGATCCTCGCCGGCGAACTCAAGGTCGCCGGACTTGAGCTGGTCGACGACGTACTCGCCGAGCGGCTTTCCGGCGGCGGCGGCGTCGTCGCTCAGGTCGAGGGGGTTGCGGTCGAACGTGGGGTAGGAGGGCATCCAGCCCATGCGCGCGCTCTGCGCGATGACGTCGGCGGTGGACTTGCCAGCGAGCTGCCCCTTGCCGGTGGTGGCCGAGAGGGTGTCGGCGCCGAACTGGTCGTAGCGGAACTGGTTGGTGTGCAGGTACCAGTACGCGGTCTGGATCATGTTGCGGGGAGGGCGGTTCCAGTCCAACGCGTTGGCGATCTGGGTGTAGCCGGTGATCGGGCGGACCTTCTCCTGGCCGACGTAGTGCGCCCAGCCGCCGCCGTTGACGCCTTGGCAGCCCGTGAGGTTGGTCAGGGTGAGGAAGGCGCGGTAGATCGTGTCGGAGTGGAACCAGTGGTTGGTGCCCGCGCCCATGACGATCATCGAGCGGCCCTTGGACTCCTCGGCGTTCTGGGCGAACTCGCGCCCGATCCGTGCGGCCGTGGATGCCGGAACGCCGGTGATCTTCTCCTGCCAGGCAGGGGTGTATGGCGCGGACGCGTCGCCATACCCCCTGTCGTCCCCGGTCGGCCACGCTCCGGGCAGCGGCTGGCCCTGGAAGGTGCGGCCCACCCCGTACTGGGCGAGGAGCAGGTCGAAGACGGTGGTGACCAGGTGGCCGTCCACGCGACGCACGGGGACGCCGCGCGGGAGGTCGGCGGCAGCGCCGTCGGCGGTGTCGAACCGTGGCATACGGACCACGACCGACTCGGTGGCGGAGTCGAGGAGCGACAGATGGGGGTCGACGTCCCCGAGGTCGAGGTTCCAGGACCCGATGCCGCTCTCGCCGTAGCGGTGGCCGAGGGAGCCGTTGGGTATGACGGCCTGGTCGGTGACCGAGTCGAGGAGGACGGTCCTGAAGGCTGCGTTCTCCTCCGCGGCGTGGGCCGGGAGGTCGGCTGCCGTGAGGAACTTGCCAGCGGTGTACTCCCCGTCGGCCGATTCCTCGAGCCGCACGAGGTGGGGCAGGTCGGTGTAGGTCTTGACGTACTGGGTGAAGTAGGGCGTCTGCCGGTCGACGAAGAACTCCCTGAGGACGACGTGGCCCATCGCCATGGCGAGCGCACCGTCCGTACCCGGTCGGGCCGCCAGCCACTCGTCGGCGAACTTCACGTTGTCGGCGTAGTCGGGGGCCACCGCGATCACCTTCTGGCCGCGGTAGCGGGCCTCGGTCATCCAGTGCGCGTCCGGCGTCCGGGTCACCGGGAGGTTGGAACCCCACATGATCAGGTAGCCGGCGTTCCACCAGTCACCGGACTCGGGGACGTCGGTCTGGTCTCCGAAGACCTGGGGTGAGGCGACGGGCAGGTCGGCGTACCAGTCGTAGAAGCTCAGCATCGAGCCGCCGATGAGGTTGACGAACCGTGCGCCTGACGCGTGGGAGACCATCGACATGGCAGGGATGGGGGAGAAGCCTGCGACGCGGTCGGGCCCGTACTTCTTGATCGTGTGGACGTGCGCGGCGGCGATGATCTCGCTCGCTTCGTCCCAGGTGGCCCGGACGAGTCCGCCCTTGCCACGGGCGGACTTGTAGGCCTTGGCGCGCAACGGGTTCTCGACGATGTGCTCCCAAGCCTTGACCGGGTCGCCGTCGTGCTGGGCCTTGGCCTCCCGGAACATCTGGAGCAGTACGCCGCGGACGTAGGGGTAGCGCACACGGGTCGGTGAGTAGGTGTACCAGGAGAACGCCGCCCCTCGAGGGCAGCCGCGCGGTTCGTACTCGGGGGAGTCCGGACCGACGGAGGGGTAGTCGGTCTGCTGGGTCTCCCAGGTGATGATCCCGTCCTTGACGTACACCTTCCACGAGCAGGAGCCCGTGCAGTTCACGCCGTGGGTGGACCGCACCACCTTGTCGTGGCTCCACCGGTCCCGGTAGAAGTCATCGGCCTGGCGACCACCCGCCTGGGAGATGGTGCGCAGGTCGGCGGAGACGGTCCCGCGGGTGAAGAACCTCCTGCTGCGGACGAGGGCCCCCAGCAGCGGGCCGTCCATGCCGATGTCGGGCGTGGAGTTCTTCCGCGGAGGGCTCAACGCGCTTCCTGTCCTTGGGCGGCTGTTCGTCGGACGACGGTGACGGTGAGAAGCAGGGCGAGGGCGGCTGTGGCGCAGAGCATCCACAAGCCGATGGCGTAGGACTCTGTGCGACCGTACACGTAGCCCATGACCAGGGGCGGTACGAAGCCGCCCAGGCCGCCGGCAGCTCCAACGAGTCCGGTGACGCCGCCGACGCGGGACGGTTCGGTGACCTTGGCGATGAGGGCGAAGGTGGCCCCGCTGCCGGATCCGAGTGCGGCGGCCATGGCGAGGAAGGCGACGGTGCCGACGCCCCGCAGGGGCGGGGTCCCCGCCGAGATGCCTGCGCACACCACGACCACGCCGAAACCGGCCGCGAGCACCGGGATCGCCCCCACCTTGTCGGCGAGCCAACCCCCGACCGGGCGCATGACGACCGCGACGAGCACGAAGCCCGCCATTCGGCTGGCGGCGTTGTCGGGGGTGAGGTGGTGGGCGGTCTTGAGGTATGCGGGGAGGTAGACCGAGAACGCCACGTACCCACCGAACGCGACCGCATACAGGAGGCATGCCTGCCAGGTGATCGGGAGCCGGGCGTTCGCGGAGATCCGTGAGGCAAGGGAGGTGGTGGGCACGGCCCTGCCTGGGGCGTCACGCAGGATCACCCAGGCAGCGACGGCATACGCCGCCAGCACGGCGGCCGTGATGAGGAAGGGAGACCTCGCACCGAGGTGGGCCGTGAGCTTGACCGTGGTCAGGGCGCTGATGGCCGTTCCGCCCATGCCGGCGCCGAAGACGCCAATGGCGAGGCCGCGCTTCTCGGGTGGGAACCACGCGTTGACGAAGGGGACGCCCACGGCGAACGCCGTGCCTGCGATCCCGAGGAAGAAACCGCCGAGGAGGAGCAGTGCGTACGACTCGAGCGCGAAGAAGGCGATGAACAGGATGGGCAGGATCGTCACGCCCGAGACGATGGGGAACATCACCCGGCCGCCGTACCGGTCGGTCAAGCCGCCGACGACGATGCGTCCCAGCGAGCCCACCACGACAGGCACGGCCACCAGCAGCGCGACGTCGGACTCGCTGAGCTCACCGAGTGATCCGGTCGTCCGGAAGAGTGGACCCAAGGGGCTGATGAGCGCCCAGGCCCAGAAGTTGACGGCGAAACCCACGGTTGCCATCACCAGCATCACCCAAGGTGACGAGGTCCCTGTGTAGGACGGCTGCCCAGGGGCCGGGGGAGCGGTGATCTGCGTCCCGGCAATCGAGCGCGACTCACTCGCTTCGATGTCAGCACCAAATGGTGCGGTGACGTCCTTCGCCATGTCTGGTCTCCTGGTCTCCGACCGCGGCAGGCGCCACGCGGAACGAAGTAGAGGCGAAGTCTCTGGGCGTGACTAGTGCCAAAGGTCCCTTGTGTCGCGTCGCGGACGAATCTTTGCGCTGGGAAGAACTGGGTCGCACGGACGATCGAGTAGGGAATGCCCGACGTGGTGATGAGGTCTTCCTGGGCTCAGATGACTCGGGAGACACCCGGAAGCCGCACCAACAGGGAACCGATCGCGAAGGAGCCGAGCACACCGAGCACGCTCACCGTGACGTACTTCGGCTCGGGGGCCCATGGCACGTGGTGACTCGCCAGGACCAGCCCCACGAGGACGACTTGGTGGACGATGAACGCTGCGAAGGCGGCCCGGCTCATCTCGCGCGCCAGCGGACCCTGGTGGTTGAAGCGGCGACGGAACAGGTCCAGCAGCCACAGCGGGACCGTCACGACGAGCGTTGCTTCCAGGGCCGCCACCACCAGTGACTGCCATGTGCCGCCACCGCCAAAGTCGTCGATGTTCGCTCCGAGCGCGCTGGCCAGCCCGATGACGACGACGCACCCGGCCAGCGCGCCCCACGCGACGTGGCGTCCGTTGCGGGCCATCGTCGCCTCGATCGGGTCGAACCAGCCGCGTTCACCAGCCAGCGCACCGAGGGTGAAACCCACCACCCACGCCGGTGCCTGGCCGAGCGCCATGTGCCAGCGCTCCTGCCCGAGGGGAATGGCAAACCGCAAGGCGTAGGAGGCGAGTGCGACTACTGCGCCCGCGGTCACCAGGTAGCGGGCTCGCAAGGGAGTCGGGTGGCTTGTCCGTGCAGGCAAGAGGGTTCGCGTGACCGCGTACACCACGGACAGCAGCAGGAGAACGCCGAGGAACCACGTCGGGCCCGGCACCGGGGGCCACCAGGTGTGCACGGCGAAGGCGCCGAAGCCCTTGGCCCAGCCCGCGTTCTCCGGGTCGACGTACTCGACGATCGGACTCAGCACCACCGCGAAGAACACCATCGGAGCCCCGAGCCGGATCGCCCGGTCAGCGAGGAACCGGCCCAGCCCCTTTCGGGCAAGGGACCTCGGAGTGAACACCCCGGCGATGAGAAAGAAGAGGGCCATCCCGAACAGCGAGCCGATCACCGCCAGCAAGGTGGCGACGCTCAGCATCGGTTCACCGACAGGTGGCTCGTCAAAGACCCACGTTCCCAGGCCGGTCCACGCCATCGTCACGTGAGCCACGATGACCCCCACCACGAGGCAGACCTTGAGGTTGTCGGCGTCGGGAGAGCGGGGCCTCACGGACGGCGTCGTGGTGGCCCGCTGGCGAGGAACGGTCATCGGAGTTCCTCCCCTCTGTGATGCGATCAGCGGACCATGGTGGGCGTGGACGCGGCAGGGACGAAGGTCACCGTGGACGCGCTGATGGGTCCGTGTCTCGGTCGACTCCTTGGAGCAGCTGAGCAGCCTTGATCTCGATCTGGGCCTCGTCGGGCGGCGACAGGCGTCCGGACCTCACCGGTCACCACCCGGACAGGCACGGCATGATGTCCTGCAACGGCCGCATGGCACGGTCATCGACCGTCGCCGGAAAGGAGCGCAATGGAGCGTGCACCGGTCCCGGTGTTCTTCCTGTCAGACAGCACAGGGATCAGCGCGGAGACGATGGGCAACGCCCTCCTCATCCAGTTCCCGGACATGGTGTTCGAACGTCGGCTGATCCCGTTCATCGCCACTGCCGATGAGGCGCGCAAGGTCGTGGCCATCCTCGACAAGGCCATGGACGGACCCGTGACGCCGCTGGCCTTCACCACCGCTGCCACCGACGAGGTCCGTGAGGTCCTGCGCACCTCCCGCGTCCCCATCATCGACTTCTTCGAGATGCACATGAAGAAGGTGGAGTCGATCCTCGGTGCGTCCGGGGCTCGGGTCGCTGCAAGGCTCCACGGGGTGGGTGACATCAAGCGGTACAACTCACGTATGCAGGCGATCGAGTTCGCCATCGAGCACGACGACGGGCAGAGCCTGCGCGCACTGGACCGGGCCGAGGTCATCCTCATCGCACCGTCGCGCTGCGGGAAGACGCCCACGACGATGTACCTCGCGCTGCAGCACGGCGTCTTCGTGGCGAACTACCCCCTCCTCGACGAGGACCTGGAGACGACGAAGCTGCCCCGTCCCATCGCCGAGCTCGGCGACCGGTGCTTCGGCCTCATCGCCACACCCGCCCGCCTGAGCGAGGTGCGCCAGCAACGGCGACCGAACTCTCCCTACGCGTCGCTGGAGCAGTGCACCAAGGAGCTCCGGCGAGCAGACGCGCTCTACAAGGCCAACGGCATACCGGTCATCAACTCCACCACCCGCTCGGTGGAGGAGATGTCCACCCTCATCCTGCAGACCCTCGGATCCCGCCCCGCCATCGAAGGAAGTCGCCCATGACGAACGTGCTGTGGTTCTCCACCCTCGGAATGAAGGACATCGACCAGGTGGGCGGCAAGAACGCGTCACTCGGGGAGATGGTGAGCAACCTGTCGGAGGCGGGGGTGCGCGTTCCCGACGGGTTCGCGACGACGGCGGACTCCTACCGCCGGTTCATCGCGCAGAAGGGACTGGCGCAGACGATCGTCGAGCTGATGTCCGGCCTGGACAGCGAGGACGTCATCGCGCTGGCCGACGTGGGCCAGAAGGTGCGCGCGGCGATCATCGAGCAGGCGCTGCCCGAGGACGTGGAGGCCGACATCCGCGCGGCGTACGACCAGCTCGTGTCCGAGAACGACGAGGCCTCGTTCGCCGTCCGGTCGAGCGCCACTGCCGAGGACCTCCCCGACGCCTCGTTCGCCGGCCAGCAGGAGACGTTCCTCAACATCCGCGGGATCGACGCCGTCCTCCAGGCCGTCAAGGAGGTGTATGCGTCGCTGTACAACGACCGCGCCATCGCCTACCGCGTCCACCACGGGTTCGAGCACGAGGACGTCGCGCTCTCCGCGGGCGTGCAACGCATGGTGCGCTCCGATGTCGGTGCCTCGGGCGTGATGTTCACGATGGACACCGAGTCCGGCTTCGACGACGCGGTCTTCATCACGTCCTCCTACGGGCTGGGAGAGGCGGTCGTGCAGGGCGCGGTCAACCCCGACGAGTTCTACGTCTACAAGCCCGGCCTGCGCGCCGGACGCCCGGCGATCCTGAAGCGAGGGGTGGGGGGCAAGGCGACGAAGATGGTCTACACCTCCGACGCGGCCGTGGGGCGCACGACGGAGTTCGTCGACGTGGACCCGGCCGACCAGCCGTTGCTCAGCCTCACCGACGCCGAGGTCGAGGAGCTGGCGCGGCACGCGTTGGTCATCGAGGACCACTACGGCCGGCCGATGGACATCGAGTGGGGCAAGGACGGCACCGACGACCAGCTCTACATCCTCCAGGCCCGCCCCGAAACGGTGAAGTCCCGCCAGTCGGCGACGACGATCTCGCGCTACCGCATCAACGAGAAGGGGCCGCTGCTGGTCGAGGGACGAGCGATCGGGCAGAAGGTCGGCGCCGGCGCGGTCCGGGTGCTGAAGTCCGCCGACCAGATGCGCGACTTCAACGCGGGGGAGGTGCTCGTCGCCGACATGACCGACCCCGACTGGGAGCCGATCATGAAGCGGGCCAGTGCGATCGTGACGAACCGGGGTGGCCGCACCTGCCACGCGGCGATCATCGCCCGCGAGCTCGGCATCCCTGCTGTCGTCGGAGCAGGCAACGCCACGCAGGAGCTCGCAGACGGCCGCGAGGTCACCGTCTCGTGCGCCGAGGGCGACACCGGGTACGTCTACGAAGGGCTGCTCGACTTCGCCGTCGAGGAGACCGACATGCAGGCCATGCCGCAGATCCCCGTCGGGATCATGATGAACGTCGGCACCCCGGACCAGGCATTCTCCTTCTCCCGCCTGCCGAACGAGGGCGTGGGGCTGGCGCGTCTGGAGTTCATCATCAACCGCCAGATCGGGATCCACCCCAAGGCCCTGCTCGACCACGAGCAGCTCACCGGGGAGGTGCGGGACAAGGTGGACGCCGCGGTCGCGCCATACGCCTCACCTCGGGAGTACTTCGTGCAGCGTGTTGCCGAGGGCGTGGCGACCATCGCGGCGGCGTTCGCTCCCAAGCCCGTCATCGTGCGGATGTCGGACTTCAAGTCCAACGAGTACGCCAACCTCGTCGGCGGCGAGCTGTACGAACCGCACGAGGAGAACCCGATGATCGGGTACCGCGGCGCCTCCCGGTACCTCTCCGAGGAGTTCCGAGAGTGCTTCGCGATGGAGTGCGAAGCACTGCGCTTCGTCCGCGACGACATGGGGCTGACCAACGTGAAGGTGATGATCCCGTTCGTCCGCACCGTCACCGAGGCCGAGGGCGTCATCAACCTGTTGGGGGAGAATGGACTTCGTCGCGGTGAGAACGACCTGTCGGTGATCATGATGTGCGAGCTGCCGTCGAACGCCGTCATCGCCGACCAGTTCCTCGACCACTTCGACGGGTTCTCGATCGGCTCGAACGACATGACGCAGCTGACGCTCGGCCTCGACCGTGACTCCAGCCTCGTGGCAGCAGGCTTCGACGAGCGCGACCCGGCGGTGAAGTTCATGCTCTGCACGGCAATCGCGGCGTGCAAGGCCCGCGGCAAGTACGTGGGTATCTGCGGGCAGGGGCCCAGCGACCACCCCGACCTCGCCGAGTGGCTGCTGGAGCAGGGCATCGACACGATGTCGCTCAACCCCGACACCGTCGTCGAGACCTGGACCCGGCTCGGGCGCCTCAAAGCCAACGGTTGAGCCAGCCTGCCTGACGCATCGTTGGCGAAGCCGCCCTCGATCTGCGGCAGCAGAGTCACAAGGCCAGCGAGCGTCTGCGTGAACGCCTCCGGCCGTTCTCTGCCGTGGCCGATCAGAGGCTATTCGGCATGTCCCTGGGGAGACCCTGACAGGAGCCTCGACACGTCGGGGGCGAACACCGTCATCCAATGCGGTTGCAAGCGGTAGTAGGTCACCTCGTGCTCCCAGTCGAAGGCGTCGGCGCCGTAGAAGTCCTGCAAGTAGGCGAGCAGCTCGGACCAGTCTGCCGCGGGCTCGCCGTCCGCTGGGTTCAGGGGCTGAACGGTGCCGTGAGTGAACACGCCAAGATCCTCGCCGCGCATGTGGGCGACGCTGGCGCTGGGGCGGGCTGAGAGGTGGCGGGCCTTGGCCGCGGTGCGCGCGGTGCCGAAGTGCCACGCGCCGTGGAGGAAGTGACCGTCGACGCCGCTGATCCGTGGCTCACCCTTCGCGGTCACCGTGGACAGCGCCAGCGTGCACATCCCGGAGAGGACCTGCGTCAGCTGGTCGGCGGTCATGGTGCGCTCGTTGACGATGGAACGAAGGTGGGGGGTGGAGCGCGCCAAGGAGTCGTCCAAGAGTGACTGCAGCGCTGCCAGTTCCTCTGGGGTCTCCCACACGTCAGGACCGTAACCCCGCGCACCGTCCGTCGTCGAGGGGTTCCAGCGCGCCGTGACCGACTCTGGTCATGTCGTATGGCGCTTCCGCACCCGAGGTTCTACCGGTGGAGCTGCTCCTCGACGGCGCGGTCGACGTTGCCGTGGATGTGTGACGTGCCGAGACGTTCGATCGTGCCCTCCCGCTGCAGGGTCGCGCGGACCTCGGGCTTCACCCGCGCCAGCCGGAGCGTGACCTCCGCCTGACGGCACAGCACCAGGAGGTCGTCGATGGCTGCCGATCCCTGTGAGTCCAGGAAGTTCATGCCTTCGCAGTCGAGAACCACGCAGGCGGGTTTCGAGGACTGGATCAGCGTCCGGATCCAGTCCTCCAGGGCATCCGCGGTGGCAAAGAAGAGCCCGCCGTCGAACCGGACGACGACGACGCCTGCCACCTGCTCGTCGTCCGGGTTCTCGACCACGTCGCGAAACACCTGGGTGCCCGGTTCGCGGCCAAGGATGGCGATGTGTGGGTGGGTCGCCACCGCGACGAGCCAGATCAGGGACAACCCGATCCCGACGATGACGCCAGCGAGCACTCCGAACGCGAGGGTTCCGACGATCGCCGCAACGGCGACCCAGAAGTCGAACCGCTGGACCCGGTAGATCCTCCGCATCTCGGGCACGTTCATCATGCCCATCACGACGGCTTCGATGATCAGCGCGGCAAGGACCGGCTTCGGCAGCTGGGAGAACAGGGGAGCGAGGAACAGCAGGGTGAGCAGCACGGTGGCGCCGGAGGTGATCGACGCCAGTCCGGTCTTGGCCCCCGAATGATCGTTGAGCGAGCTGGCCGAGAGGCTGGTCGACACCGGCATGCCGTGGAGGACGCCCGAACCGATGTTGGCAGCCGCCTGGGCGACGGACTCCTGGTCGACGTCGATCTGGTATCGGTGCTTGGCCGAGAACGCCCGCGCGTCACCGGCGGTCTGCGAGAAGCCGATCAACATCAAGGCGAGCGCGGCCAGGATGGCGGTGCCAGCGTGGTCCAGCATGAGCGACACGTTGGGGATCTCGAACGACGGGAGGCCGCTCGGAACGTCTCCGACCAGAGCGACGCCGCGGGCGCCGAAGTCGAACAGGTAGGACGTGAGGAGCCCACCGACGACGAGGACCAGCGCGCCGGGAACTCGCGGCGCCACCACTCGGAGGCCGAACACCACGACGAGTGCCACGACTCCGACGATGACGGTGGCAGTGTGCGTCTCGCCCAGTGACCCCAGCCACGAACGCAGCTCCTGGAACGAGTTCGATCCGGAGGTGTCCGTGCCGGTGAGCTTGGGGAGCTCTCCGATGACCACGTCGATCGCGGCACCGAACAGGAACCCGGTCACCACTGCCCGGGAGAGGAACTGGGCGAGCCACCCCATCCGAAGCACGGCGAGGAGCAGGAACAGCAGACCGGAGACGAGGGTGGTGCCCGCCACGAACGACGCGATGTCACCCGGTTCGGTGAGCCCGGCGGTCGCCACGGCGCTCGACGCCACAGCCGCAAGACCGGAGCTCGGACCCATCGAGATCTGCCGACACGTGCCGAAGATCGCGTACAGGATCGCGCCGGCTGCGGCTGCATAGAGGCCGTTCTGCAGAGGGACGCCGGCGATACCCGCATACCCCAGGTTCTTCGGCACGATGAGCGCGGCCACCGTCACTCCGGCGATCAGGTCACCCCGAAGCCAGCTCCGGTCATAGGTCCTCATCCACCCTGCGATGGGCAACAGGCGGACAAACCGCCCGGTCGTCTTCCCAGACGGTGCGGTGCTCATCGCGGTGACCGATCGGGACGTCGCAAGGTGGGTCCTCCTCACATGATGTCTCCAAGACTGGCCTGTGAAGGGTCGCCGTAGATCACCCGTCTCGGGTGTTCAGTGCCCGGGACCCGTGACCATCCTGGCTCGTTCCGACTCGTGCGCCCTCCCCTTGGCGGCGAGCGTCGTGCAGGCCTGCTCGATGTCGCGGGCCAGCGTGTCGACGTGCTCGCGGCTCATCGACTCCTTGACCAGGGCGCGCATGATCGTGATGTCCTGTGCGTCAGGGGGAAGCGTGTACGCAGGGACCATCCAGCCACGCTCGGCCGAGAGCTGCCAGGCGATGTCGAACTCGTCGTAGTCCTGGGTGCCCGACAGCAGGAAGGCCACGAGCGGGAGCTGCTCCTCGTCCCGTCCGATCAGCTCGAAACGCCCGGTCTGCTCGAGCAGGTCGCCCAGCTTCCGAGCGTTCTCCTGCATGTTGCGCATGATGTAGGTGTAGCCCTCGCGGCCGAAACGGACGAGGTTGTAGTACTGCGCCAGCACCATGGCCGACCCCGTGGAGAAGTTGAGGGTGAAGGTCGAGTCGGTCTTGCCGAGGTAGTTCTCCTTGAAGACGAGATCCGGTGCCAGGTCTGCGACTTCGCGGAAGACCAGCCAGCCGATCCCCGGGTAGACCAGGCCGAACTTGTGTCCCGAGACGTTGATCGAGCGCACCTGTTCGAGCCGGAAGTCCCACGGCGAGTCCGGATACAGGAACGGCCACACGAAGCCACCACTGGCGGCGTCGACGTGCAGTGGCACGTCGAGGCCGCGCTCCTGCTTGATCTGGACGAGCAGGTCGTTGATGCCGACGATGTCGTCCTTGTGCCCGGTGAAGGTCGTGCCGAGCACGGCCGCCACCCCGATGGTGTTCTCGTCGACGTGCGGCGCCACGTCCTCCGGACCGATGGTGTACTTCCCCGGCTGGAGGGGGACGATCCGCGGTTCGACGTCGAAGTAGCGGCAGAACTTCTCCCAGACGACGTGCACGTCGCCGCCGAAAACCAGGTTCGGACGCTCGGTGGAGCCGCCCTCGGCCTGCCGGCGGGTGCGCCAGTTCCACTTCAGCGACAAGCCGCCGAGCATGATCGCCTCGGACGATCCCTGGGTCCGTGCCCCGGTGGTGGCGCCAGGGGCATGGAACAGGTCGGCGAGCATCCGTATGCAGCGCTGCTCGATCTCGGCCGTGCGCGGGTACTCCGCGTGGTCGATGAAGTTGCGGTGCAGGTTCTCGGCGATGATCCGCTGTGCCTCCGGCTCCATCCAGGTGGTGACGAAGGTGGCGAGGTTGCGGCCGGGGTCGCCCTCGAGGGCAAGGTCCTCGGACACGAGCCGCATGGCGTCGACGGCGGTCATCCCCGCAGCCGGGAACTCCCTGCTGGGCACCTCCTGGGTGATGAAGCGGTTGCCGTACAACGCTGCGACGGCGGTGATCTCGGGCGGGGTGGTCATGCGCTTCTCCTTGGGGTGACGAGGTGTTGGAGTCGGTGACGCTGGGAGTGTGTGGGGCGTCGGAGTCAGTGGGGCGTCGTGGTCGCGGCGGGGGCGAGCGAGCGGCGCCAGGCGGGCAGCATCAGCGCGGCTCCTGCGAGGAAGCACAGGGCGCCGGTGAGGGTGCCGACGACCGCCAGGCGCGCACTCAGCAAGGCGTCGGTGCTCGGGACCAGGTAGCTGGCGATGGCCGAGGCCATGAAGAGGACGGAGCCGGCCATGTTGAGCCAGGCGATCCGCCACGGGAACGACTTGGGCTGGACGCTGAAGAACCGGTGGGACACTGCGAGGACGGCCACCGCGCTCGACACGAGGAAGAGCACCGACCCGTAGATGTCTGGGCGCCACACGTACCGGTTCGACTCCGCGGCCGTCGCGTTGTGTGCCAGTGCGGCGGTGGTGCTGATGTTGAAGAACAGCGTGCCCGGGAACTGGATGGCTGCAGCCAACCAGCCGCGGTCGTGGGGTGCCCACCCCAAGAGGTGCACGGGCGCAGGCTGGTGTTGGGTCACCGTGTCGACGGCGGTGGTCGCGGGGGACTGCGCCTGGACGAGCTGGCCGTAGGAGGCGCTCGTGAAGAAGACCGACCCGACGACGTAGGTGACGCCGTCAGCCCATCCACCGACCGCGTTGAGGTAGGCCGGCACCGAACCCACCACGAAGCACGCCGATCCGGCCATGAAGAGCCAGGCGACGGTCGCGTTGAGGCGTTCGGGTCTCATGCTCATCCGGCTGGCTTCCTCCGCGCGGGAGTCGAAGGTTCCACCATCGACCGACCCTGGTCCGCGCGGCTCACTCTCAAGGGGTGACTTCGGGGTCCGCGCCAGGGCCGGGATCCCGACGGGCGCCTGGCGCCCGGAGCACGGCCGAGACGACGAACGACACGACCACCGCGACGACCACCTCGGGGACGACCGTCAGGCCGTCGGTGCCCATCAACAGGGTCGCGAGGAGGACCGAGGTGAGGGGCAGCCGAAGCATGGCGCAGCACATCGCGCCGATGCCTGTGCCGATGGCGGCTGCGAGCTCCATACCGGGAAGGCCGCTGACGGCGATGCCGAGCACCGCCCCGATGAACATCGCGGGGAAGACCGGCCCACCGCGGAAAGCGCTCAGTGACAGACCGTAGGCAAGGGCCTTGAGCGCCCCGAGCAGGAGGAGGACGCCGACGGGGTAGGTCGCTGCGTCCGCCACGAGGGACGGCAGCGCGGTCTGCCCGGAGAGCAGCACCTGCTCGGCGCCGCGTCCGGTGATGAGCTGGTATGCGGTGGCGCACAACCCGATCAGCAGACCCAGGGCCACTGTCGCCGGCACCCGGTTGCGGTGGACGAGGGGCCGTATCGACAGCCCGATCCACCGCACGGCCCAACCGAGCAGCGCGCCGAGGATGCCGACCGGCACGGCCCACAGCAGTGACGCGATCGTCGGCTGGGCCCCGGGAGGCACCGTGGTCAGGGCGAGCGAGAAGGTGCCCAGTCCGGTCCAGGCATCCAAGCCGACGAAGACGAGTGCGCCGATGCCGGACGCCAGCAGGCCCGGCAGCGCGACGAGACTCAGTGTTGCGCCGGCGATGCCGGCCGCCTCCATGATGAGGAAGGCACCGAGCAACGGCGAGCCGAGCAGGGTGCTCACGGCGGCGAAGCTGCCGGCGGACGCCATGATCGTCACCGCCATCGGCGGCGCGTCCTTCTTGGCCAGGCGGACCGTGAGGGCCGCCAGGCCGCCCCCGATGGCGATGAGCGGCGCCTCCGGTCCGAGGACCGCCCCGAGGCCGAGCGTGGCCAGCGCGGCGAGCGCGATGCCCGGGAGGTCCTTGCCGCGCGCGGGCCCCGAACCAGTCTGGAACCCCAGCGCAGGGGAGTGACCCGCCGTGCCTGGCAGATGACGGATCGTCAGTGCCACCAGCAGCCCGCTGAGCATGAGCAACGGTATGGGCCACCACGCCGGCGTGGCCTCCCCGAAGAGGTGAGAGGGGAGCTTGTCGAAGAGGTACTTCTGGATCGCCGCGACGAGGCCGAGGAAGCCATAGGCGACGGCCGAGACGGGGATGCCCAGCAGCGCAGCGAGCACCAGGGCGGAGAGGTAGGCCCTGGAGCGGACGATGCTCGCCGGGTCCAGTCCACCTGGTGCGCCGGACGGCGCACTCGTGTCAGTCACCTGCCCTGCCTGCTCACGCGAGCCAGGGAGCCATGGTTGAGACCTTTCGCGCAGTGGAGCCGACCTGTCCGCGCCCAGCCTCCCGGGGCGCCGAGCACCACGGACAGGGCCCAAGGTCCCCCCGCACAAGTGACCTTGTCCTCTGGCCTGCGTTGGCCCGCACGGTGTGACGTGGTCATCGCAGGCCAGCCGGCGAGTCACTGGTCACTCACTGGTCACAGAGACGGACGTAGGAGGTTTCAGATGTGTCGATGGTTGGCCTATTCGGGCTCACCGGTCCTCGTGGAGGATCTGCTCTACAAGCCGGAGCACTCCTTGATCGTGCAGAGCATGCACTCCACGATGGGTGCGGAAGCCACGAACGGCGATGGTTTTGGCATTGGCTGGTACGGGTCCCCGCAGACGCCGGGGATCTTCCGGAGCATCGAGCCGGCGTGGAACGACCGCAACCTTCGGGACCTGTCGGCTCACATCTCCTCGCCGCGGGTGTTCGCCCACATCCGCGCTGCGATCGGCTCTCCCGTGCAGCAGACGAACTGTCATCCGTTCCGACAAGGGCGCTGGTTGTGGATGCACAACGGGTTCATCGACGGGTTCCACGCGATGAAACGCGACCTCGCGCTTGCGGTGGACCCGGACCGCTATGCCGACATCGAAGGCACGACGGACTCAGAGCTGCTCTTCTTCCTCGCGCTGTCCTTCGGTCTGGAGGATGACCCGCAGGCCGCAGTGGCCCGAGCCGTGGGTCTCGTGGAAGAGGTGGCGGAGCGGCACCACGTCCAATTCCCTGTGCAGGGCACGTTTGCCACCACCGACGGCGCGACCACGTGGGCGTTTCGCTACTCGAGCGACGGACGGTCACGGTCGCTGTTCCACAGCACCGACGTCTCCATGCTCAAGCACCAGTATCCGGAGAACCCCGCTCTTCACGAGCTGTCCGACGACGCGCGCCTCGTCGTCTCCGAGCCCTTGGGGGAGCTGCGCGGCGCCTGGCGTGAGGTGCCGGAGTCCAGCTGTGTGGCGATCCATGGCGGTGAGGAGAAGGTCAGCCCGTTCACGCCGATGACACGGGCGGGCACCAGGTGATCGAGCGCCGGTGATCGGTGATCGGTGATCGGTGATCCGTGATCGGTGATCGGGGGTCAGGAGGGAAGGATGTTGATCACCCGGGACAGCACCACGGCGAGAACCCCGAGGGAGATCAACGACTGGCTCGCCATCAGTCCTTTGGCGCGATGAGTGAGCGGGAGCGTGTCGGTGGGGCTGAAGGCGACGACGTTGGTGAACGCCAGGTAGAGGTGGTCGGGAAATCGTGGCTGCCAGCTGGGCGGTGCCAATCCCTCGGTGCTCGTCTGCGGGAACTGGAAGTCGGGATAGCGCACGGCACCCAGCCGGCGTACGGCGGGTCCACCGCCGTCGAGCTGCCAGTAGAGCAGCCCGAACGTGACGATGTTGGTGGCGAGCAGGGTGACGGCCGTGACGAGCAGCTGGGTCACGGTCGGGGGCGCCTCGCCTGCGGGAGTGCTTCGCAGGACGAGTGCCACGAGCCTGACCGCAGCAGCAGTGTTCGCCAGGACCAGGACGGCGAACAACGACAGGATCAAGGGGCGAGCAGCGCGTGGGACAGGTCCTGGTTTGGCTGCGACGACGAGGAGCAGCAGGAGCACCACTGCCTCGGTCACGGGCACGGCGAGCGGAGGTCCTTCGCGCATCTTCGTCGGCACCAGCACCTGCGGAAGGATGACGACGATGAGTGATACCAGGGGCCACACGTAGGTCTCCGGATCCGCAGGAGGACCCTCCTGTCCGGAACCGGCGTCGCTGGGCGGCCCGTGGTGGGGACCAGTCGGCGGCTCGTTGGGCATGGGCCCATCATCCGCCGCCGGGCGGCGCCCGTCATCGGGTCTGGGTGAAGGTCAGCCCGCTTGGTGCTCATCGGGTGTTGAAGGCCGGCCCTTGCCCTCTAAGGTCCGGAGGGGCTGCAGTAGAGGCACCGCTGAGCGAGAGGGAACGACGTGGACTTCACCGAGGCCGTAGAGCTGGCCGGCAAGGGCATGGACACCGCCGGGGTGGTCGTTCTGGTCATCGGCGCGGTAGTCGCCGTCGTGCGAGCTGGCCGGAGTGCCCGCCGACAGATGCCGGGCACCTACCGACAGTTCCGCCAGCAGATGGGACGCACGATCCTGCTCGGTCTCGAGCTGCTCGTGGCGGCCGACATCATCCGCACCGTCGCGGTGACCCCGACGCTGTCCAGCGTCCTGGTCCTAGGGCTCATCGTGCTGATCCGCACCTTTCTCAGCTTCTCCCTCGAGCTGGAGATCACTGGCCGCTGGCCCTGGCAGCAGAACCCCACGGGTCCGCCGGCCGGGATGACTACCTCGTGACGTCGGCCATTGCACTACGCGCCCAGCGCTGACACGCTGGGGAAGGCTCGACTGGTTCTCGGGGTTCGGGGTCGCAACCCGATGTCGGACCAGGGGCGACATCCAGCGAAGGATGAGGAGGGGCAATGGTGCTCGGCATCGGTGGCTTCAGTGGCGGAAAGGCCGGCGGTCCGGTCTACGAGATCGAGGTGAACGAGGGCTCGGTCAACATGCATCACTTCGCGAAGATCGCGAACAAGCGTGATGCGAACGGCTACCGCATGGCCCACGTGTACAGCCAGGACCGCAACACCATCGTCGTGTGGGAGCGCATCCGCGCCTGAAGCAGCCATCTGCAGGCGCCTGAAGCCGCCATCTGCAGGCGCCTGAAGCCGCCATCTGCGCAGGTGGCGGCAGCCAGCGCTCACAGCCCGGTCTGCGCCTCGAGCCGGCCTGACGCGACGGCGTCGGCCAGTGCTTGGTGGTCGCGCTCGTTCTGGTCGGCGTAGGCGGTGGAGAAGTCGGCGATGGCACGATCGAAGGTGTCGCTGTTGCCAAGGTAGGCGGCTATGGCGATGCGGTCCCCGGAGCGGGCGTGGGCACGGGCGAGTGCGGCGCCGCAGATCCGGGCGTAGGTGGCCATCAGGCCGGCGGGCATGGTGTCGATGTCGGCGGAGCCCTTCCAGTCGCGCAGCTGGCGCAGGTAGAAGTCGCGCTGTTTGCCGTCGAGACCGGTGACCCGCTGCCAGCCCAGGAAGATGTCGCTGGCTGCCTGCATCAGGCGTTGCCCGGCGACGACGCGCTGCCCGTGGTTGGTGTACCTGCTCTTGCCGACGAACCGTTCAAGCACCGATGCCTCGGCCTCCTTGGCCTGGAGGAACAGCGGGTCCTGGTCGTCCCGACCCAGCATCAGCGCGATCCAGGCCCGAGTGCCGACGCTGCCCACCCCGACCACCTTGCGAGCGAAGTGCGCGTACGTGTAGGTCTCGAGCAGCGCCCGGCGATCGGTCTCCAAGGTGCGCCGGTAGGACTTGATCAGGGCACGAAGCCCTTCCTCGGTGTCGTCGCGATCCGAACCGGGTGGGAGCAGCTCCTCGATGGGGACGATCAGCGGGGGGTCCGAGATGATTCTGGGCTGACCGTCGACGAGGTGCGTGAGCTTGGCGAACGCCTGCATGCTGTCGCGGGTGCGGGCCTTCGCCACGTTTGCCTCGGCCTTCGCCCGCTGCTTCTTGGTCGCGATGGTCTTCAGCTCTTCGAAGATCCGCTCGATCGCGATGTGGGCGTACCAGACGTCGAGGTTGTTGGCGGCGGCGAACTGGTGCATCCGGCTCCGGTACTCGGAGACGCCGGCCATCACGGCTGCGCGCCGGTAAGCGGGTGTGAACCCGCGGTCACGGCCGGCGATCTCGAAGCTTGCCGCGAGCCGCTTGACGTCCCACTCCCATGGACCGGGCAGGGTTTCGTCGAAGTCGTTGATGTCGAACATCATCTGCCGCTCGGGGGAGGCGAACATGCCGAAGTTCGACAGGTGGGCATCACCGCAGATCTGGGCCTTCAGACCCGAGCGCGGGGTGGAAGCCAGGTCGGACGCCATGATCAACGCCGCGCCTCGGTAGAAGGTGAACGGGGACACCAGCATCCGGCCGTAACGCACCGGCACCAGCTCCGGCACCCGACTCGTCGCCTGTTCCTCCAGCAGGGCAACGGGGTCCGGCCGGTCGGCGGCCGGCCGCCACTTTCCGTGGCTGCTCCGTGAGGTCTCGCTGCGCGCGGCCTTGCCCCGCGCCCTCCGCTCCTGTGGGCTCAGTCGGGTCACCGTCGGTGGGGCAGAAAGCCTTGCCGCGCGCGCGCCCTGTGTCTCCAAGGCTGGCTGTCGTGTGCTCATGGGCTTCTCTCCTGACGTCCGGGACCTATGGGTGGGTGAGGGGTGCGATCGCTCGAGCATCGCTCGCGCGGTGGGCTGGGTCTGGTCAACGCCCGGCCGAGGATGCCGGCCTCCTCACCTGAGCTGAGTCGTGCGGACGGGCGCAGTGGGCAGCAGATCTGAGTGCACCCCGAACGCGTTCGAGCCGCATCATCTGGATCGGGTGAACGTCGGGTAGCGACGCGTCGAAACTCCCCCGGCGTCCTTGGATCCACCAGGGAGGGTGCGCTGAACGCAGGCGCCAGCTCATCCCATGCGGATGAGGCCCAGGAGACGGTCGGCTCCTAGCGTTGTGGGCAATGCAGTCGTTCGCCCGAAGAGGTCGGGATGGGCCGATGCAGACGCCGCGGCTCCCGCTCGCGACGCGTACTTCGACTCGCAGTTCCACCCTTCCGCACACACCAAGGAGAAGATGACATGACTGTCAACGTCGATGAGCTCGGTCCGGTGGACTGGATCGTCGTGGAGTTCGAGGGCAGCAAGCTCAATGGCGAGATCGCCCCGATTCTCAAGGACTACGTGGATCGCGAGCTCATCCGGGTCCTGGACCTGCTGTTCTTCAAGAAGGACGAGGACGGCAGCTTCGAGGCGTTCGAGGCCGCTGACCTGGAGGAGAGCGAGATCGGTGAGCTCCGCGCGTACGAGAGCGAGCTGGCGATGCTGCTCAGTGAGCAGGACGTCGCTGATCTGGTGGAGACGATCGAGCCCGGCAGCTCTGCTGCCGTGCTGGTGTGGGAGAACCTGTGGGCCGCACCGTTCGGCGCAGCCGTGAGGCACGCCGGGGGACAGCTGGTGGCCAGTGGGCGCATCCCGATCCAGGCGGTCGTCGCCGCCATGGAGTCCGACGAAGAGGAAGGAGACTGACATGCCACTCGCAGCCAGGCGCAGGAGGAGGACGGCGGCCGCCGTGGGAGGTGCCGTCGTGGTGGCTCACGGAGTGAACCGCCGACGTGACCGCCGCGAAGATCGTCGCGAAGACCGGCGCGACCGTCGCTGAACCGGGACGTGGAGAGCACCGGACGAGGGTGACCGTAGCCACCCGACGACCTCACCGCGGAGACAGATCGCGTCTGACGTCCGGCAGGGGGAGGCCCGCCAGGATGCTGGTCCTGATCCCGGCGAGGGCCGCCTCGAGCTCGTGGATGCTCTTCAGGATCTGCCGTTCGGCGAAGTTCGACTGGGTCATCCCCACAATCGACTCCATCGAGGCCAAGGCGCTCATCAGGGACCGCAACGTCGTGGCCTGCAGCTCCTTCGCAATCTCCTCGCGGGCCCGGACATCAAGGATGGTCGCGATCACCTGACGTTGCTCCAGCAGCTCGAGCTGGCTACTGACATAGGACGCCAGACGACTGAGGAAGACGAGATCCCGGTGGTGGAACCTTGGGTGCGCAGGATGCCGGACCACCAGGAGTGACATCCGCGCTCGGCCGTCAGGGTGGACGGTGGCCAGCATCGCGGAAGCGGACTTGTTCCCACCGTCGGCGCTCAGATCCAGCAAGCGCGCCCTGTCGTCGTGGCGAGCCAGCTCATCGGTGATGGTCGTCCACGACGCGGTCAGAACCGGCTCATAGGCGGGTGAGGTGGAGATGACCCGCGTGAACGGCTCGACGGTGTCCTCGACGAACAGGCACGCGACATCGGCGTTGAGGGCAACCGAGACACCATCGAGGATGGAACGCGCTGGGCTCGGCAGCTGCTGGACAGGTGGTTCAGACGACTCCCGCAGCGGCACCACCGCCACGGACGCGCCGATGCACGTCATGTCGTCGAGGACCCGCGAGCACACGTAGATCGTGTACCAAAGGTCTGCTCGCGGGGTGGCGCAGGGAACGACCACGCCGATCGGCTCGAACGTCTGACCAATGACCGCCGCGCGGATGGCGTCCCCGACGAGGCGAGATGCTTCGTCGGTGCATGCGTCACACACCTCCAGGTAGGAGGCACCTGGTCCGCACGCGTCCATCGTGCCGCCGTTGGCCCGAGCGAAGTCCATCCACGCCTGGTTGACACTGACGATGTACCCCGCGCGGTTCAACAGGGCCAGCTGAATGCCCCCGTGGGGTTCGACTGCTGAGGTGTCGAAAGAGTCCGGCCTCTCCCGTGCTGCGTCGTCGTCGGCCACGCAGCCTCCAGGCGTCGAGGGATCATGCGTCTTCGCCCCCCATGTTCGTCCTGGCAGCGGCGAAACGGAAGGGCTTGGGAAGTGGACCGTGTGGTGACGTCTTGAGCGTGGCCGACAACATCCTGCTCCAGCACCTGCCCAACGGCTGCCCAGAGACTCAAATGACATGAGCCGCAAGGGATCCCGACCCTTGGGGGGTGACGTTCTGACCTGGTTCCTCGAGTCGCGGGGGTGGCCCGCGACTCCTAGACTGGCCAGCGTCACCGGTTCGCTGGTGGCCGGCGGGGGTGCGGAGATGTGTCGCCCCCGACTGGGGCCGCACGCTCAACGCCCCCGCCCCCGTTGACACCTGAAGGTGGCTCAGGACCAATGTCCCGGCCTGGCTGCAGGCCCACGCAGGCTGGCGATCCCGGCGTGTTCGCTGGTATTCATGCGCCGCGTGCGCCCGGCTGGTTGACTGGCGTGGTGTTCCGGCCCGGAGCCTCACTCGACGCCATGGCGCGGCAGGCGGTGGCGACCGCCCTCGGGCGGGAGCATCGGGCGGACCCCGTCATCCCCAGCATGGGCGGTCCGTCGGGCAACGCCCGCCTCACTGCGTGGACGGGTCTGTTCCTGCTGGTGCTCTTCGTCGCCGAGCTGGTGACGTTGCTGGACGTCCGCGGGCTGATCGGGTGGCACCTGTCCGTGGGCGTGCTGCTGGTCCCGCCTGCCCTGCTCAAGACGGCGACCACCGGGTGGCGGGTCGTCAGGTACTACACCGGCAACGGGCCCTACCGCTCAGCTGGTCCGCCCCCGATGGTGCTCAGGGTGCTCGGCCCCCTCGTCGTCCTGACGACCATGACGCTGCTGGGAAGCGGGGTGACGCTCGTGGTGATCGGCGAAGTCGGCAGCAGGAGGACCATCGTCACGATCCTGGGCCAGCGCGTGGACTGGGTCACCCTGCACCAGGGAGCGTTCGTGGTCTGGGCCGCGGCCACCGGGCTGCACGTGCTGGGCAGGATCATCCCCGCCTGGCAGCTGACGCGGAGCTCGACACCCCGGACACCCGGCACCGGGCGCCGGGGGCTGGCGGTGCTGGCCTCCGGAGTCCTCGGTCTCGCCTGCGTCGCAGTGGTCCTCCAGCACTCGGGCGGCTGGCGCGACCACAGCGTCTTCCGGCCCGACCATGGGCAGCATGCGGCTGTGGTGATGCGCTCCGGCGTCGGGTGAGGCTGCGAGGACGTTCGGCCCTGTGCGGGCCAGCCCGCCTGGCGGATATTGGGGCCGCGGAGGCGCTCGGTCTGCTGAGCCCAGGAGGCACGCATGGTTGCTCGCGCGGGGTGGACTCCGCCCGGCGTGAAGGCGCTGCGGACCTACGACCGCGCGTGGTTGCGCAGTGACGCGCTTGCAGGCGTCGGCGTCGCGGCATACCTCGTGCCGCAGGTGATGGCGTATGCCGTCCTGGCCGGCCTGCCGCCCGTGGCGGGGATCTGGGCCGCGGCGGCGTCGATGGTGATCTACGCCGTGCTCGGTTCGTCGCCCCAGCTCTCGGTGGGGCCGGAGTCGACCACGGCCCTCATGACGGCGGTGGCGCTCGGGGGCCTGGCGCAGGGGCAGCCTGCGCGGTATGCCGCACTCGCCGCGGCGCTCGCCGGGCTCGTCGGCGTCATCTGCCTACTGGCATGGGTAGCGCGCCTGGGGTTCCTCGCCGAGCTGCTCTCGAGGCCGGTGCTCGTCGGCTACATGGCTGGGGTGGCCGTGCTCATGGTGGTCAGCCAGCTCGGCAAGATGACCGGGCTCACGGTGTCCGGCGACAACGCCGTGGCCGAGGTGGGGTCGGTCCTGAGAGGGCTCGATCACGTGCACGCTCCCACGGCAGTGCTCGCCGTGGTGGTGCTCGCCTTCCTTCTGGTCGCGAACCGCCTGTATCCAAGGGCCCCGGTCCCGTTGGTGGGCATGGTGCTCGCGGCGGCGGCCGTCGCCGTGTTCGACCTGCGCGCCGAGGGCATCCGTGTCGTGGGTGCGGTGCCTCGCGACATCCCCACGATCCGGTTCCCGAACGTGGGGATGCAGGACCTGCGCGGCCTCCTTCCCGCTGCCCTGGGAATCGCCATCGTCGCCTTCACCGACAACGTGCTGACGGGTCGGGCGTTCGCGGCGAAGAACTCGACCGGTCTCGACCCCAACCAGGAGCTGCTCGCCCTCGGCGCCGTCAACCTCGGCGCGAGTGCCGCACAGGGGTTCCCGGTGAGCAGCAGCGGCAGCCGGACCGCGATCGTCGATGCCCTCGGTGGCCGCACCCAGGTCAGCTCGCTGGTGGCGCTGGCCACGGTCGTCCTCGCGGTCGTGTTCTTCAACCCGGTCCTGGCCACCTTTCCCTCCGCAGCCCTCGGGGCCCTGGTGGTGTACGCGGCGATCCGACTGATCGACGTGTCGGAGTTCCGGCGCATTGCCTCGTTTCGCCGAACAGAGGGGGCGCTGGTCATCGGAACCGCTGTTGCCGTCCTCGTGGTGGGTGTCCTGCCCGGAGTCCTCGTGGCGGTGGCCCTGTCCGTGCTGGACCTGATCCATCGCGTGACGCGGCCGCACGACGCAGTCCTGGGATATGTGCCGGGGGTGGCCGGGATGCACGACGTCGACGACTACCCGTCGGCCAGCACGGTGCCGGGACTCGTGGTCTACCGCTACGACTCACCACTCTTCTTCGCCAACGCCCAGGACTTCGCGACGCGTGCCCTGGCAGCGATCGACGGCGCGCCCACGCCCGCACGCTGGTTCCTGCTCAACACCGAGGCGAACGTCACCCTCGACATCACCGCCGCGGACACGCTGGAGTCGCTGCGACAGGAGGTCGAACGGCGTGGCATCGTCTTTGCCCTGGCCCGGGTCAAGCAGGAGCTGCGTGAGGACCTCGAACGGGCCGGGTTCCTGGCCAAGGTCGGCGAGGAACGCATCTTCATGACGCTTCCGACGGCAGTGCAGGCGTATGCCGCCTGGTCGGCCGCCCGCGACTGAGCGCTGCCGATCGCGGGGAAGAGCACTACCGTCGGTTCTACCCTGCCAGCGCAGGTGCAGCTGAGAGGACTCTGCGTATGTCGTCTGGCACGCCCGAAGCACCAGCCACGAACAACAACGTCAGGGTGGTGACGCTTCGTCTTCGCACCGTCCTCATCGGGCTGGGGATCGTGCTGGGCGTCCTGGCCGTGCTCGAGTTCGTCGTGCAGGCACAGAAGGGGCTGACGCTCATCGCGATCGCCCTGTTCCTGGCCATCGCCATCAACCCGGGCGTGGAGTTCTTCCAGCGTCGTGGACTGGGCCGCGGGACGGCGGTCGGCATCGTCTCGGGCCTGGCGGTGGTCGCCTTCGGGCTGCTGGGCCTGGTGTTCGTCCCACCGCTTGCGACACAGGTCTCCCACCTCGCCACCGCCCTCCCGGCCATGGTGGACGACCTCATCAAGGGTCATGGGCCACTGGGGTTCCTCGAGCGCAGGTACCACGTCGTCGAAAGCATTCGTGATGCGACGAGGAAGCCCCCCACCGGGGCGTTGAGCGGGGCGGCCACGCCCGCCTTCGGCATCGCCAAGGGCGTGGCCACCACCTTGACCGGCACGGTCATCATCGCCTTCCTGACGCTTTTCATGCTCCTGGAGGGTCCCGAGTGGCGTCGGCGCGTCTCCGACCTGATCCCCGAGCGCCACCGGCTTCCCGCGGAGCGCATCGGCGCCGGGGTGTACAGGTCCGTGCGGGGGTTCGTCACGGGCAACCTGCTGGCGAGCTTCCTCGCAGGGGTCGTGGCGACCGTGACCCTGCTGGTCGTCGGGGTCCCGTACGCGCTCCCGCTCGGGCTGTTCACGGTGATCGTCGAGCTGATCCCCTACATCGGGCCGGCGGTCGTGACCGTGCTGCTCAGTCTCGTCGCCCTGACGGAGAGCCCGCTCGCCGCCGCCATCGTCTTCGTCGTCCTGCTCGTCTACCACCTGGTGGAGGGCCACACCCTGCGCCCACTCATCTACGGCCGCGCCCTCAAGCTCTCTGCGCTGGCTGTCCTGGTGGCGATCATCCTGTGCACGGAGGTCGCGGGCATCCTGGGGTCACTGGCCGCCATCCCGATCGCGGGTTCGGTCCAGGTGATCGTCAACGAGCTGTTGGCAGAACGGGACCGGCGCCGAGCTGGCGGCGACCCAGCGGCACGTCAAGCGACCGAGGTCGGTGGTTGACCGTGCCCGCCCCGCAGCGACGACACCACGGTGAGCGCAGACCGTGCACGAGGGCGACCGGGAGCCGGCTGTGAGGGTCGTTGACCGAGTCGACCACTTCCAACGGCGCAGGCGTTGGGCGGTTTTCCTCCCTGCTCGGCTTCGTCCTGCAAGGCAACCCGCGCCTGCAGCTGGACATCCTGTCCTCGACGGTCAGCCAGTTCCCCGTCATCGGGGCCCAGCTGCGCAGCACCGGACTGCGTGGCAGTGGGGTGGGAGTCGTGGTCGGCCTGCTGGGTTCGCTCTACGGCGTGCTGGGGGTCGCGCAAGCCGTGCAGAACCTGATGAACGTCGCCTGGGCGGTGCCGCGCAACCGGCGGCCCAACCCCATCCTGGCCCGCGTGCGCAGCGTCCTGCTCCTGGCGACCGCGGGAGTCGCGGTGATCGCCACGACGATCCTGTCCGCACTGGGTACGGCCGCTGAGTCCTTCGGCGCCACCTCCCTGGGCTGGGGGGTGAAGGCGCTGCTGATGCTCGTGTCGATCTCGGTCAACGCCGGCGTGTTCCTGCTGGCCTTCCGGATCGCGACGGTCCGGCAGGTCGGCTGGCGGCAATCAGTCCCAGGCGCTCTGAGCGCGGCCGTGGCCTGGCAGGTCCTGCAGGTCTTCGGCGCCCTGCTCGTCGGCAACGTCCTGAAGAACGCCACCGCGCTCAACGGGGTCTTCGGCCTCGTGCTCGGCCTCGTGGCGTGGCTGTATGCGACCGCGGTGGCCATCGCGCTGTCCGTCGAGCTCAACGTGGTGCTGGCCAAGCGGCTGTGGCCGCGTGCGCTGCTCACCCCCTTCACCGACGACGTGAACCTGACCCACGGCGATCGCCGCAGCTACACCGACGCCGCCAAGGCCCAGCGAGTCAAGGGCTTCGAAACCGTCGACGTCAGCTTCCACAACGATGGTCAGAACGCGGGCCGCGAGGGTGGGTCCACCAAGGACCCCGCTGCATCCTGACGCCGACACAGGCAGGACGTCTGAAGTCTGCGAGAGCGACCGGTGGGGCCCCAGATCATCGGACCGCGGTGGGCGGACGCCCTCACGCTCCAGATGGCCGCGCCCTATGCCGAAGCGACCCGTGGAGCAGCTACCACCATCACTTCAGCCCGGCGCCGACCTTGTCGGCAGAACAAGGGCGGCGCCGAGCTGACGGTCAGCGGACGCGGCCGCCGACCCACTGGGTGGTCCAGATGGTGACGAGCTTGACCCGGGTTCCGGGCCTGGCTGCGTGCCACATCTTGTTGTGGCCGGCATACACACCGACGTGGTAGGCCCGGCCGCCGGACAGGAAGAACACGAGGTCGCCGGGACGCATCGACTTCTTCGAGATCCGCAGGGTGGCGCGGTACTGGGCGTCGGCAGTGCGCGGGATGTTGCGGTGCAGCCGGGTCTTGTACACGTACGTCACCAGGCCGGAGCAGTCGAATCCGCGGGCGGGGGTGGTGCCGCCCATGCGGTACGGCCTGCCCCTCTCCTTGGCGGTGTAGGTGACGGCGACGGCGCCGACCCTGGCGCTGACCCCGTAGGGAGACGCTTGGGCCTGGTTGGCCGGGGCGACGAACGCCGCGGTGAGCACGGTCAGGGCGATGATCAGTGCTCGGACGACATGGCGGTGCAGCAGGGGGTTTTTGGACATGGCTGTGCCTCCAACGCCTGCGAGGTCAGCTGTCGGGTTCGGGCTGGATGGTGCCCGGTCGCACTTTCGTGCGACTTCACCCCAAGGGCAGCGGTGGTGCGTGCTGTCCGGAAGTGGGTCCCCCGTTTCCGTCCTCAAGGGTGGGGGGCACCTTCCCGGTGGACGGAACTCGGCGTCCGGGAGGCGGCGGAGGAGTCGTTCGGTGACCCTCGGCACGCCATGGTCGCGCGCATGGGGACGGTCTGCGCAGCCCTGGGCGCAGGTTGTGACCTATCTCACACTGTCGGAATCGCGCGCCGCTCCGCCATGCGGGCTGCTCGTTCGCTGCGTCGTCCGGGATGGGAGCATGAACCGACGACGCGACAACGGCCCGACCCAAAGGACATTTTGTGAAGGTTTTGCTGCTGGAGAACGTGCACTCGCGTGCTGCCGAGGCGTTCCGCAGGAGTGGCTACGAGGTGGATCACCGAGCGGCTTCCATGAGCGAGGCCGAGCTCGTCGAAGCGCTGCAGGGGGTGTCGCTGCTCGGCATACGGTCCAACACCAAGGTGACCCGCCGCGTGCTGGAGTCGGCACCCGACCTGCTGGCCGTGGGCTGCTTCTGCATCGGGACCAACCAGGTGGACCTGGTGGCAGCGTCCACCCTCGGTGTCGGGGTCTTCAACGCCCCGTTCTCCAACACCCGCAGCGTCGTCGAGCTGGTCCTGGGTGAGCTCATCGCGCTGGCGCGCCGCCTGCCCGAGAAGACCCAGCGGATGCACGACGGGATCTGGGACAAGTCGGCGAAGGGAAGCCGCGAGATCCGTGGCCGCACGCTGGGCATCATCGGCTACGGAAACATCGGGACCCAGCTGTCCAACGTCGCCGAGGCGGTGGGCCTTCGGGTGATCTTCTACGACACCGCGGACCGCCTCGCCCACGGCAACGCCCGCCGGGTCGACACCCTCGAGGAGCTCCTCGGCCAGTCCGACGTCGTGAGCCTGCACGTGGATGGTCGACCGGGCAACGCCGGGTTGTTCGGCGCGGAGCAGCTGGCCCAGATGAAGCCGGGTGCGGTGCTCATCAACGCCTCTCGAGGGATGGTCGTCGACGACCTGGCCCTGCGCGACCACATCCTGTCCGGTCACCTGTCCGGTGCGGCCATCGACGTGTTCCCCGCCGAGCCGAAGGCACAGGGCGACCCGTTCGACTCGCCGCTGCGCGGCCTGGACAACGTCATCCTCACTCCCCACGTGGGCGGTTCGACCCAGGAGGCGCAGGAGGAGATCGCCGGGTTCGTGTCGACCAAGCTCCTCGGCTTCGTCGAGGCCGGCTCCACCTCGCTGTCGGTCAACCTCCCCGAGGTCGCGGCGCCATCGGGCGACGGCGTCCACCGCCTCGGGTACCTGCACCACAACGTCCCCGGCGTGCTGGCCTCGATCAACCAGGTCTTCGCAGAGACCGGCGCCAACATCACCGGCCAGTCCCTGTCGACCCGGGGGGAGTACGGCTACGTCGTCACCGACACCGACGTCCCGGTTCCGGAGGAGACCTCGAACCGCTTGCGCGAGCTCGAGACCGCGTTGTGGCTCCGGTCATGGTCGCTCTGACGGGGGAGAGCCTGCAGTGAGTGACACCACCGCGATCGACGAGCTCGCCGAGCTGCTTCCCGGGCGGGTGCTGACCGAAGGCACCGCCATGGAGGCGTTCTCGACCGACGCGTCCCGCGCCGTCCTGCTCGGGTCGCCGTCGGCTGTCGTCACGGCGACCTCGACGGACGACGTCGCCGTCGCGCTGCGCTGGGCGAGCGACCACCGCGTCCCGGTGTCGGTGCGCGGCAGCGGCACCGGCCTGACCGGTGGCGCCGTCGCCTATCCCGGCGGCCTGGTCATCTCCCTGGCGCAGATGGATGCCATCGTTGCCGTCGACCCCGCGAACCGGCTCGCCCACGTCCAGGCCGGCGTCATCACCGCGGAGATCGACCGCGCCGCCGCGGCCCACGGCCTGATGTATGCGCCGGACCCGGCCAGCTACCAGGAGTCGACCATCGGGGGCAACATCGCCACCAACGCCGGTGGTCTGCGGTGCGTGAAGTTCGGCGTGACCGCCGACAGCATCGCGGGGCTCGAGGTGGTCCTCGCGACGGGTGAGGTCATCAGGACCGGTGGGCAGACCCGCAAGGACGTCGTGGGGTACGACCTCACCCGGTTGTTCGTCGGCTCGGAGGGCACGCTGGGTGTCGTCACCGCCGCGACGGTCCGCCTGCTGCCGCGGCCCACGGGCGACACGATCACCTTCCGTGCGGCCTTCCCCTCGCTCGTCGACGCCGGGGAGGCCGTCACGGCGATCATGCGTCGTACGAGTCCGCCCGACGTCATGGAGCTCATGGACCGGCTCAGCGTCGAGGCCGTCGAACGACTTCAGCCCACGGGCGTCGTGGTCGACGGCGCCGCAGCAGTGCTCGTGGGTCAGTTCATCGGTCCGGGCGCACGCTCGGATGTCGTTGCGGTGGCTGAGATCTGCCGCGCCCAGAACGCGCTCAGCGTCGACCAGGCCGACGGCGACGTGCTGCTCGAGGCTCGCCGGGTGACCGGTCGGGCTCTGTCAGCCGAAGGGCTGCGGGTGTCCTCCGACATCGCCGTCCCCATCTCGCGCCTCGCCGACATGTTCGCGGCCATCGAGCAGATCGGTATGGCGCACGGGGTCGCCATACCGACCTTCGCGCACGCGGGGGACGGGAACCTGCATCCCTCGGTCATCGTCGACCCGTTGGACGCCGACGCCCGCGACCGGGGGGAGCGGATCCTCGACGAGGTCAGCGACGCAGCGCTCGCGCTGGGTGGGACCCTCACCGGCGAGCACGGGATCGGTTCGCTCAAGCGGCACGCCCTGCCCAAGCAGCTCGACGCCCCCACGTTGGCCGCGCACCGGCTCGTCAAGACGGCGTTCGACCCCCTGGGCATCCTCTCGCCCGGACGAGGCATCTAGCCGACTCGACCTCCATCGACGTCAGGGAGAGGCCGGCCCAGGTGGCGCAGGAAGAAGCGGCCGGCGTCCTCCGCAGCGTGTGACGGGACGCCCGTGTGTCCGCCCATGTTGGCCTGGAGCGTCTTCTCCCTGGAGCCAAAGGCATCGAACAGGTCCAAGGCCAGCTCCCTGTCGTTGCCGCGGTCGTCCCACTGCAGCAGGACGTGCAGCGGCACGGTGACCTCGCGCGCTTCGTCGATGATGCTGCGGGGGACGACGCTGCCCGCGAAGAGACCGGCCGCCACGACGCGTGGCTCGACCAAGGCCAACCGGACGCCCACGGCGATCACCCCTCCGGAGACCCCCACCGGGCCACCCACCTCGGGCAGCGCGAGAACAGCGTCGAGGAGAGCCCGCCACTCCGGAACGGCCTGCTCGACCAGCGGGAGGATCAACCGCTCGATGACGTCCTCGCCCGGCTGCTCGCCGGCTTGGATCGCCTGACGCAGGTCAGCGCGGGCCTGCTCGACGACCGCGATGCGCGGCCGGTCCCCGCTGCCGGGCAGCTCGATGGTCACTGCGGCGAACCCCAGCTCTGCGGAGTGCCGTGCGCGAGCCTGCAGACGGGGATACATCGTGGGCAGTCCACCCGGGTGACCCAAGAGGATCAACGGAGCTGGCGCGGATGGCGTGGCGGACGCAGGGGTCCACAGGATGCCCGGGACGCCGTCCAGGTCGAGCTCGCGTTCGAGGACGCCGTCATCGAGGAGCTGCTCGGACGTCAGCTGCATGATCGTGCCTTTCGGAGCGCTCACGCGCTGACGATGTGTTCTTTTGCCTTGGCGATGGCGAAGCCCCAGGCCTGCGAGGGTTTGGTCTTGCCGGGGACAGAGATCTCGTCGGGGTTCGTGACGACGTCGAGCAGGTACGGCACCCGAGCTGCCAGCGCCGACGAAACCGCCTCGTCGAGATCGGCAGGATCCGTCACGCGCCGAGTGGTCAACCCCATGGCGGCGCCGACGGCGGCCAGGTCGGGGTTGTCCAGCACCGTCCCGAACTCGGGGAGGCCGCCCTGCTCCTGCTCGAGCTTGACCATGCCCAGGCGACCGTTGTCGAAGACGACGAACGTGACCGGCAGGTTGTACGAGACGGCGGTGCGCAGGTCGCCCAGAAGCATCATGAGGCCGCCGTCACCGCAGAAGGCGATGACCTGACGGTCTCGGTCGAGGGCCTGCGCGCCGAGCGCCATGGGCATGGCGTTTGCCATCGAGCCCAGGTTGAACGAACCGATCAGGCGACGCTCGTCGCTCATCGGTACGAGCCGTGCCAGCCACACTGTGGACATGCCGGTGTCGCAGGTGAAGATGGCATCGGGTCCGGCGTGGGCGTCCACGGCCACCGCCACGGCCTCGGGACGGATCAGCTCGTCGGGGTTGTCGAGCTTGCCGCGCAGCCGGCCCAGCAGGGTCTCGTCGTGGCGCGGTTCGGCCAGCTGTCGCTGCTCCTTCATCCACTCCTCGTAGCGCTTCTGGGCCTTGTGCAGGTGGCTGGTCTCCGGGTGGGTCGTCAACAGCGGCAACAAGGTTCGCAGGGTTGCCCGCGCGTCCCCGACCAGAGAATGGGTCACCGTGGTGCGTCGCCCGATGTGCTCCGGCCGGGAGTCGAGCTGGATCACCGTCTTCCCGTTCGGGATCCAGTCACGATAGGGAAAGTCCGTGCCCACGAGCACGAGGACGTCTGCGTCGTCCATGGCGTCCGTGGCAGCAGGATTGCCGATCAGGCCCGTCTGCCCTACGGCGTAAGGGTTGTCGTGCTCCAGCCCCTCCTTGGCCTTGAGCGTCAACACGATCGGCGCAGCAAGGGTCTCGGCCAGCGAGAGCACCTCGTCGCGCGCACCGCGCGCCCCGCACCCAACGAGCAGGGTGACCTTGGCCTCGGCGGCGATGGCGTCGGCAGCATCCTGGATGGCTGTCGACGACGCCGCCGCAGGGCGGGCGGCCTCCGCGAACCCGGGTGGCAGCGTCCCCTTCGGGACGTCGAGGCCGCCGACATCACCGGGGAGGGTGAGCACCGCGACCCCCCGCCCGCCGAGAGCCGCATTGACGGCCCGCTCGAGGAGCTGGGGCATCTGCTCGGCGCTCGTCACCGTCTCGGCGAACACGGCGACGTCACTGAAGAGCCGGTTGTTGTCGACCTCCTGGAAGAACTCCGTGCCGACGTCACCCAACGGCACCTGACCACAGATGGCCAGCACGGGCGCGTGCGACTTCTTGGCGTCGTAGAGACCGTTGAGCAGGTGGATCGAGCCCGGACCAACCGTCCCCATGCACACGGCGAGGTCACCCGTGAGCTGGGCCTGCGCCGAGGCTGCGAAGGCCGCGACCTCTTCGTGGCGAACGCCGATCCACTCGACGCGGTCCTCGCGGCGGATCGCGTCGGTGACGGGGTTAAGCGCGTCACCGACCACGCCCCATACGGAGGCCACGCCGTGGTTGGCCAGGGACTCGACGATGAGTTCGGCGACGGTGCTCATGGCGGTCAGCTCCTCGAGGTCGGCAGTGAGTGCCGGAAGGTGGATGCGTCGGCGGCCGCCCAGTCGGCGGCCCACGTCTGCGGGGGTTCACCGATGAGTTGCCCCGGGGCGAGCCACTCAAACAGCTCGGCGTACGAGCGCGTCTCCCACGGGCTAATGACCTTGCGCAGCTGGGTGGGGGACAGGTCACGCGGGTGGTGGGCCCCCATCGAGGCCATCATCTTCACCGCCTCTTCGACGGTGCCCTGCTGGTAGTGCATCACCCGCTGGCTCTTGTCCTGCACGTCGACCGCCCGTGCGCGTCGGGCGTCCTGCGTGGCGACACCGACCGGGCACTTGTCCGTGTGGCACATCTGCGCCTGGATGCAGCCGACGGCCATCATCATGGCCCGCGCGGCGTTGGTGTAGTCCGCGCCCTGGATCAGTCGCTTGACGATGTCGTTGGCGGCGGCCACCTTGCCGCTTGCGCCGATCCGGACCGTGTCCCGCAGGCCCGCGCCGACGAGCGCGTTGTGCACGAGCATCAGGCCTTCGGTGAGCGGCATACCCATGTGGTCCTCGTACTCCAACGGCGCCGCGGCGGTTCCGCCCTCCGCACCGTCGACGATGATGAAGTCCGGGGTGGTGCCCACCTCGATCATCGCCTTGCACAGGGCCAGGACGTCGACCCGAGAGCCCACGCACAGCTTGAAGCCGGCGGGTTTGCCACCCGAGAGCTCGCGCATCTCGGCGATGAACTCGATGAGCTCGACGGGCGTGCGAAAGACCGAGTGCGCCGACGGGCTGACGCACTTGACGCCCTGGGGTACCTCTCGGATGCGAGCGATCTCCTCGCTCACCTTGGCCGCCGGCAGCACCCCGCCGATGCCGGGCTTGGCGCCCTGGCTCAGCTTGAGGGAGACCATCTTGACCTGGTCGCTGCTCGCCTTGTCCGCGAACTCGCGTCGGTCGAAGTGGCCGTCCTTGGTCCGCGTCGAGAAGTAGCCGGAGCCGATCTCCCAGACAAGGTCTCCGTGATGCTCCTGGTGGTAGGGGGACAGGCCACCCTCACCCGTGTCGTGCGCGAAACCGCCGAGGGCCGCGCCCTTGTTGAGTGCGCGGATGGCGTTGGCAGACAGCGCGCCGAAGCTCATGGCCGAGACGTTCAGCAAGGCCATCGGATATGGCTTGCGGCAGTCGGGTCCCCCGACCAGGACGCGCGGCACCTCATCGGGCGGGTCCAACGGAGCCGTGGAGTGCACCAGGTACTCGTACCCGGGCTCGTAGACGTCGCGTTCGGTGCCGAACGCCTGTTCACCCGCGGTGTTCTTGGCCCGCTCGTAGATCAACGAGCGGGTGTCGCGGTCGTAGGGGCGCCCGTCATAGTTGCGTTCGATGAAGTACTGCTGCAGCTCGGGCCGGATGTCCTCCATGAGGAATCGGATGTGCCCGAGGACCGGGTAGTTGCGCAGGATGGAGTGCTTTCGCTGGATCCCGTCCCAAGCACCCAGCGCCAGCAGGGCGACCACGAACGCGAGGACGACCCACCACGCCCAGCCGCCGAGGGACGCAGCGAGCGCGACGACTCCGGCAAGTACGGCCAGCGTTCCGACGATGAAGAACTTCAGCATCACGACCTCCTGACCGGCGATGATGCCACCGCCCGCCTGAGAAGATGCTCAGTTGTGTCAGCCGGCGTGGAGGCGTACCCGGTCGCGCACCTGGTGGATTGCGGCTGACACCTTCGCGCCGACCCGGTCCGGGTCCGTGAGCCAGTCCATCAGCGCATGGTCGTCGTCAGTGACGCCGAGGAGGACGTCGGCCGTCGCCGCGGCCACCAGTGCACCGGTGCGAGGCACGGGAAGTCCGTCACCGGCGAGGTGCCCTGCCCATGTGTCGGCAAGGGAGATGAGGTCGTCGTCGACGTGCTGCCGCCGCGCGAGGGTGAGCGCCTCCGCTGCCGCAGGCAGCGACCCGACGGCATCGTCGTGGGTCGCCGCCCGGACCTCGGCCACGAGCTCGGTGAGGTGCAGCTCCATCAGCCACGACGGCATGCCGCGTCCGGCGAGCACCCGGGACAGCCAGGTCACCTGCTGGATCGCCCGCTCGGTCCCGAGTGGTGCGAGGGAGATCAGCCAGGCGGAGTCCGAGCTGGCGAACCGTGCCCCGCGCTCGCCGTAACGCAGGCCGTAGTAGGGCATGGCGTCGATGGAGCGCTGCGCGGCACGCACGGCCGCACGCACCAGTGTCGCGTCGGTGGTCACGGGGTAGGCCCCCGCCTCGGGGTTGACCACCGCCGCATCGATGGACTGACCGGATGACCGGCGCGCCAGTCCTGCCGCCACGTGCCTGTGCGCCTGAGCGGCGAGGTCGGCCACGTGCGAACCGGGCCCGCTGCCTTCCAGCCGGCCCTCGACAGCCGCACGCAGGAGGTCGGGCACGGTCGAGCCGGTGGCGACGACGAGCCGCTCGATGCTGACGACTGCGGCGAGCACGGCAGGGTCCTCGATGCGACCGGTGAGGGTGCGGTCCGCCTGGGCGAGGAGCAGGCTGCGCGCCTCGTTCGTGGCTGGGACGTTGGTCATGGCCGTCATTGTGCCGTCTGCCCTGCGGCCGTCTGCCCTGCGGCCGACGGTCCGAGGTGGCGGGCAGGATGGTGTCCATGACCCGGCTCCTCGACACCACCGCCCCGATCGCCCTCGACCCCGTGCCGCCGGCGACCGTGGTGCACGGCGACCCGCGGGCGGGGACGCGCACCCTCGCCAGCGTCGTCGGCGCCGAGGTCGGGGTGTGGGAGCTGACGGCCGGCACGGTCACGGACGTCGAGGTCGACGAGGTGTTCGTCGTGCTGAGTGGCTCGGCCACGCTCACCTTCGACGACGGGGAGGTCATCGAGCTCGGCCCCGGCGTCACGGTCCACCTGCGTGCAGGGGACCGGACGACGTGGGCCGTGCACGCGCCCCTGCGGAAGGTGTACATCGCCGGACCGTGACGCCGGGTCGCGCCCCGGCTCAGCGCATGCTCAGCGCATGAGCGGGGTCTTGGACGTCACCTCCAGGAAGAGCTCGGCCACGGCGGCGGCGAGGGCCTCTGGCTGCTCCTGAGCGAGCATGTGGCCGGCCCCTTCGACGAGGGTGAGCTGCGCGCCGGGGATGCCGGCGGCCAGCTCGACCGCGTTCTCCGCGGTGATGAGCCGGTCGCCAAAGCCGTGGACCACGGCGGTGGGGCAGCCGATGGAGCCGAGGTCGGGACGCGAGTCCGGCCGCCCTGACGCGAGGGCAAGCTGGCCGACGAAGGCCTCGGGGCCGACCTCGTGCGCCATGGTCCTCCAGAAGTCCGCCAGGTCGGCTCGCGCGAGGTTGCCGGGATCGACCAGGACGGGGAAGACGGCCTCGACCAGATCGCTGAACCGTCCTGCGAGGACCGCCTGCTCCTGGTCGCGGCGGCCAGAAAGCTGCTCGGGGGAGTCCGGGCGAGCGGAGGTGCTGATCAGCGCCAGGCCCGCCACCCGCTCCGGGGCGCGGCGCATGACCTCGAGCGCGACGTACCCGCCCATGCTGAGGCCCACGAGCACGAATCGCTCAGGTGCTGCGGCGAGGAGCCGCTCGGCCATCGCAGCCACCGTGCTGTCCCGGCGGTTGTCGGCGACGGTGACCGCGCCGTGCGACCACGCGGTGGGCAGGAGCTGCTCGTACAGCCGGGCCGAACACAGCAGGCCGGGGACCATGACGGTGTGGAGGGGAGTCGTTGCCATGGTGCCAAGGCTAGGGAGGGCCACGGACAGGAAAGGCGCCAGCTCGGGTCAGCGGTCTGGGGTCGACGCGGGCTGCGCCTCGTACAGGCTGGCCAGGCTGCCGTCCGGGTCGAGCTTGGACAGCAGCGCCGCACAGGCCTGGCTGAGCTGTTCCACCTGAGCGGGTTCGAGGGCGTCGAAGACGTGGCGGCGTACTGCGTCGACGTGTCCGGGCGCGGCCGCGACGACCTGCTCCCACCCGACGGCGGTGAGCCGGGCATTGGTGGCTCGACGGTCCTGCGGGCAGGGGAACCGCTCGAGGAGTCCGCGGGCCTCGAGCCGCTTGGCGACGTGGGAGAGGCGGGGGAGGGTGGCGTTGGTGCGCTGGGCCAACGCCGTCATGCGCAGGGTGCGCTCGGGGGCCTCGGAGAGCATCGCGAGCACGAAGTACTCGTAGTGGGTGAGGTGGGCGTCCCGCCGGAGCTGGAGCTCCAACGCGCCGGGCAAGAGCTCGACGACGGCGATGAGGCGCAGCCATGCGGCTCGTTCGGCGTCGTCCAACCAGCGGGGGTCCATGTGAACCACGATAACCGGTTACTTGTAGGAACAACTAACCCGGAGTACGTTGTTGCTTGAAGCATCAACTAATCACCTCGACCAAGGAGCTTTCTCATGGCACACCTCAGCATCATCGGCACCGGCACCATGGGCCAGGCCATCGCGGCCGTGGCAGGACGGGGCGGCCACACGGTCCAGCTTCTCGGCCAGTCGGATTCGGCAACGAGCGTCACGGGGGAGATCGTCGTCCTCGCGGTTCCGTACCCGGCAGTCAGCGCAGTCATCGCCCAGCGCGGTGAGAGCCTCGCGGGCAAGATCGTCGTCGACATCACCAACCCCCTCAACTTCGAGACCTTCGACTCGCTCACCGTGCCTGCGGACGGCTCGGCGACCGCCGAGATCGCGGCTGCGCTGCCCTCGTCGCAGGTGCTGAAGGCGTTCAACACCACCTTCGCCGCCACCTTGGCGAGTGGGACTGTCGGCGAACTTCCCACCACCGTGCTCATCGCGGGCGACGATGCCGATGCCAAGTCGACCCTGGCAGGCGTCATCACGTCGGGCGGCCTGAAGGCGATCGATGCCGGCCAGCTCTCGCGGGCCCGTGAGCTCGAGGCCATCGGCTTCCTCCAGATCACTCTGGCTGCCAGCGAGAAGATCGCCTGGACCGGTGGCTTCGGCATCGTCCCGGCCTGACCGACGCACGTGAAGGAAGTGGGAGCAGCAGTGAGCACCGAACAGACCACCACGAGCGAGCGTTCCGGCTTCACCGCTCCCGTCGTCGCGACATACGGGAACGCCGACCCGACGGCACCGCTCGTGGTGCTCCTGCACGGACGGGGGTCCACCGAGCGGGAGATCCTCTCCCTCGCGCCGCACCTCCCACCCGCTCTGGCGTATGCCGCGGTGCGGGCGCCGATCGCCGAGGGGGGTGGCTTCGCGTGGTTCGCCAACCGGGGGATCGGTCGTCCGGTGGCGAATTCCATTGCAGCCACAATGGATTGGTTCCGGGGCTGGCTCGATGAGGTGGCGCCGGAGGGGAGACCGGTGTTCCTCGTCGGCTTCAGCGGAGGTGCCGCCTTGGCTGGGGGGCTGGTCCTGTCGGACCCGTCCCGCTACGCCGGCGCCGCGATCCTCTACGGCACCCTTCCCTTCGATGCCGGCATCCGTCTGGAGCCCGGTCGGTTGAGCAACCTGCCCGTGTTCGTCGCGCAGGGCGACGCGGACCAGGTCATCCCGCGCGAGCTGCTCGACCGGACCTGGGACTACCTCCTCGACGAGTCCGGCGCACCGACCGTCGCCCGACGGGACCCGAGTGGTCACGGCATCACCTCCAACACCCTCCATGGACTCTCCGACTGGCTCGCAGACCGCGTCGCCCACGTGTCCGTGGCGGCACCCGCCGCTGTCGGTGCCCCCGTCGAGCTCGACCGGCACGGGGCCCCGTGACGAGCTCGGACCTCATGGCGAGGTCCGAGCTCCTGTGGTGGTGCTGCTGATCGGTGGGACAGGGACGGCGACCCGAGCCAGTGGCCCGGGTCGCCGTCCTCCGCCACGACGGTAGGACACCGCGTGGGTGGGGCCTCAGTGGTGCATGTGCATCCCAGCGCCGCCTTCGACGCGTGCGGCAGGCATTCGCAGGTACGCGACCACGGCGAGCACCGCGGCGATGCCGGCAGCGGCGAGGAACCCGCGGGGGAAGCCGTCGACGACCCCGGCGGCACTGGCAAGGCCTCCGGCGCTGTTGGCGACCGCGGACAGGACCGCAACACCCACGGCGGCGCCGACCTCGTGCCCGGTCATGAGGAACCCGGACGCCATGCCGGCGTGCTGCGGGGGGATGCCGGCCATCGCGGTGACCGACACGGGGGCGAAGACCATGCCGACGCCGAGACCGATGATGGCCAGACCGGGCAGGACGCCGGTGGCGAAGCTGGATCCAGCGGAAGCCTGGGCCAGCAGGACCGCACCACCGGCAACCAGCAGCAGACCGATGGCGGCGACGGCACGTGGGGTGCCGTGGGCCAAGGCGTGCCGGGCCACGACGGTGCCGACCGTGATGGCGAGGGCGAACGGGACGAAGGCGACGCCGGCGCGGATGGCGGAGTACCCCATCACGGTCTGGACGAAGATCGACGAGAGGAACACCGTGCCGACGAGGATGCCGGTGACGCCGAGCATCACGGTGGTGCCGGAGACCAGGGACGTCACCTTCCAGGTGTGCGGCGGGATGAGCGGACTCGCGGCCCGGCTCTCCCGGAACCTGAAGGCCGTGGCCAGCGCCCCGGAGGCGGCGAACGCGACCAGGACGTGGGCCGAGAGCCAGCCGTGCTGCTCGGTGGCTCCGAGTCCGTAGATGAGTGCGGCCAGGCTGCCGATGACGGTGGCGGCTCCGGCGACGTCGAACTGCTCGAGGGTGACGCGTGCGGTGGCGGCGGCGGGGATGACCTTGAGACCTGCCACGAGGGCGACGGCGCCGATCGGTGCGTTGATGAAGAAGATGGTCTGCCAACCGGCCCAGGTGGTCAGCGCACCACCGAGTAGGACGCCGGCGGCGACCCCGAGGGACCCGACGGCACCCCACAGGGTGAGTCCGAGGCGGCGCTGCGCTCCGGAGTAGGTGGTCATGATGATGGACAGCGCGGCGGGGGTCATCAGGGCTGCGGACAGACCTTGGCCAGCGCGGGCCGCGATGAGTTCGCCTGCACTACCAGCGAATCCGCTGACCATGGAGGCGGTGGTGAACACGGTCAGGCCTGTGAGGAACACCCACTTGCGCGACAGCAGGTCGGCGATGCGGCCACCGAACAGAAGACCGCCGCCGGACATCATCAGGTAGGCGGTGACGACCCACTGCATCTGGGACCCGTCCAGGTGCAGGTCCCGCCCGATGGACGGCAGGGCGGTGTTGACGACGGAGATGTCGAGGACGACGAGGACCTGGGCGGCGAGGGCCAGGGCCAGGACCGCCCATGACCTGCGGGGCCCGTGCTGGGTGTCCGCCGCGGTCTCGGTGTCCGCGACGGTCTCGGTGTACCCGACGGTGTCGGCGTCCGCGACGGTCTCGGTGTCCGTCGCGAGCGGTTCGTCGGTGGGCGTGGTGTGCATGGCTGCTCCTGACGTGGCGGTGAGTGGCTTGGCTCCACCGTCGTCGAGACGCCCAGCGCTCGCGCCGGTCAAATGGCCGGGGTGCGCGTCGTCCGGCCGAGAAGGGGTCAGCTGAGCGTGAGCTGCGCGAGCTCGGTTCGCGAGCTGACGCCGACCTTGGTGAACACGTTGCGCAGGTGGAACGCCACCGTGCGGGGCGACACCCAGATCTGGGCGGCGACGTCCTTGTTCGACAGGCCGGTGCTCACCAGCTGGGCGACCTTGAGCTCCATCGGCGTCAGGTCGAGCAGGGTGGACGGGTCGCGCCTACGGGCCGTCTCGCCGGACGCGCGCAGCTCCTGGGTGGCCCGCTCGACCAGCGGGATGGCATTCAGATCGGTGAACGTCGCCAGTGCTGCGCGCAGGTGGGGGCGGGCGTCCACGCGCCGGTTGGTGCGGCGCAGGAGCTCGCCGTACGCGAGGTGGGTCCGTGCCAGGTCGTAGGGGCGGGACGCGTTGCGGTAGTGGCGGACTGCTCGTTCGAACGCCGCTGTGGCGTCGGTGGGTTCCCGCATGGTCAGGGCACGACCCAGCTCGACAGCGCCGAGGGCCCACGGGTGACCGGTCCCCGTGGCGAAGGGGGTGAGCTCGTCAACCCAGGCCAGCGCCTGGCCGGCCTCACCCGCGCGAACTGCTGCCTCGATCCGGTCGACCGTGGCCAGCCGGTGAAGGGCAGGCACGCGCATACCGGACAGGTGGTGAAGCGCAGCAGACGTATCGCCCTGGGCGGCGGCGCGGGTGCCCTTGGCCCACCGGGTGACGTCGTGCACCGGGCCCGCCAGGATCCCCAACGGGTATCGGCCTGTGACGTCGTCCAGTGACGCGAGATGGTGGTCGTGGTCGTCGCTGCCGGTGAGGGCACCCAGGAGGGCCAGGCAGGCCAGTGGTGCCGCGGTCAGCGGGGTCTGGCCGACGCTGCGCGCCAGGGTCAGGGCTTCCTCGGCGGAGCTGCGCACGGCGGTCCACGGTCCGGTGGGGAGCTGGGCGAACATGAGTCGCTCCAGGGCGTAGACGACCACCATCCCGGCACCGGCTTCGCGGGCGGTCGAGGCCATGGCGGAGTAGGAGGAGCGAGCACCCTCGTCGTGGCCGAGGTGGAGTGCGGTGTTGCCCAGGTTGCCCATGACGTCGAGGTCCTCGACCTGGCGTCCAGCCTCCAGGGCCTGCTCCAGGGCGGGAGCCGCGTCAGCCCAGTCCTGGTCCCCGCTCGCCGTCAGGGTCCTCAGGAGCAGCCGCAGGCATGCTGTGCGCGCGGTGTCCTCGTCGGTCGGAGCCAGCAGGCGAGCCAACACCTCGGTGGGCAAGGTCGCTCCGCTGTCGGCGCCATAGGTTCGGTTCAGGGCGGCCGCGCACGCCATCTCCAGGGCGCGACCGGTGTCGTGGTCGACGACGGTTCGGGCGGCGACGGTGAAGATGCGGTGGGCGTCGACGGCGGAGCCGACGTTGACCTCGATGCGTGCCCGCAGCCGGTCGATGTCGGCCCGCTGCAACGGGTCGACGGCGAGCTCGCGCGCCGAGGAGGCCGACGTGCTGGCGCGCAGCGCCTGCCCAGCCGCCCACGCGGTGCGCCCCGCCCCGAGCAGCCGCTCAGCGCGGTCAAGCTCGTTCACGGTCAGCGCGGCCGAGCGTTCGTATGCGTCGGCGGCGGCGACGTGGCCGCCGCGTTGTTCGGCGCGAACGGCTACGTCGTGCAGGGCGTCGGCGACGGCGTCGTCGGGTCCGTCGGCGGCTGCTGCGCGGTGCCAGGTCGACCGCTCCGGATCGTCGGGGCCCACCGCGTCCGCCAACGCCCGGTGCACCTGCCGTTGCTCGAAGCTCGTGGCCGCCTGGTAGACGGCGGAACGGACCAAGGGGTGTCGCACCGTCACGGCGTCGCCGTCGACGGTCAGCAGGCTCGACCTCTCAGCCACCTGCCACGCGGCCTGGTTGACGCCGAGGGTGGCCGCCGCCTTCAACACGGTGGCGATGCGCCCGGTGGCGTCCGCGGCCGCGACCAGCAGCAGCGTCTGCACCTCCTGCGGCAGGCGACGGCACCGGTCGAGGAACGCTCGTTCCACTCCGGCGGTGAGGGTGAGCTGCGGTGGTAGCGGAGCCTCGCCGCGCAGCTGCCCGGGACTGAGTGCGTCGGGCAGCTCCAGCAGGGCGAGCGGGTTGCCGCCGGTGTCACGGACGAGTCGTTCGGCGACCTCGTCTGGTAGCGGGTCGCCAGCACGTTCGTCGAGGAGCCGGTGTGCGGCGCCGTCGTCGAGACCGACGACCTCCAGGACGGGCAGCCCGGGCGCCGTGAACGCCCGTCCGGCGGCGGCACCGCTGCGAGCAGCGAAGACCATGACCACCGGGTCCGCGGCCAGCTGGCGGGCCGTGAACAGCAAGGCGTCCGCGGAGGCCGGATCGAGCCAGTGCGCGTCGTCGACCACACACACGAGGGGCGCGTCCGACTCGGCTGCGTCGGTCAGCACGGACAGGGTGGCGACGCCGACCAGGAACGGCTCCACGGTCGGTCCGTCCTCGAGCCCGAACGCGACCCGCAGAGCCCGTGCCTGGGGGTCGGGTAGCCGGTCGAGATCCATGACGGGACGGAGCAGGCGGTGCAGTGCTGCATACGGCAGCGGTGACTCGGACTCGACCCCCGACGTGCGCAGCACTCGTGGGACGGCCGAGGACTCGGCTGGAAGCGGTGCCGTGGCGAGCGCGGCCAGCAGGGCGGTCTTGCCGACGCCGGGCTCGCCAAGGATCACGAGCACACCGGCGGTTCCCGCGCGAGCTTGCTCCACCAGGGCGGCCAGCTGCGCGCGTTCGGGCTCGCGGCCGTGCAGCACCAGCCGACCGTACCGCCGGCCGCGACCGCGACAGAAGACGTCGCGGGGTCCCGTCAGGGCACGGCTACCGTCATTTGGGGGGAGGCGTCGCCGGTGCCAGCGGGTGCACCATGCCAGCATGAGCGAGTATGACGTCGTGGTCGTCGGCGGCAGCGCCGCCGGTCTCTCAGCCGCCCTGGTCCTGTCCCGGGCCCGCCGCAGGGTCCTGGTCGTCGACTCCGGTGCACCTCGCAACGCGCCGGCTTCGCACATGCACGGCTTCCTTTCCCGCGACGGGGTGCCCCCGCCCGACCTGCTCGCGGTCGGTCGTCACGAGGTACGCACCTACGGTGGCGAGGTCCGTGAAGGGAGTGTCACGCACGTGGCGCGCGCCGATCCGGGGGAGTTCACCGTCTCCCTGTCGGACGGACGCGAGGTGTCGTCCCGCCGGCTGGTGCTGGCCACGGGTCTTCGCGACGAGCTGCCGGACCTCCCGGGACTGTCCGATCGGTGGGGCCGAGACGTGCTGCACTGCCCGTACTGCCACGGGCGCGAGGTCGAAGACCAACCCCTGGGAGTGCTGGGCGACGGTCCTGACTCCGTCCGGTACGCACAGATCGTCCGCCAGTGGTCCGACGACGTCGTCCTGTTCATCCCCGCGGGCGTCGTCAGCGCCGAGCAGCGGATCGGGCTGGACGCGCGCGGGGTGCAGGTGGTCGAAGGAGTCGTGAACGGGGTGACGGTGGAGGACGACCGGCTGACCGGCGTCACGCTGGCTGACGGCAGCACGGTCGAGCGGGCCGCGGTGTTCCTGCCTCCACACCTGGTCCCCAACAACGACCTTGCGGCACAGCTGGACTGCGCCCTCGACCCGGACGGCTGGGTCGTGACCGATGCAGCGGGAGCCACCAGCGTCACCGGGGTCTGGGCGGCCGGGAACGTCACCAACCCCAAGGCCCAGGTGGTCACGGCCGCGGGTGAGGGGTCGGCCGCCGCCATCGACCTCAACGCTGACCTCGTCGACGAGGACGTCCGAGTCGCGGCGGATTCGGCACGGTGACCTGCTGCTGATCGCGGCTGATCCATGGACACCAGGTGAGCCGGCGGCGGCTCGCCGGAAGGGCTTGCCGCAGCCTTTGACTTCAAGTACTTGAAGTTCCTAGCGTGGTGGACATGAGCGTACGGACCAGCCGTCACGAGTACACGATCAAGGAGGCAGCCGCACTGACCGGGCTGCCGGCCAGCACGCTGCGCTACTACGAGTCCATCGGCGTCATCGCCTCGGTGAGCCGCGGGGCGACCAGCGGTCACCGGGTCTATGACGAGGACGACCTCGACCAGATCATGTGGGTGGCCTGTCTCGCGGCGACCGGGATGTCCGTGAGTGACATGCGCACGTACGTCGCCAACGGTCGGCTCGGCCCGTCCGCCGCGGCTGAGCAGGTCGAGCTGCTCGCCGACCAGCAGCGGCGACTGGCGTCGGAGGCCCAGCACCTGGTCCTGCGGCAGCGTTACGTCGCCCTGAAGATCGACTACTGGCACGCCGTGGCCGCGGGCGATGACGCCCGGGCCGAGCTGCTCTCCGGCGAGGCCCGCCAGCTCGCCGACCAGCTCAAACGGGCCGGCAAACCGTAGTCCCCAACCCACCCCAACTCAGGCCCACGGGCGGCGCCCCATACGACACCTGCGAAGACAGGCGAGTCGGCGCTGCGCCGTGCCCGCGAACCCGACGAAGAAAGAAGCCTTCCCATGAAGTTCACCCAGAGCGGTGGCCAGACGGCCACCGGACCAGCGGACTGGTTCACCGGCACCGTCCACATCGACGGCATCCGCAACCCTGACGAGCAGTCAGCGGTGGGGTGCGCCCACGTGCGCTTCACCCCCAGCGCCAGGACCGCCTGGCACAGCCACCCCAAGGGTCAGACCCTGTACGTCACCGACGGGATCGGCTACGTCACCCGCCGCGGCGGCCAGCCGCAGGAGATCCGCCCCGGCGACGTCGTCTACATCGAGCCGAACGAGGAGCACTGGCACGGGGCCACCCCGGACCGGTTCATGGCCCACGTCGCCATCCAGGAGGCCGACGACCAGGGTCAGGTCGTGACCTGGCTGAACCACGTCACCGTCGACGAGTGCAGCGCCTGAGCGCCCGCCCACGAGGCACACGCACCAAGCCCCACCCGACGAACACGCACCAAGCCACCCCACGCACCCATCACCAGACACGAAGGAACGTTCTCCCATGCGCGTCAACGCCTATGCAGCTCCGTCCGCAGGCCAGCCCCTGGCCCCCACCACCATCGAGCGACGTGAGGTCGGCGCCAACGACGTCCTCATCCAGATCGAGTTCGCCGGCATCTGCCACTCCGACATCCACACCGTGAACGGTGACTGGGGCCCGCAGCCCTTCCCGGTCGTGCCCGGCCACGAGATCGTCGGCCTCGTCACCGAGGTCGGCGCAGACGTCACACGCCACCAGGTCGGAGACCGCGTCGGTGTCGGCTGCATGGTCAACTCCTGCGGCGAGTGCACCAACTGCCGCAACGGTGACGAGCAGTACTGCGTCAAGGGCATGGTCGGCACCTACGCCGCCACCGACCGCGACGGCACCACCACCCAGGGCGGGTACTCGACCCACGTCGTCGTCGACTCCGACTACGTCCTGAACGTCCCCGCCGGCATCGACCCGGCCGCCGCGGCGCCGCTTCTCTGCGCCGGCATCACCACGTACGCCCCGCTGCGGCACTGGAACGCCGGCCCCGGCACGAAGGTCGCCGTCGTCGGCCTCGGCGGTCTCGGCCACATGGCCGTCAAGATCGCCCACGCCCTCGGCGCCGAGGTCACCGTGTTGTCGCAGTCGCTGAAGAAGCAGGAGGACGGGCTGCGCCTCGGTGCGGACCACTACCACGCCACCTCCGACCCCTCGACCTTCGAGCAGCTGGCCGGCACGTTCGACCTCATCGTCAACACCGTCAGCGCCAGCATCGACCTCGACGCCTACCTCGGCCTCCTGGCCGTCGATGGCACCCTCGTGAACGTCGGCGCCCCCGCCGAACCGTTGAGCGTCAACGTGTTCTCGCTCATCGGTGGGCGACGCTCGTTCGCCGGATCCATGATCGGCGGCATCGCCCTGACCCAGGAGATGCTCGACTTCTGTGCCGAGCACCACCTCGGCGCCGAGATCGAGGTCATCGCTGCCGACAAGATCAACGAGGCGTACGAGCGCGTGCTGGCCTCCGACGTGCGCTACCGCTTCGTCATCGACGCCGCGACGCTCTGACCACCTTCCCCGTCAGCTGACAGGAGCCGGACCATGGAGCTGCACGAGTTCCTCGAGCACGTCGAGTGCGGCGCGCTCATCGAGGCCGGCTCGGCCGCGCACCGGTTCATGCACGCCGCTTCCCAGGATGCGTTGCGCATCATGGCCGAGCTGAATGGCGCGTACCGCACCCCGGACGAGGTCCGGCTCCTGTTGGCAGAGCTCACCGGCAAGCCGGTGGACGAGTCGGTGACCGTGTTCCCGCCGTTCTACAGCGAGTTCGGCAAGAACCTGACGCTCGGCAAGGACGTCTTCATCAACATGGGCTGCCGCTTCCAGGACACCGGGGGCATCACCATCGGGGACGGCACCCTCATCGGCCACGGCAGCACCCTGACGACGCTGAACCACGGGATGCAGCCGGACCGGCGGGCAGACATGACCCCGGCGCCCATCGTCATCGGCTCCCGTGTGTGGCTCGGTGCCTCGGTCACGGTCGTCCCTGGAGTGACCATCGGTGACGGGGCGATCGTCGGTGCCGGCGCGGTCGTCACCAAGGACGTGCCCGCAGGCGCGATCGTCGCTGGGGTGCCGGCGAGGCTCGTGCGCATGGTGCCGACCGGCGAGCAGAGCTGAAGGCTGAGTCGTGGTGCTGCAGTCGCAGCCACAGGGCAGCCCACCCTGTGGCTGCCGGTGAAGACCTCCACCCGACTGCCACCAACCGACTCCCAACACTCTGACCGGGCCACGAACACCCGGGCCCTTCGACGGAGCTCAGGCTTCCTGCCGGGCGGCCCGCTTTGCCGCACGCTCCTCGCGGCGGGCCACGAAACGAGCTGCCTCGTCGTCGAGGGAGGCGACCGCGGCGGCAAGCTCGTCCCGGGCCTGCTCGCCGTCCGCGTCGAGGCCCTCGAGGTCCCAGACACCCCACTGGCGCAGGAGCGGCTCCACGATGTCGTCGTGGTGGATGCGCAGGTCGTAGATCCCGGCCATGGCCATCTGGATGGCCTTGCGGCCGAACCCGGGGATGATCGCGCCCGGCATCTGGAAGGTGACGACCTCGTCGGTGATGGCCCGCATCGTCTGGCTCGGTGTCAGCTCCAGCGCAGCCTGGATGATGTTGCGGTAAAAGATCATGTGGAGGTTCTCGTCCTTGGCGACCCGCGTGAGCAGCTTCTCCGCGATCGGCTCCTCGGTGTAGCGGCCCGTGTTGCGGTGTGACACGCGGGTGGCCAGCTCCTGGAACGAGGCGTACGCACAGAGGTTGAGCAGCTGCTTGTCGCCCGCGTCGTAGCCGGTCTGCATCGTGTCCATCCGCGCCTGCTCGAGCTCGTCGGGATCCACTCCGCGCGTCACGAGCAGGTAGTCGCGGATGCAGAACGCGTGCCGGCCCTCCTCGGCAGTCCACCGGTTGACCCAGACGCCCCAGGCGCTGTCGCGTCCGAAGGCGCCCTCGATCACGCGGTGGTAGCTCGGGAGGTTGTCCTCGGTGAGGAGGTTGACCTCCAGCGCGGTCCTGGCGATCGGCGACAGCTGCGACTGGTCCGGCGACCACCGGTCGCCGCCCAGGTCGGCGAAGTCACGTCCCATCGACCAGGGGACGTACTCGTGCGGCATCCACTCCTGCGCGGCGGCGAGGTGCCGGTTGAGGTTCTCCTCCGCCGTCGGCTCGAGGGCGGCGAGCAGCTGGGCTCCGTCGAGTGCGGCCATGGGGTCCTCCTCGGTGTGGAACGCGCAGCTCGCGCCCGCACCCCCTGCTTACACCCTGGGGGGTCGTGGAGCCAGAGATGCCACCCCCTGACGTCGTCTGGCGTTCCACCTCCAGAGCTCGTCGGCTCCCCAGACCAACAGGGGGAACGGCGCGATGAACACGACCTGCCACAGATCCGGACGCGTGGTGCCGAAGACCTGCTGCACCGGAGGAACGGTGACCAGGATGGCGGCGAAGACGATCTCGTAGGCGATGCCCCACCACAGCAGCCGGTTGGAGAACAGGCCGACCTGGCGAAGCGATGCGTGCTGGGTGCGGGCGGCCACCGCGGTCCCGACCTGGCAGGCCACGATGCCCAGGAAGCTCATCGTGGTCGCCTGTCGCCAGACGTCGTGCAGCGGGCCGGAGCTCACGTCGTCGCCCAGCTGCCACCCGCCGTGTCGGAGGGTCACCAGGAAGACCGTCATCACGAGCACCGCGGAGATGCCACCCAGCAGTCCCCACGCACGGGCCAGCATCGCGGAGTCGATGACGTTCTGCGTTCGTTCCCTCGGTGGGCGCGCCATCAGCCCTGGTTCGGCTCGTTCCCTGCCGAGGGCCAGCGCGGGAAGGGTCTCGGTGCCGAGGTCGATGGCCAGGATCTGCATCACCGTCAGGGGCAGAGGGATCCGGCCGCCGGACAGGGCGTAGGCGAGAAAGGGAACAACCTCGGGAGTCGCGTGGGCGAAGATGTAGACGATGAACTTCCGGACGTTGTCGTAGACCCGCCGTCCTGCCTCGACAGCCGTCACGATCGACGCGAAGTTGTCATCGGTGAGGACCATCGTGGCGGCCTCACGTGCCACGTCGGTGCCTGATCTGCCCATCGCCACGCCGATGTCGGCCCGTCGGAGGGCCGGAGCGTCGTTGACCCCGTCACCGGTCATGGCCACGACGTGCCCCTGGTCCTGCAGGGCGTCGGCGATGCGCATCTTGTCCTCGGGTGAGCTGCGGGCGAAGATGAGCTCGTCACCGGTGGCCAGCAGTGCATCCAGCTCTGACTCGAGCATCTGGTCCAGCTCGGTGCCGGTGACGATCCGAAGACCGGCGTGACCGATGCCCACCGCCTCGGCGATACCTCGCGCCGTGAGCCCGTGGTCGCCGGTGACCACGATGAGGCGGATCCCCGCGGAATGGCAGCGATCCACCGCTTCGGCCACCTCTGGTCTCGGCGGGTCGATCATCGCCACGACGCCCAGCAGGGTGAGGTCACGCTCCGCCAGCTCACGCGTCAGGCCCGGCAGCTCGACCTCGTCGACGTCGCGCTCGGCGACGGCCAGCAGGCGCAACCCCTCCTCGGCCCAGGCGCTGACGATGCCTTCGAAGATGGCCGTGTCGTCCTCACCCCACGGACGTGCTGCACCGTCTGGACCTGCCACTGCGCGGCACAAGGGCAACAGCTCCTCCGGTGCGCCCTTGGTGTGGACGCGGACCCGGTCGGCATCTCGGTCGACCGTCGACATGCGACGAAGAGCCGGGTCGAAGTGGAACAGGGCGATCCGCTCTCCGCGGGGGGCACCAGGGTCCAGGCCCAGCGTGCTGGACATGTGCAGCAGGGCCAGCTCGGTGGGGTCTCCCTCTTCCTCGTCAGGCCGATCCGGCTCGAGGTGGGCGTTGTTGCAGGCGACCACGGCGCCGGCCAGTCTGCGCGCCGCCGAGAGCGACGTGGCGTCGGTCGGCGAGGCCGTGAGGTCAAGCTCCTGCCCGGGCGTCCAGGCACGGGTCACGCGCATCCGGTTCATGGTCAGCGTGCCGGTCTTGTCAGTGCAGATCACGCTGGTCGAGCCGAGCGTCTCCACGGCCGAGATCCGTTTGACGAGAACCCTGTTGCGGGCAAGGACCCGAACGCCCACAGCGAGCGCGAGCGTGATCGTGGGCAGCAACCCCTCAGGCACGTTCGCCACCAACAGCCCGATGGCGAAGTTCACCGCATCTCCCAGCGACAGCCCGGCGACCAGCGACCCGATCGGCACGAAGGCGATGCCCGTTCCGACCGCCACCATGGCTATCAGCCACGCGACGTGCTTGACCTGGGTCTCGAGGGGACTGTCCTCATGGCCGACTCGTTGCGACAGCGCTGCGATCCGCCCCAGCTCGGTGTGCATCCCGGTGTTGAAGACCACCGCGGTGGCTTCGCCCTCGGTGCAGTTCGTCCCGCTGAAGACCAGATCACGAGCTTCGAGGATCGGTCCACGGGTGTCGAAGGGATCGGCTTCGCGCAGCAACGGAAGTGACTCACCCGTCAGGGTGGACAGGTCCATCTCCACCGATCCGGACAGCAGCCGTGCGTCCGCCGAGATGCGCTCGCCCTCCTCCACCAGGATCACGTCGCCCGGGACGAGCTCGCGAACCTCCACCGGTTTGGGCGCCCCGTCCCGCAGGACGCGCACCGTCATGGGCAGGTAGGCCGTGAGTGCCTCCACGGCCCGCTCGGCATGCCGTTCCTGGACGAAGGCGAAGAGTGCGTTCAGGAGGATCACCACGATGATCGCCACAGCCAGCGCGGTGGTACCGCTGACCGCTGCGAGCAGGCCGGCCAACCAGAGCAGAAGCGCCAGGGGATGGATGAGCTGTCCGATCAGCTCACGTGGCCAGCCCCGTCCGCGACGGCGCACGAGCTCGTTGGGTCCGAAGACCAGCAGGCGTCGTGCAGCGTCCCGGTCCGAGAGTCCCGTGCGGCGAGTCCGCAGGTCGCGAAGGAGCCGATCGATGGACTCCTGGGGGTTGACGGCCGAGAGGTTGTCCGGAGCCAGGTCTGCCTGTGACTGAGACACCCCGGCCCCCCTGACCCTCCGCCATCGCCTCCATTACAACGTCGGTGTCTTCCCCTTGTCCACCACCAGGACCCCTCGATGCGGAGTCCCCGTCCCACTGGGTCAGGAGCCTCTCGGGCAAAGAGCCGGTCGACGAGCACTCACCCCTCGCTGGCGGCCCACCCCGTGACCCGCACGATGCGGCACACCAGCAGCCGGTGGAACGGCTTGTCGATGTACTGCGGCACGGCGCGCGCCAGCCGGTCGGCGAGCTCGTCGGTCAGCGCCGACGGCGGGTCGGGGACGTGCTCGAGGTCCGCCTTCACCCACCACAGCCTCGACCAGTCGTCCGCCACCCAGTGCTCGATGAGCAGCGACCCGCGCGGGTCCGCCGCGAGGTTGGCCTCGCGCTGCAACCGCGACGAACTCTTGGGTTTGACCCGGTCGATCGGCACCCCGACGTGCCCGTCGTCGCTCACGGCATACACGACCGGCTGGGGGTCCGGGCCACGCTCAGGGTGCAGGGTGCACAGCACCCCGTGCACGTGGCCGCCCAGGAGGGACCGGGCCGTCTCCTCGTTCAACCTCATCGCGAGCTCACGTGGGACGAGAGACGAGTCGCCAGGTATGGCGCGGTGACGCTGCCCTCGGCGCGGGCAACTTCCTCCGGGGTCCCCGTGGCCACCACTCGACCGCCCTGGTCGCCGCCGCCCGGGCCGAGGTCGATGACCCAGTCGGCGCTGGCGATCGTGTCGAGGTCGTGCTCGACGAGCACCACGGTGTTGCCGGCATCCACCAAGCGGTGCAGCTGGCGCAGCAGCAGGGCGATGTCGGCCGGGTGCAGCCCGGCGGTCGGCTCGTCGAGCAGGTACAGCGCGTGCCCGCGCCGGGCCCGCTGGAGCTCGGTGGCCAGCTTGATCCGCTGGGCCTCCCCGCCGCTGAGCTCGGTCGCGGGCTGCCCGAGGCGCAGGTAGCCCAGGCCGACCTCACGGAGCGTGGCCAGGCTGCGGGCGGCTGCCGGGACGTCAGCGAGGAAGTCGGAGGCCTCGTCGACGGACAGACCCAGCACGTCGGCGATGGTCTTGCCCCGGTGGACGATCTCGAGGGTCTCGGCGTTGTACCGCGCGCCGTGACAGCTCGGGCAGGGTGCGTACGTGCCGGGCAGGAAGAGCAGCTCGACGGTGACGAAGCCCTCGCCCTGGCAGGTCTCGCACCGCCCCTCGGCGACGTTGAACGAGAAGCGTCCCGCGCCATACCCGCGCTCCCGGGCTTCGGGGGTCGCGGCGTACAGCTTGCGCACCGCGTCGAACAGGCCCGTGTAGGTGGCCAGGTTGGAGCGCGGGGTGCGTCCGATCGGGCGCTGGTCGACGCGCACGAGCCGGTCGAAGGACTCCAACCCGCTGGCGTCGTCGACGTCGATCTCGAGCGCGCTGTCCTCGGCGTCGTCGGGGCTCTGGCCGAGGTGGCGTCGCACCAGCTCGGCGAGCACCTGGGTGACCAGTGTCGACTTGCCCGACCCCGACACCCCGGTGACCGCGGTCATGACGCACAGCGGGACCTCGACGGACAGGTCCTCGAGGTTGTGCCGGCTGACCCCGCGCAGGTGCAGCCACCCCTGGGGGGCGCGCTGGGGTCGCACCGGCGGCTCCGCGCGGCCGAAGAGGTGCCTTCCGGTGACGGACTCCTCGACCTGCTCCAGGCCCGCGACCGGCCCGGAGTAGAGGACGCGGCCGCCCTTCTCGCCCGCTCCGGGCCCGATGTCGACGACCCAGTCCGACCGGCGGACGATGTCGAGGTCGTGCTCGACCACGAAGAGCGAGTTGCCCGAGGCCTTGAGGGTGTCGAGCACGTCGAGCAGCGGGGCGGCGTCCGCCGGGTGCAGCCCTGCGGAGGGTTCGTCCAGGACGTAGACCACCCCGAAGAGTCCCGAGCGCAGCTGGGTGGCGATGCGCAGGCGCTGCGCCTCCCCGGGCGAGAGGGTCGTGGAGCTGCGCCCCAGCGACAGGTAGCCCAGCCCCAGGTCGAGCAGCACCCGGACCCGGTCCACGAGGTCCGTGCAGATGCGGACCGCCACCTCCGTCGCCTCGCCGGAGTCGGCCGAGGACGTCGCCGGGCCCGCCTCGGTGAGCTCGGCGACCGGACGGAGCAGTGTCACCAGCTCGGTGAAGGACAGGGCGTTGGTCTGCGCGATGGTCAGGCCCCCGAAGGTGACCTCGAGCGCGTCCGCCCGCAGGCCCGTGCCGTGGCAGGCAGGGCAGGGGACGCTGCGGACGAAGCGCATCGCCTTGTCGCGCATCATCTGGCTCTTGGAGGTGGCCAGGACGTGGTGGACGTGCGCGCGAGCGCTCCAGAAGAGCCCGTGGTAGCCGTAGTCGATGCGGTCGCGCTCCGGCTTGATGAGCACCTTGGGCTGCTCGTCGGTGTAGAGGAGCCAGTCGCGGTCCTTCTTCTTGAGCTTGCGCCACGGGGTGTCGACGTCGATGCCCAGCCCCGAGACGATGCTGCGCAGGTTGACGCCCTGCCAGGCGCCCGGCCACGCGGCGATCGCGCCCTCGCGGATGCTCAGCGAGGGGTCGGGCACCATCAGCTCCTCGCTGACGTCGTGCTCCTCCCCGAGTCCGTGGCAGCGCGGACAGGCGCCGGCGACGGTGTTGGGCGAGAACGCCTCCGCCTCCAGCCGGGACGCGCCGTCCGGGTAGGTCCCGGCACGCGAGTAGAGCATCCGGACCAGGTTGGACAGGGTGGTCAGCGTCCCGACGCTCGACCGGGAGCTCGGGGCGCCACGGCGCTGCTGCAGCGCGACCGCCGGAGGCAGCCCGGTGATCTCCTGCACGTGCGGTGCGCCCACCTGCTGCAGCAACCGCCGGGCGTATGGCGCCACGGACTCGAAGTAGCGACGTTGCGCCTCGGCGTAGAGGGTGCCGAAGGCCAGCGAGGACTTGCCGGAGCCGGAGACGCCGGTGAAGGCGACCATCGCGTCACGGGGCAGGTCGACGTCGATGGTCTTGAGGTTGTGCTCGCTGGCTCCGCGAACATGGACGAAGGGGTCGTTCGGGTCGTGGGGCACGTGTCCCTGTGTAGCCGCTCGCCGACCGCGGCGCACAATCTGGTCGGATGCCGACCCGCTGTCACCGGGGGGTGGCGACCGCCTGGGACTGGGGCTGTTCTGCTGGGGACGCCACCGCGATCACGCGCAGCCGGTCGTGGGCGGCGTGTTCGACCAGGAGCGGAACGTAGTCCCGCACCGGCCCGCGGAGCTCGGCATGCGCGAGGCGCACCGCGGCCTCGATGACTTCAGAGGCGATCCCGGGGAAACGGTCGGCCAACCGCTCCTGGATCTCGCCCAACGCCGAGGCTTCCTGTTGGTGGTCCATGAGGTCATGGTGAGGTCGTCCCGGCGTCGGGGGCAACCCCTCGAGGGGGTGGTCCTGCGACGGCATCGAGGCCGCCTTCACGTGCCGACCGGGCGGTTGCGGCGCGCGACCGCGTCGATCGTCACCGCGATGACCAGGACGGCGGCCGTGACCATGTACTTGCTCGCCGCACTGAACCCGAGCAGGCCCATCCCGTTGTCGATTGCCGCGATGACGATTCCACCGAGGACACCGTGCAGCGCCTTGCCTCGTCCGCCGAAGAGGCTGGTGCCGCCGATGACTGCTGCCGCCACTGCGTAGAGCACCAGGGTTCCGCCGTCGATGGCCGTGGAGATCGACCGCAGCCGGGAGGCGTAGACGACACCGGCGATGCCTGCCGTAAACGAGGTCAGGACGAAGGCTGCGGTCCGGACTCCGGCCAACCGGATCCCGGCCCTTCGGGCGGCTTCGGAGTTGCCCCCGATGGCATAGATGTAGCGACCGAAGCGGGTCCGGCCCAGCAGGAAGGTCCAGGCTGCAAGGACGCCGAAGACGAGCAAGATGACCCACGGAACCCCTGAGACGGGCAGCAGGATGCCTCGGTTGGTGTTGCAGAGCAGCACCAGGGCCACGCCCCCGAGGAGCGCGACGAGGATCTTGATGATCGTCAGCGTGGCCGGGGGTGCGGTCAGACCGGTGTCGCGCCGGTGCGCGTCGCCGCGCCACGTGGAGATGGCGAACAGGCCCACCACGATCAGCATGACCACCCACCCGGCGACCGGCGACAGGTTGCCACTGGAGATGTTGTTGATCGTCACGTCCTGGATGAGGATCGAACCGCCACTTCCCAGGATCACGAGCATGACGCCCTGCCAGAACAACAGGCCGCCCAGCGTGACCACGAAGGACGGAAGCCCGAGGCGAGTGATCAGGGTCCCCTGGAATGCTCCCACGAGGATGCACACGCCTAGGGCCGCGCCGATGGCCGACCACCACGTCCAACCCACCGTCGGTTGGACGCGTTCGGCCATGATGACGGCAGCCAGGCCTGCGACGAACCCGATGGACAGGTCGATCTCGCCGAGAAGCAGGGCGAAGACCTGTCCCATGGCCAGGATGCTGAACACCGCCGCCTGCACCAGCAGGTTGACCAGGTTCCCCGCGGTGAGGAAGTTCGAGTTGAGGGACTGGAACAGCGTGGAGACGAGCAGGAGGCCGGCGATGACCGGCAGCACTCCCGTGTCGCCGCCCCTGATCCTGGCGGCGGACATCCGCAGGTAGGCCCCGGTGGTGACCGGCGCGGGGGAGGCAGCCGTGGCGTCCCCGGCGCCCGCGGGGTCATCGAGCTGGGCCATCGTCCTGCTCCGCAGCCGGGGATCGGAGCGCACCACGTGTGCTCCGACCCGTCGTCATGAGGTCCACCACCACCTGGCGGTCCAGCTCCGAGACCGGGCGTACCGCCACCATCTTGCCCAGGTGCAGGACGGCGATCCGGTCGGCGACCTCGAAGACGTCGTTCATGTTGTGGGAGACGACCAGCACGGCCACCCCACGATCGGCGAGGCGCCGCACGAGCTCCAGCACCATGGTGGTCTGGGCCACCCCCAGGGCAGCCGTGGGTTCGTCCATGATGACGAGCTTGGAGTTCCAGAGAACGGCCTTGGCGATGGCCACCGACTGACGTTGACCTCCGGACAGCGACGCCACCGGCTGGCGGATCGAGCGGACGCTGGTCACCGCCAGGCTCTTGAGGGTGTCGAGGGCGGAGTGCTCCATGGACTCCTCGTCGAGGACGAACCGTCGGGTCCGCTCGCGACCCAGGAACATGTTCTCGACGATGTCGAGGTTGTTGCACAGGGCGAGGTCCTGGTAGACGGTCTCGATCCCGAGGTGCGCGGCGTCACGAGGCGAGCCGAGGTCGACCCGCTCGCCCGCCCACCACATCTCGCCCGACGAGGGTGGGTGGATGCCGGCGATGCACTTGATGAGGACGGACTTCCCCGCACCGTTGTCGCCGGCCAGCGCGGTCACCCGCCCGGCGGTGATGTCGAGGTCCACTCCGGACAACGCCTGCACCGGCCCGAAGTTCTTCGACAGGCCCCGCAGCCGCAGCAGGGGAGTAGGGGCCTGTCTCGGGGGTGAGCCGGCTGCGGGCTCCTGACCGCTCGGGGTCACCAGGTCCATGTTGCTCTCCCCTGTCGACGTGGTGCCTTGATGGAGCAGGACGGTGGGTGGGGCCGGGCTAACCGATCCCCGCTGCCGTGCAGGCGCTGGCCACGTTGCCGGCGCAGAGCTTGTCCTTCGTAACGGCACCGTCCTTGACGACCGTGCTGTTCATGTTCTCCGTGGTCACCCAGATCGGGGTCGTGTACACGGAGGCGATGTCCTTGCCGATCGAGCTGTCAGTGGTCTTGGCGTTCACCAGGGTCGCGGGCGGGGTCACGCCGGCCCGCAGCATGATGGCCAGGGCTGCAGCCGCCTGCGCCTCGAGGTAGATGGGCTTGTAGACCGTGCCGCACTGGTAGCCCGTCAAGATGTTCTGCAGACCTGGGAGCGAGGCATCCTGCCCTGTCGTCGGGAACTTCTTGGCCGGGATCTTGCCGGACTTGAGCACGGCGATGACCGCGTTGGCGTTGTCGTCGTTGGGGGTCACCACCGCGTTGATGTTCTTGTGGGCGGTCCACTGCTGCTGGAACGTCGTCGCAGCGACGGACGGTGTCCACGTCCCAGCGGGCTCTGCGACCTTTACGTAGCTGCCGTCGGCGAACTTGGGGTCCAGCACGGAGTGGTAGCCCTGCGCGAAGAGCTTGGCGTTGTTGTCGGTCGGGTCGCCGTTCATGACCAGGATGTTGGGTTTGGCGACCTTCCACGCGGTCAGGCAGTCGACCTCGCCCTTGCCGATGAGCCCGCCGACCTTCACGTTGTCGAAGCTCACGTAGTAGCGGCTGGCCGGACCACCCTTGACCAGGCGGTCGTAGTCGATGACCTTGGCGCCGGCCGCCTCGGCCTTGCTCTCGATGGCCGCGCCCGATCCGGGATCGAGGGGGTCGACGAGCAGGACGGTCGCGCCGCCCGTGATCATGGCATCAGCCTGGGTCTGCATCGTCGACGCACTGCCCTGAGCGTTCTGGATGACGAACTTGTCCGACGTGAGTCCCGCTTCGGTGAAGGCCTTCGTCAGGTATGGCGCGTCGTACTGCACGTAGCGCGTCGAGGTCGTCGTGTCCGGCAGCAGGACACCGATCTTGCCCTTGCCCTGCGCGGCGAGCGCGGCCAGCTGCTTCATCTGCGAGAAGTCGGAGGTGAATGCCGCAGCATCGACCTGGGGAACCGTTGCCGAGCTCGAGCTCGACGAGCTCGAGCTGGTGTTGCTGCTGCTGGCGCAGCCTGCGAGCAGGAGCAGAGCAGCCATCCCGGCGGACACCGGCGCCACCGTCCTTCGGGTTGCAACCATGACAGACTCTTCCCGTGAGTGGTCAGCCCTGGGCTGCGCCCAGCGCTCGTGAATGGTGCGCCACGGCGGAGGGCCGCCCTGCCCTCGGACCCCCCTGGTGCCGTAGTGCCCTCGCTCATCGTGTCCCCGGGTTCAACACCCCGCACAGGGACCTATGTCCCAGTCCCTTCGCGCCCGACTCGCGAGCCATGGCTCTGACAGCGTCCCGCCAGCGCTTCACCCGCTGTTCACCGCCATCGGTCACAATGCACCCATGTGCAGTGCGCTCTCCTTCCCGCCGGACGTCACCACGTGACGCTCCTGCGGGCGGACCGAGCTCCGTTGCCCCGGACGCTCGTGGACATCTTCGAGGAGACCGTGGCCGCGTCGCCGGACGAGCCGGCCCTGGACAACGGTGCCGTCGTGCTGACCTACAGCGAGTTCCAGGAGGCGAGCGAGCTCGTCGCCGGCGAGCTCAACGCCCTGGGCGTCGGGCGGGGTGATCGGGTCGGTGTCCGGCTGAGGTCCGGGACGACGGACCTCTACGTCGCCATCATGGGCACCCTGCTGGCCGGGGCCGCCTACGTCCCGGTCGATGCCGACGATCCGGAGGAGCGGGCGCGCACAGTGTTCGGCGAGGCCGCCGCCGCCGCGGTGATCAGTTCCGATCTCTCGATCACCTTACGGGACAATGGGATTCGACGGCCGGTCGAGGCCGAGGAGCCTGAGGTCACCGATGACGCCTGGGTCATCTTCACGTCGGGTTCGACCGGTCTGCCCAAGGGGGTCGCCGTGTCACACCGGTCGGCAGCAGCCTTCGTCGACGCCGAGTCCCGGCTCTTCCTGCAGGACGCGCCGCTGGGGACCCGTGACCGCGTCATGGCCGGACTCTCCGTCGCCTTCGACGCCTCGTGCGAGGAGATGTGGCTCGCGTGGAGGTATGGCGCGTGCCTGGTGCCCGCCCCGCGGTCGCTGGTGCGCAGCGGGCTGGAGCTGGGGCCGTGGCTGGTGGCCAACCGCATCACGGTCGTCTCGACCGTGCCGACGCTGGCAGCGCTGTGGCCGACGGATTCGCTCTCAGCCGTCCGACTGCTCATCCTCGGCGGCGAGGCCTGCCCGCCCGAGATCGGCACGAGGCTCGCCACTCCCCGACGCGAGGTGTGGAACACCTACGGTCCGACCGAGGCCACGGTCGTGGCCTGCGGTGCACAGCTCACCGGTGAGGGACCGGTGCGCATCGGTCTCCCGCTGGATGGCTGGGACCTGGCCGTCGTCGACGGTGCCGGGAGCCCGGTCGGGCCGGGGGAGAGCGGCGAGCTGATCATCGGTGGGGTCGGCCTCGCGCGCTACCTCGACCCCGAGAAGGACGCCGAGAAGTTCGCCCCCATGCCGTCCCTGGGCTGGGAGCGGGCGTACCGCAGCGGCGACGTCGTGCGCAACGAACCGGAGGGTCTGGTCTTCGCCGGGCGCGCCGACGACCAGGTCAAGGTCGCCGGGCGCCGGATCGAGCTGGGCGAGGTGGACAGCGCCCTGCTCGCGCTCCCCGGCGTCACGGGCGCGGCCACGGCGGTGCGGCGAACGGGGGCCGGTCACGCCATGCTTGTCGGTTACGTCGTCGTCACCGACGCGTTCGACCTCGAGCAGTCGCTCGCGGCCCTGCGCGGGTCCATGCCCGCACCGCTGGTGCCCCGGCTGGCCGAGGTCGACGACCTCCCCACACGCACCTCCGGCAAGATCGACCGCGACGCCCTGCCCTGGCCGGTCCCCACCCTCGGCACCAAGCCCGGCTCCGGTGCGAGCGTTCCCCTCGAGGGGACGGCGGGCTGGCTTCAGGAGCTCTGGCTGGAGATCCTCGGTGCGGTGGTCTCCGGACCCGACGAGGACTTCTTCGACGTCGGCGGCGGCAGCCTGGCGGCGGCGCACCTGGTGTCCCGGCTCCGCGAGCGCTTCCCCGAGGTCACCGTCGCCGACGTGTACGACGCGCCGCGGCTCGGGGCGATGGCCGCGCTGCTCGACGGGCTGGCTGCGCCTGCCGCGGCCCAGACCAGGAAGGTCCGTCCGGTCCCGAGGATCACGCAGCTGGGGCAGGTGGCCTTCACCGTCCCGTTGCGCACCCTGACCGGACTGCGTTGGTGCGTCTGGATCGCCGCAGGGAACAACCTCGCGTCCCAGCAGTGGGGACTCACGTGGCTGCCCACCACGTCGTGGTGGTTCGTCGTCATCGGATGGCTGACCCTCGTGACACCAGTGGGTCGGCTCGCGCTCAGCGCCGTGGGCGCGCGGCTGCTCCTGCGCGGCATCGGACCCGGCGAGTACCGCCGCGGTGGCTCGGTCCACCTGCGGCTGTGGGCGGCCGAGCGACTCGTCGACGAGCTCGGTGCGGCCAACCTCGCCGGCGCACCCTGGATGCGCCTCTACGCCCGTGCGCTGGGCGCCCACGTCGGCAGGCACGTGGACCTGCACGCCATACCTCCCGTCACGGGGTTGGCCAGCTTCGGTGACGCGTGCTCGATCGAGCCGGAGGTCGACCTCGCTGGCCACTGGCTCGACGGTGACCTCCTGCACATCGGGCGCACCGCCATCGGTGAGGGTGCCAGGGTCGGGGCGCGGAGCACCCTCGCACCCGGAAGCAGCGTGGGTGTCCGGGCCGAGGTGGCGCCGGGCTCTGCGGTGTTCGGGGTCGTCCCCGCCGACGAGTCCTGGGGCGGGTCACCCGCCGCGCGGTCCGGCCCCGCCCGCGGTCCGTGGAACGACCGGAGACCGGAGAACCGTCCCCAGTGGATCGTGGCGTATGGCGCTGCGGCTGTGGTGATATCGGTCCTCCCGCTGATCTCCGTCGGCGTCGCCGCAGCGAGCATCGCTGCGGCGCTGAGGGACGCGACCAGCATCTCCTCCGCCCTGGGCGCAGCACTCGTGTGGCTCCCGGTCGCCACCCTCGTGGGCCTGTTGACGCTGGCCGTGCTGATCTGTGCGCTGGTCCGGTTGCTGTCGGTCGGGCTGACGACCGGCCACCACGCGATCCACGGCCGCCAGGCCTGGCAGGCCTGGTCGATCGTGCGGGTCCTCGACGAGGCCCGCACCTGGCTGTTCCCGCTGTACTCCAGCAGCCTCACCCCGGCCTGGCTCCGGCTCCTGGGAGCCAGGATCGGTCGCGAGGTCGAGGCCTCGACCGTCCTGCTCATCCCCACGCTGACCACGGTCAACGACGGCGCCTTCCTCGCTGACGACACGCTGCTCGGCGGGTACGAGCTGGGCGGGGGATGGCTGCGCATCGAGCGGGTCAAGGTCGGCAAGCACGCCTTCATCGGCAACTCCGGCATGACCGCTCCGGGACGCCGGGTGCCCAAGCGCGGCCTGGTCGCCGTGCTCTCCGCCGCCCCGCGCAGGGCCAAGGCCAAGGCGGGGACCTCGTGGCTGGGCAGCCCACCCACGCAGCTTCGGCGGGCAGCCGCCACCGGTGACACGACGCGGACCTACGACCCGCCCCGCCGGCTACGAGTGGCTCGGGCGGCGGTGGAGGTGTGCCGCCTGGCTGCCGTGATGGCCCACCTCGCCATCTGTGTCGGGGTCGTCGCCGTCACCGAGTGGGTCGCCGTCCACGTCGGCTGGGGGGTCGCGGCCGTCACGACGGGTCTGGCCCTGCTGGCCGGGGGAGCCGTGGCCGCCCTGACCGCCACCGCCGCGAAATGGCTCCTCGTCGGCCGGATCCGGGCCACGGAGCACCCCCTGTGGAGCTCGTTCGTGTGGCGCAACGAGCTGGCCGACACGTTCGTCGAGGTGGTCGCCGCCCCGTGGTTCGCCCGAGGGGCGACCGGCACGGTCGTCCTCAACTGGTGGCTGCGCAGCATGGGAGCCGACATCGGGCGTGGGGTCTGGTGCGAGACGTACTGGCTGCCCGAGGCGGACCTGGTCTCGCTGCAGGACGGCGTCACGGTGAACAGGGGTTGCGTGGTGCAGACCCACCTGTTCCACGACCGGGTCCTCAGCCTGTCCCCGGTCACGCTGCGCCGGGGGTCGACCCTGGGGTCGAACGGCGTGATCCTGCCCGCTGCGGTGATCGGGAAGCACGCTACGGTCGGACCCGTGTCCCTGGTCATGAGAGGTGAGTCCGTCCCCGACGGCACCCGTTGGATCGGCAACCCCATCGGCCCGTGGGCCGCGGGTGACGACGGGCCATCGTCTCGGTGATCGGCGGAGCAGACCCCTACATCCCCGGCCACGGTGACCTGAGCTTCGACGTCGAGCACTACGACCTGGCGCTGGACTACAAGGTGGACACCAACCACCTGGCGGGCCGGGCCGTGCTGCGGTGCAGGGCCAACCAGGACCTGGAGCGCATCCAGCTCGACCTGCACGCACTGCGGGTCGCCAAGGTCACCCTCGACGGTGCGGTCCCGCGCCGCCACCAGCACCGAGCGGGGCGGCTGGTCCTCCAGCCGCACACCCCTGTGCCGGCGGGGGAGGCGTTCACGGTCACCGTGACCTACTCGGGTCGCCCCACCACCGTCCCCGGGGCCGACGGTGGGGCCGGCTGGGAGGAGCTGACCGACGGCGCGATCGTCGCGGCCCAGCCCGACGGCGCACCGACGTGGTTCCCCTGCAACGACCGCCCCTCGAACAAGGCGACCTACCGCTTCGAGGTGTCGACGCCGGTCGGCTACCGCACGGTTGCCAACGGCCGGTTGGTGGGCCGGCGCGCCGCGTCCAGCCGCGTCGTCTGGATCTACGAGCAGCCCGAGCCGATGGCGACCTACCTCGCTACCCTGCAGATCGGGCGCTACCGAACCACGGTCCTGACCGGCTCCCCGGTCCCGATCAGCGTCGAGGCACCGTCGGGTCTGGCGAGCGAGGTCGGTCTCGCGCTGTCGCGACAGGCCGAGATGATGAGGGTCTTCGTCGACCTCTTCGGGCCATACCCCTTCGCGGCATACACGGTGGTGGTGACCGAGGACGACCTCGAGATCCCGCTGGAGTCCCAGACGCTGTCCACCTTCGGCGCCAACCACCTGACCACGGACTGGCAGGACCAGCGCCTGATCGCCCACGAGCTGTCCCACCAGTGGTTCGGCAACTCCCTCACGGCGACCACGTGGCGCGACATCTGGCTGCACGAGGGTTTTGCCTGCTACTGCGAGTGGATCTGGTCCGAAGCCGCAGGAGGTCGCTCGGCGCAACGCCTCGCCTCAGAGCACTGGAGGCGGTTGAACAGCGCTCCGCAGGACCTCATCCTCGCGGACCCGTCCAGAGCGCGGATGTTCGACGACCGGGTCTACAAACGGGGAGCCCTGCTCCTGCACGCCTTGCGCCTGAAGCTCGGCGACCCCCAGTTCTTCTCGATGGTCCGCGACTGGGTGGCGACCAACCAGCACGGTGGAGTGACCACCACCCGGTTCATCGAGCACGTGGGCCGGGCCGCGGGAGGCTCCGAACCGGGGGTGCGTCAGCTGCTCAACGCCTGGCTCTTCCAGCCACAGCTCCCCGCGCTGCCCGCGTCCTCGCGCTGACGCGGCAGTCACCGCGGAGATTTCCTGCGACGATGCCTCATGGGCATCCAGCAGCAGGATGAGGTGGAACGCAAGTTCGTGGTGGACCCGGAGGTGGTCCTCCCACCGCTGACCGTCGTCGGGGGCGTCACGAGGCTGGGCCCGTCGACGGCCGTTGACCTGCACGCCGTCTACTTCGACACGCCGCAGCTCGACCTGCACCGCCGCGGCATCAGCCTGCGGCGCAGGTCGGGGGGCGAGGACGAGGGATGGCACCTCAAGCTGCCGTCCGACGGCGACCGCCGCACCGAGCTGCGCGTGCCCCTGGGGCGTTCACGGTCGCGGGTGCCGGCCAGGCTGCTCGACCCGGTCCGGTCGGTGGTTCGCGACCGGCCCCTGCATGCCGTGGCCTCCCTGGACACCCACCGCGTCCAGCAGCAGCTGGTGGGTGCCGACGGTGTGGTGCTCGCGTGGCTGTGCGACGACACGGTCGCTGGCAGGCGCCTCGACGGCACCGACGAAGGACAGACGTGGCGGGAGATCGAGGTCGAGCTCGTCGAGGGAACACCTGAGGTGTTGGACGCGGTGGGGGCGGCGCTCGTGCTCGCAGGTGCCACGCAGCCGCCCGCGACGTCCAAGGTGCGCCGGGTCCTCGGAGCCGTCGACCACGACGAGGGACGGCGCGTCGCGCGCCACACGAAGAGGGCCTCCGCGCGTGAGGAGCTCCTGGCCTACCTCGAGGAGCACATCGCCGCGCTCCACCGCGCCGACCAGGACGTGCGGACGGGAGGCGAGGAAGGTGTCCACCGCCTGCGCATCGCGGCGCGACAGCTGAGGGCCGTCCTCACCACCTACGAGCCCCTCATGGGCAAGGACGCGGTGCGGGGGGTCCGCACAGACCTGCGGTGGCTGGGCCAGGCCATGGCCGGGCCGCGGGATGCCCAGGTGCTGCAGGACCGACTCATCCGACTCGTCAGCGAACAGCCGCGCGACCTCGTGCTGGGGCCGGTGCGCGCCCGCGTGACCCGCGACCTCTCTGCCACCCGTCGAGCGGCGACGGGCAGCGTACGAACCGTCCTGCGCAGTGCTGAGTACTACCGGCTCCTCGACACCCTCGACGACCTGCTCGAGTTCGAGGGCTGGGCCCCGGTTGCTGGCAGCCGGGCCCGGGACGTGCTGCCGGACCTGCTCCGCCACGACCTGCGCGACGTCCACCGGGCGATTCGTCGGACGCCCCCTGACGGCCCCGAGCGGGACGCGGCACTGCACGAGGTGCGCAAGAAGGCCAAGAAGCTCCGCTACTCCGCCGAGAGCGCGGTGCCTTCGCTCGGTCCCCGGGCAGCCGTCCTGGCCAGGCGGGCCAAGGAGATCCAGACCGCGCTGGGTGAGCACCAGGACGCCGTGATGGCAGCCCGGATGCTGCGCCGGTACGCGGCCGAGGCCGATGCCGACGGCGACTCGTCGTTCACCTTCGGGAGGTTGCACGCGCTGGAGGAGGAGCGGGCGCGGCTGGCAGAGAAGGCTTTTCGACGAATACAGGGGACCCTGCCCCGGCGGCACCTGAGGCGCTGGCTCAGGGGATGACGTCAGCGGGTGTTGCCGGTGTGGCCCAGGCTGAACCGGCCCGGCTGGGGCCAGACGGCCAGCCCGTGCGGGCCCTGGTCGACGGGGATCTTGTGGAGGACCTTGCCCGTGCGGGTGTCGAAGACGTAGACCTCGGCGTCGTAGCGCCCGGCCAGCCACAGCTGTGAACCGTCGGCCGTGACACCGCCCATGTCGGGCGAGCCGCCCCCCGGGATCTTCCACAGCGCGTCCTTGGTCAACGTTGCGCTGTCCAGGACCGTGACCGTCCCCTCGTCCCTGTTGGAGACGAAGACCCGGGCTCCGTCCCGCGATGGGTAGATGCCGTGCGCGCCCATGCCGGTGCGGATGAACCGGGCCACCTTCAGGGTGCGGGCGTCGATCACCCAGACGCCGTTGCGCAGCATGTCGGCCACGAGGAAGTTGCGGCCGTCGGGGGCGAGGCGGACGTCCTGCGGCATCGAGCTGGCACCCGGCAGCAGGCCGTTCTTCGGGCTGCCCGGCATGGCCATGGCCTCCTCGGGTGAGGTGGCCCCCTTCGTCTTCACGGTGTTGAGGTTGATCACCTTGCGCACCTTGGTGGCGTTGCGGTCGATGACCATGATCTTGCCGGTGAACTCGCAGCTGGCGAGGAAGAACGACAGGTCGGCCGAGTAGTCGGCGTGGTTGATGCCGGCGCACGGCACCTTCAACGAACGCTGCAGCTTCATCGTGGGCGCGTCACGGACGTCGATGCGGTGCAGGCGCTCTGCCATCACCAGGGCGTGCTTGCCGTCCGGGGTGAAGTAGAGGTTGTAGGGGTCCTCGACCGGGATGGTGCGGCCCGCCTTGCCGGTGACCGGGTCGATCGGGGTCAACGTGTTGCCCAGGTCGGCGTTGACCCACAACGTCTTCATGTCCCAGGACGGGACGACGTGCTGCGGCTCGCGCGGGGTGCTGAACCGGCCGACGACCTTGTAGGTGCGCGGGTCGATCAGCTGCACGGTGTTGCTCATCGTGTTGGGCACGTAGACCATCGGTCGCGCCGTCTTGGCCGTGGGGGAGAGAGCTCCGGCGCCCGCCGCGGCATACACGTTGATGGACGTGCCCGTCGTGGTCCCGCGGGTGCCGGCGGTCGCCGTGCCCTTGGCCGGGGAGGTCGCCGGACGTGACGTCGGCGCGGGATCTGCGTTGCCGGCGCACGCTCCCACGAGCAGGCTCACGGCCACAGCAGAGGTGAGCGCGACGGAGAGGCGACCACCGGCGCGGGGTCGACCGGGCCGACGGCGGAAGGAAGGAACCACTACACGCTCCGGAGCAGGTCGGTGAGGTGAACGGCCTTGAGCTGGCGGGTGCGCAGGCCGGTGAGGATGGCGGGCAATGCCTCCACCGTACCGGGGTGCCCGAAGTGCAGGCTGACGATCGATCCCGGCCGCACCGCCTCGAGAGTGCGGCGCCGGACAGCGGACGCACCCGGGTCGCGGAAGTCCTCGGGATCCACGTCGTAGGACACACACCGGTGGTAGCCGGCGGCGGCCGCCGCCGCCCTGATGTCCGGGGTGCTCCGCTGGGTGCCGGAGGGGCGGAACCACCATCCGGCCGTCCCCACCGCCGTCTTCAGGGCGGCTGCCCCACGCACCGCCTCGTCGGTGGCCTGGGTCCGCGTCAGCTGCTTCATCTGCTGGTGGCTCCAGGTGTGGTTGCCGAGCTCGTGGCCCCCGGCCAGGATCTCCCGGCCCAGGTGCGGGTACTGGGTCAACCAGGTGCCGACCGCGAAGACCGTCACCGCTGCGTCGGCCTTGGCGCAGATGTGGAGGATCTCCCGCGCCATGTCCTCGGGGCCCTGCCCGTGGAAGGTCAGTGCCACCTGGTCGCCCGTGGTCGGTCCGTGCGTGATGTCGGCGCCGCTGGTCAGTGCCACCCGGGGAGGGCCTGAGGGGCGGGCACTCGGGCCGGTTGCGCTGCTCCCGGTCGTCCCCGACGAGGTCGGGGTCGCAGCGGCTGTACCGCTCGTTCCCGTGGCCGTGGCATCCGCGGAGGGGGAACCCGACCCGTCAGTGCTGCACGCGGACAGGGCGATGCCCGAGATCCCGGTCAGGCCCGCGGCCAAGATGGTCCGTCGGCCGTAGGCGCGCGACGCTTCTCCTGCTGCAGCAGGCTCCTCAGGTGGTTCCACAGGTACGCAGACTAGAGGGTGCGCCCCAACGCTTCCTGAGGACGGTCCCCCTTCGGCGTGGCGGCCCCGCCCAGGGGCCGGGCCGCCACTGGCTCACGTCACCCGGGCCGCTCCCGGTCCTGTCCGACCGCGCTCACTTGACCTCGGCGCGACGGACCACCAGCAGACCGACCGCCATCGGCAGGAGGAACCCCAGCGCCCCGGCACTCGCGAGGTGCTGCCACTGCTGGCCCGTGAGGCTGCCGTCGAAGAGCGGACGCTGCGCGTAGCTGAAGTCCACCCATGGCTGCAGGTCCGCGAACCACTTCTGGTTCGCGGCCAACAGCCCCAGCAGCGGAGGCAGCACCAGGGTGTAGACGAAGTACGTGACGATCGCGCCCGCCGAGTTGCGGATGACCAGGCCGAGCATGAACCCGAACAGCATCCCCAGCACGCTGCCCACGACGATCAGGGCGAAGTGGGTGACCGAGACGTTCCAGACGGCGTCGACGCCGGCGATGGCGCTCCCGACGACGGTGCCCAGTGCGCCGACGACGAGGGCGACGAACATCGACACGACTCCCACCGTCGTCGCGGCCACGAACTTCGCGCCGAGCACCCGGCCCCGGTGCGGCACGAGGGTGAAGGTCGTCAGGCCGCTGCGCTGGCTCCATTCGCTGGTCACCGCGAGGATCCCGATCATCGGCAGGATCACGGTCATCGGTGCGCCGATGGCGGCGGCGAAGTTGTCGTAGGTGAGCTGGTCGTCGGGGGCGAACACGATGATGGCGGCGGTGGCGAGGACGCTCGTGATGACGAGGCTGGCCATCAGCCAGAAGCCCGAGCGGGTGTCGAACATCTTGCGCAGCTCCACCGCGACGATGCGGGAGAGGGGGATCCTGGCCGGTTCGGTCCGGGTACGGGGCCCGGCGGGGGCCGCCCCGGAGGGCCGGGTCGTGAGGACGGTGGTGCTCATGCTGCTGCTCCTTCGCGCTGAGTGTCTGCGGTGAGCTCGAGAAACATCTCCTCGAGCCCGGCTCCGTCGGCGACGCGGAGCTCGGTGAGGGCCAGACCGGCGGCCAGGGCGACCTCGCCGACCTGCGTAGGTGGGGCGTCGGTGGTCACGCTGCCGTCGGCGTGGGCGGTGACGCTCAGCCCGGCCTGTTCCATCGACCGGGCCAGGGCGCCGGCGTCACGGGCCCGGGCCACGGTGCCGGCACCTGCGAGCAGGTCGGCCTTGGTGCCCTGCGCCACGATGCGGCCGTTCCCTATGACGACGAGGTCGTCGGCGATGACCTCGATCTCGTGCAGGAGGTGGGACGACAGCAGGACGGTGCCGCCTGCGTCGGCGAACCCGCGCAGGAGGTCACGCATCCAGCGGATGCCGGCGGGGTCCAGCCCGTTCGCCGGCTCGTCTAGGACGAGCACCCGGGGCTCCCCGAGGAGGGCGGTCCCGATGCCCAGGCGCTGGCGCATCCCCAGCGAGTAGTCACGGACTCGCCGGTCGGCCTCCTGGGTAGTGAGGCTGACGAGGTCGAGGGTCTCCTGGACACGGGTCCGGGGGAGTCCCATCGTGCGCTGGGCGACGGTCAGGATCTCCCGACCCGTGCGGCCGGCGTGCTGGGCGGAGGCGTCCAGCAGGACACCCACCTCCCGGCCGGGGTTGGGCAGGTCGGTGAACCGGCGGCCGTCCACCGTGGCCGTCCCCGAGGAGGCCGGGGTGAGGCCGACGATGATCCGCATGGTGGTGGACTTGCCGGCGCCGTTGGGGCCGAGGAAGCCGGTCACCCGACCCGTGGCCGCCGTGAACGAGACGTCGTCGACGGCGGTGAGCCCGCTGCCGTACTTCTTCGTGAGTGATTCGACGGTGATCATGTCGAGCAGCGTGGCCCCGGCCACCGGGTGGACACATCGGGGAGTCACCGGATGCGCACCCTGACCTGACCCTGACACCGGGTCAGGGTTCGGGTCGCGCCGACTCAGACGTTGCCGGTGGTCTCGAGGGAGAGCTCCCAGAGGCGGTCGGCGCTGTCCGGGTCCAGGGCGTAGGAACGCACACCCTCGCGCGGGTGCTCGGGCGTCCACGGGACGGCCTCGGCGCAGTCCTCGAGGTAGAGGCCCCCGACCCCTTCGAGCTCGGGGGCAAGCGCGGCCCAGACGCTGGTGCTGGCGCCCTGCTCGGTGTTCTTGAACCCCTCCACCGGCTGGTCGTGCTCGTCCAGCCATCCCATGGCGCGCTGCTCCTCGATGGGCAGGTGCCGCTGCAACGGGGTCATGATGCCGCCCGGCATGACGGCGTTGGCCGTGACGCCCTGGTCGTGGTGGCGATGGTGGAAGCCGACGGCGAAAAGGGAGTTGGCGGTCTTCGCCTGCCCGTACGCCGTCCACTTCTCGTAGCCACCCTGACGGAAGTGGGGGTCCTCCCACCGGATGTCCGACCGGAGGTGGCCGATCGAGGACAGCGACACCACGCGGGAACTGACACCGGCAGCCTGGGCGCCGGCCACCAGCGACGGGGTGAGCAGGACCGCGAGCCGGAAGTGCCCGAAGTGGTTGGTGCCGATCTGCATCTCCAGACCGTCTGTCGTGTACGCCAGCGGGCACGCCATGACGCCGGCGTTGTTGACCAGCAGGTTCAGGGGCCGCCCACCCCAGCGCTCGCCGAAGGCGGCCACCGAAGCCAGGTCGGACAGGTCCAACGCCTCGAAGGAGGTCCGGCCGGGCGCCGTCCGGTCGATGTCGACGATGACCTCACGGGCCAGGTCGGGTTTGCGGGCGGCGATCACCACGTCGGCGCCGGCCTCGGCGAGGGCGCGTGCGGTCTCCACACCGATGCCCGTCGCGGCCCCGGTGACGATCGCGGTGCGGCCGGCGAGATCGTGGCCGGCGGCCACCTCGCGGGCCGTGGAGTAGCGGTGGAACTCGGACGTGATGCGTTGGGCCATGAGGGACTCCTGGACTCACCGCCGACCCGGCGTCGACCTCCAGAGTCTCTCAGTTGCGGCGCCGGCCGGCACGCCCTCGTCCGCGGCGCCGGCCGGCACGCCGTCGTCCGCGGCGACGGCCGCGTCCCATCGGAGATCGCCAGGCTCGGGGTCACCAACCGCCGCGCGGCGGTACGGCGCGCCGGCGAGCTCGACCTCCTCAGCGAGCGGCCTTGACGGGCAGGATCGCGGCGGCTCCCAGCGCGGCGCACCCGGCGGCCACGGCATACAGGACCGGGTAGCTCCCGCCCGACCCGGCGAGGATCGAGGGGGCCAGCGCGGGCGCCACCGCGAACGGGAGGGCGCCGGCATAGTTGAGGACACCGAGGTCCTTGGCCGCGTGGGCTTGGTCGGGGAGGACGTCGGCGACCAGCGCGAGGTCCACGGCGAAGTACATGCCGAACCCGAGTCCGCTGATCGCGATGCCCACGAGGAAGCCTCCGTAGCTGTCGGCCAGCCCGACCACGACCATCGCGACGGCATAGACGACGGCGGCGCCGGCGACGAACGGCTTGCGTCGACCCAGTCGGTCCGACACCCGACCACTGACCAGCGAGGTCACCACGACGGCGGTCGCCTGCACGAGGGTGGCAACGAAAACCTGTTGCGGCACAGCACCTTCCGCTGTCCCGAGGTGATCGATGAGGTAGTACACCTGGTAGGTGGACAAGAAGGCGTAGGCGAGCACGAACAAGAACCTGCTCGCGAACGCCCAGGCGAAGTCAGGGCAGCGCCGCGGGTCGAAGTAGAAGGTGCCGGCCAGCTCCCTCGACGACCATGCGGGCCGGTCATCGCGGGGCAGACGCCGGTCGTCGAGGGTCGCGGCGAAGGCGAGGACGCAGACCCCGCCGACGACGCATGGTGCGAGGAACATCGTCAGCTGGCTGCCGATGAAGGTCCGCACCAGGAACGTCGCGCCCACGGACGCGATCGGCAGGCACACGCCGAGGATGCCCGAGACGAGCCCGCGCTGTGCCGTGGGCACCTGGTCGGGCAGGACGGCCACCTGCACCGCGAGCAGGGCGTTGAAGCACAGCTGGGCTGCGCACCACCCCACCAGCACGACCCCGACGGTGTCGGCCGTCGCGACGACGGTGATCGCCGCCGTGCCCCCCAGCAGTCCCAGGACCATCCACGGTCGGCGCCTGCCGAAGCGGGAGGTGGTGCGGTCGCTGAGCCTGCCGACCAACGGGTTGCCGACGAGCGCGACGAGGGAGCCGACCCCGACCACGAGGGCCAGTGTGGCGGGGGCCCGTGCGATGCCCACCAATGCGTTCACCTTGAGTGCCAACGTGATCGAGACCGGCGCGATGAGCACCAGGGAGGTCCCCATGTACGCCGCGGCGTAGCGGGCGATGAATCCTGGCCCCACCCGTGCCGGTCCCACGGACCCCGACCGTGGTGCGGGGTGGCGGGTGTCGGCGTCGAGCTGCATGCCGTGCCCCCTCGGGTCGGGTTCGGACCTGTTGCCGCAACTCCGCACCCGGCTCCGTTCCCCTCACGGTAGGGACCGGTGCGGGGGCCGGCCATAGCCCGGGCGGGCCGCCTCCGGCGTCATGGCACGTGATGTCCGGGTTCGTCGGCCTTGGTTCGTCAGGTTTCTCCTCAGACACGGTGATGCCCGCTCATCACGCCGAGACCTGGCGTGCCGACCGTCTCGCCCGATCCCGGCGAGTGGTCGCGGTCCCACTCCTATGCTCGACCCATGGCGGTCCTGGGCACCAAGCTCCACCGGCCGGTCCCTCGCCGCGAGCTGGTCCCTCGGCCACGGCTGACCGACCGGATGGTCGCCGGGGCGCATCCTCGGCTGGTCCTCGTCTCGGCTCCGGCCGGGTCCGGCAAGACCACGCTGCTGAGCCAGTGGCTCGACACGACAGCCGCGGGGGACCGCGTGGCCTGGGTCTCGCTCGACGAGGCGGACAACGACCCGCGTCGATTCCTCGAGCACCTGGTTGCTGCCCTCCAGACGGTGGGCGACTTCGACGAGGCGGTCGAGCGCGTGACCTCGGCAGGACCCGTGCCCGCCGATGCAGTCATGGAGAGCGTCGTCAACGAGCTCGACCTCCAGCCACGGGGCATTGTCATCGCCCTGGACGACTACCACGTCGTCGAGGCTCCCGAGGTCCAGCGCGCAGTGGCCTTCCTGCTGGACCACCTGCCTCCCCACGCCGTCCTGGCGATCGCCACCCGTGCCGACCCCGCGCTCCCGTTGGCGAGGCTGCGCGCCCGGGGCGAGCTGGTCGAGGTCCGCGGCGTGGACCTGCGCTTCACCCCTGACGAGGCGGGGTCGTTCCTCTCCGACGTCATGGGCCTGCGGCTCGACGACGTCCAGGTCGCCGCCCTCGAGTCCCGCACCGAGGGCTGGGCCACCGGGCTCCAGCTCGCAGGACTGTCGTTGCGCGGCGTCGAGGACACCGCCCGGTTCGTCGAGGACTTCACCGGCAGCCACCGGTTCGTCCTGGACTACCTGGTCGAGGAGGTGCTGCGCCACCAGCCCGAGCCGGTGCGCCGCTTCCTGCTCGAGACGTCCGTCCTGGACCAGCTGACCGGGCCGTTGTGCGACGCCCTCACGGGTGCGGCCGACGGCAGCGCCACGCTCGAGATGCTCGACCGGGGCAACGTCTTCGTCATCGCCCTGGACGACGAGCGGCGTTGGTACCGCTACCACCACCTGTTCGCCGACGCCCTCAAGGCACGGCTGGGCGCCGGCTCACCGTTACGGGTTCCGCTCCTGCACCGCGCTGCCCGCGACTGGTATGCCGCGCAGCGACGGCCCGAGGACGCGTTGCGTCACGCGCTGCTGGCTGAGGACCCCGAGCGCGCGGCAGACCTCCTCGAGGCGCTGCTGCCCGACGTCCGGCGCGAGCGACGCGACGTCGAGCTCCGCGAGTGGCTGGTCGCGCTGCCGGACGACACCGTCCGCGGCCGTGGCCTGCTGGCCACCTACCGCGCCTGGAGCAGCCTGGTCGAGGGCGACCTCGACGGGGTCGAGGGGTGGTTGTCCCACGCCGAGGCAGCCCTGGTGGCCAACCCGGCGGTCGCTGCGCCGGACGCCTCGGTCGCCGCGCTGGAGGAGCTGCGCACCCTGCCGGCGACCGTGGCCATCTTCCGGGCGTCGGCAGCACAGGCACATGGCGACACCGACGCCTCGGAACGCCATGCCCGGCGCGCGCTGGAGCTGACCGGTCCCGCCGACCACATGGCGCGAGGCGGAGCCCTGGGCTTCCTCGGTCTCGCCGCGTGGGCGCGTGGCGACCTGACTGCCGCCGTGCCGGCCTTCTCCCGGGCCGTGGACAGCCTGGCGGGGGCCGGGGATGTCGCCGACGAGCTCGGCAGCGCGGTCGTCCTCGGCAGCATGTGGCTGGCCCGTGGCCGACCCGACGAGGCCCGGCGCCTGTACTCCCGCGCGTTGTCGACGGCGCAGCGGCATCCCGGGGACGCCCTGACCACGCTCGGAGACCTCCACGTCGGGCTGGCCGACGTCCTGCTCGAGCAGGGGGACCTCGCCGCGGCGGCCGAACACCTGGCGACGGCGCGGTCGCTGGGGGAGTCGACGTCACTGTTCGAGAACCGGTACCGCTGGTTCGTGGCCGCGGCCCGGCTGCGAAGGGCGCAGGGCGACCTCGAGGCCGCCGTCGACCTGCTCGACCGGGCGCAGCAGCTCCACCTGCCCGGCTTCTTCCCGGAGCTGCATCCCGTCGCGGCCCAGCGTGCGAGGGTGAGGATCGCGCAGGGACGGCTGGCTGACGCGACGGACTGGGCCAGGACGCGCGAGGTCGAGCAGGTGGACGAGCCCGGTTACCTCGACGAGTACGACCAGCTCACCCTGGTGCGCCTGCTGCTGGCGCGGCACCGAGCCGGCGACCCCGGGGCAGGCGACGACCAAGTAGCCCATGAGCGATCCGGCGACGGGCGAGCCCCGCTCGACGAGGCCCGGTTCCGGCTCGAGCGACTGGTCCCGGACGCAGCCAAGGGCGGGCGGGACGGCAGCCTGGTCGAGATCTGGATGCTGCAGGCGCTCGTGCAGGACGCCGCGGGTGACCGGCGCGCGGCCCTGTCCCACCTCGAGGCAGCCCTCGTCCGGGCCGTGCCCGCAGGGTTCGTCGGCCTCTTCCTCGACGAGGGCGAACCCATGGACCGACTCCTCGCGACCGCCGAGAGGATGCCCACCGCCGGTGCCGACGCCCGCACGCTCAGGCACGCGGCATACCGGCGGGTGGTCGCGGTGCCCGCACCCACGGCGGTCGAAGGGCTCAGCGACCGAGAGAGGGAAGTTCTCGTCCTGCTCGCCACGGCACTGAGCGGGCCCGAGATCGCCCGCGAGCTGTTCGTTTCGGTCAACACGTTGCGCACGCACACCAAGCACATCTTCACCAAGCTCGACGTCAGGACCCGTCGTGCCGCGGTGAGCCGTGCGAGCGAGCTCGGTCTGATCTGAGCGGGCACCGCGACGACCACATCACCATGTCGGTCACCTCGGTTGGTGATTCGCCGTCACCACGACCGTTCCTAGCTTGGGACCGTCCCCAGCACACCGGTTGGGGCGAGTCAGCAAAGGAACCCCGCCATGACCATCACCACCTCCCGACTGGGCCAGGCGGCGGGCATCGCCGCCGCCGTGGCCGGCGCCATCTTCGTCCTCGTCCAGATCAACCACCCGCCCATGGTCGGGGCCTCTGCCCTGACCACCGACTGGGTCGTGCGCAGCACCGCCAAGGTGGTGATGTCGGCTCTGGCCCTGGCCGGGTTCACCGGCATCTACCTGCGCCAGCGCAGCCAGTCGGGCGTGTTCGGGCTCGTGGGCTACCTCGTGTTCAGCGCGGGGTACCTCGCGATGTTCGGCACCGAGTTCCTGGCCGCCTTCGTCCTTCCCACCGTGGCGAAGACGTCGCCCGGCTACGCCAACGACGTCATCGTCGCCGCTGCCGGTGGTCATCCCGTGGGAGACATCGGCGCCATGAAGCTCGTGCTCGTGTTCATGGCGATCACGTATGTCGGTGGTGGGGTCCTGTTCGCCATCGCCACCTTCCGCGCCGCCGTCCTGGCCCGGTGGGCTGCCGTCCTGCTCGGAGTCGGCACCATCTCGACGGCAGCGCTCGGCATGCTGCCCGAGTCGTTCAACCGGCCGATGGCCGTGCCCACCGGGCTGGCCCTGGTCGGTCTCGGGGTCTCGCTGTGGCGTGACCAGCGTCGTGCGTCGACGCCCGCCGCCGCGGGCTCCTCGACCGCGGCACCGCGCGTGCGGGCCTCGGTCCGATGACCGCCCGGCAGCGGGGGTGGCGCGTCCCGGCCGCACTCATGGCACTGAGCGCCCTCCCGGTCCTGGCCGGCGCCGCCCGGCTCGTCGGGCTCGCGGGCGGACCGCAGCTCATCCCGGCCGATGCCCGATTCACCGCCTCCCCGCTGCCCGTCGTGGTCCACATCGTCTGTGCGGCCGTCTTCGCCCTCCTCGGCTCGCTGCAGTTCGTCGGCGGGTTCCGGCGCAGGCGGCCGGGCTGGCACCGGGCGTCCGGACGGGTGCTGGTCGCGGCCGGGGCCGGTGTGGCGCTGTCGGCCCTGTGGCTGACCCTGTTCTTCGCGCCCCAGCCGGACTCCGGTCCGCTGCTCCTGGTCCTGCGCATCGCCTTCGGGTCGGCCCTGCTGGCCACCCTCGGGCTGGGGGTGGCCGCCATCCGGCGCGGAGACGTCGCCGGCCACCGGGCGTGGATGGTGCGCGCCTACGCCATCGCGCTCGGCGCCGCCACCCAGGTGTTCACCGAGGGCGTCGGTGGGGCCGTGCTCGGCGACGGCCCGCTGGCCCTCGACGCATCGCGCGGCGCTGCCTGGGCGATCAACCTCGCCGTCGCCGAGTGGGTGATCCGTCGCCCACACGCCTCCGGCGAGAGCCGTTCGGGCACCGTGGCCCTGGCGGGGGAGCGGTCGTGAGCACGGTCTACGAGCTCCGCGTCGGGGGACACCTCGACCCGCACTGGTCCGCCCACCTCGGTGGGCTCACCGTGTGCCACGAACGCGACGGCACCTCGACGCTGACCGGGCCCCTGGTGGACCAGGCCGCCCTGCACGGCGTGCTGGCAGGCCTGCGTGACCTCGGCGCATCGATCCTCTTGGTCCGTGCGCTCCCCGACGGGTGCGAGGAGGTGGGCGATGCGTCGAGCGCGCGTTCCGACCGTGTGGGGCCACCATGGAACGGGTAGGAGGTTCGCATGACGCGGCGCGGGCAGATCCGGATCGGCACCTCCGGCTGGCGGTATGCCCGCTGGCGGGGCGACTTCTACCCCGTCGGCCTCCGCCAGCGGGATGAGCTCGGACACCTCGCGCAGCGCGTCAACACCCTGGAGCTCAACGGGTCCTTCTACTCGCTGCAGCGACCGGACAGCTTCCGGGCGTGGGCGGCCAGCACGCCGGACGACTTCATCTTCGCCGTGAAGGGCGGCCGATACATCACGCACCTGCGCAAGCTCGTGGACGTCGAGACCGCCCTCGCCAACCACTGCGCGTCGGGGATCCTCGCTCTCGGAACGGGTTTGGGGCCGACCCTGTGGCAGCTGCCGGCCCGGCTCGCCTTCGACGCCGCCCAGCTGGAGACCTTCCTCGCCCTGCTCCCACGCACCGCCCAGGACGTCGCCGACCTTGCAGCCCGGCACGACGACAAGGTGCCGCAGGCACGGGCCCTGACCCGGCTCGCCCCGGGTGTGGACCCCCGGACGCCGGTGCGGCACGCGCTCGAACCCCGCCACGAGAGCTTCGCGAACCCCCGGGCGAGCGAGCTGCTCTCGAGGTACGCGGTGGCGCTGGTGGAGTCCGACAGCGCTGGCACGTGGCCCAGGTTCGAGGCGGTGACCAGCGACTTCGGCTACGTCAGGCTGCACGGCGAGACCACGCTCTACTCGGGCGGCTACTGCGAAGGCTCCCTGGACCGGTGGGCCACGAAGCTCGGTGCGTGGGCGGCCGAGGGGCGCGACGCCTACGTGTACTTCGACAACGACGCCGACGGACGCGCGCCATACGACGCGGTGGCCCTGTTGGCGCGGGTTCGCGAGCTGCCCGCGGTGGAGCGCTGAGGGACTCCTGGTCCCGTTCGCGGTTGAGAGGTGGCTCGGCGGGTACACGCAGGACATGACCACCCACGACACGACGAACCACCCTGCGAAAGCGCCCGGTGACGAGGACGTGGACGCCCCACGCACGCCCGCCGACGTCACCAAGGAGTCCTGGCGCTACATCGCGCGCAAGACGCTGCGCGAGTTCAGCAAGGACCAGTGCACCGACCTCGCTGCGGCCCTGACGTACTACTCCGTGCTCGCGCTGTTCCCGGCGATGATCGCCCTGCTGTCGCTCGTGGGCCTGTTCGGCCAGGGACAGCAGACCGTCGACACGCTGCTGGGCATCCTGCGCGACGTCGGCGCCTCGTCGGCAGCCGACACCCTCGGACCGACGCTCCAGTCCCTGGCCGGCCGCAGCGGCGCGGCCGGTGTCGCGTTCGTCCTGGGGCTCGCGGCCTCGCTCTGGTCCGCCTCAGGCTACGTCGGCTCCTTCGGGCGCGCGATGAACCGCATGTACGAGGTGAAGGAGGGACGACCGTTCTGGAAGCTGCGCCCCGTCATGCTGGCGGTCACCCTGGTGGCCCTCGTCCTGGTCGCGCTGGTCGCGATGGCGCTGGTCCTCACTGGTCCCGCGGCCAAGGCCGTCGGCGACGCGATCGGACTGGGTTCGACCGCCTTGCTGGTCTGGAACATCGGCAAGTGGCCGGTCGTCCTCGTGGCCGTGGCCCTCGTCGTCGCGATCCTCTACTACGCGACGCCCAACGTGAAGCAGCCGCGGTTCCGCTGGATCAGCGTCGGCGCGCTCGTCGCCATCGTCGCCTGGGTCGTCGCTTCGGCGGCGTTCGGCTTCTACGTCTCTCGCTTCTCGAGCTACGACAAGACGTATGGCGCCATGGCCGGGGTCGTGGTGTTCCTCCTCTGGTTGTGGATCACCAACCTGGCCCTGCTGTTCGGGGCCGAGCTCGACAGCGAGCTCGAGCGCGGTCGCGAGCTGCAGTCCGGTGTTGCGGCTGAGCGCACCCTGCAGCTCCCGCCGCGTGACACCCGGACCAGCGACAAGTCGCGGGCGAAGGAGGACGAGGACGTCGAGCGCGGACGGCAGCTGCGCCAGAGCCGTGGCGGCGAGGAGGACAACGACTAACACCCTGTCGCAGCAACGAGAGCGGCCTGCCGTCCCGTGTGGGACGGCAGGCCGCTCCGTCGGGCAGGCACTCCCGCCCTGAACCCGCGGTCTGTCGCCCCCCTGGGACGGCAGGCCGCGGGCGGCCTCAGTCAGGACTGCTGGGCGGAGCGCACCTTCTCCGAGGAGTCCTGCGCCTGGCTCTTGACGTCCTCCGCCGATGAACGACCCTCTTCGACGACGGTGTCCTTGGCCTGCACCGCGACTTCCTGAACGCTCTGCGCAGCCTGCTGTGCCGGCTCCTTGAGCTCGCTCACGGTGTCCTTGGCCATGGCCTTGACCTCGTCGACAGCCGGCTGGGCCTTGTCCTGCAACGATGCCGCGGCACGCTTCTCCTTCTCGGAGGCCGGCAGCAACGAACCCAGCAGCCATCCCGCGCCTAGGGCGATGAGGCCGGCCGCGAGCGGGTTGCCCTCGGTCGACCGGCGTGCGCGCGAGGCCGCAGCGTGGGGGGCGTTACCGACGCCCGACGCAAGGTCCGAGGTGCTGCCCTGCAAGTCATCGGCCGTCCCCATGACGCGGTCCTTGACCGACGTGGCGACGTTGCCCACCTTGTCGGCCTGGCGTCGGGCGACGTTGGAAGGACTCACGGTCTCACCGAGAGCGTTGACGTCGCTGCTCAGCTGTCCGCGGGTCTGCTCGATCTGCTGACGAATGTCGTCGGGGTTGGTGCTCATGCGTGCTCCTCATTTCCCTTGAGCGCAGCGGGGATCTCCCGCGCAGTCTTTGTCGTCTGTGGAATTCCCTTGACCTGCTTGATCTCTCGTCGACCGATGCTCGCCAGCACGCCGGCGATCACCGCCCAGACGACGGCCACCACGAGCGCGGCCCAAGCTCGGCCGATCTCGTTGCCGAGTCCCCACCAGAGGGCGATCGACAAGAAGAGCAGGACGAAGTAGCTCGCCACTCCAGCGCCCCCGAGCATCCCCGCACCCTTGCCCGCGCGGGTCGCGGACTCGCGGATCTCGGCCTTGGCCAGCTCCATCTCCTGGCGCACCAAGGTGGACAGGTCGCGGCTGATGTCGGCGAACAGCTCTCCGACGTTGCTGAGGGACCTGCCTTGGGCCTGGTCCAGTCGATCCTGGTCGGTCATCGCAGGTACTCGCCGGTGCCCGCCGCCGGGCTCTCCGACACCGGGTGGTCACCTGCGGCCGGGGCGGTCCCGGTCGACGACCCGTACGCGGAGTAGCCCGTCGTGCTGTGGTCCACGGCGGGGACGCCGGTGGAACCGAGGGCGTCCGCAGCCGGCCCCGACGATGCGGGGCTGCCGCTGTCGGTCGAGTCCTGGTGCTCTGCGACGAGGCCCCGGCTGAGCCGACCCCCGACTAGGCCGATCACCGCGGCGGCGGCCAGGAATGTTCCCGGACGCTGGCGGGCGAACCCCTTGAGCTCGCTGACCAAGGAGCCGGGGTCACGCTCGTCCAGCCACCCGGCGACGTCGTTCATGCGCTGGGAGGCCTGGTGGGCGAGGTCGCTCGCCACGCCCTGCTGCTCGGAGCCGCGAGCCATACCGGAGAGCTCCTCGCCCAGGGAACGAAGGCCTTGGGCCACCCTGGTCTGCTGCTCGGCGCTCTGGTCCAGCAGCTGGCTGCGGGTCTGCTGCCACAGCTCCTTGGCCTGCTGGGTCGTCTCTTGGGCGACGCGGCCTGCCTCGTCCTTGCCCACGTGGGCCACGGATCGGGCGCCCTCCTTGGCCTGGTCGGCGGTCGCGCGGGCCTCGTCCTTGGCGACGTCGGTGGTGCCCTGGTCCTGCGCGCCCGTTCCGTCAGCCGGGGCGGCCAAGGAGCCGCTCATCCGGGTGGCGTCCGGGGAGGTGGTCAGCTCCACGGCGCCGAGCTCCCGTGTGCCGTCATCGTGCGGTGCGGATGTGCTCGTGTGGATCTCGCTCATGTCCAGTCCAGTCCTGTCATCGGGTTCGAGGACGCGCGGACGGTTTGGCGCGTCACTGTCACCACTACCCGCGCGGAGGACGGCGAAACGTCTCGCACCCACTCTGATCTGCGGCGATGTGCGTGGGGCGGGACGGAGGTGCCCCCTGCAGGGTGGGGCAGGGAGCCTCAGGGCATCAAGGTGCGGAACGCCCGGTGGAACACCTCGGCGCGGTTCTGCCCGGACTGCCGAGGGCCAGGGGTGGCGCTGAGGTAGTCAGTGAAGCCCGGCACCGATCCGGACTCCTCGCGCGTGATCTCGCGGAAGCCCATCGACCACTCGGGATAGGCCCGCTGCTCGATCTCCTCACGCAGCGCTACGAAGAGGCCGTGGTGGCGCCGGTCGCGCGAGATCCGGGCATAGGCGTCCTCGACGACGTCCTCGGGACCCTCCAGGGTCTGGACGAAGTTCCCGTCGGAGTAGAGCAGCACCCCGGTGAGGCCCAGTGCCGTGTTCTTCGAGCGGGTCCGCTCGAGCAGCTCCAGGAGGTCTTCCTTGGAGAGGTCGCTGGACGCGGTGCTGAAGTAGGTCAGGGAGAGCAACCCTGTGTCCTCTCGGTCGGTGCCCGTCACCGGGCGGTCGGCTGTCCGTCTCTGCTGTCGCCCGACGCTGCGTGCTGGGCTGGTCGTGGGAGCGAATCGTGCGGTCCGATCCTCGCCTGTCCACCGGGTCCTACCCGCGGGGCGACACGCCAAACCCAGCGATCTGGCGTGGGTGCACCAGCCGAACAGCCGATGAACAATCCTCGCGCGTACCCTTGCGGGTACGTAACAGGAGCGGTACGTTCAACCGCATGGATGTGGTGCTCCAGGCCTTGGCCGACCAGAGCCGCCGCACGGTGCTGGAGATCCTGCGGGACCACCCGGCGACGGCGGGCGAGCTGGCCGGTGCGTTGCCTATCGCGCGACCCGGGGTCTCCCGGCACCTGCGGGTGCTGCGCGAGGCCGGGCTCGTCGAGGTCCGTCAGGAGGCGCAGCGCAGGATCTACAGCCTGCGGCCGGAGGGCCTCGTCGAGGTCGACGAGTGGCTGGAGGACTACCGGGCGCTGTGGCAGCACCGTCTCGACGCCCTGCACACCGAGGTGGCACGAGGAAAGAAGGCACGAGGATGAAGCTCATCGGCAGCATGCGGACCCTGGACGAGACCCGTGGGGCGGTGCGGGTCGAGGACGTCTACGACACCGACATCGCCGACCTCTGGGAGGCGTGCACCACGCCGGAGCGGCTGGCCCGCTGGATCGCGGAGGTGTCCGGCGACCTGCGAGAAGGCGGGTCGGTGCACGCCACCTTCACGAGCTCCTGGAGCGGCCCCGCACGGATCGAGGTGTGCGACGCACCTCACCACCTCCTGGTGACAGCTGAGCCGGGCAGCGACGACGAGACCCAGATCGAGGCGTGGCTCACGGCCGAGGGTGCCCGGACCAGGCTGGTGGTCGAGGAGCGCGGCATACCGCTGGCCGGGCTGCACTTCTATGGAGCCGGCTGGCAGGTCCACCTCGAGGACCTCGGGCGGTCGCTCGCGAGCGGTGGTCCGGTGCACGCCGAGGGGTGGTCGCCGGAGGCGCCAGCGCGGGCGTGGCACGCCCGCTGGACCGAGCTCACCCCGGAGTACGTGGACACCTCCGTCAGCTGATCGGCGTCACGTCATCGGGGTGTGCAGGTAGGCGAGCGGGTGGCGCAGCCGGCGCGGGGTGGGC